>NZ_JAFBIQ010000029.1 GCF_021531315.1 Oscillibacter valericigenes | reverse complement strand
GCGACTGTTAAGGAGCGGAAACTCTCTTCCCGCTCCCCAACAGCCGTGCTTTCAGCTTAACTTAATGACATTGAGCATAGCTCCGTGCTTTTTCTTTTCGTTACGGCGCAGCTTCCTCCTGCGCGAGCAGGGCGTCGAGAGAGGACAGAAAGTCCTCCCACGCCTCGGGATGCTCGACATAGTATTTCGGGCAGATCTTGCCCGTCACATCGTAGTGACGGATGACATTGGCGGAGCTGAGGTCGAATTCCCCGCACAGCCACGCGGTCAGGCGCAGAAGACTCGCCATCGTCTCTGCGGAGAATTCGCCCGCCTCGTCCGCGTGGCAAACCTCGATGGAAACGGTGTAGTCGTTTGCCTGCGAGGAGCAGTAGGCGATCTCTGTGAGCGGGACGCATTGGAGCACCTCGCCCTCCAGCCCCACGACGAAGTGGGCGCTGGCGTAGGCCTCATGCGTGAGGGCGAGGTTGGCGAAGTAGCTGCGGTTCGCCGCCGCCGAGGTGCCGGGGTTGCCGACATAGTGGATCACTACGCCGTCGACCGTCTCAAGCGGCGTCGCGGGGCGGGAGTAGGGGTTGAGCGGCAGGAGCTCCTGCGTCACCCAGTCCGGTGTGCTCACCTTCGCGCCGGGAATGGCGCGGTGGCGGTACCAGTAGACCAGCTCCGCGCCGATGCAGAGGACGAGCAGCGCGATGACCGCCCGCTCGAGCCATGCGCGGCCGCGCTTTTTTCGTGCAGGCATATCTCAGAAAGCGGGCATTTCCACGCCCATCTCCGCGAGCGCTCCGAGCGCTTCGGTCATGTCCGGCGTGACGATCACATAGATGCTGCGGCTGGCGGCGGGGCTCGACGGCTTCGTGATCTCGCCGTAGTCGTTGACCATAGCCGTGCCGACCGTTTTCCCATCGCTTCGAGGGATATACCACAGCTCCAGCTCCACGCGGAAGCGGGCGTTGTAGCGCGTATCCTCAAAGAGGGAGGCGTTGGCGGTGCGGCCCGCCTCATAGTCGCGGCGCAGCGCGGAAACGAGCGTGCTTGCCTGCGCGGCGGTCAGCTCGCCGTCGATGTTGCCGGCATAGGCGCCCTCCTCGTCGTTGCGGAAGGCATTGTAGTAGCCGCCGGTGATGGTGTAGGAGCCGTCCTTCGCCAGCTCACCGAGCGCGCGCGAGCGCGCGGCCTCGGGGCAGTTGAGCAGCGCGGTCGCCGTCTGCGCGATGGAGCCTGCCTCCCTCAGCTCCGCGGCGGTGATGTGGCAGTCCTTGTAGCTGCGGCGCACGACGCGCCCGTCGGTGAGTGTGTAGTTCAGCTCGAAGGAATAGATGCGGGCGGTATCGCCGCTCTCCTCTGTGGCGCGGTCACGGTAGGCGAGCTGACGGTCCTTGTCGGCGATCACCGCGCGGTGTGCCGCGAGCGCCGCGCCCACGCTCTCCGGCTCGGAGAATTTTCCGTGGAAGTAGTCACCGGTGGAGGAGAGATACACGGAAACGGACTCGACCCGCTCCGCGGCGGGCACATAGCCCTCAAAGCCTGTGAGGTCGAGCGACATCCCGACGCCGAAGCACACGAGCACGGCGGAGAACACCACCGCGCCCACGCGGCCTTTGCGCCACACGCGGAAGCTCTTTTCCAGCAGCATCTCGGCGGCAAAGTAGCCGAGCAGCCCCGCAAAGAGCATACAGGCAATGGTGCCTGCGAGCGAGTATTCGCCGCTCGTGAGGTTTATGCCGAAGATAAGGTAGTAGACGAGTTGGCCGACGGAGAAGGCGGCGCACAGCGCCACGCCGTATTTGAACACGGGGCGCGCCCACGCCACAGTGACGATGGAGCCGCTGACCTCGCTCGGGCGCTTCCGGTAGACCAGCAGTCCGAGCAGGGCAAACACGACGCCGACGGCGGCGTAGACGCCGAGCCACTCCATGCCGTAGAGCACATATCCGCCGCTTGAAACGATCTGCCGTGTGCCGTCGCTGAGGATGAGGTCAACATCGGGGGCCGCTCTCACGGAAAGCGCCTGCGCCAGTCTCCAGATGGGTGAGAGGATGGTGAAGGTCTCGGGCGCCATGTAGCCGCTGTATCCATAGAGGAAGGTGCCGGCAAAATTGCGCACAAGGTATTCCATACCCACGGCAAGGAAATTGAGGATGCCGTAGAACACGGGCGCGGCCAGAATTTGACCGGTGAACATCATGCACAGCACAGCGAAGGAGTAGAAGAACACCACGGCGAGCACGGCGGCAAGGCAGGCCGTGCCGAACGCGGCGAGGTCCAGCGCGTCGAAGAGCGCGGCGGTGACGCCCGCGAGGGCGAAGGCGAGCACGATCGACGAGACCATGCACGCAAGCCCTGCGAGGTAGTTCGTCGCATACAGCGTCTCGCGCCGCACGGGCATGGAGTGGAAGCCCTGCGTCGCGCGGGGCGCGGTGAGGTAAGAGAACATCGCCATGGCAAAGAAGATGCCGAATATCGCCGCCATCGCAAGGCCGCCGTAGGCGCCGATGGCGAGCACATCGTGGGATATTTCCTTGGCGATGTGCCAGCCCGCATGCGAGATCCAGCTCGCACGCGCAAGCTGATTGAGCAGCGTCAGCGGCAGGATCAGCAGCCAGAGGAGCGTGTAGCCGAACCACAGCGGCCAAAAGCGCTGCAGGTCTCTGCGGAAAAGGGCGCGGTCAAAGAACGATGTCACGGACTGCATAGTCTGCACCTCCCAGCTCATAGATGAAAATTTCCTCCAGCGTCAGCGGCACGGCCTCCATATACACGGGGTCGAGGGCGGCGAGCCGCTCGGTGATCTGCTGCGTGCTGCCGCGGAAGATGATGGTGAACACGCGCCCGAGATGGCTCTCGTGGAGCATATTCAGCTCCGTGGGCAGCTCCGGCACGGCGTCTCCCTTGAAGACGATCTGCAGCTTGACGGTGTTGTCCTGCAGCTCGGAAAGGCTGCGCTCGAGCAGCACTCTGCCCTTGTTCATGATGCCGACGTGGTCGCACACATCCTCCAGCTCACGCAGGTTGTGGCTGGAAACGAGCACGGTCGTGCCGCGCTCGGCGACATCCTGCATGATGAGGCTCCACACCTGACGGCGCATCACGGGGTCGAGGCCGTCCACAGGTTCGTCCAGAATGAGGCAGTCGGGCATACAGCACATGGCGAGCCAGAACGCCGCCTGCTTCTGCATTCCCTTGGAAAGGCGGCGGATGAGCTGCTTTTCGTCGAGCGAAAAGACGCTGCGCAGCTTTTCATAGCGTTCCATGTTGAACTGCGGATAGAAGCCGCGGTAAAATTTCATCATGTCGCGGATGCTCGACTGCATAAAGTAGTACCAGTCGTCGGGAATGGAGGCGATGCGGCGCTTGACCGCCACATTCTCCCACACCTGCTCGCCGTCCACGGCGATGCTGCCGCTGTCCTGACGGTACACGCCGGTCAGGTGGCGCAGGAGCGTGGATTTGCCCGCGCCGTTCGGCCCCACGAGGCCGTAGATCGCGCCCTGCGGCACGCTCACGCTCGCGCCGTCGAGCGCGGCAAAGCCGTCAAAGGTCTTGACAAGGTCACGAATTTCGATCATTTCTCTTCCTCCTCCCGATAGATGGCGTCCAGCTCGGCACAGCTCATGCCGAGCGCACGCAGCTCACGCAGCGTTTCACGCAGGGTGTCGATCAGCGCGAGGCGGCGGGCGTCGTCCTCCGCGCGCTCGCGGCGCACGGCAAAGCTGCCCTTGCCCGGCACGCTCACAGCGTAGCCCTCCGACTCCAGCTCGCTGTAAGCGCGCTGGATGGTGTTCGGGTTGATGGCAAGCTGGCTTGCCAGCGCGCGCACCGAGGGGAGCTTTTCCCCGTCGGCGATCGCGCCGGAAACGATCAGCCGCCGCAGTCCGTCGCGCACCTGCTCGTAGATCGGCCGCGCGTCGCGGTAATTTAAGGTAATCATGGCAGCGCCTCCTGTTCTCTCATCGGCTGAGCAGAATGACAACGGCGGTGAGCAGCGCCACGATGATCGCGCCCACGCCGAGGGGTAACACGCTGGAGGAAAGCATAGAACAACACTCCTAACTGTATTAACCGTATTAGTACAGTTAGGATAGCATGGGCGCAGCGGTCTGTCAAGTGGTTTTTTGAAACTAAATTTAATAACGAGAAACGCGCATTTTAACAAAAATGGAGAAAGTGTCTTTTTCCGGTTGCTTTTGCGCGTGGAATCTGTTATCTTGTATATTGAAGATGCTAAAAATTCATAAGCATCTTCAAAAATACTAAATCACATTAATTTGAGAGAGGGGAAATCGCATGAAAACTATCATTGAGATCAACAGCGCGGTAAACGGCTTCGTATGGGGCCCCATCATGCTGGCGCTGCTGGTCGGCACAGGCATCTATCTGAGCGTCTGCGTCGGCTTCATCCAGTTCTCCAAGATCGGCTACTGGTGGAAGAACACCATCGGCAGGATCTTCAAGAAGACCGAGGCGGGCGAGGGCGAGATCACGCCGCTGCAGGCGGTTTCCACGGCGCTGGCCTCTACGGTCGGCACGGGCAACATCGCCGGCGTCACCGGCGCGATCATTCTCGGCGGCCCCGGCGCGGTGTTCTGGATGTGGATCTCCGCGCTCTTCGGCATGGTCACCAAGTTCTCCGAGGTGACGCTGGCGGTCAAATACCGTGAGCGCAACAGCAAGGGCGACTGGTGCGGCGGCCCGATGTACTACATCAAAAACGGTCTCGGCCCGAGGTGGAGATGGCTTGCTGTGGTCTTTTCCACATTCGGCGCCATTGCCGCATTCGGCATCGGCAACATCTCGCAGGTCCACTCCATCGCCTCCTCCGTCCAGTCCGTTGCTGTCGCTTTCCACGAGGATGCCGTGAATTTCAACACGATCATCTGCCTCATCACCGGCGTCGCCGTCGCCGTGTTTGTAGCGCTCGTGCTCATCGGCGGCGTCAAGCGCATCGGTCAGGTCACGGAAAAGCTCGTGCCCTTCATGGCTGTCGTCTACATCGTCTGCGCGCTGATCGTCGTCTTTGCCAACGCCGACGCGGTCCCCGGCGTGTTCGCCAGCATCTTCCAGGGCGCCTTCAACCCCACCGCTGCTGTCGGCGGTGTCGTCGGCATCTCTGTCAAGACCGCCATGACCAAGGGCGTCGGCCGCGGCGTCTTTTCCAATGAGGCGGGCCTCGGCTCCGCGCCCATCGCGCACGCCGCCACCTCGGAAAAGAACCCCGTCCGACAGGGCCTCTACGGCATCTTTGAGGTCTTCATGGACACCATCGTTATCTGCACGCTGACCTCCCTCGTCGTCCTCTGCTCCGGCGCCGCCACGGGCAACTACGGCAACGATGACCTCGCGGGCGTCCCCACTGCGGTCGCGGGCTTTGCCAGCGTCTTCGGCGACAAGCTCGGCTCCGTCATCCTTGCTGTCGGACTGCTGCTCTTTGCCACCTCCACCATCCTCGGCTGGGCGCTCTACGGCACCCGCTGCGCCGAGTTCCTCTTCGGCAGCAAGATCATCCGCCCCTATCAGGTGCTCTTCTGCCTCGTCGTCGTGGCCGGCTCGGTCGCCAACCTCAAGCTGGTGTGGGATATCTCCGACACCCTCAACGGCCTCATGGCGATCCCGAACCTGATCGGCATTCTGCTGCTCAGCCCAGTGGTCGTCAAGCTCACGCGTGAGCACTTTGCGGCTGTCAAGGATGGCCGCATCGAGTGACACCATATACCATATCTTGTTTCCCTCGGGGGGCGGGACCGCAAGTCCCGCCCCTTTTCCCGTCCGACAGGAAAAAAGGAGCGGAAACGGGGAATATTTTCGCAAGTTTTGCTTTACAATGAGCGCAAAGCGTGGTATGATACCAAAGCGCGTGAAGGCGCGCAAAGAGCATACCCGAACTTAGGACGCGGATCGTCACCTGTCCCGCCGCTCAGTTCAGGGTGAATATTTTTGAAAGGTGGAAACACAACCATGATGCTCAAAGACCAGAAGACTGCCATTATCGAGGCCAACCGCACCCATGAGAGCGATACCGGATCTCCCGAGGTCCAGATCGCCATTCTCACCGAGCGCATCAACCAGCTCACCGAGCACCTCAAGGTCCACGCGCACGACAACCACTCCCGCCGCGGCCTGTACAAGATGATCGGTAAGCGCCGCAGCCTGCTCGACTACCTCATGAAGAAGGACATCGAGCGCTATCGTGTCATCATCGCCAAGCTCGGCATCCGTAAGTAAGAGACAATATGCGCGGGGGAAGCTTTCTTTCCCCGCGTGTTTTGCTATCTTGCGCCCCCGTTTTTCCCGCAAAAGCCCGCAAAAAGGGAGCCAAAGCCCGCATTTAGCAGTTGATCTTGTCCGCGATCTCTCGCGGCTGAGCTCAAGTGCTAAAGGGTTGGACAAGCGGCTCCCGATCAAAATTTGAAAAGGAGTAAGATCATGTCAACCATCATCACCCATCGCCAGTTCCCCAACTATCACAAGTATGAAATGGACCTCGCCGGCCGCCCGCTGACGCTTGAGGTCGGCAAGCTCGCCGAGCTTGCCAACGCCGCCGTTATGGTCGGCTATGGCGATACCCGCGTGCTGGTCTGCGCCACCGCCTCCGCCCGTCCCCGCGACGGCATCGACTTCTTCCCTCTGAGTGTTGACTTCGAGGAGAAGATGTATTCCGTCGGCCGCATCCCCGGCAGCTTTAACCGCCGGGAGGGCCGCCCCGGCGAGAAGGGCGTTTTGACCAGCCGCGTCATCGACCGACCCATCCGCCCCCTGTTCCCCTATGACTTCCGCAACGATGTTTCCATCATGGCGACCGTCATGGCCGTCGATCACGACTGCTCGCCCGAGATCGCCGCGCTCATCGGCACCTCTGCCGCCCTCGCCATCTCCGACATTCCGTGGAACGGTCCCGTCGGCGCGCTGAAGGTCGGCCTTGTGAACGGCGAGCTGGTGCTCAACCCCACGAGCGAGCAGCGCAAGGTCTCCGACCTCGATGTGACTGTCGTTTCCACCGGCAAGAAGGTCGTCATGATCGAGGCCGGCGCGAACGAGGTCGATAACGACACGATGTACCGCGCCATCGAGCTTGCCCATAACGAGAACCAGAAGCAGATCGAGCTGATCAACCGCATGGTCGCTGAGATCGGCAAGCCCAAGTTCGATTATCCCCACGCCGACTTCGACCAGGAGCTGTTCGACAAGATCGTCGAGAACTTCATGGACGAGGCCAAGGCCGCCATGGACACCGACGATAAGAATGTCCGCGAGGCGCGCTGGAACGAGATGATCGAGCACTGGCACGAGAAGTATCTCGAGGAATATCCCAACATGGACCAGTACCTCGACGAGTTCACCTACAAGTTCCAGAAGAAGATCGTCAAGGCGTGGCTGCTTGAGGGCCACCGCGTGGACGGCCGGGCGAAGAACGAGATCCGCCCCCTCGACGCTGAGGTCGGCGTGCTGCCCCGTGTCCACGGCTCGGGCCTCTTCACCCGCGGTCAGACGCAGGTGCTCTCCGTTTGCACCCTCGATACGCTCAGCGCCAATCAGAAGCTCGACACCATCTGGGAAGAGACCGAGAAGCGCTATATGCACCATTATAACTTCCCCGGCTACTCTGTCGGCGAGGCCAAGCCCGCCCGCAGTCCCGGCCGCCGCGAGATCGGCCACGGTGCGCTGGCCGAGCGCGCGCTGCTGCCCGTCATCCCGCCCGTTGAGGAGTTCCCCTATGCTATCCGCGTGGTGAGCGAGGTCGTGTCCTCCAACGGCTCTACCTCTCAGGGCTCCATCTGCGGCTCTACGCTCGCCCTGATGGATGCGGGCGTACCCATCAAGGCACCCGTCGCCGGCATTTCCTGTGGTCTCATTCAGGACGGCGATGATTTCACCACCTTCATCGACATTCAAGGTGTTGAGGACTTCCACGGTGAGATGGACTTCAAGGTCGCCGGCACGAAGAAGGGCATCACCGCCATTCAGATGGACCTCAAGAACGACGGCCTCACCATGGCGATCATCAAGAACGCGCTGGAGATCACCTACGATGCCCGCGTGCAGATCCTCGACCAGATCATGCTGCCCTGCATCGCCGAGCCGCGCTCCGAGGTCAGCCCCTACGCGCCCAAGATGATCACCATGCACATCGATCCCGACCGCATCCGCGAGGTCATCGGCAAGGGCGGCAGCGTTATTCAGAAGATCGTCGCCGACACCGGTGCGAAGATCGACATCGACGACGACGGCACCATCCACATTGCCTCTCCCGACGCCGCTGCCTGCGACGCCGCGAAGAAGTGCATCGACGACATCGTGTTCGTGCCCGAGGTCGGCAAGCTCTACTACGGCCGCGTCGTGCGTCTGATGCAGTTCGGCGTCTTCGTGGAGATCGCACCGGGCAAGGACGGGCTTGTCCACATCTCCAAGCTTGATAAGAAGCGCGTGGAGAAGGTCGAGGATGTGGTCACCGTCGGCGACATGATCTGGGTCAAGTTCATGGAGATCGACGAGAAGGGCCGCTGGAACCTCTCCCGCAAGGACGCACTCCTTGAGATCGAGGCCCAGCAGGCCGAAGCCGCCAAGGCCCAGCAGTAACGCGGCGCTGAAAAGTCAAACGGAAGAGGGACACGGCTGCGCCGCGTCCCTCTTTTCAAATGCTCCGATCCGTGGTATCATGCAGAAAAAATCAGGCTGTCATCAAGGAGGGCATTGCCATGCCGGACACCATCGCCGCCATCGCCACCGCGCAGGGAGCTGCCGCGGTCGGCATTGTGCGCATCAGCGGCGCGGATACGCGGCGCGTGCTGGGCGCGCTGTTTGCACCGACGAGCGGCCGCGCCGTTTCCGACCTGCCGCCGCGCTGTATGGCCTACGGCACGGTGCGCGATGCCGAGGGGCGTACGCTCGACCACGCGCTGGCGGTCACATTCTCCGCCGCGCACAGCTACACGGGCGAAGAGAGCGCGGAGCTGCACTGTCACGGCTCGCCTGTCGTTTTGCAGGAGGTGCTGCGCGCCGCCTTTGCCGCAGGCGTGCGGCAGGCGCGCGCGGGAGAATTCACCCAACGCGCCTTTCTGAACGGAAAAATGGACCTCACCGAGGCCGAGGCGGTCATCGACCTCATTGACGCCGAGACTGCGGAGGCGGCACGGAACGCCGCCGCACAGGTGGACGGCGCGCTGCGCCGCCCGATCGAGCAGGTCTACGACGCGCTGCTTGACCTCACCGGCCGCTTTTACGCCGTGGTGGACTACCCCGACGAGGACATCGAGGACGCAAGCCTCGCGCAGATCGAGCAGACGCTCGCAGAAAGCGAGCGGACGCTCGCCGCGCTGCTCGGCACCTTTGAGCGCGGGCGCGTGCTGAAGCGCGGCGTGGCGACTGCCATCGTCGGCGCGCCGAACGCGGGCAAAAGCTCTCTTCTGAACGCGCTCGTCGGCTATGACCGCGCCATCGTCACGGACATCCCAGGCACGACGCGCGACACGGTGGAGGAAAAGGCTGTGGTCGGCGGCGTGCTGCTGCGCCTCATCGATACGGCGGGCATCCGCGAAACGGACGACGCCGTGGAAAAGCTCGGCGTGGAGCGCTCGCGCCGCGCCGTCGAGGACGCCGAACTGGTGATCGTTGTGGCGGACGGCAGTCAGACGCCGCTCGTTGTGGAGCCGGATATTCTCACGCTTGCAGCCAAAGCGCCGCATTGGTTCTTGGCCATCAGCAAGGACGATCTGAACCCTGCCGTGAAAACCGCTGTCTGGAGGCTGCCGGACGGAGCACCTGCGCCGGAGCACCTGGTCTCCTTTAATTCCGTAACGCCCGACGGGCTGAATGTGCTGATCGACGCGATCCGCGACTGCTTCCCCACAGGCGTTCCCGCCGACGGCACGCTGCTCACGAACGCAAGGCAGGCCGAGGCGGTAGGGCGCGCGCTGGACGCTGTCCGCGCGGCAAAGGGAGCGCTCGGCGCAGGCATGTCGCCCGATGTGGTGCTCACTGAGGCCGAGGGAGCGCTTGCCGCGCTCGGCGAGCTGAGCGGCCGCACCGCGCGCGAGGACATGGTCGCGCGCATTTTTGAGCGTTTCTGCGTCGGCAAGTGAGCTGCGGCGCGCGCAGAAAAATCTTGATATTATTTTAACATTCTGCTACAATACTCCCGTTCTATGGAAGCCGGACACCACTTTTATCTCCGCAGGAGCCTCCGGACACGGACGGCCCGGAAAGGAATATCATGATGCGTGACTACATCTTAATGACCGACAGCTGCTGCGATCTGAGCGGGCAGGAGGTCGCCGAGCTCGGGCTGACCGTTCTGCCGCTCTCCTATACGATCGATGGCGAGACCTATCTCAATACGCCCGACCACGCCGATATGTCCCCCGAGGACTTTTTTGCGCGGGTCGCCGCAGGCGCGGAATGCTCCACTGCCGCCGTCAATGTTGGCCAGTTCGACGAGGCGATGCGCAGGGAGCTGGACGCGGGCAGGGACATTCTCTGCATCTGCTTTTCCAGCGCTCTATCCACCACCTATCAGTCCGCCTGCATTGCGGCAGAGGACCTTCGCGGCGAGTATCCCGATGCGAAGATCATCGTCATCGACTCTCTCTCCGCCTCGCGTGGGCAGGGGATGCTTCTCTACCGCGCCGTGCAGGAACGCCGAAAAAACGATCCCGACATCGAAACGCTGGCGGCGTATGTGCGCGGCATCATTCAAAGCCAGTGTCACTGGTTCATCGTGGATGATCTCAACCAGCTCAAGCGCGGCGGCCGCGTGAGCGCAACGGCGGCCTTTGTCGGCACGGTGCTGGGCATCAAGCCCGTCCTGCACACCGACAGTGAGGGACGGCTCATTCCCATGAGCAAGGCACGCGGCACCAAAGCCGCGCTGACGGCGCTGGTCGATAAGGTCGCCGAGCTCGGCATTGAGCCGGAGAAAAACCAGCCCATGTTCATCTGCCACGCCAACTGCCCCGATTCGGTGGAATTCGTCGAGGGCCTTTTGAAGGAGCGCTTCGGCGTGACCGATGTGCGCACGGACTTCATCGGCCCTGTTATCGGCTCTCACACCGGCTGCGGTACGCTTGGCCTGTTCTTTGTGGGGACGCAGCGATGAAGTGGCTGGAACTGCACATCGACACCGCCCCCGCCGGTCTCGAGCCGGTCAGCGAGCTGCTGCGCGGGCAGGGCGTTGAGGGTCTCGTCATCGACGATGAGGCGGATTTCAAGGATTTCCTGGAAAATAACCGCCAATACTGGGACTATGTAGACGACGAGCTGCTGAGAGAAATGCACGGCAAATGCCGCGTGACTTTCTATTTGGAGGAGAACGAGAGCGGTTTTGCCACGCTCGCGCAGGTGCGCATCGCGCTCTCGGCACTCAAACAGCAGCACCCGGAGTACGCGCCGCTGTTTCTCACGATGGAAAATGTCGAGGACGCCGACTGGGAGAACAACTGGAAGCAGTTCTATAAGCCGATGGAGATCGGCAAGCGCCTGCTGGTGGTGCCGGAGTGGGAGACAGCGAAGCCGACAGAGCGTGTAAAGCTCATTTTGAACCCCGGCCTAACCTTCGGCACGGGCAGCCATGCGACGACGCGCCTGTGCCTTCAGGCACTTGAGCAGCATATCCACGGCGGCGAAAAGGTGCTTGATCTCGGCTGCGGCAGCGGCATTCTCTCCATCGCGGCGCTGCTGCTCGGCGCAAGGGATGCCTTCGCCTGTGATATTGACGACAAGTGCGTGGGCGTTGCCTATGAAAACGCCGCGCTCAACGGCATTGGGCGGGAGCACTATACCGTCCGCGCGGGCGATGTGCTCAGCGACAAAAAGCTCGCGCGGGAATTCGGCGGAGACTACGATCTCGTGGTCGCCAACATTGTGGCGGATGTTATCATCGGTCTTGCGCCGCAGGTGCGGCCGCTGCTGAAAAAGGAGGGACTGTTCCTCTGCTCCGGCATCATCGACGACCGCGCGGTCGAGGTCGCGGACGCGCTCCGCGCCGCGGGGTGGGCAATCATGGAGGCGCGCGAGAGCGAGGGCTGGTTCTCGTATCTGTGTAAATAAGCAAAAAGAAAAGCTGTCGACCGACAGCTTTTCTTTTTGCTTTTGTAGAGGTTATTCCGCTTCCTGCATGGCCTTCGCAGCGGCGACAGCCTTCTCCTGCGCCTCGGCGGAGCACTGCTCGTAGCGCACGAAGTGCATGGTGAAGGAGCCGCGGGACTGCGTCATGGAGCGCAGGTCGATGGCGTAGCTCATCAGCTCGGCCTCGGGGCACTCGGCCTCGATGACCTGCTCACCATCGCCAGTGGGGTTCATGCCCATCACGCGGCCGCGGCGCTTGTTGAGGTCGCCGAGGATATCGCCCATGTACTGATCGGGCACGGTGACCTTCAGCTCGCAGACGGGCTCGAGCAGAACAGGAGACGCCTCGGGCATCGCGGCCTTGTAGGCAAGGTTTGCGGCGGTCTTGAACGCGATTTCGGAGGAGTCGACCGGGTGGTAGGAGCCGTCGTAGAGCACAGCCTTGAGGTTGACGACCGGGTAGCCGGCGAGCGGGCCGTGGACGCAGGCCTCGCGCAGGCCCTTTTCGACCGCGGGGAAGAAGTTCTTGGGAACGGAGCCACCGAAGACCTCCTCGGCAAAGACCATTTCCTCGCTCTCCTCGTTGGGCTCAAAGCGGACCCAGACATCGCCGAACTGACCGCTGCCGCCGGTCTGCTTCTTGTGGCGGCCCTGCTTTTGCACAGTCTTGCGGATCTTCTCGCGATAGGGTACGCGCGGGGTATCCAGCTCGGCGTCCACGCCGAAGCGGGACTTGAGCTTGCTCACAAGCACATCGATCTGAATGTCGCCCGCACCGGAAACGACCATCTGATGGGTCTCGGCATTGTTGATAACGGTAAAGGTCGGGTCCTCTTCATTGAGGCGGTTGAGACCGGTGCCGAGCTTTTCCTCCTGGCCGCGCGTCTTGGGCGCGATGGCACGGGAGTAGCAGGGCTCGGCGTAGGGCATACCGGCGAGCTTGACGATGGCCTTGGGGTCGCAGAGGGTGTCGCCGGTCTTCACGCGGTCCATCTTGGCGATGGCACCGATGTCGCCGCAGCAGATCTCCTTGACCTCCTCGTTCTTCTTGCCCTTGAGGGTGTAGAGGCGGCCGAGCTTTTCGTTGTTGCCGGTGGCGGTGTCATAGAGCGCCATGTCGCCGGTGATCTTGCCGCGCACGACCTTGACGAGCGAGAACTTGCCGTACTGGTCGGAAACGGTCTTGAAGACGATGGCGGCGGTGGCACCGTTTTCGTCATAGGGAACCTCGACGGCGTTGCCGTCGTCGTCCTGCGCGCTCTCCGCGGGCATGTCGGTGGCGACGGGAACAAGATCGAGCACGGTCTGCATAAGCATATCAACGCCGAGACCCGAGATGGCGCTGCCACAGAGCAGGGGGGCGACGCTGCCGTCGCGCACGCCGAGCTTCAGACCGCGGGCGATCTCCTCGGCGGAGAGCTCCATGGTTTCGAAGAACTTCTCCATCAGCTCCTCGTCGGCACCGGCGGCGGCTTCCATCAGCTCGGCGCGCAGGGCCTCGGCCTCATCGGCGACATCGGCGGGGATGGCGCACTCGACGGCCTTGCCGCCCTTGACCTCGTAGGCCTTGTTGTGCAGCAGGTCGACGATGCCGCTGACCTTCTTGTCGGCGCCGATGATGGGCGCGACGATGGGCGCGACGGCGGTGCCGAACTTGCCCTTGAGCGCCTCGACGCAGGCGTTGTAGTCGATGTTTTCCTCGTCGGTGCGGTTGACGAAGATCATGCGAGGCTTGCTGCCGAGCATCTTCCAGCAGCGCTCGGCGCCGACGCTCAGGCCGTCCTTCGCGCCGCACACCAGCACGGCGCACTCGGCGGCGCGGATGCCGGAGAGGGCCTCGCCGGCAAAGTCAAAGTTGCCGGGGGCGTCGAGCACATTGATCTTCACATTCTTGTACTTCACAGGGGCGATGGCGAGGGAGATGGAGATGTTTCTCTTGATCTCCTCCGCGTCGTAGTCACAGGTGGTGTTGCCGTCGGTGACCTTGCCGAAACGGTCGGTGCCGCCGGTCATAAAGAGCATACTCTCAGCGAGGGTGGTCTTGCCGCTGCCGCCGTGGCCGAGCAGCACGATGTTACGAATGTCTTTTGCACTCATAGGGGTCATGTCTCCTTCCAAATCGGAATTCCCTTGCGGGAAGTCACTTCAACGGCACGATTATATAATAAACTCTCTGCCAATACAACCATAAATTTCTGATTTTTTTCAGTTTTTTTGGTATTTCTTCCGGCTGCCGCCCTTCGGCCCCTGACAAAGCCGCCAAATCCGCCTGAAACAGTGCGCAGAAAGCTTGTGGACAATGCCAAAATGCGGCCCTGACAACAAAAAAGCTGTGCAAACTCTACGGGATGTGTTATATATCATATAGCCATACGGCGAAACGAAAATCGGATGAAATAGCGAGGGCAAAAAATGAAACGAATTTTGGCCGCGGCGCTTTCGCTGGCGCTGCTTTGTATGCTGACCGCCTGCGGGGGCAAGAAGACGCCTGATGAGGGCACGGTCAAGGAGGGCGTGTGCTACGAACTGACCGGCATCGCGCCGGACGCCGCCGCCATGGCCGTGGACGGTGTCGAGGTGCCGATGGACCTGTATTTTTACAACCTCTGCTACGCTGCCTCCTATCTGGAAAGCTATATGAATGCATACGGCATGGGCTTTGACTGGTCCATGGAGATCGAGGACGGCATGACGATGCTCGACGCAGTGAAAGAGGGCGCGCTGAGCAACGCCAAGAGCTTTGCCGTCATCGAGAAGCTGGCGCAGGAGAACAATGTCATTCTCGACGAGGACGCGCTCAGCCGCCTGAAGACGCAGCGTAAGCAGACCGTGGACAATTTCGGCGGCGAAGAGGCTTTTCAGGCCGAGCTGGACAAGCTCGGATTGCGCGAGGAGAGCTATGACCGGATGTGCCGCTCGGACTACCTCTACGATGCGCTCGCGGAGTTGGCTGCCGCCGAGGGCAGCAGTCTCTACGCCACTGACGCGCAGCTGGTCGCCTTTGCGGCCGAGCAGGGCTGGATGACCGCCGACCATATCCTGCTGCTCACGCGCGACATGAGCAGCCATGAAGAACTGGACGATGAGATAAAGGCGGAGAAGAAGGCACTGGCCGAGGAGCTCAAGGCAAAGCTCGACGCCTACACCGGTGATGATCTAGTCGGATACTTCACCGAGCTTGCCGATGAGTACAGCGAGGACTCCGGCCGCGCGCTCAACCCCGAGGGCTATACCTTCGGCTCGGGACAGATGGTCGAGGAGTTTGAGAGTACCGCCGCCGCGCTCGGCGAGGGCGAGGTCAGCGAGATCGTGAAGAGCTACTATGGCTACCACATCATCCTGCGTAAGCCGCTCAACGAGGAGAAGGCCATCGAGGCGATGCGCGGAAGCTATTTCGACGAGCTGGTCAGTCGGCGCATCGAGAACGCGGTGGTCGAGATGGACCCGCGTGTGGAGAAGATGGACATCGCCGGCGTCTACGACGCTTTCTCGGCGAGGATGAGAGCCGACGAGGAAGCCGCGGCAGAGAACGCTCCGGCCGAAAACGGGATCGATGTGACAGACCCTGCGCAGGAAGCGGTACAAAACTGAGAACGACGCAGGAAATGCTGCAAAACTGTTAATTATTTAACGAAATGCAGGAAAACCGTCAATTTTTGCCGATAAAAATGAAATTTTGCAGTTGATTTTTCATGCGAGTCTGTTGTATAATCAAAGCTGAAATCAAAATCCCCTGCATACTCTAAAAAATTTATGTAAAGAAGGAGAATCCCCCCATGAAAGAACTCTATGTTGTGAATTGCTGCCGTACCGCTGTTGGTTCCTTCGGCGGTTCCCTGAAGAACACCCCCGCCGCCGAGCTCGGCTCCATCGTTGTCAAGGAGGCGCTCAAGCGCGCGAATGTTGCTCCCGAGAATGTCGATGAGCTGATGTTCGGCTGCATCCTGACCTCCGGCCTCGGCCAGAATGTCGCCCGTCAGGTCGGCGTGGGCGCGGGTATCCCCTATTCCGTTCCCGCCTACACCGTCGGCATGGTCTGCGGCTCCGGCATGAAGAGCGTCATCGAGGCAGGCCGCGCCATTCTCGCCGGCGACGCTGACATCATCGTCTGCGGTGGTACCGAGAACATGAGCGCCGCTCCCTACGCCTCCACCGACGCGCGCTGGGGCGCCCGCATGGGCGACAAGAAGCTGGTCGACACCATGATCAAGGACGGCCTGTGGGATGCCTTCAATAACTATCACATGGGCACCACCGCCGAGAACATCTGTGACGTTTGGGGCATTACCCGCGAGGAGCTTGACGCCTTCGGCGTTGCCTCTCAGCAGAAGACCGAGGCCGCGCAGGCCGCCGGCAAGTTCGATGCCGAGATCGTTCCCGTTCCCGTCAAGGTCAAGAAGGAGATCGTCGAGTTCAAGCGCGACGAGTTCCCCCGCGCCGGTGCCTCGATGGAGGGGCTGGCCAAGCTCAAGGGCGCTTTCCCTGTCGGCCCCGAGGGCGTTGAGGATCAGATCGTCCACACCTTCGAGCCCACCGAGATCCACGAGGCGGATGCCCGCAAGCATGTTCAGCGCGTGACCGCCGGTCAGGCCTCCGGCATCAACGACGGCGCTGCCGCCATCGTTCTCGCCAGCGGCGAGGCGGTCAAGAAGTATAACCTCAAGCCCATGGCGAAGCTCATCGGCTGGGGTCAGGGCGGCGTCGACCCCAAGATCATGGGCGTCGGTCCCGTTCCCGCCTCCCGTCAGGCTATGGAGAAGGCCGGCGTGACCATTGAGGACATCGACCTCGTCGAGGCCAACGAGGCCTTTGCCGCGCAGTCCATCGCCGTTGCGCGTGAGCTGCACTTCGACATGAGCAAGGTCAACGTCAACGGCGGCGCGATCGCCATCGGCCACCCCGTCGGCTGCTCCGGCGCGCGCATCATCGTCACCCTGCTCCACGAGATGCTCAAGCGCGAAGATGCCAAGAAGGGGCTTGCTACCCTCTGCATCGGCGGCGGCATGGGCGTTGCCACTGTGTTCGAGAAGTGCTGAGAAGCCGGAAAGGGCATTAAGCTATAAAGATAGAAGCGTCTGCCGCGAAAATCGTGGCAGACGCTTTTTTGCATGACGAAAGCGGGATTTTGTCCGTATAGCCGCGCTTGCTTTTTCCCGCTCGGCGTGCTACACTGAATAAACAGGAGAAAATCAGCCTTTACATCATTTTTCTTGGAAAGGATACCATATACGATGGATGTGAAAGAAATTCTGCGCCATGTCGACCACACGCTGCTTGCCCCCACCGCCACATGGGAGGAGATCAGGGAGGTCTGCGACGACGGCATGAAATACGGCTGCGCGAGCGTCTGCATCCCGCAGACCTATGTGGCCCACGCCGCGCACTACATCGCCGAGCAGCAGCATTACGGCTTCGGCCAGCTGCCCGTCTGCACGGTCATCGGCTTCCCGAACGGCTATGTCCCCAGCGGCATCAAGTGCATGGAGGCCGAGTCCGCCATCGCCGACGGCGCGACCGAGATCGACATGGTCATCAACCTCGGCTGGGTGAAGGAGGGGCAGTACGACAAGATATTGCAGGAGATCAACTCCGTGAAGATCTCCTGCCACGGCAATATTCTAAAGGTCATCATCGAGACCTGTATGCTCACCGACGAGGAAAAGATCAAGCTCTGCGAGGTCGTTTCCAATTCCCACGCCGACTACATCAAGACCTCCACCGGATTCGGCGGGGGCGGCGCAACGCGAGAGGATGTCGCCCTCATGGCCGCGCACATGACCAACGGCAAGAAGATCAAGGCCGCCGGCGGCATCGCCAATTTGCAGGACGCGGAGGACTTCCTTGCCCTCGGCGCCGACCGCCTCGGCACCTCCCGCATCGTTAAGGCCGCAAAGGCCATGGAGAAAGGAGAATAATATGTCAACACCCCACAACAACGCAAAGCCCGGCGATTTCGCCAAAACCGTCCTCATGCCCGGCGACCCCCTGCGCGCAAAGTTCATCGCAGAGACCTTTTTGGAAAACCCGCAGCTCGTCAACAATGTCCGCGGCGTGCAGGGCTACACCGGCACCTACAAGGATGTGCGCGTGAGCGTGATGGCGAGCGGCATGGGCATCCCGTCCATCGCCATCTACTCCAACGAGCTCTACACCCACTACGGCGTGGAGAACATCATCCGCGTCGGCTCCGCGGGCGCGATGCGCGCGGACATGGAGCTCGGCAGCGTGTGCGCCGGCATGGGCGCCTGCACCAACTCCAGCTTTGCCGACCAGTATGAGCTGGGCGCCACCTACGCTCCCATCTGCAATTATGACCTGCTCGCCGCCGCAGTCGAGAGCGCGAACGAGCTGGGCGTGAAGATGCCCGTCGGCAACCTCTATTCCTCCGACACCTTCTATGACGCGGCGGGCCGCAACGCCCGCTTCGGCAAGATGGGCATTCTCGCGGTCGAGATGGAGGCTGCCGGTCTCTACTGCACCGCCGCCTACGCCGGCAAGCGCGCGCTTGCCATCTGCTCCATCTCCGATAACCTTGTCACCGGTGAGGAGCTTTCCGCCGATGACCGTCAGACGACCTTCACCAACATGATGAAGATCGCGCTGGAGGTCGCGGTCAAGATGGAGAACAAGTAAAAGGAGCGAATTTTCCCTCATGCGAGTTATTGACATTGAAAACATCACCGAGGCCATGCGCGACGACACACGCTTTGTGCTGCGCTGCGAGGAGGTCTTTCACGACAAGATCAGCGCCGCCGCCGCGACGATTTTGATGAACAAGGCCAAAAAGCCGCTCATTTGCCTGACCGGCCCGAGCGGCAGCGGCAAGACGACGACGGCGATGCGTCTGAAGGTCTATCTTGAAAATTTGGGTGTGAAGGTGTGCCTTCTGAGCATGGATAACTTCTTCCTGCCGCTCGACGAGCGCCCGCCGGAGGCGTCGGACTGGGAGTCGCCGCTGTGTGTGAACCGCGACCTGCTGATCGAATGCATCCAGCGCCTGTCTGACGGCGAGGAGGTCGAGCTGCCGGTCTACGACTTCAAGAGCGGCGCCACCGGCGGCTGGGTGACGATGCAGGGCGACAAGGACGCTGTGATCATCGCCGAGGGCATCCACATGCTCAACCCGCTCATTTTCGACCGCGTGCGCGACATCGCCACCGGTGTGTATGTCGCGCCCCGCACCCGAATCATCACCGCGCACGACAAGATCGTCCGGCCCGAGCAGCTGCGCGTGGCGCGGCGCATGATCCGCGACTATCAGGGCCGCGGACACTCCCTGCGCGATACCGTTGAGCGCGCCGAGAGCGTGGACGCGGGCGAGCGCAACTACATCATGCCGAATAAGCCCAACGCCGGTATCCACATCGACACCTTTCACGACTATGAGCCCTGCATCCTCGCGCGCTATCTCAAAGAGATCCCCGAATTTTACACCCAGCTCGACGACACCTTTATCGCCGAGCACGGGCTGACGGACCTCTTTGAGGTCGTCAACTCCGTCCCGCCGCTCAAGACCGATTATGTCCCGCGCGACTCCATCGTGCGCGAGTTCGTCGGCGGCAGCATCTTTGAATATTGACGCAGAGAAGGGCCGCGTGCGCGGCCTTTCTCTTTTTGCGTGTTTGGCGAAAAACGGTATAATTGTCGCACTTGCACAGAAAAGATTTGCTGAAAATTCACACTTTTTGGCAAATATGGCTTGCCCTTTTGAAAAATCCCTGCTATAATACGCTCGAAGTCATGCCCTTGGCGCGATTTCAAAATTTTGTAAGGAAGGTTTGTACCATGAAGAAGTTTTTTGCTCTGCTTCTCTCCCTGGCTATGGTCCTCGCGCTCGTAGCCTGCGGTCAGAAGGAACCCACCCCCGACCCGCCCGATACCCCCGACG
>NZ_JAFBIQ010000028.1 GCF_021531315.1 Oscillibacter valericigenes | reverse complement strand
GCGGAAAGATACAGAAAAATAACTCTGTGCCGTGCCTACTTTTGATTTTATCTCTCTACTCTATCCAAAACTAGCCGCGTTGAGCGCAAGCGGCGCGAGCGTGCCGACGAGCTGCTGGGCGATCATCGCGTTCGTGCTCTGCCTGCCCTGGATATCTCCCGCCATGCGCTGAGAGAAAAACTCCATGGGCATATGCAGGACCTTCCACATGAAGGTGGTGTTTCCCATCATCGCGAGCTTTCCGTTGATCCGCAGCGAGTAGACCGCCTGGATCCACGCAACAACGAACTGCACTATGCTGATGCCCGCCAGCGTAAGGGTGAAGGGCGTGAGCCACTCAGGGTTCTCGCCCGTGAGCAGCCGATCAAGGAAAATGCGGGAGAATGCCGGCGTCACGATGCCGAGAAGCGAGGAAATCACTGCGGTCAGTGTCACAAAGGCGATCGCGCTCCCCGCGCCGGCCAGCCGTTTTTTCGCGTATTGCAGCATGGACTGCGGCTTGCCCCCCGGAACAAAGGTCTCGGAAGGCTCAAAGAACAGACAGATCCCGGTGAAGGACTCGTCAAAGGTGCTCATCGGCACGGTGTAGGTCCCCTTCGCGGGATCGTTGAGCACCGCCTTGTTGCCGCGAAAGCCGTTGAGCGCAACAAAGTGGTTGAAGTTCCAGTGGATGATGCAGGGGTATTCCCCGTTCTCGACGAGCCCCTCCGGCTCATACCGATAGCCCTTTGCGGTGAGCCCGTAGCTGCGCGTGGCGCGGAGAATATTCCGGGCGTTTGACCCGTCCCGAGAAACGCCGCAGTCCAGACGCACCTGCTCGAGCGGTACCCACTTGCCGTAGTAGGCAAGGACCATCGCAAGGCTTGCCGCGCCGCACTCCAGCGCCTCCATCTGCATCACAACAGGCACCTTGGCGACGCCCTTCGCGATGGGAGCCTTTATCTTCTGCGCTGCTTTCATCTCCGCCCACCTCAGTTAAGTACAAATTCAAGGGGCCTGACACGCTCGACGATCACGGACACGGAGCATACTCCGTCCCCGAGGCCGGGGGCATCGGCCGATAGAGCGTGCGCCCAGTCTCCCGCAGAGAGATCGAGGAGATGGAGAAGGTAGGGATCGGTATCCGCGCCGAGCTGCACGGGGGCAGCGGAAAGATCGGAGGATACAGAATACTCCGTCCCATTGACCGAGAGAATAACCTCGCCCTTTAATTTGGCGAAAGCCTCCTCGCTCAGATAGGCGGTCAGACGCCCGCCCTCGCAGCTGCCGCCTGTTTGCACGACGGTATCAAGATGTCCGAACGCGCCCCACACGCAAACGCCGAGCAGGAGCACGATGACCGCCGCGAGGACCATCCATACGCTCGGGTTGGAAACGCGGATATAATCGTTCATCTGCTCGGGAGAGGTGATCTTGTCCATACTCTTTTGACGAAAGACCGAATCGCTCATAACTCTATTCCCCCTATTCATCTTAATATACAGTCTGATCGCAATGCAAAAATATTTTCTTTTTCCTTTTTTCGCTTTTATTCGTATATATATGTTATTGAGGCATCGCTCTTGAAACGCTCTTGACGCGGCCGTAAAATATCTTCAAAAAGATATTAGCATACTATTTACATCGTCGTTAACGAAAAACCTGTATAAATCGCTCGCAAAAGCGTTGTAGAACCTTCGATTTTATGGTATAGTCAAGCGAGAAACAGCCTTCTGCGCATGAAATTCAATCAAGGAGATACATAATTATGGAGATCAAAGCGAATAAAAACAGCTCCACGCTGGAGCTTTCCATCGTCGGCCGCATCGACACCACCACCGCACCGCAGCTGGAGGCGGAGCTGAAGCGGGAGATCGGCGGCGTCACCGAGCTGCTGCTGGATTTTTCCGGGGTCGAGTATATTTCCTCGGCGGGGCTTCGCGTGCTGCTGTCTGCCCAAAAGGTCATGAACCGGCAGGGCAAGATGGTGCTCTTCCACGTTGACGAGGCGGTAATGGAGATTTTTGAGGTGACCGGCTTTTCCGATATTCTGACGATCGTTTAAGGCCCTGTCAGTACAGAACGCATAAGGAGCGAGCGGCCATGCCTCGTACAAAGGACAATTTCACAGGGCGCATCTTCCGCAGCCTGTGGCTGCCGGCGATGCTCTCCTCTCTCGGCTGGGCGCTGAGCGACATGGCGGACGCCGTGGTGGTTGGGCAGAAGCTGGGGGCGGTGGGGCTTGCCGCGATCGGTCTGATCCTGCCGGTCTACATGATCAACTGTATGTTTGCCCACGGGCTTGGGCTGGGCGGCTCGGTCCGCTACTCCCGCCTGCTGGGGCAGGGGAAAACACAGGAGGCGGCGGACAGCTTTCGCGGCGTATTCGCCCTGTCGCTGCTGTTCAGCGTCATGACCGCCGTGCTGGGCAGCGTGTTCATGGAACCGCTGCTGGCGCTGCTGGGCACAAGGCCGACGGACGGCGCCCTGTATGCCGCCACGCGGGACTATTTGCAGATCCTGGTCGCCGCCACGCCGCTGTTCTACCTCTCCAATGTGCTCAATTACTATCTGCGCAACGACGGCAGCCAGCGTCGGGCGGGCTTCGGCTCGGTGACGGGCAATGTCTGCGACATTCTGCTCAACCTGCTTCTTGTGCTGGTGCTGGACATGGGGACGCGCGGCGCGGCGCTTTCTACGGCGCTGGGGCAGATCATCACCGTCTGCATCTATCTGCCGGGCTTCTTCGGGGAAAAGCACACGCTGCGCTTCGCACCGCCCCAAAGGGGCTGGTGCGCGCCCACACTTTCCGCGCTGCGCGCGGGAATGGCGACCTCGGTGCAGTACCTCTACCAAATGCTTTTCTTCCTCGTATGCAATAACCTCCTGCTCCGCCTCGGCGGAGAGACGGCGGTTGCCGTTTTCGACATCCTTCAGAATACCTCCTACCTCATCCTCTACCTCTTCGAGGGGACCGGGCGCGCCATGCAGCCGATTTTGTCCACCTATCAGGGCGAGCACAACCGGCGGGGCAAGAAAACCGCCCTGCGTCTTGGCTTCACCGCGGGACTCGCCGTGGGCGGCGCGCTCATCGCCCTTGTGGAACTGTGGCCGCGGGGGGTGTGCCTGCTCTTCGGTATCGCCGGTTCGCAGGCGGAGGCGCTGGCGTTCACGGCGTTGCGGCTTTACGGCGCGGCGGCGCTCTTTGCCGGCATCAACATTCTGCTTTGCAGCTTCTATCAGGCGTGTGAAAACGAAAAGCCGTCGTTCCTGCTCGAAACGCTCCGGGGCGCCGTGCTGCTCATCCCGCTGACCTTTGTGTGTTACGGGCTCGGTCTGGAGCGCTTCTGGCTGCTCTTTCCGCTGACGGAGGCAGCCTCCCTTGCGCTGTTCCTGCTGCTTGGCATCGGCGGGCGTTACCGGAAAACGGAGCTGCCGGCAGAGCGTATCTTCCAGCGCACGATCCTCAGCAACATGACGGACGTGATGGATGTCTGCCGCGAGTTGGAGGCCTTCTGTGAAAGCTGGGACGCGGACGCGAAGCAGCAGATGCTCTCCGCCATGACCGTGGAGGAGCTCGGCATGGCCATTTTGAAGCACGGCTTTCACGGCAGGACAGACGGCTACATCCAGCTGACCGCCATCATGACCGAGGACGGCGAGCTGGAGCTGCACCTGCGGGACGACGCCACCACCTTTAACCCCTTCGACATGGACACGCACCGCGCCAGCCAAAGCGAGGCGTTCGACATGGACAGCATGGGCGTGCTGGTCATCAAGAAGCGGGCGAAGTCGTTTTTCTACCGCCGCTATCAGGGCTACAATACGCTGATCATCAAAATTTGAGAAGGTGCAATCAATGAAGCTCGTATACTTCGGGAGCGATGTGTTTCTCTCCTGCTTTGAATATTTCCTGCGGGAGCATCAGGTCCTGGCGCTGTATACCTATCACAACGACGAGGACTACTTTACGGAATACGCCATCGTACAGCGCGCGCGGGAGCTGGGTATCCCTGTCCTCTACGGGTCCATCTCTCCAGAGGAGATCAGCCGATATTTTACCGAGCAGGGCTGCGAGCTTTTTTTCATCGCCGAATACAACCGCATCCTGACACTGCCGAAGGGCCTTCCCGCGTTCCGCGGCATCAACATTCACAGCTCGCTTCTGCCGCAGGGGCGCAGCTACTATCCGATCGAGGCGGCGATGGAGCGCTCGCTCACGCGCGGCGGCGTGACGCTGCACAAGCTCGCGCAGCAGCTCGATCAGGGTGACATCCTCGCCCAGCGCGCCTTTGAGATCACCGACGCGATGGACAGCGTTGATGTTTATCTCCGCTGCGCGGCAAATGCCCGCGAGATGACGGAGGAGGTGATCGGAAACCTCGACGCCTGCTGGGCGGCGGCGCAGCCGCAGCGCGAAAAGCTGCCCTATTGGCGGCGCCCGAAGAGCGAACTGCTCACACTGCGTCACGACATGAGCGGCAGGGAGGCGCTGGCGGTGTTCCGCTGTTTCAACGCCATGACGCAGGTGGAGCTAAACGGCACGTGGTTTTATGTCACGGCAGTCACGGCAGGCTCGGCACCGCTCCTTGCCGATGTCCGGCAGCTCGCGCCGTCGCGGGCTTTGTATCGGGTAAGCGACGGGCACCTGCGGCTGCACATTTATCCGATGGAGGTATGAAGATGAAAAAGGCGTGGAAGATCCGTCTGCAGCCCAAGCTGCTGCTCGGGCTGGTCGCGATGGCGGCGATCCTTGTGATGATCCTCGCGCCCTCCATCGCCCGGCTTTACCGCGCGCGGATGGAGGAATATTACTCCCGGCTCGCGTTCGATCAGGCGTCCATTGCCGCGGAGCTGATCGACGGCGACCGCGTCGAGCAGTATTACCTGCACGGCGTGAAGGATGCCTACTACGACGAGGTCCAGCGCTACCTTCAGTGCGTCAGGGAAAAGATGAGGCTGAAGTACTTCTATGTCGTCGTGCCGGAGGACGAGGTCATGTACTACATCTGGGACGCGGGCGTTGCCGGAACGGGCGGCGTATGCGACCTCGGGGATGTTGATGCGTACTACGGCGGCGGCAATGAGCTGATGCACCGGGCGTTCGCCATTGACGCGGAGCAGACGATCCTCATCACCAACAATGAGGAGTACGGCTATCTCGCCTCGGCTTATGTTGCGATGCTCAACAGCGCCGGCAAGCCCGTGGCGCTTACGAGCGTGGACATCTCCATGGACATGATCGACCGCCAGATCCGACAGTTCCTGACGCTGACGGTCTATGTGACGCTGGCAGTTTTGCTGCTCTCCATTTTCGCGTACTACTACTATGTGCGGCGCATTCTCATCCGCCCGCTCGGGACGCTGCACCACGCTGCCATCGGGCTGGTGGAGAGCCGGATGGAAAGCCTGTCCGACTTCAGGGTTGAGATCCACACGGGCGACGAGCTTGAGGAGCTGTCCGACTCCTTTCGGTACATGGTCTCCGAGCTCAACGAGTACATTCGGGACCTCAGCCGCGTCACCGCCGAAAAAGAGCGCATCGGCGCAGAGCTGGATGTGGCGCGCCACATTCAGGCGTCCATGCTGCCCTGCATCTTCCCCGCTTTCCCGGAGCGCCACGAGTTCGATATCTATGCCTCCATGACCCCTGCCAAGGAGGTCGGCGGCGACTTCTACGATTTCTTCCTTGTGGACGACGACCATTTGGCAATGGTCATGGCGGACGTGTCTGGAAAGGGCGTTCCCGCCGCGCTCTTCATGATGATCTCCAGAACGCTGATCAAATCGGCGGCACAAAGCGGGCTTTCGCCCAAGGCGGTGCTGGAGAAGGTGAACAACCAGCTCTGCGAGAACAACGACGCGGAGATGTTCGTCACCGTGTGGCTCGGTATCCTTGAAATCTCCACGGGAAAAATGAAGTGCGCCAATGCCGGTCACGAGTACCCCGCCATCATGCGCCGGGGCGATGATTTTCAGCTCTTCAAGGATAAGCACGGCCTTGTGCTTGCCGGTATGGAGGGTGCGCGCTACCGGGAATACGAGCTGGAGCTGAACGAGGGCGACCGTCTGTTCGTCTACACGGACGGTGTGCCGGAGGCGACGAATGCCGACGCCGTCCTCTACGGTACGGACAGAATGATCAGCGCCTTGAACAAGGCGAGGGGCGGCACGTGCCGCGACCTTCTGGAGGCGCTGCATCGTGATGTGGACACTTTCGTTGGCGCGGCGGACCAGTTCGACGACATCACCATGCTCTGCATCGAGCGGCGGACGGCGGCGGACGGGATGAAGAAGATCGGCATTGCGCCGACGCTGGATAAGCTGCCGGAGGCGACTGGCTTTTTCGAGGACATTCTCTCTGCGGCGAACGCGCCGGCAAAGGTGATTGCACAGGTGAATGTGGCGGTGGACGAAATTTTCTCCAACATCGCCCATTACAGCGGCGCGACCGTTGCGACCCTCGGCTGCTCGCTCGCGGACGGTCGGGTGACGCTTCGCTTCTCCGACAATGGGCGTCCCTACGATCCCACCGGCAAACCGGACCCGGACACAACCCTCTCGGCGGAAGAACGGGACATCGGTGGGCTTGGCATCTTCATGGTGAAAAAGATCATGGATGAGGTCACTTATGAATACACGGATGGGCTGAATATTCTGACGCTGGTTAAGAGCCTTCCTGCTTGAATACTGCCCGTGCTTTGAGCCTTTCGCCAAAGTACGGGCACTTCCTTCCGCTCACTGCGGGAAATACCCGCGGCGCTCCGCGTGCCTTCGCCGCTTGCGAGGCTCGATACCTTCGATCAGACCGGCTATCTCGGCCAAATGCGTCAAGGTCCGGCGCGGAAGAGCGAGGCAGGCTTCAAATACCTGACGCAGCGGCACCGGAACATCCGAATTGAAGGATAAGCTCGGAAGCTCCCTCTCTGCTGCCTGATCGAAGGGACAATGCGCGCCGACAGGCGCAAAAAAGGATGGTGTTGTATCGGACGCACTCCGCACCGCCGCTGTCTCCCGATCATGGACCTTAGAGGGCGATATGCCGCCCATGGGGGACAATTCTCACGCTTTTCACACTCTGTTCATTTTTTTGGCAATCATCAGGAAATGAATTAGGAAAATTCTTTGCATTTTCTTGATTTCTCTTGTGCAACGCGTTATATTATTAGTTAATATAAGCGCAAAAATCATTGATACATTACAGAAAGGCGGATTTTATGGAGCTTCAAATTCAGGACCTGGTGTCTTCCATCAAAAAAGACGGCATCGAGAGCGCAAAGGCTGAGGCCGCGCAGATCCTTGCCGATGCAAGAGCGCAGGCGGACAAGATCGTGGCCGATGCGAAACGCGAGGCGGACAAGCAGCTCGACGACGCAAAGGCGGAGATCGAGGTCTTTAAGTCCAGCGCCCAGCTCAATGCCGAGCAGGCTAAGCGCGACGCCATGCTCGCCTTCCGGCAGGAGATCGGTGCGGAGCTGACGCGGCTGCTCGCGCAGGACACGCGAAGGGCGCTCGACGACAAGGCGCTCGCCGCCCTCATCGCCGCTGCGCTCACGGGCGAGGACGCCTCCCGCTACGCTGCGGAGGTCGCAAGCGTCACCGACGCGCTCAAAAGCGAGCTGGCCGGCGAGCTGAAAGCCGGTTTGGAGCTGCGTCTTTCCAAAAAACTGCACACGGGTTTCCGTCTGTGCGCGAAGGATGGTTCGGGCTACATCGACTGCTCCGACGAGGAGCTGACAACGCTGCTCGCGCCCTTCTTCCGCGAGATGCACATTTAAGGGGTGACGCGCTTGGCTTCCTATTATTACCTGATCTCAAGCCTGCCGATGCTGCGCGCGGGCGAGGCGCCGCCGATGGACTATGCGGCGTTCCTCGATCAATGCCGCGGCGTGGTGAGCGACGAGGTCTACCGCGCGCTTGAAACGCTGACGCTGCGCTCGGACGAGGGGCCTTTGGTGAAGGAATGGGCAGTATTCCACCGCGTGCTCTCGGACGAGCTGTCCTATCAGCGGCGCGTAAAGCGCGGCGAGAACGCCCCCGCGCCGATCGAGCGCGATGCCGCCGTGACGCAGACGGTCACCGCGGCGATGAACGCGGCAAACCCACTTCAGGGCGAGCTGCTGCTGCTTGAGCTGGAGTTCAGTCAGCTCGACGAGCTGATCGGACTGCACAGCTTCGATGAAAGCGCGCTCTACGGTTATGCACTCAAGCTACGGCTGCTCGGACGGCAGCGCGTATTCCGTCAGGACGAGGGCAAGGCGGCGTTCGACGGGCTGCTCGATCACCTTCGGCAGCAGATATTCAGCCTATAAAACAGGAGAATCAACATGGAAAAAGTGACAGGATATGTGACCGGAGTGAACGGGAACCTTGTCTCGGCAAAGTTCGATGGCTCCGTGCGAAAAAATGAAGTCGGCTTCGTCAAGGTCGGCGGAGATCGGCTCAAGGGCGAGGTCATCCGCATCAACGGCGGCGCCGCGAGTATGCAGATCTATGAAATGACGAACGGCATCAAGGTCGGCGATGAGGTGGAGCTGACCGGCGAGCTGCTGAGCGTCGAGCTTGGCCCCGGCCTTCTGACGCAGGTGTACGACGGCTTGCAGAATCCCCTGCCGGAGCTGGCAGAGAAATGCGGCTTCTTCCTTGAGCGCGGCGAGTACCTTGACCCCATTCCGAGCAGGGATTGGGAATTTACGCCCTGCGTCAAGCCCGGCGACGCCGTGCTGGCGGGCGACGCGGTCGGCAGTGTGCCGGAGGGGCAGTTTGAGCATCTTATCATGGTTCCCTTCGACCTCAAGGACGAGGGCTGGCGTGTGAAGAGCGTGAAGGAAAAGGGCGTCTACCCCGTCCGCGACACCGTGGCCGTGCTGGAAAACGGCAGCGGCGAGGAAAAAAAGCTGAGCATGGTCCTCTCGTGGCCGGTCAAGCGGCCGATCCGCTGCTATGAGGAGCGCCTGCGCCCCGATGAAACGCTGGTGACGAAGATCCGCTGCATCGACACTTTCCTGCCGGTCGCCAAGGGCGGCACCTTCTGCGTGCCCGGCCCCTTCGGCGCGGGCAAGACGGTCTTGCAGCACATGGAGGCGAAGAACGCCGATGTCGACATCGTCATCGTCGCCGCCTGCGGCGAGCGCGCGGGCGAGGTCGTGGAGGTGCTCAAGGAGTTCCCCGAGCTGACCGACCCGCGCACGGGGCGCTCGCTGATGGAGCGCACCATCATCATCTGCAACACTTCGTCCATGCCTGTGGCGGCGCGCGAGGCGTCTGTCTACACGGCGGTGACGATGGCGGAATATTACCGCCAGATGGGCCTCAATGTCCTGCTGCTGGCAGACTCCACGAGCCGCTGGGCGCAGGCCATGCGTGAGATGAGCGGCCGACTGGAGGAGATCCCCGGCGAGGAAGCCTTCCCCGCCTACCTCGAGTCCGTCATCGCCTCATTCTATGAACGCGCGGGCAAGGTGCGGCTGAGAAACGGCAAGATCGCCTCCGTCACCATCGGCGGCACGGTCTCCCCCGCGGGCGGCAACTTTGAAGAGCCGGTCACGCAGGCGACGCTCAAGGTCGTCGGCGCGTTCCACGGTCTATCCCGCGAGCGCTCCGACGCGCGCAAGTACCCCTCCATCCACCCCATTGACTCGTGGTCGAAGTATCAGGGTGTGGTGGATATGGATCGCGTGGAGGCGGCGCGCAGCTATCTCAAGCGCAGCAACGAGATCAACCAGATGATGAAGGTCATCGGCGAAGAGGGTACCTCGGCTGAGGACTATATCATCTATCAGAAGGGCGAGCTGCTCGACGCCGTGTATCTCCAGCAGAACTCCTTCGATCCCATCGACGCGGCCTGCGAGCCGGAGCGTCAGGCGCACGAGTTCAACGTGCTCTACGATGTGCTCACGAGCGAATACGCCCTCGGTGACAAGAAGGAGATCCGCGCGTTCTTCAATCAGGTGCGCCAGGAGTTTCTCGACTGGCACGGCACCGTTTACGCCACGCCCGAGTTTGAAGCGCAGGAAAAGAAGCTCACAGACCTTTACCGCAGCAGGGTAAAGGGTTAAGGAGGGGTTCGGAATGCAGAAAGTTTATACCAAGATCGAATCCATCGTCGGCAATGTTGTAACCGTGCGCGCCGAGGGCGTGCGCAGCGGCGACCTCGCCCTTGTGGGTGAGAGCTACGCGAGCGTCATCAAGCTCAGCGGCGACCTCGTTTCCCTGCAGGTCTTTGCCGGCACGCAGGGCGTCAGCACCACCGATGCCGTGCGCTTTCTCGGACGGCCCATGATGGTCTCGTTTACCGACGACCTGCTTGGGCGTGTGTTTGATGGCGCGGGCGTGCCGCGCGACAACGGCCCCGCGCTGACGGAGAATATGATCCCCATCGGCGGGCCCTCCGTCAACCCCGCTAAGCGCATCGTACCCAAGCGCATGATCCGCACGGGCATCCCGATGATCGACGTATTCAACACGCTCGTCGAGAGCCAGAAACTGCCGATCTTCTCCGTTTCGGGCGAGCCGTACAACCAGCTCCTCGCCCGCATCGCCATGCAGGCGGAGGTCGACATCATCGTCCTCGGCGGCATGGGCCTCAAGTACGACGACTATCTTTTCTTCCGCGACACGCTCGAAAAGAGCGGCGCGATGGGCCACACGGTCATGTTCATCCACACAGCCTCCGACCCGACGGTCGAGTGTACGCTCGTGCCAGACCTGTCGCTCGCCGTGGCGGAGCAGTTCGCCCTCGCCGGCAAGCGCGTGCTCGTGCTGCTGACCGACATGACCAACTTTGCCGACGCGCAGAAGGAAATGGCCATCACGATGGAGCAGGTGCCGTCCAACCGCGGCTACCCCGGCGACCTTTACAGCTGCCTTGCCTCGCGCTATGAAAAGGCAGTCGACTTCGAGGGCGCGGGCTCCATCACCATCCTTGGCGTCACCACGATGCCCGGCGACGATGTGACGCATCCCGTGCCGGACAACACGGGCTATATCACCGAGGGCCAGTATTATCTCAAAAACGGCCACATCGAGCCCTTCGGCTCGCTCTCGCGTCTCAAGCAGAATGTCAACGGAAAGACGCGCAGCGACCACCGCGCTCTGATGGACGGCATGATCCGCCTGTACAGCGCCTATAAGGAGAGCCTGGAGAAGAAGTCCATGGGCTTTTTGATGTCCGAGTGGGACGAAAAGCTGCTCAAATACGGTCATCTCTTTGAAACGAAGCTGATGGAGCTGAGCGTGAACATTCCGATGGAGGAGGCGCTGGATCTCGGCTGGGAGATTCTGGCCGAATGCTTTGAGCCGAACGAAACGGGCCTCAAGACGAGCCTGTTGCAGGAGCGGTGGCCGAAAAAGGACGCCGTGAACTGAGGGTGCGCGTATGGCTGTCAAATTAACGAAAAACGAACTCAAGCTGCAAAAGGACCACCTCAAGCAATTCCAGCGCTATCTCCCGACCCTGCAGCTCAAAAAGCAGCAGCTCCAGTCGGTGATGATGCAGGTGACGGCAGAGCTGGAGAAGGTCGAGGCCGAGCGGCTGCGCGTGGTAGCCGGTCTGGACGACTGGGTGGCGGTGTTTGCCGAAAACACCGAATTTCCCGCCGATATGCGGCTCGATACGCTCGTGCGGCCGAAGGATGTCCTCTGCCGCGACCACAATATCGCGGGCGTGATCGTGCCGGTCTTCGAGGAGCTGACCTTTGAAGAGCTTTCCTACGATGTGGCCGACTACCCGCTTTGGGTGGATACCGCTGTGGTCACGCTGCGCGAGATCGCGCGGCTGGACGCGCTGGCAAAGACGCTGCGCACGCAGTTCGAACTGCTGGGACAGGAGCTGCGCTCCACCGCGCAGCGCGTGAACCTGTTTGAAAAGGTCAAGATCCCGGAGGCGAAGGAGAACATCCGCGTCATCGGCATCTACCTCGGCGACCAGCAGACCGCCGCCGTTGTGCGCGGCAAGATCGCCAAGAAGAAGTTACAGGAGGCGGCGCAATGATCGAGAAAATGAAAACCGTCTGCATTGTCGCCGCACAGTCGGAGAAGGCGGAGCTGCTCGACGCGCTGCGCGCGCTCGGCCTCGTCCACTTCGCGGAAAAGGCGGACGCGGACCAGGGCTATTTAGAGCGCTTTGCCGCCATCTCGCGGCTCATCGCCGTGCTGGAGGAACAGGGCGGGCGCGAGGTCGAGGCGGAACTGCTTGACGATGCGCGCTTCAAGGCGCTCTTCGAAGAGCTGAATGCCTGTCTGGAGCGAAGAAAGGCGTTTGAGGCAAGACGCAACGCCGCCGCGGCCGCGTGCGACACGCTCGCGGCGTGGGGCAGCTTTTCCCCCGACGATGTCAAGGCGCTGAGGGAGCAGGGCTACGAGCTGCACTTCTGCCGCGTGGATAAAAAGCTCCTCGCTTCGCTCGAAGCGGACGAGGAGGTGCGCTTCTTCCGTCTCGCGCCGGTCGGAAAGCAGGAGGCCGTCGCCATTCTCGGCGCGTTGCCCGCCGCATACGCCGCTGGCGAGTTCATCCTGCCGGAAAAGAGCCTCGACGCGTATCGGCAGGAGATCGCGGACTGCGAGAGCGGTCTCGCCGAATGTGACAGGCAGCTCAAGGCCGCGGCACGGCATCTGCCGAGCTTCCGCGCGCAGCTGCTCAAAACGCAGAACGATGCGGACTACTCCTCCGTGAGCAACACCTCGCAGAGCGAGGACGGGCTCGTGTGGCTCAGCGGCTATCTCCCCGCGCCCGACGCGGAGCGCTTCAAGGCGGCTGCCGCGGAAAATCACTGGGCCTGGGCGATGGACGATCCCGCGGCGGACGATGAAAAGGTCCCCACCAAGGTCAAATACACCAGGCTCACGCGGCTCATCGCGCCTGTGTTCGACATTCTCGGCACCGTGCCGGGCTACCGTGAGTATGATATTTCCTTTTGGTTTCTCGGCTTCTTCACCATCTTTTTCGCTATGATCATCGGCGACGCGGGCTACGGCTGTCTGTTCCTGCTCGCCGCCGCGGGGCTGACGGTGAAGAGCAAAAAGCCCTCCGACGCGGTGCAGCTCCTATGGGTGCTGTCGATCGCCACGATAATCTGGGGCGCGATGACCGGCACATGGTTCGGGCTGGAGGGTGCGATGAAGGTGCCGCTGCTCCGCTCGCTGGTCGTGCCGACCTTTGCAAACTACCCCCAGTACTTCAATGTCACCACCACGCAGCAGCAAAACAGCATCATGAAATTCTGCTTCATCCTCGGCACGATCCAGCTCTCGCTGGCCTGCGTGATGAACATCCGCCGCAAGACGCGGGAGAAGGACCTCAGCTGGGTCGCCGACCTCGGCTGGCTCAGCGCGATCTGCGCGCTGTACTTCGTGGTGCTCTACCTTGTCGTCGGCGAGCAGATTGATCTCGCGCCGGTTGCCGTGATCGTACTCATCGGCTTCGTTCTGGTGGTATGCTTCGGCGGTATGTCGCCGGACAAGACCTTTGCGCAGGGGCTCAAATCGGGCCTTGCCGATGCCTTTACGGTGTTTCTCAACACCATCAGCGCCTTTGGCAACATCATGAGCTATATCCGCCTGTTCGCCGTGGGCATGGCCTCGCTTGCCATCGCGCAGAGCTTTAACAGCATGGCGCTCAGTCTCAAGGGGCCGCTGGTCGTCGTCGGCGTTCTCATCCTGCTCGTCGGTCATGGGCTCAACATCGTGATGGGACTTCTATCCGTGGTTGTCCACGGCGTGCGGCTCAATCTGCTGGAATTCTCCGGCCAGCTCGGCATGGAGTGGACCGGCATCGCCTATGCGCCGTTCAAAAAACTGGATAAAATCAGAAAATAAATAAAAAGAGGAGAACATTGTTATGAGCATTGAATTTATTGGTATGGCGTGTGCGCTGGGCCTGTCCGCAATGGGCAGCGCCTGCGGTGCCGGATTCGCGGCGCAGGCGAGCGTCGGCGCATGGAAAAAGTGCTACGCGAGCAGCAAGCCCGCCCCCTTCCTTCTGGTCGCCTTCTCCGGCGCGCCCCTGACGCAGACCATCTACGGCTTTTTGCTGATGAACTTCATCCGCAGCGCGGTCGCTGCCGGCGCCGATCCCACGCTGGCCATGTCCACGGGCATCTTCGCGGGCCTCGCCATCGGCCTGTCTGCATTCTTCCAGGGCAAGGTCGCCGCGGCCAGCGCCGACGCGCTCGTCGCAACCGGAAAGGGTACGGCAAACTACTTCATTGTCATCGGCATCACCGAGACTGTCGCGCTCTTTACGCTCGTCTTCAGTCTCCTGCTGCTGCAATAAGTGCCTTTTGCATAAGGAATGATCGGCAAGGGAGCCGGGCAGCTGTCCGGCCCCCTTGCCTTATTAGTATATTTGATGATAACTATACAAAAACAATACTTTTCTTATGACAAAAATTTTAGTATACTATATGGGCTGTCGTTTTGACGCATATCCCTTTCCCACACGAAGGAACGATTTTAGGAGGCTAACATCATGGCGAATTGCGCGATCGTAGGCATCAACTGGGGTGACGAGGGTAAGGGCCGCATGGTCGATTACCTCACCGACCGTTTCGATGTGGTCGTCCGCTATCAGGGCGGCGGCAACGCGGGTCACACCGTAGTCAACGACAAGGGCAAGTTCGCCCTGCACCTGCTGCCCAGCGGCATCTTCCGCGAGGGCGTGGTGAATGTGCTCGGCAACGGCGTGGCGCTGGACTGCGAAAACCTCTATAACGAGATCGAGACGCTGCGCGAGGCAGGCGTGAGCATCACGCCGGAGAACCTCAAGGTCAGCGAGCGCGCGTCGCTGCTGCTGCCGTGGCACCGTGAGCTGGACGCGCTGGAGGAGGCCCGCCTGCTCGACAAGAAGTATGGCTCGACCAAGCAGGGCATCGCCCCGTTCTACTCCGACAAATATCAGAAAAAGACCGTGCTGGCGGGCGAGCTGCTCTATCCCGAGCATCTCAAGGCGCACCTTGCCGACCTGCTGGAATGGAAAAATCTCACCCTCACCCGCGTTTACGGCGCGAAGGGCTATACCATGGATGAGCTGATGGCGTGGATCGACGACTTCGGCGCGAAGATCCGTCCCTTTGTCACCAACACCACGGCGCTGCTGCGCGAGGCGCAGTCGAGCGGTAAGTGCATCCTCTTTGAGGCGCAGCTCGGCGCGCTGCGCGACCTCGACTACGGCATCTATCCCTACACCACCTCCTCCAACGCCATCGCCGCCTACGCGCCGGTCGGCTCCGGCCTGCCGGGAGCGAAGCTCGACGAGGTCGTTGGCGTGGTGAAAGCCTATTCCTCCTGCGTAGGCGAGGGCCCCTTCACCTGCGAGTGGTTCGGTGACGAGGCGCACGCCCTGCGTGAGGCAGGCGCGGAGTACGGCGCGAAGACCGGCCGTCCCCGCCGTGTCGGCCCCATCGACCTCGTGGCGACGCGCTACGGTGTGGAGATGCAGGGCGCGACGAACATCGCCCTCACCAAGCTCGATGTGCTCAGCTATATGGACAGGATCCCCGTCTGCGCGCATTATGAGATCGACGGCGTGCAGACCGACGACTTCCCCTTCCCCGTTCTCCTTGACCGCGCGAAGCCTGTGACGGAGTATCTGCCCGGCTGGCAGTGCGACATCTCCAAGGCGCGCCGTTGGGAGGAACTGCCCAAGGCCGCGCGGCGCTATGTCGAATACGTGGAGCGCGCCATCGGCTGCCACATCGGCTATGTGTCCGTGGGTCCCGAGAGAGAGAGCCTCATTCTCCGATAAGAAAAAATGGAACGGCAGAGCCGTTCCATTTTCTTTCGGGTGGACAAGCACCGAATTTTTCGGTAAAATGGAGCAAATCAGAAAAGAGGAATACGCTATGAGCAAGGACGTTTACGAATCCCCCCTGTCGTCGCGCTATGCGTCGGCCTATATGCTGCACCTGTTCTCCGCCGATATGCGCTTTCAGACCTGGCGGCGGCTTTGGACCGCGCTCGCCCGCGCGGAGCATGAGCTCGGCCTCCCCATCACCGCTGAGCAGGTCGCGGAGCTGGAGGCACACATCACTGACATCGACTACGCGGTCGCCGCGCAGCGCGAGCGCGAGGTGCGCCACGACGTGATGGCGCACGTCTATGCCTACGGCAAGGCTGCGCCCTCCGCCGCGGGCATCATTCACCTCGGCGCGACGAGCTGCTACGTCACCGACAACGCCGACCTCATGCTCTACCGCGACGGCCTGCGCTATCTGCGCGGCGAGCTGCTGGGCGTGCTGGCGAACCTTGCCGCCTTCGCGCGCGAGTATGCTGCGACGCCCACCCTCGGCTACACGCACTATCAGCCCGCGCAGCCCGTGACGGTCGGCAAGCGCGCAACGCTGTGGATGCAGGACTTTTTGAGTGACCTCGAGGAGCTCGACCATGTGCTCTCCACGCTCAAATTCCTTGGCTGCCGCGGCACGACCGGCACCGAGGCGAGCTTCCTCGACCTCTTTGAGGGCGACGGAGAGAAAATTGACGAGATGAACCGCCGCATCGCCGCAGAGTTCGGCTTTGAGCACTGCTTCCCCGTCTGCGGGCAGACCTACCCGCGCAAGACCGACAGCCGTATTCTGAATGTACTCTCCTCTCTCGCGCAGAGCGCCTATCGCATGGCGAACGACATTCGTCTGCTCCAGCACGACCGGCAGGTCGAGGAGCCGTTCGAGAAAAATCAGATCGGCTCGTCCGCCATGCCCTACAAGCGCAACCCCATGCGCTGTGAGCGCATCTGCTCGCTCAGCCGCTACCTGATGGCCGACGCCGCCAACGCCCCCATAACCGCGAGCGTCCAGTGGCTCGAGCGCACGCTTGACGACTCCGCCAACCGCCGCATCTCCCTGCCCGAGGGCTTTCTCTGCGCAGACGCCGTGCTGCGGCTGTGCCAGAGCGTGACGAACGGCCTGCACGTCAACGAGAAGATCGTCGACCGCGCAGTCCGCGAGTATCTTCCCTTCCTCGCCACTGAAAATCTGATGATGGAGGCCGTCCGGCGCGGTGGTGACCGCCAGGAGCTGCACGAAAGGCTCCGCCGTCACTCCATGGCTGCGACCGCGCGCATGAAGGAGGGCGAGCCGTGTGACCTGCTCGACCGCCTTGCCGCGGATGCCGCCTTCGGCATGACGCGCGCGGAGCTGGACGAGGTGATGGAGCCGCGGCTCTACACCGGCCGCTGTAAGGAGCAGGTCCTGCGCTTTCTTGACGAGTGCGCTCCGCTGCTCGCGGACGCAAAGAGCGCGGACGGCGCGATCCTTCTTTGAAAGATCGAAAAAGCACCCGTATGGGTGCTTTTTCATTTTACAGGAATTTTACAAAAGCACGGTGACGGATTTGACATTCTCCCCTTATGCTTTATTTTGGTCAAGAATGGGTAAAACAAAGGGATAAGGGGAAGGAACACATGGATCTTTTTGATTTTCTGACAATGCTCGGCGGGCTTTCGCTCTTTTTATTCGGCATGAGCCTGATGGGCACGGCGCTGGAGCGCCGCGCGGGCAGCAAGCTGCGCGCATTGCTCGACCAGATGACCGGCAAACCGCTCGTCGGCTTTCTGACCGGCCTCGGCGTGACCGCTGTCATCCAAAGCTCGTCCGCCACGACCGTCATGGTCGTCGGCTTCGTCAACTCCGGCCTTATGACGCTGCGTCAGGCCATCAATGTCATCATGGGCGCGAATGTCGGCACGACCGTCACCGCGTGGCTTTTAAGTCTCGGCGGCATCGATGGCTCAAGCGTGTGGGTAAGGCTCCTCAAGCCCAGCTCCTTCACGCCCGTGCTGGCGCTCGTCGGCATCATCTTTTATATGTTCTGCAAGAGCGCGAAGAAAAAGGACACCGGCACCATCCTGCTCGGCTTTGCCACGCTGATGTTCGGCATGGAGACCATGAGCGGCGCGGTCGCGGGGCTCTCTGAGGTTCCTGCCTTCACAAATCTCTTCCTCGCCTTCAAAAACCCGCTGCTCGGCGTGCTGGTCGGCGCGGTGCTGACGGGCATCATCCAGTCCAGCTCCGCCTCCGTCGGCATTTTGCAGGCGCTCTCCGCCACCGGCGCGGTCAGCTATGCCGCCGCCGTCCCCATCATCATGGGCCAGAACATCGGCACGACCGTCACGGCCATGCTCTCATCCATCGGCACGAATAAAAATGCCCGCCGCGCCGCAGTCGTCCACCTGCTGTTCAATGTCATCGGCGTGGCCGCGCTGCTGACGGTGTTCTGCATCGTCAAGGCGGCCCTTGCGCCCGCACTGCTCGACGAGAGCGCCACGCGCGCGGGCATCGCCGTCGCGCACTCGGCCTTCAACCTCCTCTGCACGGCGATGCTGCTGCCCGCGGGCGGTCTGCTGGAAAAGCTCGCCATCCGCCTCGTCCCCGACGACAAGCGCGCCGAAACACTTGCTGAGCTGGACGAGCGCCTGCTCGCCACGCCCTCGCTGGCGCTCAGCTGCAGCCGCGCCGTGGCCGCCGAAATGGCCGAGAGCGCCGTCCGCGCGCTGGATAACTCCCTTCGCTCCTTTGCCGAATACACCGACGCGCTCGCGCAGAGCATCCACGCCGACGAGGAGCGCTGCGACCACTACGAGGACATCCTCGGCACCTACCTCGTCAAGCTCAGCACGCGCAAGCTCAGCGAGCACGAGAGCGAGGAGGCGACCGCTCTGCTCAAATCCATCGGCGATCTGGAGCGCATCTCCGACCACGCGGTGAATATCCTCGCCTCTGCCGAGGAGCTGCGCAGCAAGTCGCTCACTTTCTCCGACGCCGCCGCGCGCGAATACACGGTGCTCGCCGATGCCATCCGCGAGATCCTCGACCTCTCCCTGCGCGCGTTCGAGCAGCAGGACATCGCCCTTGCCGAGCTGGTCGAGCCGCTCGAGCAGGTCATCGACACGCTCAAAGAGCAGATGCGCACGCGCCACATCCTGCGGATGCAGCAGGGGAATTGCAGCATCGAGGCTGGCTTCGTCTGGTCCGACCTGCTCACGAGTTTGGAGCGAACCTCCGACCACTGCTCCAACATCGCCGGCTGCATCATCGACGCCGCGCAGCACAACCTCAATCTGCACGAGACCCTGCGCGCCGTGCGCGGCGACGATCCCTCCTTCCGCCGCGAATTCGACCGCTATGCCGCCAAATATGCCCTGCCCTCCGGCAGCTGAAAAGTCAAGCCCTCCCGTGCGGGAGGGCTTGACTTTTTGCTATCAGATGGTACAATAGTTGCAAGGATGCTGTTGTATTGCGGCGGTTGGCCACTCCCTTGCGAAAGGGGGTGATGCAGATGGGAAACGGACGATGGGCGCAGGCCCTTCGTTTCGCGATATGTTTCATCGTGATCCTTGCGGTCATAATCTACATAGCCCCAAAAGCGTGTTGACCGCCCGGCTAGCACCCAAGCGGTCAACATAGATAAACCTGTGTTGATTTTTGAGGGCTGACCGCCGATACGGCAGCGTCCCTTTCTATCTCTATTATAATCCGGCGGGCAGATTTGTCAAGCCGGAAAATTTTTTTGTGCTCGTTGCACGCTGCGGGACACCAAAGGGCACATTACGCCCTACGGGTGTAATGACTTTGTCCGCAGTAGGGGAAAATCATAAAGCCTGCGGGCGGGGGCATTACAGGTTGAGCACCATCGGGGGCTTTATCAGCTTTCAAAATCAAATTCTGTTCTAATTGCTGAACGTAAAAATCAGGAGGAAAGCATGAAAAAAACCACCAACTACCAGCTCAACCAATGGGAGAAAACCGACCGCATTCTAATGGACGACTTCAACGCCGACAACGCGAAGCTCGACGCCGCGCTCTATTCCAAGCTGGGCCACCTGCAAAAAATCAAGGAGATCAACGGCCCCAGCACCCTCAGTAGGACTAACCCGATCACAGTAGACCTGACCGACATCGACTGGGACAAGTGGTACCTCGTGGCGGTGGTGCTGCCCTGCGACGGTTCCAAGTGGGACACGGAGTATATGTATATCGATCTGCAGGGCATCCCCTATGTCGGCGGCACCTACTCTCAGCTCGCCCACGGCAGACCCAGCAGCCGGGGCATTGTGTTCCTGCCAATGGGAAAAAAAGAGAACCCCGTGCGGGCCATCTGCCTGCCCATAGCGGACATCGCGGTCAGTGAATCCGATTTCCGGTCGCTGACCTCCATGCGCTTTATCTACGGCGGCGGCGACGGCAGCGCCACAGACTGCAAGAAAATCACACTTTGGGGAATCCCCGCCTGAGCAGGAAAAAGCCCTCCGGACTTTCGTCCGGAGGGCTTTCTTATGGGGTTTTGCTTAAGTTATGCCGTGCTTTGGAGTTAGCTCTTGGCCCAAGTCTCGGTAGCGGGAGAGCCGCTGATATTCACGGTGAATACCGCATCGGTACCGGGGCCCTTGACAGAGCCGATCACAGCGCTCTTGAACTTGTTCGCAACCACAGTGATCTTCTTGCCGGTCGCCAGCTCCTTAGCCAGCTTCACGGTCAGCTTGTTGCCCTCGATGGTGGCAGACACGATGCCGCTGTTGGCATCATCGATCTTGACATCAGTGCCGCTTGCGACCTTGCCATCAGTGTTGACAGACTCAATCTCACCGCTGAAGATGATCACATAGTCAAAGGAGCCGATCTCGTGTTTGATCTCCTTAGCGGTCACATTCTCAACGACCTTGACGGACACGTCAGCATCCTTGATCTCGTAGCTCCTGTCCAGAGTCACATAGCCCAGACCCTGATCAGTGGTCGCGTTGGCCGCGGTGTAGACATTGGTGAAGGTCTTGCCAGCCACCTTGATCGTCACCTCGACAGCAGCGGTGTTAGCCTCGAAGCCAGCGCCGAACTTGGCCTGCAGGTACACGCTGGTGCCAATCTCGTTGCCGGTCAGGTTGCCGCCCTTGCTGGGGTCAGCGGTGATGGTCAGAGTCTTGTTCTTCTCGGCGGTATCCTTGCCGCCAGCGAAGTTGTCAACCTTGGTGAGGTTGCTGACGTCGATGCCATAGATGGCGGTATTCACCTTCAGATCGTCGGGAGCCACAGCAGAGGTGATCTGAACGTAGACGTAGTCCTCCAGGTTGTTGGTGGTCTTCACGCCGTTGGTGGTGGTGATGCTATCGTTGTAGTTCTTGCTATTCTCTCTCTGGGTGGCAGCGGTGGAAAAGTCCCGAACGTTGGTGATCTTCCAGTCGAACTTACCAGCCGTGTAGCCAGCCAGCCGGAAGGTCACGGTGGTGCCAGTGGCATTGACCACGGTATCGACCGCACCGGCAGTGAGGTTGGTGAACGCAGTCTTGCCGTCAGCGCCAACGTACTTGATCTTGTAGTCCTGAGCGTTGAGGTTGGTCCACTTCAGGTTCTTCAGCTCGACCTTGTCGCCGGCCTTGATGGGAGCTCTGCCCATCAGGGAGTTGTTGTCCCAAGAGGCGTTGGTGGTCTTATCTGCGCCGTCGGTGATAGAGTTGGACTCGGAAGCGTACTTGACGCCGTTCACATACACGTCGAAGGTGAAGTGCAGATCCTTGTTACCGGAGTTGTCAGTCACCAGGTAATCGGGACGGGTGACCTCATACTCGAAGGTGGCATAGCCGGTGGAGTAGATGCTGAGGTTATCAGCCTTCACAGCGCCCTTCAGAGTAGCGTCGCTGAACTTGAGGTTGCCCTTAACATTCTCGTTGGGCTTGACGGGCTTATCAGTGACCTTGTCGTCGATCTCCTGAACAAACAGGTTGGTGATCTGGCCGTCCTCGTAGGTGTAGATGACCTGGTCGTTGGCATCGGTGGTGATGCTCTTGAGCTCGGCCTCGGTGATCACGCCGTCGGCGTCGATCTTGTAGATGTTGGCCTTCTCACTGACGGTCCAGCGCTCGGCGGGGTTGTCCTTATCCGTGCCGAAGCCGATGGTGTACTCGCCGGAGAGCTTCACAGTGCCCTTGACGGTCGCGGCCTTCAGGTCGCCGGAGAAGCTGATGAAGTTGCCGATGACATCATACTTGTTGTCATTGTAGCCGTTGAAGATGTAGTTGGTGTCGGCGGAACCGTCGGCCACGCCCACGCCGTAGTTAACGCCGGTGGCGGCAACCTTGACGGGAGTCTCGGTGATCTTGCCGTTGACGACAGCGTTGTAGGTGTAGTACACATCGTCGCCGTCGGTGATGCGGTTGGACTTGGACGCGCCGGCCAGATAGATGATGTCCTTATTGTCGAACTTCACGCCGGAGGCGGAAGCGTCAATAAAGGCGACAGTCAGCAGGTTGTCGGTTCTGCAATAGCCCTTGAAGCCAACGGCGGCGGTAGCGGTCGCCTCGATGGAGGGAGCGCTCTTGATGCCGGTGTAGGCCTTGTAATCGTCGCCGTCATAGACCACGAACACGGTCTTGGAGTTGGCATAAGCGGCAGCAGCCGTGCCATTGATCTTGATGCGGGCATCGTTGTTCTTGAGCTGGAACTGGGTGTCCATGGGGGGCTGCTTATAGCCGAGACCCTTCTGGTGCGTAGCGCCGGTCTCGGTAGCGTTCAGCGTGACTTCCTTGCTGGTCGCGTCGACCTTGTAGGTGACGATCTCGCCAATCTCATAGGAAGCGCCCTTCTTGGTGTAGTCCTTATCGGTGTCATAGGTCTTGACAAGGCCGTCGGCAGTCAGGAGCTTGACACGGTTGTTGAAGAAGGAAGCGGAGCTGTTGCCCGCGATGTTGAGGATCAGGGCATAGTCGCCGGCGACATACTCCTGCTCCTTGACATAGATAACATTGTTATACTCGTCAAGGTAAGCAGTGAACTCGCTCTTGATGTTCATGTCGCTGAACTTAAAGCCGTCATAGCCGACGCCCTTGGCGACCTTGTACTCGTTGCCGTCAAGATAGACGCTCTTGCCATCGGTGGTGTTGTCGGTCTTCTTGGTCAGCACGCCGGTGACAGACTCGAGAATGGTGACGGACTGGATCTCCTTGGTGACCTGGGAGAAGGTGAAGGAGACGACGGTATCGTCAGCGACGGTGTCCTCGGTCTCGAACTTGTTCTTGAAGTTCTTGACGCCCTCATCGCTCTCGTCGTTGATGATGATGTGGCGCTCCTGATTGCCCTTGGCCTCAACGGTCTTCTCCACAGTACCGGCATAGTTGTGGATCACGCAGATGGTGACATCGTTGGTGCTGTCATCAAAGTAGACCTCAACGGTGGTACCGGTGTCGACCTGATTCTCGTTGCTGCCCTTGGAAGCGAGCTTGACGGTGTTGGCCTTGGAAACCCTGACCGCATCGCCCTCGATACCGTCGATGTAAACGACAGCGTCATCGGCGGTGCTCATGCCGAGATCCTTGTAGATGTCGCCGAGCTTGACATTCTTGGAGTAGGTCTTGTCGGCCTTGTCGGCATAGGTGTCGATCTCGTCAGCCTTCCAGGTCCACTTGGTGGCGGGACGGCCGAGATTGTCCTGGATGGAAGCCTTCTTGAGGTCCTTGTAGAGCTTCTCGCCCAGCTCGACGGTGTACTCGCCGGAGGTGAGCTTATCGCGGGAGATGTTCTGGTCCTTGGCGATGGTGGAGGTCTCATACTTGGCGACGGAAGCGCCGAAGTTGATCTCAGCACCGTTGACGGAGATGCTGGAGCCCTTGGTCTCATAGGTGACCATGGGAGCCTCGATGGCGTTCAGGCACATCTGAGCGGCCTGCTCGCGGGTGAGGACCTGGTTGACGGAGCCCTCGATGCCGTCCATCAGCTTGGCGGTAGCCATCAGCTTGCTGGTGTTGATCGCCCAGTCGTTGCCGATCATCTTCTCGGCCTTGGCGTCGTAGCCGAGCTCGACGAGCAGCATCTTGCCGAACTGCAGGGCGGTCAGCTGGCCGGCGGGGTCGAAGGCGCCGTTGCCGACACCGTTGACAACGCCTGCCTGCGCGCAGTAGCCGACAAAGCCGGCGGACCAGCGGCTGGCAGCCACGTCGGTGAAGGTGGCACCGCCGACGAGAGCGTCAGCGGCCTTCTCACCGAGCTCGAGGTACGCGATGATCTTCGCGGCCTGCTCGCGGGTGAGGGTGTCCTTAGCACCGAAGTTGCCGTTGTCGTAGCCCTTGAGGACGCCGACAGCGACCATGACATCCACGGCTTCATTGTAGTCGGCGTTGATCTTATCGCCATCCTTGAAAGCCGCGTTACTGATGGTGACGAGGGACAGGGACATGACCAACGCCAGCACCAGTGCGAGTAACTTTTTCATATAATGTTACT
>NZ_JAFBIQ010000027.1 GCF_021531315.1 Oscillibacter valericigenes | reverse complement strand
GCTTTTTCTTTTCCGACTATTTTTGGCTGCAAACTCCCGACGTCTGGCGGTTAGTTACGCCCGACGCGAACAGACTCGCGGATTGCTGTTTTTTTATTTAACTCAATACTCAAATTGGAGCAGGTATGGCGCGATAGGATTTACCTCAAGAGCTTTCTTTACCTTACATATCAATGAACGTATTTCAATGGCAGATAAATTTTCGGATGGAAGATACCCATGACAAAGGGCGAGACAATGTAGTCGGCCAGGTATACGTTATCCCTTAGCAGTACAGCTCCCTCCAGTCTCTCGCGGAGCCGAAGCAGGGACGCCACGCTGGCCGTCACGCTCATGTTGAAAACGATGGGGAGCAGTTCATAAGAAATGAAGTTTCCCATTCCATATCACCTCCTGCTCTGGTCGATTTTAGGGAGGATGGAAAGCAACAAGGGGTAGTCTGCCCATTGCCGTGTCCGCAGGATGGGTCAGGAGTCAATGTATAACGTAGACAATCAAGAACGCAGGATCGAGAACTTTTACATGAAAAATGACCATATTGAAAAAGCAGCAGCTATCGCAGAGAGTACTAACGCAACGATGTCTGTCCAATTCATTTCACATATACCTTTCATCAACAACCTCAGCCTCTCTGACTATGAATCTCGAAACTTTTATCATAAGTATCACATCTTTTTTAGTATGGATAAAACTGTCGTTCGCCGTCAAACCCACTGCAGAACCACTCCCACTGCTTGACACGTTTTTCAAGCTGAACTGTTTCAATAGGATTGCGAATATATGTAACTGCAATGCCTGTCTCACTTTGAACCATCAAGCAAAGGATAAAGCTCTCACCTAATTGGTGCGCCGTTGCATACTCATTACTTGTAAGCGAGAATGTGCCAGAATCTGAAGATAATAACTTGACCTCAATGTATCTTGTTTCACCATTTGGTGTCTTACTGACTACATCATATCCCAAATTTTGATTGCCCACACATGATGCATTATTGCCCATAATCTTCTCAATATCTGCACATTGCTGTTCTGCCGATTTCCATTTCGTTAGCGTCGCCTTTGGTGCCTTTACTGCTCGCTTCGGCTGTTTCTTTTCTTCTTCAAAAACTTCTATATTCGTTTTAGCAAGCGGAGCAAACCATTTCCATTCTTCCTTTGTAATACAGTTTTTCAAAGTTTCAGTAAACTCCTCGTCTGTGCTGCTCTGCTCTTCTATGGGCAATACCTTTCCCTCTTCTGGAATCAAGCAGTCTGAAAAAGATGGCATCTCCTCGCCAAACTTCGAGAGCTGATAGAAACTATGAGCTGTTATTGCGTAAATTTTTGCCAGCAGCCTTGAATCGCACTCTCGAACAAATTCGGTATCTTTTGTGAGAGCCAGATAATCGTTCTCAGTAAACTGTCTCTTGCTGTAGCACTCTGCAAACTGCTCAAAACTAACGCCATCGCACACACTTGAAACTGCAGAGAAGTAATTCGATTTTTCTCGAATGTATGCTTTCTCATTTAAGGACAAGGTATTTCCAAAAACTCTGTATTCTGAAATCTTTACGCTTCCCCCATTTTGCAGTTTGATGGATACTTCTTTCAACATTTGCCGGTGGAATTGGTCGTAAAATTCAGACGCTACTTGGTTATAAGAGTTTCGGCTTGTGAGTATACCTAATACTTTTTTCTGCCGAACATTCCCATCCGTGATTGATTGAATAAGTGTAATAAGTGAAGCAACCAATTCCTGTAGGCACGCTTTTGTTCTTGCATCCAAGGTAATATGTTTTCTGGACGGGTCTGTTGAAAAATCCGCATTTACCTTAAATAGGAATGGACAGGTTTCTAATGTTGGCAAGTAGCAATGATATACCGCTTCTTTCGGACTACAGGCCACAACCTCACCATTTTCTACCTTAAAAGCAAAATTGCAATCACTTTTGCCAAATGGCAGCCACCATTGCGCAGAGTATCCCTGCATTGTAAGAAATACATTTAGCCCCGCATCACTCTCTTCTCTGCGAGCATTATATTCTGTCCCTTCAATAACCAACTCAGTAAGATTTCTCAAAAACAACAAACTGCTAATGTCAAACGTGCGAATCTCCTCATCAATAATATCCGCTTTGGAATTTTGAAAAATGAATACTGTTGTATAACCTTTTTCATGTAGTTCCTCAATGCGGCGCAAAAGGCTATCATCCATATTGGTCTTATCACAAGCTAACGGGATTCTTACAGTTGGAACCTGATTTATTTTTAAGTTTAACTTTTGGGCGCATTCTTGTTTTGAAAACTCAAACGCTGCATCGCCAGATGAAATGATAATATCATTTGTTAGCGCAGTCGTGCTCTTAAATCCAACACCACGATAACCAATATCAGTCCCCCTGTCTTTTTTACTTGCTCCTGATCGGCAAATCGCCATCAGATCGTCGGCTGAAAACGGACGGCCATTATTTGCGAAAATCACCGTGCCGTTTTCCTTTAGAAGAATCGCTTTCGTTGATTGCGCATCGTCTGCGTTCTGCAGCAATTCGATCAAAATTCGTTCGCCATAGCTTTCTGCCAGATAGGACTCCATAGATGCCATATCCATCAGCAGTCTTGGCGAATGGATTGCCTCTTGGAGAAAGTCATTTTGAATCAACTCAATCTGTTCATATGTAAGCATATTTTACCTCGTTTGACTGCACATTTTCTCAGCACGTTTTCTCAATCGCTCGCTCTCTTCTGATTTGGAAAGCCGCTTTGCAAAAACGCTCAAAAAGTTTGCTTGCTCATGTGTCAGATTACGGCCCAATGGAGATATTGTAAAATTATAGAGTAGCTTGCTCAGTTCATTCTCAGAAATTTTTTCATCTGAGAGCATTGTCTGCATAATTCCTTGGGCAATTTCGTATTCACCTGACAAAATCGCAGATTTTATTGTTTTCATGAGCTGTTCACTTCTTAAGGTCTTAACTACTTTCCCTCTCAGAATAGCCTGTCCCACTCTTTTCACCCCGAGCCTGGTCAAAAACACATCAAGCCAGTCCTTCCAATAGCTATCCTCGTAAAATTCCTTTTTTCTAAATGTGCTGGCAAGCGCAAGCCAGCCATTCTCCTCATCGGTCGCATACAATTCCTCAATTGTAGAAACTGTTTCGTTTGTAATCGGCATTCTCTTTCTGTTCTCGAAAAGTTCTAATCTGAGCTTTGTAATTTCAGTCGCCGGAACGCTATCGCTTCTCCATATATTAAGCAGTGCAAGCCGACAGCAGCCAAACGCATCTTTCCCCCACGCTTTCACCGACTCCGGCAATGGATTTCTCATTTTCTCAAGAATGGTATCGCCGGTAATGGATTCATCTGCAAATAATATCCGGCATGTTGCCGTCATCATATCATCAGAAAGATACCTCTGCTGCTGTCTGCGTATATAAAAAGCCTCTGAAAACTTATATGCGCTATCTAAATATGTATTTTTAGCAATACATAGAAATTCGTCAGATATGCCCCCCAAGTATTGATACAGTAGGTTCGGATTACCAGCGGCAAAGAATCCAGCCAGGACCTCGCCCAAAGGAGAAAACGTAACATGGAGTCTCTGCATCGCCCTGTTCTTCTTTTGTTTCTTCTCTTTTTCTATTGCTTTATATCGTGTCACCATTGCTTTTAAAACCTGTGCAACATAATATTCATATTGCTCATCGTCTTTGTGTTTCTCGCAAAACCGGTGTATTTTTTCACGCTCTGTTTTATAATTTCCGAATTTGTCAAATATGCATTTACTTATATACTCAACTATATCGTTCAAGTCATTGGCTCCATTACCATGCTCGTTTTTTCCTTTTCCTTGCGCCTCAGCCTCCCACTTTTCCAATACCGCAAATGCTTCCTTTGACAAACCCGTGTTTGCCAGCTCCCTTTGACAAATTTGCTCCATATAATCTTTGACATAGGGATTTTTTGACATAGCTGCAAGCATTTTATCAAGGAATTCAGGATGTTGCTCTCCCAACGCAAAATAATTGTTGCACCTTATTCTTATAGGACTTGGATAAAGCGTTGATTGATCTTCCTCGCTATATTCAAACCTTGGATCTAAAGAGCCAAACTTGATGCTATAAATATCTTGCCAGTGTGCTTCAATATACTCCAGTGTTTTTGAGCGCTTATTAAAATATGGTTCATCTATTGCCCAAAACAGCCTCTTAGCCACATATTCGTTGGAAAATTGTCCGGCATACCGTTTCAGCAAGTACTGGCACACCTCAGCTTGATGCTCTGGATACTTTGAGTTTATTACTCCTTCCACTCGTTCAAATAGGGCATATTCATCTTGCAGGGAAATGCTTTCCAAAAGTGTAAAAACCTCTTCAAATTTAGGTGGATTGTTTCTATTGAGCATTAAGCGCAGCACACTTTTTTGTGGTTCTTCCATTTCTTCAATTGTGCGCTGGAGTACTGCCACTATATTATCGGCCATTTCTGTATAGCCTATATCTATCTTCAGTAGAATAAGTGGCCGGATGTCTCTGTGTAGTGTTCTTAAATAATACTCTAAATAATTTGCTTCATTTTCCCGCGTGAGTGTCCGAACAAATTGCTCTACTCCCCAATATCTTGAAAAATAATTACTACGGTCATAAGGTGACCGTTCTAAGTAAGACGCGATATCCGCACCGTCGCGATAACAATAGTTGGACTCGCTCAGTCCCTGCTTATCAAGAAGCTCTTCAATCAACTCTTCGTCGCAAAGCGCACAAAATAGCGCATCGCGCCCACTCACGTTCCTATATATCTCATCTATGGCGTCACGCTCTTCTATGCTTTCTGGCATATACTTGTCTAAACGGCCTTTAATCATGCGCCGTGCTAACGGCGCGTCTTCCACATTTAATGATTTTATTGCGCTAATAAACTTTCTATCAAATAGTTCCTGCATATTATATCTCCTTAGCATAGAGGATATGCCATTTCATGGAAAAAAGGCAATCGTTGTCACAATGAGTAGACGATTCGAGTGCAAAACATGCAAAAAAACATTTCAAGCGCCTTTGTCTGAGTTTTCCAGTTTAAGCCCACATTATTCAAATCGGCAAGTTAGAAATATTTGCAACAAGTCCATGACGAAGGCTCCTTTTGAAAAGGTCGCAGAAGACTTGTGGGTAGACGAAGGTACTGTTCGAAAATATTTTGCTATTGAGGCAGAACGGCGAGCAAAGGAGTATAAGTTCTATACGCCCAAACACATCGGCATTGACGAATCAAAAGTTCATGACGGCAGCAAAGCCGGAGTTTTCTATGTTTGTATTATGGATACAGGTACAGACGAGCCGGAACACAGCGGAATTATTCAGTTGGAAGAGATTCCGAGAAACGCTGAAAATGTATTAAAGCTACTGGAGAAATTCGATGATATCCATAATATTGAGACAGTTTCTATGGATATGTGCCTTGCGTATCGCAATGCCGTACTTGAAATGAATGCTATTAGTGGGTCTCATATGCGGATTATTGTTGACCGCTTCCATGTGGTACAGAGCTTGAATGATAAACTGAAGCAAACGCTCAATGCGCTGTACCGTTCCTACAAGCGAAAACTTTCTAAAATTATCAGCGGCAGTGAGCCGCCTGAGGAAGCCATCGAAATTCCATTCGAATATCTTGATGATAAAGAAGAACTGGACGAGAGAGTAGGAGATGAACTCGATGAGGAATTTCATCTGGATATTGCGGTGGCTACTTGATACCGCAGAAGCACTCTCCCTCCATAGAAATCCGTTTGCTCCTGTTTTTTTACCCATAAATGATACCCGTTCAAAAATTCCTCCCCAAACAAGCATTTTCTGATATCGCACTAACCCTAGTCTCTCTCCTCGCCGCCTTCATTCAAAAAGCGCTCCGTACTGCCCCGTTCCCCCCACGGAAATCCGGAGTACCAACGGGGGTGTGAGTTGGGGCAGCCTCTCAGGGTCCGCCGTCGGTCTTCTCATCGCGCTCGATGGCTTCCATCACAGTGCGATAAACAAAAGCGTTTGTGGACTCTCCACGCTTCTCGGCGTGGGTCTTAATGATCTCCTTTGAGCCCTTTGGTACTCTCAGGTTAATGGTCTCCACTTTTTCGGACAGCCATTTGTCCCGTGCCCTGCGCTGGGCGTCCGTTGGCGCCATAATGTTCCCTCCCATTCAACTGCTATATATTTTAGTATACTGCGTTTGACCTGTCCCGTCTATATGGCAATTATCAACATATATGCAACCGTATATTTGTGCAAGATTCCGGCTTGATATGTGCCACCGTATATGCTATGATATATCCAGAAAGTAAAAAACACGGCAGTACAAAGGAGTTGCAGCTCCTTTGCACCTGCGCAGGTGATGACGCCACCTACACAACGGGATTCCCCGCACCGATAGGGACAGTATACCCTTTTTCGGCGGGCGGGGCAAGAGGAATGTTGTAAGATCCTCCCGCACGATGTAGGACAATGACCTGCACCGTGCGTTTTATTTTCAAAAAATATTGTGGAGGTATCCATCATGAAAGAAATCATCACCCGTAAGAGCCGCAACATCCCCGACGGCAAGGAGCTTTTCGAAGGCATTTCCGGCAACTTCAAGGACTTCGGTCAGACCCTTTGCGAGCTGACCGACAACGCCATCTCCAACTTCCGCGCCCACAATATCCGTGGCTTCATCGAAATCATGCTGGTGGAGCATGACGACTATGTAGATGTCACGGTCCGCGACAACGGCACAGGCATTGAGAACATGGACGCAACCCTCACCATTGCCGCCCGTTCCTGCGCCGAATCCGCCCTGAACGAACACGGCATGGGGCTCAAGCACGCGCTGGCGTCCATCAACGCTGGGGCAGACCAGCATTGGAGCATCCAGACCCGAACAGCGGAGGACGCCGCCCACGACCGCCACCAGCGGGTGGAAAGCCCCTACAGCATCGGTATGCCCGTGTACCTTGTCCCCGGCAGCGGGGACATCGTAGACGATACCGGTACGGTGGTGCAGGTCCGCTGCCCCATGCATAAGTTCCTGACCCTCAAGCCTGCCTCCCAGAAGGACGACCTCTCCTTTGCGCAGGCGGCGTCCTATCTGTGTGAGATGCTGCGTTACACCTACGCCAATCTGCTTCGGGACGAGGTGTTTTCCATTCTCTTCACCGCCGTTGATAAAACCGGCACCTCCGACGACGCGTGGCTCGCCGAGCCTTTGGAGCCCATTTGGAGGAACGGGTACACGGAGCTGCCCCCAGTGGAAACCGATCTAGGCGGCGGAGCGGTGACCATCTTCTGCCGCTACGGCAGCATTCGCCGCAGCAAGAAAAACGCCTTCTATTACAAGGCAAACATGGCGTCCAGCGGCGCGGAGATCCGAATCAACGGTCGTGTCATCCAGCACGGGCTGCACAGCGAGATTTGGGGAAAGGCCCTGCACCCCAACCAGAACCGCTTCATCGCCCAGATCGACATTCTGAGCGATCAGTCGGCGGCGCTGCCTGACACCAAGTCGGCGAAAAACGGTCTGCGCGAGGATGATGCGAAGGTTGCGGCGCTGTTCAGCTGGATCCGCGCCAATGTTCCAGAGCCAGTCAAGGATGAGGGGCGCGAGCAAATGCTGGTGCGTCTGCTCGCGGAGAAAAAGGCGGCGGAGGCGGGCGTTCTGCGGGTCTCCACGGAGAAGAATCTGTATCAGTGCCTAAAGCTGCAAATCAAGTCTGATCTCTTCGTCAGCAGCACGGAGGGCGTCACGCTCTTTGAGGCGAAGGCAGGCGGCAGCAAGGCAGAGGACCTGTATCAGCTGCGTATGTATCACGACGGCTGCATCGCGGACGATATGGAGGTGCGGGAGGCCGTGCTCATTGCCCGGCGCCATCCCGATACGGTGAGGGCTCTGCTCGCGGAGCTGAACCGCCAGAAGGACAAGAAGGGCCGCCCTTACCACTTTGCGCTGTCCACTTGGGACGAGGAGGGCATCGTCCTCCCGCCCGACGCGGCGTAAGTCATAGAACCCAATCAGGGAGCCGGAGATATCCGGCTCCCTATCTGCCTGTCGTCACCGCAGGCTGCTGTCAAGAATGGGGAGAACTAAGAGAAAATTTCTTCCTCAAAACATTTTTTTAGGGGAATTAGGGCAAAATGACTGACGCGTATCTCCTGTTAAAGTCTTAGGAAACCCCGTTTCGCTAAGAATAAAAGTAGAGACATCTAAAATCAAAATGGAATTGCATTACAGTTGTTGTGTGGTATAATTGTACCGTGGACAATTGGATATGTGAGACGCGCGAGTATCGTGCATAGACACAAAATCAGCCAGCCTTCATCGAGGGCTGGCTTTTTTGCTGCGCATTTATATCTTACTCAATGGCACTTGCTGTTTTCGAAATGAGAATGGTAGGTGTCTTTTTTTGTTTCCTAAAAAGGAGGATCCAATGAGTATATTTGAAGCGGACAAGCAGAACTTGATCATTCGACAGGCAACAGAGATGTACGGCATTCGGCCTGTCTGTTATGGTATGGCAGTCAGCCTGTTTCATAACGACCAGAAGCGCAGAATCAAGCCCCATATCCGAGATCCTACAGAGTGCCTTTGCAAAAAAGCTGGTGCGGGTGGGACTATTTGTGCACACCCGCAAAAATACACTTATGCCATTTTACAAGGAGGATCCTATGGATAACAACCTAAAAACTGTGGATGCAGAGACTCTGCAGTCCACACCGATGGCACAGATATTGTACATCTTGGAGGGCCTCATCCCTCAGGGTGTCATTATTCTCAGTGGTGCCAGCAAAGCCGGCAAAAGCTGGCTGGTGCTGTGGCTCGCACTGATGGTAGCGCAGGGCCTTCCCGTGTGGGGGCTGCCGACACTGCGTTGCGATGTGCTATATCTGAGTCTTGAGGACACACCCCGGCGGCTCCAAAACAGACTCTATAACCTTACCGATACTGCCCCAGACAATCTGTATTTTGCCGTGACCTCTGGGCTGATCGGCAGTGGGCTGGAGGAGCAACTTATCGCCTTTTTATCCTGCCATCCCAACACCAAGCTGATTATTATAGATACCTTGCAAAAGGTGCGAGACTCCAGAGGTGGCACCGGAAAGGCGGGAATGTACGGCAACGATTACGATGACATTTCCTCTATCAAGCGTATTGCCGATGACTATAACATCGCCATTCTGCTTGTACATCATCTCCGAAAGCTGAAGGACAGCGAGGACCCATTTAACAATATAAGCGGCTCTACGGGCATCATCGGAGCTGCGGACACCAACTATGTCCTGCACCGCAAGCGCGATAGCAACACTGCCACTCTGCTGGTCAGTGGGCGGGACGTGGAGTACCAGGAGCTGACCTTGCAGTTTAACGACCTCATCTGGGAGTTGGTGGAGCGCAAGAACAGCGAGGACATTCACAAGGCGGAGCTGCCGCAATTCCTGTTCCAGGTGCTGGATTTTATGCGGAGCCGCTCCGAGTGGGTAGGCACGGCCACAGAGCTGCTGGCCGCAATGGGAGAGCAGGAGGTCACCTCAAACATGGTTACCAAATACCTCGGCCAGTTCGCTCGCGACGTGCTGGAGCCAGTGGGCATCGTGTATCGCACCAAACGCACCGGCAAAAGCCGGCTCATCAAGTTGATACACTGTGACAGCAATGACGCAAATGACACCAAGATCACTATATATTGAGATCGCCGTCACAGCCGTCATTGCTGTCACACACCAGGGAGCCGGAGAGATCCGGCTCCCTGATTTTCTGTCCCGCCTTCATCAAGACCGAGTTGTGGAGCAGTCAGCGCCGCCATCGGCGAGCAGGTAGTTGTCAACCGTCACGTCGCAGCGCCAATGGCTCAGGTGGAAAACGGATACCGCCATAACAGCCAGTCGGTCGTACACAGCGGGGAGACCGTTTTTCTCTGCTTTGATTCGGTTTTTGCCGCGTACTTTGTATTCGCCGCGAACGCGACGCTCATCCCACTCCCAATCATATTTCTTCTTCGAGTTTGGAGGCGGCGTACCGCGATACATCTCCCAACGCAGTTCGATCTCCTTGGTCAGTTGTGCGCGATAGTCCGAGTCGGATCGCAGCTTGTCGCTGTAGTACCGGTAAGCTCGCTTAGCAACGGTGGCGCGGATGGCATGCAGGTCGATTTTATTCTCCATCTCCTTCTTCAAGAACACAAAGCGGTCTTCGGCGCCTGCGGGAAAATAGGACTTCACGAATTCCACATCATCCGGCAGGATCCGCTGGAGCTGATACTTTCCTCCCTTGCCCTTCCTGATCTCTACACAGGGATACCCGGACTCGTCCTCAACAAAGTTCCCGCACCGCAGGGCTTGATACTCATGGCGGCGGATGCCGACACACATGGCAAAATCAAACAAGCGTGGGGAAGCTTCCCGTCCGGCGTCAGCGCGCTGATCAACAGGCTTTTCCCCTCTGCTGCGCACAGCGTCATAGCAGTGACGCTCCGGCTTATGGATCTGCTCCATGGGGATATCCCACACATAGCAGCAAGCTGCGATGTATGTGTGGATCGTAGCCGGACGGCGCCCTTTCTCGCACAGATCATCCGCATAATCCTGGATGTGGTCTTTGAGCTCCTCAAATCTCCGGCATCCGTATTTCTTTTTGGCCCACTTCCCATATCTGATGGCGTGGGTCTTGTATTGTTCGATCGTGTTTTTGCTGGGGCCCGGTGCGCCTTCCTTAAATCCGGGGCATTTACTCAGGATCTCATATTTAATACTGGACATTTTCTATCCTCCGTTTTTCGTAATATCATAGTGACAGAGCTTATCCTGTCACTCCTCCGGCTGGTCCCGGCAGTTAACATCTAACCAGGCTATTTGGCTCTGCATCTTGCGATACAGAGGGGCCTAATCCCATCTGCAATTCCTGTATTACCAGCAGGGATTCAGATCATGGCGAGGGGTCGGGTGGAAACCTTCACAGGTTATTTTCCCGCACTGAGGTATGTGAAAATAACCTGTTCACTGCTCCGTCGAAAAAGCGGTATCCTTCCCAAAAAAGCGGGAGGATGCGGATTCCGACATCAAAGCGGGTTTCCGAGCTGCAGCAATTATTTCTCCCATCGCTGCTGCCGCGAAGGGTATACCAATCTCACGGGTATACACGAGTTTCAAACCTACAAGCCGCATCGGCTTGCACACAGCCGTTTGGCGGACGCTGTGTTGAGCGCTGTATTATCCGTCACAGTCGCACGATAAGGGGGTGGTATGCCCAAACATATACTGGATCCATAGCCAATGGATCAGGCACCAATTTCCGATGGTGCGGGCGGGTCGGTTTAGCCGGCACGTTGTTGGGGCAAGCGCCGGAAGCTAAGCTCCGGCAGCATGCTGTAATTTGCGAATTCTCGTTCGTCTATGTAAAAAGGACGGCAGAAGCATTTTTTAGCTGCTCCTGTCGTCCTTGTATTGTCTTTACGCCCCGGAAAAGGGGATGATTTGGTTGCTCTATCGTGATTTTTTGCTTCCTCCGCAAACAGCGAGGAGGCAAGCGTGTTCTCCTTGACAAAAAATGAAAAAAGCCGAGGACGCTATGGAATCCATAGACAACCTCGACACATAAAAAGATATAGATACAAACCGCCTCAAAACGGTTGCTTGACACATGCCGCAGCACCATGGCTGCATGCAAGCAAGGAAACTTTCTAAACTAAGAATACCACAGAAAGGAATAAAATGCAATAGAAAAGTTGCAATATTTTTCTTTTTCTTAAAATACGCTCATTTTTAATGCGATTTTGTTCCGTTAACGGAACAACGGGTAGCGATAGATGACACCGGAGCCGCTCCAATGATTGTAGCTTAATGGGCGAAAGTCATCATCGTTTGAAGCATCTTCTACTCCGCTTAAACTTCTAAATTCAAAATGCAACCTTTTTTTCAAAAAATTATACGATTTGCGGAATAAAATCGCAAAAATAGCGTAGCGTAACTCCCGTTTGTAACGGGTAAAACTCGATTTCGCTAAGAATAAAAGTAGAGACGTGTGAAATCAAACTGTAATTGAAATAGAGGCCAAAAGTGATATAATAGTAGCGTGGATGAATGGATAGATCTGTGCCATCCATTACCTATTTCACAAAATGGCTGCACAACTGTATCACTCTCAAAGACACTTGCTTCGCAGGTGTCTTTTTTTGTGCCTATTTTAAAATAGAAAGGAAGGTCATCTATGCTATCACTCATTATGATAATCCATATCGCACACCTGCGGAAATACCTCATCCCTCCATAGGATGTATGTCTCTGCAGGAAAGCAGAGACAGCACGGCAATTCAATGTACACCGGATATAATAATCATTTTACAATACAGGAGGTATTTCCAATGGTACGTATGCGTACAGCCAAATCTCTCCTTAGAGAGATTCAGACACAAGACCCTGACACGGAGATCACACTGCACTATCTACGAAAACTGATAGCCAGCGGTGCGATCCCCGTTGTACATGTCGGGCGCAAGAATTTAGTCGATATGGACCTGGTCCTCGACTATTTATCCAACAGTCGATACCACGATACTGATCAATTCATCGGTCCATTCATCGACGATCCATTCACCGATGACCCATCCATCTTTTGAGCTGCCACTCCAATATAACGGAGTGGCAGTTCTTTTCATGCACCGAGTTGACGGCGAGACGTGCTACGGATATAATATGTAATACGATAACAAGTTAAGTCTGTGGCCGTAGAAAGGAGTAATAATGGCCACAATAAAAAAACAAGGCCGCGGATACAAAATCACGGTATCCAACGGCTATGACATCCACGGCAAGCAAATCCGTCACCATCTGACATGGGTCCCGGAATCTAACTTGACTGAAAGGCAAGTTGAGAGAGAACTGAATCGCCAGATTGTTCTGTTCGAGGAAAGTGTTAAAACAGGTGGTATCCGTTTGGATGGAAATATCCGCTTTCAAGCATTCAGCGAATGTTTCATGAGAGATCATATCGCAGTCAATCGCAAGCCTAATACGGCAGCTCGCTATGAAAGAGATCTCAAGCGCATCAATAAGGCGATCGGACACATGAAGCTCTCCCATATCACGCCTTCTGACATCAATGCATTCGCCGCCTCATTGCAGGCAGACGGAGCAAAAGGGTCTGGTGGAAAACTGGCGCCCTCCTCTGTCAATACCATCCTTCGGACGCTTTCCGCAGCCCTCGGCTACGCAGTCAAGTGGGGCTACATTCCTTCCAATCCGGCGCTCAATGCCGAAGGCCCCGGCCAAGAATACAGCGAGGCTGTCTACATGGATGAGAATGAAGCACGTTTCTTTCTCAACGAGCTCAAAAAGAAATCCATCAAGTGGAGAACTCTATTTTCGTGTGACCTGCTCTCAGGTCTCCGGCGTGGTGAGTTGCTGGGCCTCCAGTGGCCCGACATTGACTTTGATCAACATCTGGTGTATATCCGACGAACCTGGAATTATACACCGGTCAAGGGGTGCTATTTCGGTGAGCCGAAAAGCAAACGCTCAAAGCGCCCTGTCCACCTGCCTGATGCATTTTTCAGCCTCCTTTTGGAATACAAGGAATGGCAAGAAAATCAGCGTATTCTTCTGGGCGATGCTTGGGTTGGCACGGCAGATGATCCAAGAGTCTTCACATCAGAGGATGGTTCTCCGATTTTTCCAACATCGCCTTCACAGTGGCTCAATAAATTCACGCAGGAAATTGGGTTAAAGCACTTATCTATTCACTCACTGCGACATACCTTTGCCAGTCTGATGATTGCCGACGATGTTTCTATCGTGGAGGTTTCCAGTCAAATGGGACATTCCCGCGCCAGCACAACAACTAACATCTATGGTCATGTGATTGATGCCGCTCACGCTAAGGGACTGCGTACACTGGACAAATTCAACGATTTGCTTGCTCAAAGTAAGGTCAGCAGTTGAACTGCACACCCAAGCGAATCGGAATAAACACCAAATAAACACCAACTCCATATTTTAATAGAAATGCAAATAAAGAAAAAACCTCGAAACCATTGCGGTTTCAAGGCTTTTTGTGGAGCTGCTGGGCAGATTCGAACTGCCGACCTCATCCTTACCAACCACCGTAGAGCCTTCCAGCCCTTGCTGTATAAGGCTTTGCGGCGTTTTTTTGTCCAAAAAGGATGAGGTCGCAGCCTGTTTGTTCCATTGTTTCCGTCCGCTCGTTTCCCCGTGTGGGTCACGGTGTGGGTCAAACAACTTTCAGGACGCGAACGAGGGGCGCACCTCCGACAGCGGTAACCCAAGCCGCTGCGCCCTGTCCCGCTCATAGGTGACGCGGGTCACTTCTTCAATAAAGCTTTTCTCCTTCGGTGTGGCACTTGCCCAACGCACGCTGTATTTGCGGCACAGTTGAAAGAATATCTCATAAAAACGTTCTTCCTCTGCATCTTTGCGGCAATACCACGCCGCATCAGACGCCGGTCTGATTTTATTCATATCCATGCAAAGCACCTCCTCGCAGAAAATCAATCCAGATAGGTGAAGAAAATTCGTTTGGCAGCTTCGTCCGCAATCAAATACCTTGGCGCAGAAGATTGAAAGGTTGGAAGTAGAACGGCCCCAAAGTCTTCCTCATAATGCTTCGCCAAGCTCGTCGTCTTCGCTTCAAGCACCACATCGCCGGTCAAACCGCTGTCAATGGACAGCTTGATGCCATAGGCGATCAGCAGTCTCCCTATCCCTCTGTACTTCGGGGTTCCTCCGTCGAGCGTAGGATTTGACTCAGGCTGTGCCTCCATATACACAATGTGTACGACCAGCGCGGTCGGAAGAACCTCATATGCTGCCAGAGCAATCAGCTCATCTCCAACTCTGGCCGCGTATTTTTCATAGCCTTCGTTAGCTAAGTATTCGCTGGCCCAGGAGGTCTGCCACAAGGGTTCTCGGTCTGTCAACGCAACATCCTGCGGCGTCATCGGCTCAATAGCCACCGGCACTTGTCGATTCATTGCATCGTAAACAAACGGTCGAAACTGCACAGCCCTCACCTCATAAACAGTATACCACGGTTTTTGTGAAAAATGAAGTGGGAAATTAAAGCTATCCGCAATCACGCTTTTTGTTCTAAAAACGCACCAACCAAAGAGTACGACTACCGCCCTATCCTCTCCATACAACAAATCAGTAGACTGTAACAAACATCTTATTTGTCGTCGTGCAGTTCTTTATACAGACGATCCGCCAAAGCTCTCATCACAGCCTGATACTTATCTGCATCCAAGAAGAGCTGCTCATATGCTGCGGTGTTCTCCATATAAGCTTCCTGTGCGGTTGTATCAAAAATCCCCGGAAAAAGACTTCTCTCATATACTTGGCGATCCTCGGTTTTTGCGGCTTTTTTGGCTTTAGAATACAGGTATCCGATCAAGAGCATTTTGAACATACTGACAGGGTCGACAGATGGACGGCCTGTTGCCGGATAATATGGCGCCAGAAGATCATAAATGAAGTCAAAGGATACCATCCGCTCGATCTTCCGCAGCAGGTGGTTTTCTGGAATCAGTGACTCTATATCTACGAAAAGCATTGCCATTTGTCTGCTTTGGTGTCCCATCATGCTGCATCCCTCCTATAACTATTTTACCACAGAAAGGATCTGCGCGCCACTTTGTCAACAAGTCCAAATCTTGACGGCACCAGGCAGTAAGCGGCAGCTTCGGAACGGCAAAACCAGGCCTGCAATTGTGCGGTGGTGCCCTGACATGGTATAAAAGACCGCCATCTCAAGGAGAACGACTGAGATGGCGGTCTTTTATTTATGCCGGCAATTTTATGGCTTATTCACTATTTTATGCCCCGAGAGCATCCAGAACATACTGCGTTAAAACGGAGACCCCGACGGAAAGAGCACTCTCGTCAAAAACATTATCGCCGCAGTGCAGCCCTATTTTTGTAGCAGGATCGTTGTTGGCTGAGCCGACAAAAAGCTGAACGCCCCTGCTATATTCCAGAAAAACAGAAAAATCGTCGGAGCCCATGCTCGGAAACTCCGTTATGATCCCATGACCCTTTCCGAGGATCTTTTCTGCCGCCACAAGAATAGCCTGCGTCGTTTCGGGATCGTTTATCACCGGCGGGATTCCAGGATCTTCAAAGATGACAGTGCCCTCAGCACGCATTGCGCTGCAAACGCCCTCGGTGATCCGGATGATTGCCTCTTTGTTGTGCTTGCGTGAGTCAGGGTATAGGCTGCGCAGCGTTCCGGTGATCGTCACCTCCCGCGGGATCGCATTCGCTGCCACTCCCCCGGAAATCGTTCCGAAGGTCAGGACAGCCGGTTTGGTTGGCTGCGTTTCTCTGGAAACAACGGTCTGGAGCTGCGCGATCAGGTATGCGCTGACTACAATAGGATCAACGCACAGGTGCGGATATGCACCGTGTCCGCCAACGCCTTTTACCGTGATCGTAAAGTGATCGCTGGCCGCCTGCGCGGGGCCGGGCATCACGGAAATGCTTCCCACAGGAACGGCCGGGTGCACATGTGTCCCCACAACAATATCGGTCTTTGGCGTAAAGTCCATCGCACCGGCTGCCGCCATCGCGTATGCGCCGCTCGCTCCCTCCTCTGCCGGCTGGATCACGATCCGGACATTGCCATGCAGAGCTTCCCTGCGCTCCTGAAGAAGCTTGGCACAGTAGAGCGCGGTGACTGCGTGGATGTCATGCCCGCAGCAGTGGCAGACACTTTCAACGCACGACGCAAAGGGCAGTCCCGTCCGCTCCTGGATAGGCAGAGCGTCCATGTCGTTTCGGATGCAGATGGTCGGCCCATCATGCACCCCACGGATCAGTGCGCTCACACCCGTCTCCATATCAAGGGGCTCCAGCTCTACGCCGAACTCTTGTAACCGCTGCTTCAAAAAGGCGGTCGTCCGGTACTCGTGAAAGGCCAGCTCGGGATGCCTGTGCAGATGCCTTCTGTCTGCGATCATCGCTTCTTCCAGTGCCTTGATCTCATTTTTTAGATTCATTTTCAAATTCTCACCTTTCTCTTTCCACGCTTGCTTTTTCTCCCCGAATTCGATAAAATTATGTCGAGGTAGGCGTGCGCTCCACAGCCGGAGCGTCAGTCATAATGCGCAGGATCTCCTCGTCGGTCTCGCGCATACCGAGACGTGCCAATCTGCCAATGTTCGTAATGGTCTTTTCGACATCCTCGCCGACCAACCCGTCGCCGGCATGAAAGTTGCGGCCGCTTTTACACATTTCCCATCCGGTAATGCCCGCATCCACCGCCGCCGCGATCTTTGCCGCACAGGAAGGCTTTGCACCATCGCAGACAATGCCCGATGCAATGGCGAGAGCGTTTTCCAACGTGTGCGCGATCTGCGGGTAATCCGCTCCGTCCAGGAAGGCGATAGCCGCGCCTGCCGAGCAGCCGGCGCTCACTGCGCCGCAGTACGCGCTCAGGCGTCCGATGCCGGATTTCAAATGGATCGTCAGCAGATCCGAGAGCAGAACGGCTCTCATCTCCTGCTCGGCGTCCGCACCGATCTCCTTGGCGTAGGCCATCACAGGGACCGATGCGGTAAGGCCCTGATTTCCGCTTCCAGATACGATCACCACCGGCATTTCGCACCCGCTCATGCGGGCGTCCGATCCGGCGGCGGCCGCCGCTCGGAGACGGCAGCGGAGGTTCTCGGGAGCCGAATCCCGGATCGTCCTTCCGATGCCCGCGCCCCAGCGGTGCTCCATGCCCTCCTCAGCGATCGCGCGGTTGTACTGCATCTGCCGCGCAAGCAGTGCGCGAACCTCCGCGAGATCGCAGCTGCGCGCATAATCCAGAATGCTCTCCACCGACAGGAACGAGCGGTCGGTAAGGCCGCTTTCCCTCCGCATTTCCGTCTTATTCTCCGCCGGCAGAGCTTGTCCATCCTTTTCGATTCGGACAATATTGGTGTGGAAGTCGCGAATTTCGACCTCTGCCGAATGTCCCTCCGCATAGACCTTGATCTCAATGTCGAAGATCGCGCCGCTCCGGCTTGCACGCACCTCGATGGGGCAGCTCTTCAAAAAAGACGCAATGTCTGCCTGCTGCCGCTCCGTTATGCTGCTGATGACCTCCAGCTTCCGCTCGGCCTGCCCTGCCGCGATGCCCGCCGCAGCCGCGGCAGGGATCCCCTTGAGGCCATTGGTATTGGGGACAACGACGCTCTTCGCGTTTTTTATGATGTTTCCGCTGACGGATATCTCTACGCGGGCCGGGGCCTTGCCTAATGTCTCCCGGGCAACTGCCGCGGCATAGGCGATCGCGATTGGCTCCGTACAGCCCATCGCGGGAAGCAGCTCCTCGTGCAGGATCTGCACGACCTGCTTTTGCTGAATATCGGAAAAAATCATTTCTAAATCACCTTTCAAAATCTTTTGCAGCATGGGAGGAACACGCAATGACGCTCAATCAAATCAAATACATGGTCAAGGTGGCGGAATACGGTTCGATCAACAAGGTCGCCAGCATGTCCTTTGTCTCCCAATCCGTTATTTCGACCGCAATAAAAAATTTGGAGCAGGAGCTTGGCCGCAGCCTTTTTATCCGCACCGCAAAGGGCGTTGTGCTGACCCCCTTCGGCAAAACGTTTCTTGCCTATATCACACCGATTTGCGAGCAGATCCGCCTCATAGACAACATGGTCTATCAGAAGGGCAGGCAAGCCAATCAGCGGCTCCGCATCGCGTCGAATGGCTACAACTTTCTCAGCATGTTCCTCAAAGACATTTACAACAAATATAGCGAGGATGGGATCCAAATCGACCTGCGCGAGGATTCCAGCACCGATATCATGAGCCTGATCGCCAACAATCTCTCCGACATCGGTCTGTGCTGCATCTACGACTGCCACATGAGTGCCTTTACAGAACAGCTCAATGTGATGAAGCTGGAATTTCACCCGATCACTCGTTTGGATCTGTGTGTTATGGTCGGGCCGAAAAACCCGCTCTTCCAGCTTAAAGAGAACTGGGTGACCGCGGATATGCTTTTTCCCTATCCCGCCGTTATGTACTCCTACATGGATACCGGACCCTTTTCCGACGTGATGAGCCGTCTAAATCTGAAAACGAGTGTCAGTCTCTTCCGTGTTTCTTCCCGTGCCGCCCTTTATGAAATGGTCAGCTTCACGGACGCCTATTATCTCAACTCGGACTATCACAGATGCAACTTCCTTAAGCAGTATCAATATGATGAGATCGAATATCTGCCGCGTAGAGCCCTGATGCTGAAGGACAGCAAGGTGCAGAGCATTATCGGCTGGATATCCCGCTCCAGGGAAGTGCTGACGCCCATTCAGCAGGAAATGGTCGAAATGCTCTATGACTCTCTGAGCTTCAACTGAACGAGGTCAGTGCATGCGCAGCATCCGTCCGTTTTTCTCCGTCAGAAAAACGCCGTCCTCCACGGTGAGCCTGCCATTGACAAGAACATATTTGATTCCTTCCGGCTGCTGTGCCGGGTGGAGAAAATCGCCCCTCTCACCGATGGTTTTCGGGTCGAAAATCGTAAGATCGGCGCAGAAGCCCTCTTGCAGCAGGCCCCGATTTTTTAGGTCGAACTGCCGTGCGGGCAATGAGGTGATCCGCCGTACTCCCTCCTCGATCGAAAGCAACCCTTCGTCAAGAAGGTACCTCCGTACCCACCGCGGAAATGCACCGTAATTGCGCGGATGGGGGCAGCCCTCTGCCGACGGGCCGGTATAGCTGCGTGCAAAGGCGTCGGTCCCTATCGAGCAAAGCGGATCAAGGAGGAACGTGCGCAGATCCTTCTCCGCAAGCGCGTGATAGATGATCGTCCCCTGTCCCTCCGTCCGGCACAAAAGCCTTGCCACCGCCTCTGCCGCGTCGGTTTCCCATTGCGCCGCGATCTCGCCAATACTCCTTCCCTCCAGTCCGGACACTCCGGCGGAAAGTACGATGCCGTCGCCGCCGCAGGAGAGCAACAGATTATCCCAGTCCGCCTCTTCGTATCGTCTGCGCAGCATCGCAAGCGTGTCCGGTGCCAATAGAAACGTAGGGGTAAAGACCGTCTCCCGCACCAATATCTCGGGCGGAAGGAGCGTCCGCAGCCCGCAGGAGCCTGCCGTATATGGATAAACATCGTAGCTCACATCCACGCCGCGCGCATTGGCCTCATGGATCAGTGCAAGGCATTCCCCGGCCTTTCCGTGGTTCCGTTTTCCGGATACCTTCAGGTGTGAGATGTGCCCCTTGCAGCCGCTTCTTTCCGCGATCGTGATGACCTCACGAATCGCCTCCATAACGCAATCGCTTTCATTTCTCATGTGAGAGTTGTAGATCCCGCCGTATGGAGCCATTGCACGGCAGAGCGCGACCAACTCCTCTGTGGAAGAATTCATGCTCGGCACATAGGTCAGTCCGGTCGAGAGACCAAACGCGCCCTCCTGCATGCTCTCGGTGAGCATCCCCGTCATGCGGCTCATCTCCGCTGCAGTGGCGTGTCTGTTCTCATAGCCAACCGCATGGATCCGCAGGTTACTGTTTCCCACAAAAAGCGCCATATTGGTCGCATTGCCCTGCCGGTCTATTTGCTGCCGGTATTCGCCGAATGACCGTGCCGGAAGCGGAGGCGTTCCGGGCAGCCGGTACTCTCTCCGGCGACGCAGTTCTTCCAAATTTCCTGTGCCGATCGGCGCGGCGCTGTCTCCGCACAAGCCGCACACATCGGTAGTTACCCCCTGCAGCGCCTTGCCGCAGGCATCGGGCAGATGCTCGGCATAGAAATCGGTATGGCAGTGCGCATCGATAAAGCCGGGACACACGCATAGCCTGTCAGCGGGCAGCAGCATTTCCCCCTCTGCCGGCTGCAGTTCTTCCGAGATCCGTTCGATCATGCCGTTCCGGATGCGGATATCCGCACGGTGTCCGGGTTTCCCCGTTCCGTCGATGACGATGCCGTTCTTTACCAAAATTGTTTTCTTTTCCATCGCTCTCCGTTGTAATAGGGCAGGCTGTGTTTACCGGATTTTTCTGGAAACACAGCCTGTTTGCCTCAACACAGACCCTTTCGATCAGATACCGAGCTTTGCCGCCAAAGGCTTGCAGAAGTATTCTTCCACTTCCTCGCTCGCACCGCAGTCGCTATAGCTCTTCCACAGCTCACTGTCGGCCGTACCAGTATTCATCTCAAACGGGATATTGTCGGATACATATTTTCCATCTACGCGGTCATTCGCCTCCGCCGCGCGCTTTGTGAGTAACTTCGCCATCTCGTCTGCCCACTGAGCCAGACCGTCACGCACCGCTTTCACACCCGCATCGCCCAAATCCTGCTTTGCCTGCCTGAACAGATAATAAAACAGCTTGATGCTCAGAGTAGCAAAACCGACCTTTCCGTCGACCGGCGGCGAGACGATCTCCGGCTTGACATAGTCCGGATCATACTCCTCAAAGCAGATGGGCTTTAACTCGTCCGGAAGGCTTTCCGGACGCAATACCACATTAAAATCGCAGTAATTATCGCCATCCTGTGTCAGCGTCTTGGAGAGATTCAGTCTGGCATAGTCATACGCATAGTGGCAGTAGCAGGCGGGATGGAACTCCTCGCAATAAATACGGCCGATCTTCTTCTGCCCGTATTCAGCCCATATATTTGCCATCGGGCAGACCAGCGTATGGCTGACACGCTCCGTCGGGATCAGCTGCTGAAGCTCACGACGGAAGCGCGGGTCCGCGGGCAGATCATGGAAGAGGGAAAAGAGGCTTTGCATATTGACCTTTGCACCGACCGCAATATGCTTGTTCCGCGCCGTCTCGCCGCGGTCATAACCGTATTGGCGGGAGCCCTCGCGCAGCGCAGCTTCTCCCTCCATGCCCAGCTCCTCGATCAGCTTTTTGCCGATAAAGCCATACATAAGCGTATAGGCATCGCTCAAGTTGCAGTTGCATCTTTGTGTATAATTCAACATTATGGCCCCTCCTGTTTTAAGCCTCAAGGCTCAGCGCCCGCTTGAGCCTTACAGAAAAGTTTGCAAGAAACAGCTCGCGGCTGCGTTCGTCGCCGTACACAGTCCAAAGGTCGTCCTTTGCGGTATCAAGCGAAACAGGAAGATTTTGAGCGGCAAATTCCTCGATGTCCTTGCTGAGAGTTGCATCGGCATAATGCCTCATCATAGCAGCTGTCGGCTCAACAAGCGCACGCAGGCCGAGCGCTATGGCGCACAGCCCTTCGCTCCCAAAGTGCTCCTCCGCTGCGTCCGTCAAATATTTTACGGTCCGGATGCACTTGGCGGTAAGCTCCTCCTGCACGGACATAAAGGGCTTGGGCAGCGCCTCGTCGTTGACCGAGCCGTCAGAAAATGCTTCCGTGCGCTGCTCCTTGTCCACATTGGCGGGGCGGTAATAAGCAGCAAATCTGCAATAATTGTCGGGACGGCAGCCATTTGTACGGTGGCAGAGGATCTTCTTGGTCGTATGGAACTGTCCCGCGCCGCCCGTGTACGTCATCATGATGCCGTGCTGGTTCTCTTCACAGTAAAGATTGCCTAAAAACGCTTGATCATTGTCGAGCCAGAGGTTGGCCAGCGGGCAGGTGTAAGTTTCCCAAAGATGAACTTGCTCCTCATCACACAGTGTCTTTGTACGAACGCGCGGATCGCAGCTGCAGGCACAGCCCATCGCATAAAGCGAGCGCAGATTCGTCTTGGCGCCCTGCTTGATGCACTCCTCGCGGAAGCGGCGGCCATCATCCTCAGCCATTTTGTGAAGACCATGCCGGATCGCTCCCTCGCCCCTCCTTCCGCAGATCTCCATAATGCTTTTTCCCAAGTGCATATACAGCATAGACCAAAAGTCCTGCTGGTTTTGGATCGGGAGCTCTTGGATCGTGTTCATATAAATTACCTCTTTAATAAATTAGGAAAGACCCCTCTGTCTCTCCTTTATTTTTCGCAAAGGAAGCACGCAACAGAATGTCCGTTGCCATAGTCTCGCAGTTCGGGCTCCTCGCAGGTACAGCGCTCGGTAGCATAGGGGCAGCGCTGAGCAAAGCGGCAGGCCTTTGGCGGATTGATCGGTGAGGTGATCTCACCCTTCATGATGATGCGTTTCTTGCGATTGTGCAGCGAAGGCACGGGGATCGCCGAGAGCAGCGCCTGCGTATAGGGATGCATCGGGTGGTCAAACAACTCATCGGACGGCGCTTTTTCAAAGAGCTTTCCAAGATACATGACCGCAATATCGTCAGAAAAGTGGTGTACTACCGAAAGGTCGTGCGTGATGAAGAGATACGTGAGTCCAAGCTCATCCTGCAGATCCTCCATCAAATTGAGGATCTGCGCTTGAATGGAGACGTCAAGCGCGGAGACCGGCTCGTCGCAAACAACGAAGTCCGGATTCACTGCCAGTGCACGCGCAATACCAATGCGCTGCCGACGGCCACCGTCCAGCTCATGCGGGTACGTGTTGAACAGGCGCGGCGCAAGGCCGACCGTCTCCATCAGTTCCAGCACACGTTCCTCCCGCTCCTGCGGGTCGGTAATAATCCCATGCAGCTTGATTGGCTCCTCGATCGCCTGTGAGACCGTCATTCTCGGGTTAAGAGAGGAGAACGGATCCTGGAAAACGATCTGCATCCGCGTGCGCATTCTGCGCAGTTTGGCGGCGTCCAGGCTTCTCACGTCGATGTTATCGAAAAGGACATTTCCAGCCGTCGGCTCGATCAGGCGCAGAATAGCGCGGCCTGTCGTGGACTTTCCGCAGCCGGACTCGCCGACCATACCGAGCGTGCGCCCCTTATCAATGGTAAAGGAGACATTGTCAACTGCGTGAAGCAGGCCTTTTTTCGTAGAAAAGTGTTTTGTTAAACCTTCCACGCGAAGCAGGGGCTCACTCATCCTTCAAAACCTCCTTATCTGTAATGTTTTCTGTGTTGTACAGGTGGCATTCCACATAATGCGTGTCGTTTTTCCAGACGCGGCAAGGCTTTTCGTGCTTGCAGATTTCCATGGCATATTCACATCTGGGGCAGAAAGCACAGCCCTCGGGCAGATTGCTCGGATCGGGCATTAACCCCTTAATAGGCTTCAGACGCGCAGAGCGATCCTCCATATTCGGCAGAGAGTTGAACAAACCGCGCGTATAGGGGTGCTTTGTGTCGTCAAATATATCCTCCAGCGTTCCGTGCTCCACGATATGTCCGGCGTAAATCACGGAGACTTCATCGCAGATCTCGGCGACAATACCGAGGTCGTGTGTGATCATTAGCATCGAGGTGCCGTAACGATCCTTCAGCTCCTTCATCATCTCAAGCACCTGCGCCTGAATAGTAACGTCAAGCGCTGTCGTCGGCTCATCCGCAATGAGCAGATCCGGCTGACACGCAAGCGCGATCGCGATGACCACACGTTGCTTCATACCGCCGGAGAACTGATGCGGATAGCTTTGCATACTCTGTTCAACTTCTGTTTCTACATACTAAAGAGCATGCTGAACAGCTTGGCATCCGTAGCGCACAGTATGTGGGCTACTTTGAAAGCGAGGTTGAAGCAGTAGCTCATGCGAAGAAAATCTATCTCGATGCGGACGGTTGTGCAATCTGCTGTCCTAAGGCACACAGGGGGTAATCGTATGGCTCGTTCTACTCATCATGTCGTTCACAATCCCAATGGTGGCTGGGATGTAAAACGTGGCGGAGCTCAACGCTCCAGTGGCCACTATTCCACTAAAGAGCAGGCAGTAAATGCCGGAAGGCAAATCAGCCGAAACCAAGGTACCGAGTTTGTCATTCATGGGCTGGATGGTCGTATTCAGTCTGCGGATAGCCATGGAGGGGACCCTCATCCGCCGAAAGGCTGATTTCGATAAAACATTGGTCTCCAAAGGCTTCACGGAGTCTGTAAGGAGAAAGTGGGTAAACTGCTCTTGCCAACTATAAGGCAAGTTAAGACAAAGGGCATCCATTCTTTCGTATGGATGCCCTTTGCACGTCAAGATTTATAGAGTTATCAACCAGAATCTAACTGAGGGATCTCCGTTACGGTTCGCAAGTATTTTTCTGGATCACCATTCAAAATCAATTCCGCATAAAACGGCGGATCATTGTAGATGAGTCAATCCAGTTCAGACACGCTGGAAACGACTATTCGCAACTTCTTCCTCTACAGCGGAGCAGTTAATGGAAATTATGCTGCCGCCAGAATATTTTAGTTCAATGCAGTCTGTGTCCATGTTAAATTCACAGGAAAGTAATGCTTTCATAATACTATCCTCCAATATGGCTCTGTTAACAAGAAAAAACTTCCACCTAATTCCTGTTAGGAACCAGACGGGAGTTTCGTGTGCACCCGAAAATCATCAGCTAACAGTTGATAAGTGATTTAGTCCCTTATCACTGTTAAGCCAGCATTTACGGGCATTTGTGCGTTTGCGGAAAGTTTCAGAAACAGGCTCGTTTTCGACGATACCCAGTTTCACATTCTCCCAACCCATTTCCCCTTTCATAGCTTTTGTTTTGTATATAGGCCTTACCTTGACAATCCTCCGCATTCACTTTATATTGGTAACAGGCTAAAGCCTAATCTCGCAGCTTTCCGGTGAGGTCCACACCCCGGTGTGGCCTCAGGCATTCATGGGCCCCGTAGGGCATTATGACCACCCCTGTACGCAGGATGCTCCATGAAGGTCGACAGTCTTTGGCGCTGTACCGGCAGCGCGGGTGTGTACCCTTCCGTCGAAAGCGGAAAGGACACAAATGAACGACAACGTCGTTATCGTCTACAATGGTGAGCAAGTATCGGTGCCAAAGGAGGTCGCAGACTTCCTCGAGCAGGATCGAAAACGGGAACAGGCGCAGGAGAAGCAGGACGCAAGGCACCTGAGTAAAAGTGAGTTTGAAACGGTGCTGTCCGGCTTGGAGTGCGTCAAGCGTCCCGTGGAGGATGCGGTGCTCAGGAACCTCCGGCTTGAAAATCTGCGGGGAGCCATTGCGGAACTGGATGTGCAAGGTCAGAACCTGCTCTCCCTCCGATACAGCGGTGAGCTGACGATGGAGGAGATCGGTCAAATCTACGGCATCTCCAGAATGGCGGTATCAAAGCGACTGAAAAAGCTACACAAAAAGCTGGGAAGCTCTGTCTCATGACAGGGCTTCCCAGCTTTTTTGAAAATTTTTTCTGTTCTCTGGTTTACAAATGCGCTCTGAGTGTCCTTATAAGTAGAGGCAAATCTGCTCCACCATCGGAGCATGGCTGAGTTGGCCGCAGCCCTACCGCCTCACCTGAACACAAAGGAGCGTGTATACTATGAATCCATTTGAACAAAGCAAACAGCGACTGCTGCACTCTCTGACCTCCCCGGTCGAGCAGGAGGTCATCGAATACATCCGGCAGGAGATGCAGCACGACGCACTGGACAGTGTCCCGACCGCAGATGAACTGCTCACTTTCTTCCAATCCCCGGATGCGCCGACTGAACTGGACACCTACCAGCAAATGCTGGCAACCGATAAACTGCTGGAGTATGCGGAGATCAGTCTGCGCACCCTCTGCGACCTGATCCGCTATCAGCAGCTCAAGGAGTTTGGTATTGTCCATTCCGCAAAAGAGTTCATCCAACTCTTCCACCCCAACGAACAGGAGGGTACACCATGAATCAGTTTCCCAACAAAAACTATTTCACCATGCCGAACGAAATTTTTTCGCTTGGGCTGGACGCAAGTGAGATCGCGGTGTATGCCTATCTCCGGTGTCTCGAAAGCCGCAGTACCTATCAATGCTGGCCGAGCTACACCACGATCGGCAACGCCGTTGGCCGCGCAAAGAATACGGTCATGCGGTATGTCGATGCGCTCGCGGAGAAAGGTCTCATCTGCACTGAGCCGACTTCTGTCCTGATGAGATCGGGCATCAAGAAGAATGGCAACCTGCGCTACACCCTCCGACCGATCCGTGAAGCCATAGAAATCTTTCACGCGCGCCAACTATCCGCAGTCGAGCGCGCAGCAGAACGGCAGCAGATCCAGCGCAAGCTGTCCGCAATGGATCTGCTGCCCGGAGCATGAGGAAAGGACGAACGCAATGAAACACTCCACCTACACAAGCTACGACGAACTGCCGCTGATGCTCTCCGTCGCCGAGGTCGCTTCTGTGCTCGGCATCTCTCGTGCCGGTGCTTATGAGCTGGCACGAAGCAACAGCTTCCCCGCGCTCAAAATTGGCAGCCGGATCGTTGTTCCGAAGGACAAGTTCCTCGCATGGATCGACGCAAACAGCGGTTCCAAAAACGCACCGCTGTAACCAAAGAAGAATTCCTTACACCGCAGCCACAACTCACACCACAAACAAAATCACAACAGTCACGTTAACAAATTTTCCTCTCTGCCCTTCGTCGCAGTGATAACGAACCGCGAAGCTTACTGGTGCAGCGCAAGAAACAGCAGTGGAGCAGCGCGACCCTGCGGGGCCGCGGCGCCTCGGAACGGAGACGCGCACGGTGCGCGTCTCCGTCCCGAAGGCTCTCTGCATCTCTCCGACGTTCCCTCGGTCCATGCAAACATGGCAAAGTATGCTCTTCTGACCGCTGCGCGCGCAGAGGTTCCGGACCACGCAGCGCACGCCGAGGGTAGTGATACCACCCCCCATCTAAAACGCCCCTGTTTCGCCCTGTGAGCCGCTGTGTGCGCGGTTCGGGGCCGGGGTGGCGTGTGTACCCGCCGCAGTCCCTTGAAACGAACGTTGCGGCGTTTGTGCCGGAGGTGTTGAAGGTCGTGCGACCAATGTGTTGGAAACGTTGGTATGACTGCGTTTTCTGCGCTTTTGCGGCTTTTCCGAGGACGAAAAAGAAAGCAGGATAAAGGACTGGCGTCTTAATCGACGCTCTGCCCAATCACTTCTGCCCGCAGTGCGGGCAGTTGACGAGGTTTTCAGCGCAGGCGGTTGTGGCGTCTATTTGAGCGGAATGTTTCAGAATTGGCGTCTTAGTTACCCGAAATGCCAGCAGTTAAGGGCTTTTCGGCGGCGTCTTAGTAAGAAAGAAGGCAAATTATGAACGATAACAAGGATCGCTTGACCTACCGACCAGGACCGGAGACCAAGCGAAAAATAGAGCGGTGGTATCAAGAAGATAACTGCCGCAGTAAGAATGAATTCATCGAAAAGGCGGTGAACCGCTACGCGGATATGCTCTCCGCAGGTGAAAGCACTACGCTTCCGCGAGCGGTGCAGTCCGCTATAGATGCACGGCTGAAACTGTTCGAGGACCGCATATCATCTCTGCTCTACAAGCAGACAGTAGAGATGGACATGATGACGTCCCTCGTGCTGCAAAGCCTCAACGTGAGCGAGGAGGTGCTGCGGCAGGAACGGGCCAAGAGCATCGCCGCCGTCAAGCGCACCAACGGTCAGCTGCGGTTGGAACAGAAGCTCCGTGAGCTGG
>NZ_JAFBIQ010000026.1 GCF_021531315.1 Oscillibacter valericigenes | reverse complement strand
ATGGGTCAAATGCGTGTCCGCCGAACGGGGCCATGGGTCAAAATCCCGTGTCCATTTTCTTGGGTACAGTTTACCGCGCGTGTGGGTCACGGTGTGGGTCAGCAATTGACCCTCATTTTGACCCACACCATTTTCAGCGTTTTTGCAGCAAAAAAGCACCGAAAACCGAAGTTTTCGATGCTTTTTGGAGCTGGCAATGTGACTCGAACACACGACCTGCTGATTACGAATCAGCTGCTCTACCGACTGAGCTATGCCAGCGTCTTTCTCAAAGACGAATGATATTTTAACACACTTTTGCTTCTGCGTCAAGATGCCCCGCACAGTTTTTTCCTGCCACAAATCAAAGAGCTGGTTCGCGGCAGCGTGGAGGAGGCGCTCATTGAGATGTATCTGGCAGGCGTCTCCGTGCGCCGTGTGGAGGACATCACGGAGGCACTGTGGGGCAGCAAGGTCTCGCCCGCCACCATCAGCGAGCTGAACAAGAAAGCCTATGTCCACATCGAGGACTGGCGCAACCGCCCGTTGCAGGGCGGGCACTATCCATAGACTTGCGTGGACGGCATCTACCTGCGCCGCAACTGGGGCGGAGAGTACGAAAATGTTGCTGTTTTGGTGGCAATCGCCGTAAATGAGGACGGCTTTCGTGAGGTTTTAGGTGCTGCCGAGGGCATGAAGGAGGACAAGGCCAGCTGGGTCAGCTTCTCCCAGTGGCTCCGCGGACGCGGCTTGGACGGCGTAAAACTCATCAATATTTTCTCTGTTGTGCCCAAATCCAAGGTCAAAATTGTGGCAAAAATGCTCAAGGCGATCCACGCCCAGGAGAGCAAGAAAGCGTCCCGCGAGAAGGCGAATGCCGTGGTTGCCGAGCTGCGCGCCATGAAGCTGAAGGAGGCCGCCAAGAAGGTCGAGGACGGCATTGAGGAGACGCTGACCTACTGCGATTTTCCCAGCGAGCACTGGACGCGCATCCGCACCAACAACGTGATCGAGCGGCTGAACCGTGAGATCTGTCGGCGCACCCGTGTGGTGGGGACGTTCCCTGACGGAAATTCCGCCCTGATGCTGGTCTGCGCGAGGCTGCGCCACGTGGCGGGCACCCAGTGGGGCAACAAGAAATACATGAACATGAAGCACTTGGAGGCGGTCATGGACGACGCCTCTATTGCCGGCTGACTTCATTCAGCCGGAGCCTGCAAACAATTTTGCGCATAAATCTTGACGGGGCCCTTTTTGCAAGTGGTGTGTCTGATTTACACCAAATTTACACCATTTCAGCGCTTAATAGGCAAAAAATCTCCGCTCACACTTGTGGGCGGAGATTTTTTCGTTTAATATTTCTTCGGTTAGCAACTCATTTTCCCAATATCCTATCAATCATCAGTTCTACGCATTCGGGATTATGCCGAGATCAAGGCGCTGGCCAGCGGCAACCCCATGATTAAAGAAAAAATGGACTTGGACATTGAAGTTTCCAAGCTGAAGCTGCTGAAAGCCAACCATCTTTCTCAGAAATACGCGCTGGAGGACGCCATCAGCAAGGGTTTTCCGAAGCAAATCGCGGAAACGCAGGCGCGAATCGCCGGTTATGGCGCGGATATTGCCGCCGTCAAGGAAAATACCCATCCCAATGGGGACGGCTTCTCTCCGCTTACACTGGCGGGCGTCACCCATGCCGACAAGAAGGAGGCGGGCGCGGCGCTGCTGACCCTATGCCAGAATATGCTCTCGCCGGAGGCAACGCAGGTGGGTTTCTACCGGGGCTTGACGCTGGAGCTGGCGTTCGATACCTTCGCGCGGGAATACCGCCTAACCATGATCGGGCAGCTCCGCCATACCGTTACGCTGGGAACCGATGTGTTCGGTAATTTGCAGCGCATGGACAATGCGCTGGAGGGACTGCCCATCAAGGAGCAGGCTTGCCGGGAGCAGCTTTCCAATCTGCAAACGCAGTTGGAAACTGCAAAGGCAGAGGTACAAAAGCCGTTTCCCCGCGAGGCGGAGCTGAACACTAAAACGGCACGGCTGGAGGAATTGAATTCCCTGCTGAATTTAGACCACAAGGAGCCGGAGATCGTAGACGCCGAACCGGACGAGGATCAAAGACCGCCGGAGCGCCGCAGACCGCAGCTGGAGCGGTAAAACCAATAGAAAATGGAGGAAATTATGGGTTATCAGGAAAGTTGGTTCTACATCGAGCCGCAGCATAAATTCAAGAAATTGATCCAGGCATACGAAAAGGCGGAGCAGTCCGGCTACTATGAGGTAGCCGGGGCGGAACCCCATTCCGTCATTGTTTTGAAGCAGCCCTTTGGGGATATTCCCGCCGGGAAGAAGCTGCTTTGGGTGTGCGGTGACCGTGGATTTCACTGTGCCGCGGGGGTATTCGGCGGGGAGCTGAAATGCTCCGGCAGGCTCCGCGTCATTCCGGTGGAGGAGGTGCTGGACGGCACCGACGATCCCCGCATGGAGGGGCTGGACTTTGACAGTCCGGCCCCCAGCGAAAACGCCTATATGAAACGATACAGCGTCGCCAATTACGCCCACCGAATGCGGGCGGAATTGGCGAGATAAAGGGAGGCTTACCATGACAAAGGAACAGTTGGAAAATAAACTCTATGAGCGTATGTCCGCGGAAAACGAGACGTTTCTGACCGATCTGAAAGCAAAGCCCATAGACGAAATCATTTCTCATGCCTATGAAATTGCCTGCCGAGACAATTTTCTGATGCTCTTTGAAAATGAAACGGGTCTGAACCAGCGGCAGCTTGAGGTGCTGATGGAATTTGACCATCCGCTGGAGGCACTGTTTGACGATTGGCTCAACAAGGACAGCGATGAAATGGAACAGATGTGTTACTGTTTGGAACTTTGTACCAACGACATTTTGGAGGGCCGCGCGGAGAAAAAGTACAGCAATCCCGCCCATCCTCTGTACGGAAAATCGTGGCAGGAAGCCTATGTCTGCGATGAACTCCCGGAATGGAGGGCAGATCATCGCCGCAGCGTGGAATGTGCGCGGGCGTTTCAGAAGGAGGGCGGCGACGCCTACCATGGGCAGACCTTCCCGGCTTTTTTGCAAAAGTGGGAGGACACCTTCGGGAAAGAACGCTGTATGTTCGTGCTGGCCTGTACCATGGCGCAGCGCACGGGAGATGAGCGGTTTTATCTGCCGGCGCGTCAGGCTGCGGGGCGATTTGCGGCGCTCCAGAAGCAGATGGGCGGGCATACGGACATTTACGCTGTGGACAATCACTCCTGCGTGATCAATGCCGCGATGGAGCAGCTTGCCAAGCCGGAGCGCAGCAAGGAAAAATCCGTTGTGCAGAAGAAAAAGCAGCAGCCGGAGCGGTAATCGTGCTTATGAATATTCCGTAGTCCATCTGGAAACACTGTTGACAAATGCACTCAATGGGTGTGTAATGCGGGTGGAAGGAGGATGAATATGAACATTCGTGAAATGCGAGCACAGCTTGGAGATACCCAAAGCGAATTTTCCGCGAGGTATCATATCCCCTTTCGCACTGTGCAAAATTGGGAGACAGGGATGCGTAAGCCGCCAGAATATGTCGCTGATCTGTTGGAACAGCGTATCAAGGAAGATCTGACCAACCGTAAGACCTTGTCCCTGCCGAAGTATGACCCTCAAAAGAAGGATCTTCCGTCTCGGAGCAGCTATGTGGGCGCGCTCTCCTGGCTGCAAGCTGTCCGTGACTGCATTGGAGAACCCGTTATCTTTGCGTTAGACAACGCGCTTATGTGTCAAGGAAGCTTCGGAGGCCGCAGCGATGAATATATCGTGTGGGTCTATGGGGATGACTCCGTTATGAAGTTTAACGGTGTGGTCGTGCTTGGAAACCGTATCGGCGCTCAAAATATCAAGAATCGGAATGGCTTGTTATATACGGATTTTAACAGAACGGTATATGATGCCCTTGCAAATGAAAATATTTTAGATATGCAGGGCATTACCGAAGCGGTCAGCAGATACTTCTATTCCAACGGAGGCAGCTTTGACGGGCTCTTTGTCGCGCCGGAATATCAGGATCGGTTTGAGCGGCTGGTCAATGCGGCGATGACGTATTATGAAAGCTGATCTGTGATAAAACTGACGCGGTGCGCTTGTTTTTTGTACCCGATTATGATAATCTACATTGTGAAAGGTAGGATGACCATGCTGAATTTGTTCGTAGTGGACGCCGCCTCAAGGGAGAATATTCCCGCAACCGTAAAGACCGCGACCGAGCAGGATATGGCGGTGACCAAGGACTGGCAAACCGACTGGACGACACCTTATGCGAGCCAGCTTCCCAATAAGGTCGCGCTGCACCGTTCAGACAATGATGAGCTGCTGGGACTGATGTCATATGAGCTGGATGAGGATGGTTTAGCTGTTGAAATCATCTATCTGGAGAATGCCGGTCACAGCAATGCAAATCTTCTTCATACCGAAAAGAAGATAAAGAAGTATATCGGAATTGCAAAAGCCCTGTTTGCTTATGCGGTACAGATCTCCTTGAATGCGGGTTATGACGGCGTTCTGATATTCAGGGCAAAGACCAGTGAACTTCTGGCTTATTATACGGAGACATTCGGAGCGAGACAGGTCGCGTCTTATGACCCGTTTCGTTTGGTAATATGGGAGGATGCCGCAGCAGACATCATTACAGATTATCTTAAAGGGGGCGTAGTTGATGGATCAGAAAAGATTTGAATATCTCCAGCGTATTGAGGAGCACGCTGCTGAAACCGGCTGGGTAGCTCCACTGACAAAAGAGGACAAAGAATACTTTGCCCACTTGCGTCAGGTCTGTAAACGGTACAACATCAATATGTCCAAGGCAACCAGACTGGAATATGATTTTGTAATCCGTGTGGCGGAAAGCGAGTTTTACTTGCAAAGAGCGTAATCGTTCAAAAATAAATCAGACCGGAAGCGCAGGCAGAAATGCTTGCGCTTTTCTTATGCCCCCAATATGCCCGAAAGGAGGCGAACCCCATGCCCTATGTGACCAAAGGCCAAATAGCCGCCGCCCGCGAGATGGATTTGATGACCTACCTGCGGCGATTTGAACCGCAAGAGTTGGTGCATATCGGCGGAGACACCTATGCCACCCGCACCCACGACAGCCTAAAAATCTCCAATGGAAAATGGTGCTGGTGGTCACGGAATATCGGAGGCACAACTGCGCTGGACTATCTGACCCGCGTGGAGGGGCTTTCCTTTCTGGATGCCGTTCAGCGCATTCTCGGAGAACCGCCCCATGTGCCGCCCAAATCAGAGCCAACCGCACCGCTTCCGAAAACTGAATTTACCCTCCCACCCAAACACGCCGACACCCGGCGTGTTTTTTCATATCTGCGGAGCCGCGGCATTGACGCGGAGATCATCAATCACTGCATCAAACACGGGCAGCTTTATGAGGACGCCGCGCACCATAACTGCGTATTTGTGGGTTATGAACATGGAAAGCCTGCCTATGGCGCGTTGCGCGGAACACTTTCGGATACCACCTTTGCCGGTGAAGTCCCCGGCAGTGATAAGCGGTTTTCCTTTGCCGTTCCCCTTTGCGCCGGTGGCAAAACCCTCTGTGTGTTTGAATCCGCCATAGACGCCCTTTCTTACCTGACGATGCTGAAACTGCGGGGGCAGGATTGGCGCGCCGCTAATACGCTGTCCCTCTCCGGCATCTATCAGCCGCGGAAGGATGGCTCGATCCGATTCCCTGCGGCGCTGGAGCAATACCTGAAGGACAACCCTGGCGTTGCGCGGATCGTGCTGTGTCTGGATAACGACGGGCCGGGACAGGCGGCATCGGCGGCCATTCAAAGGAACCTTCCCCAATATGAGGTCATCGACAACCCACCACGGCGCGGAAAAGACTACAACGACCAGCTCCAACTTGTGAAAGGGATTAGCGGCAGGGTAAGAACCCGTGGCGGTGACGCGCGCTGATTTTCTTTTTCGGCTGGGTTAGGACTGCAAGCGGCCTGCGGCTGCTTTGCAGTCGCGCAAGCATAGCATTTTGACATCAAAATGCGCTTGTTAAGGGGTAAACCCCTTAATATCCCCACTTCAACAGGAAAGGAGCCTCTATGAAACGCAACAATGTCAAGCAGATTACCATTCGCCTGACCGCTGATGAATACGCCCATGTCAAACAGCTTTCCAAGGACAGCGGTTTGAAAATGGAGCCTGCGATTCGGCGGCTTATCATGGGCGTGAACCTGCGTCCCCGTCCGCCTGATGAACTGCCGGAGCTGCTGCGTCAGCTTTCCGGCATCGGCACGAACATCAATCAGATCGCCCGCACAGTCAATGCCCGCGGCTTTGCCAGCGGTGAGGACATCGCCGCAATCACGGCGGCGCAGGAAACGATCTGGAACATCGCGGAGCGGCTGTGACATGGCATACACCAAGGTATTCGCCATCCGCGCAAGGCTGGACGACCGCGTGAAGTACGCCGTCAATGGGGAAAAGACCGAGCTGGACGAGCGGATCGTCTACACCGCTGACCCGGAGAAAACCGATACCGTGCGCTTTGTGACCACGCTGAACTGCCGGTCTGCCGAAACCGCCTTTACTGCCATGCAGAAAACGAAAAAGAAATACAAAAAGATGGGCGGCGTTCTCGGCTACCACTTCATCCAATCCTTTGCACCCGGCGAGGTGACGCCGGAGCAGGCCCATGAGATCGGGTGCGAGTTTGCGCGGCGATTATTCGGTGAGGATTTTGAAGCCGTCATCGGGACCCATTTGGACAAGGCCCACCCGCAAAATCACATCGTGGTCAATTCTGTGTCCTGTATAGACGGGCAGAAATACCATTCCAGCCCGGAGAGTTATTACAACGATGTGCGCGGCACTTCGGACGCACTGTGCCGGGAGAATGATCTATCCGTCATCACCCCGCAGAGCAAGGGCAAGCATTACGCTGAGTGGAAGGCGGAGCAGGGCGGCAAGCCCACCGTGCGCGGCATCATCCGCGCCGACATTGACGCTATCATCCACCAAGCATATACCTATGATTCCTTTCTCATGCTGCTGCGAAAGAACGGCTATGAGGTGCGGCGCAGCCCCAATCGGAAATACACCACCGTCAAGCCACCCGGCGCAAAGCGGGCCATTCGGTTGGACAGCTTGGGCGAGGGCTACACCGAAGCGGATATTCTGCTGCGGCTCTCCCGCCAGCGGCACGGCGGCATGACCCCGCCGACCGTCACCCATGCCGCCAAGCGTTGCCAAATAAAGGGCAAGCTGGCAACCGTCCGAAAAAAGAAAATCACCGGCTTTCACGCACTCTATCTCCGCTACCTCTATCTGCTACGTGGGGGCAGGCGGAAAAAGCTGCCGCCCAAGCTGCCATTTTCCGTCAAGCGGGAGGTCATTCATTTGGAGCGGTATGAGCAGCAATTCAAATATCTTTTATCAAGCGGGATCACTACCGAAGTGGAGCTGGAGCAGCGTATCCGTGTGCTGGAGTGGGACATCCGCTTGTTGGAGGAACAGAGAAAACCACTTTATCAGGAAAGGAGGAACACCAGCGATGAAGAAGCACAAGCCAAGTACAGCGCGGAGATCGAACAGCAGACTGCCACCTTGCGTGAAAAGCGCGGGGAACTGCGTCTGTGCCGCAAGATACAGACAGACATCCCAAGGGTATCCCAACAATGCCAGCAGGCGCAGGCTGAACGGCAGGAAAATCTAAAGAACAAGGAGGAACACGAGCATGAGTACCAACGGCGAAACCGCTGACCTGATGGTGCGTGAGGGCATCCAGATCACCGAGAGCGCTCTCAAGCTGGCAGGGCTGGGGGCGAAAAACCTTGCCGCCTTGCTGATCTCCCTTGCCAATGACAATCAGAAGCTTGCCGGCAAGACCAACCTCAAGCGGCTTATTCACGATGGAGAAGAATTGACCATTTTTTCCGTCAAGCAGGAGGACTTGAAGGGCTTTCAGATGGAAGCCAAACGCTTTTTGAGGGCGAGACACTTTTTATCCACACCAGATTTAAAAGCAGATGGGATATGCTTTTAACCCCCTATCCTCACCAAATTTAAAATAGCCCTCCGTTCTGCGCGCCTTGACACATTTTTGCTTACGGACTATAATCATCGGATACGGATTTATGACGCGTAAAAACGCTGTTTTCAAGAGGTGCTCCATGAACAGGGAAAAGGCCCGTCGGCTCTTTCTTGCCGCTTTCTTCCTCTTCGCGCTTGCCAATGGGCTCAGCGGCTCCATCATTTCCAACTATTTTAAGGATGTCTTTCAGGTCGACTCCGTCCAGCGCGGCCTTTTGGAGATCCCGCGTGAGCTGCCCGGGGTCGTGGGGGTGTTCGTCATCGCGGCGCTTCCCTCCCTCGGAAACCTTTCGCTCTCCATTCTCGGCTTTGTGCTTTACTGTGTGGGTCTGCTCGTGCTCGGGCTTTTCTCGCCGGGCTACTTCGTCATGCAGCTGTTTGTGTTCACCTACTCGCTCGGCGACCACATGGTCATGCCCATCCGCGATGCCATCGCCATGGATCTTGCTGACGATGGAAAGACAGGCACCTTCCTCGGGAAATACCGCGGCATGATGACGCTCGGCTCCATGCTGGCCTCCGCACTTGTGTTTGTCGGCTTCCGCACCGGATTTTTCTATTTCCGCCGCGGGGTCATCCCCTCGTTCTTCGTCGCACTGGCCTTTCTCAGCGTATCTCTCGTCCTCCTCTGCCGCCTTCGGCACGAACTGCCTGCGCTGGATGTGCGCAAGCGCGACCGTGAGCGTAAGGGACGGCTGCCCATCCGCAGAAAATACATCCCCTACTACATCGTCACCGCCGTCTACGGCTTTCAAAAGCGGATGCGCCTCGTCTTCGCCCCTTGGGTCATCATCGAGCTTCTCTCGCTCGGCGCGGATACGGTGGCGCTGCTCGGCATCGCTGCTTACTTCTGTGGTAGCTGGGTCGCCCCGCTCATCGGAAAATTTCTGGATAAATACGGCGTGCAGAAGGGTCTCGTGCTCGAATCGTTCAGCATTGCCGCGATTTTTCTCTTCGCCGCGTGGGCGGCTGCCGGCATCGTGAACGGATTTCTGAGCGGATGGGCGGGTATGGCCGCTGCGTTCGTCTCCTATGTTCTCATCTTCCTCACCGACCATTTCAATTCCGTCCACACCATGCTCATGCGCGAGCTGAGCGAGTCTCTGGCGGATGTGATGGAGAACCTCTCCTTCGGCCTGAGCGTGGACCATGTCCTCGCTGTCACGGTATCCGGTCTGCTCGGCGCAGTGTGGAAGTATGCCGGCGCGCAGTATGTCTTCCTGCTCGGTGCCGCCGTGTGCTCTGTCCATCTCGGCGTCGCGCTGTGGCTGAAAAAACATACACACACCGCGGTCTGACCCATGAATACGCAAGGGAGCCTCGCCCGATGGGCGAGGCTCCCTTTATTTGTGTCTTTTACGGCAGCGGGATCTCCTTGATGTCAAAGAGCGTCTTGAGCTCCACTGAGGTGCGGGAGTCGCCATAGCTCTTGATCTCGGCGAGCAGCGCGTCCAGCTCCTTCGTGTCGCGCACGGCAAACTGGAGCAGTGCGTTAAAGACGCCGATCACATGGTGGTGGCTGATGACCGCGGGGCTCTGCTCACAAAAGACGCAGAACGCGTTGTACTTCTCCGGCTCGAGCGCCACGGAAATGAAGCCAGTGATGTTGCAGTCGAGCCGCGTGCGGTCGATGTCGATGCGGTAGCTGCGGATCACGCCGCACTCCTCCATGCGGTGGATCCGCTCGGAGACCGCGGGCGGCGTCAGGCCGACCTGATCGCCGATATGGCGCAGGGTGCAGCGGCTGTCCGATTGCAGGATGTTGAGGATCTGATAGTCCGTTCTATCCATGGCGTTTCTCCCTTTCTCTCACGCGGTCTCAGATGACCTCGCCGCGCTTGATGACCTTCTTGGCAAGGTTGCTGCCGAAACGGTAGCAAATATAGTCGAGATCAGGCGCGTCCCAGATCACGAGGTCGCCGCGTTTGCCCGCCTCGACGGAGCCGACGGTGTCTGCCATGTCGATAGCGGCCGCGCCATTGAGCGTTACGGCGGTGAGCACCTCCTCGGGCGTGAGCTTATACTTCAGGCAGCCGAGGTTGATGACAAACTGCATATTGAGGCAGGGGCAGGAGCCGGGATTGAAGTCCGTCGCCATGGCGACGGGCACGCCCGCCTTGACCATATCGCGCGCGGGGGCAAACACCGCGCCGAGGTTGAAGCTCGTCGCGGGCAGAAGGCAGGCGATCACGCCGCCCTTCGCCATGCTCTCGATGCCCTCGGGCGGGCAGACGATCAGATGCTCGGCAGAGATAGCGCCCAACTCGCCGGCGAGCTGAGAGCCGCCGATGGCCTCGATCTCGTCCGCATGGATCTTCGGGCGCAGGCCGTACTTGAGACCCGCTTCGAGCACCTGACGGGACTCCTCGACGGTGAAGGTGTCTGCCTCGCAGAATACATCGCAGAACTTCGCAATGCCCTGCTCCTTGACAAGCGGCATCATCTCCTCACACACAAGGCGAATATACTCCGCGCGGTTCGCCTTGTACTCCGCAGGGACGAGGTGCGCGCCCATGAAGGTCGCGACCATGTCCATTGGGTGGCGCTCGTCGAGGTCGCGGATCACGCGCAGCGCCTTGAGTTCATGCTCGGTGGCAAGGCCGTAGCCGCTCTTGGCCTCGCAGGTAGTGGTGCCGAAGGCCATCATTTCGTCGAGCGCCTTCATCGCCTTGGCGGTCAACTCCTCCTCGGAGGCGCCGCGGGTAGCATTGGTGGTGGACTGGATGCCGCCGCCGGCGTTCTGGATCTCGAGATAGGTCTTGCCATGGAGCTTCATGCCCAGCTCGTTCTGCCGCCAGCCGCCGAAGATGAGATGCGTATGCGCGTCCACAAGGCCGGGCGTTACAAGCTTGCCCTCGGCGTCGACGATCTCCGCGCCCTCGGCGGCGGGCAGAGCGCCGGTGCCGACGGAGGCGATCACGCCGTCCTCGATGAGCACCCATGCATCCTTGAGGAATTTGATCTTCCCCTGCTCGCTGCCGCGATGGGCGCTCTTACCCTCGGGCGTTGCGAGCAGGCCAATGTTTTTCACCAGTAACTTTTTCATAAAAGCGGTTCCTTTCTTACGGTAAAGGGACTTGTTTCTTTGATAATAACACAAAAAGGGGCATATTGCTATGCCTCTTTTTGATTTTATTTTTTTAGTCGAGGTATTCCTTGACGACCTTTTCGCACAGAGCATCATCCGCGAGGTACGGCATGGTGATGTGGTCCTGACCCTCGTACATCTTGTTGTACTCGGCCACGGTGGTCATGGCGTTCTCGTTGCGCGCCCAGCTGCGGCGGGCAACGCCGACCATGGTATCCCAAGGCATGGACATACGCAGGATGGTGTCTACGCGCTCGGAGCCGTCGAGCACCATGCCGAAGCCGCCGTTGATGGCGCGGCCGATGCCCGTGCCGCCGCCGTTGTGCAGGGCGATGTAGCTCATGCCGCGCGCGGCATTGCCCGCGTAGCACTGCGTCGCCATTTCGGCCATGATGTTGGAGCCGTCCTTGATGTTGCTGGTCTCACGGAAGGGCGCGTCGGTTCCGCCGGTGTCGTGGTGGTCACGGCCGAGGATGACGGGGCCGATCTCGCCATTGCGGACCATTTCGTTGAACTTGAGCGCGAGGTTCATGCGGCCCATGGCATCCTGATAGAGGATACGGCACTGGGTGCCGACGACGAGCTTGTTCTTCTCCGCGTCGCGGACCCAAACATAGTTGTCGAAGTCCTGATAGCGGCGGTTGTGCGCCTTGATATACTCGGCAGCCGCCATGTCGGTCTTGTGCAGGTCCTCGGGGTTGCGGCTCAGGCAGCACCAACGGAAGGGACCGTAGCCGAAGTCGAACAGGCACGGGCCGAGAATATCCTCCACATAGGAGGGGAAGATAAAGCCGTCGAGATCGTTCTCGCCGTTCTTGCAGATGCTCTTCACGCCGGTGTCGTACACGGCCTTGAGGAAGCTGTTGCCATAGTCGAAGAAGTAGGTGCCGCGCTCGTGGAACTTGCAGATCATCTCATAGTGATGCTGCAGCGTCTTGTCGACGAGCTTGCGGAAGCCCTCGGGATCCTTGTCGAGCATCTCGGTGCGCTGGGCGAAGGTAAGACCCTGCGGGCAGTAGCCGCCGTCGTAAGGAACATGGCAGGAGGTCTGGTCGCTCATGAGGTCAACGTGGACGTTGTGCTCATAGAGGTGCTCGAGCAGATCGACGATGTTGCCGCAGTAGGCGACAGCACAGGGCTTGCCGGCCTTCTGATGCTCGACGGCGATCTTGGTGGCCTCCTCAAGGGAGTCGGTGCGGTGGCTGACCCAGCCCTGCGTGTAGCGGGTGTCGATACGGGAGTCATCGACCTCGGCAATGATGGACGCGGCGCCGGCGATCTCAGCAGCCTTGCCCTGAGCGCCGCTCATGCCGCCTAAGCCAGCGGAGATGAACAGACGGCCTGCGAGGTCCTTATCGTTGGGAATACCGAGCTTCAGACGGCCGGCGTTGAGCAGGGTGTTGAAGGTGCCGTGGACGATGCCCTGGGGCCCGATATACATCCAGCCGCCGGCGGTCATCTGACCGTAGTTGGCGACGCCGAGCGCGGCGGCGCGGTTGAAGTTCTCCTGATCGTCGAAGGTGCCGACCATCAGGCCGTTGGAGATGATCACGCGCGGAGCGAGCTTGTGGGAGTGGAACAGGCCCAGAGGATGACCGGACATGACGACGAGGGTCTGCTCGTCGGTCAGCTGCTCAAGGTACTTCTTGATGAGACGATACTGCATCCAGTTCTGGCAGACCTGACCGGTCTCACCGTAGGTGACCAGCTCATAGGGATAGAGCGCGATGTCAAAGTCGAGGTTGTTGTCGATCATGACCTGAATGGCCTTGCCCTCGATGCACTTGCCCTTGTACTCGTCGATGGGGTGACCGTAGAGCTTGCCCTCGGGACGGAAGCGGTAGCCGTAAATACGGCCGTGCTCCTCCAGCTCCTGAGCGAACTCCTTGGCCATCTGCTCGTGATGGTCGGGGTGGATGTAACGCAGAGCGTTCTTGATGGCGAGCGCCTTATCGGCCTCGGTCAGGTGGGCTTCGCGGCGGGGAGCGCGACGATAACCGTCTTCAAACTTCGGATACGCGGGAAGCTCGTAGTCCAGCTTGATCGTCATGGCTTCATCTGCAAGATTGATCATGTTGGGATTCCTCACTTTCTAAAATTTTTCGATTTCCATCAGCTTTTTATTTTCGCACAAAGGTTTCTTGTGCATTTTGCTTTACATCTTGCATTATAACAAGAAGCTGCTATAATGAAAAGTACTTCTATTATATTGTTGCCATACTTTTTAAGTATATTCGTGATGAGAGGAGAGAATCCCATTGACCATTCGCCAGCTGGAATACTTCTGCGCCGTCGCGGAGGGGCACAGCATCTCCGCCGCCGCCCGCACCCTTCATGTCGCCCAGCCGCCCATCTCGCGTCAGATCGCACAGCTGGAGGACGAGCTGGGTGTGCAGCTCTTCGCGCGCGAGAGCCGCGGCATGAAGCTCACCGAGGCCGGGCAGGCGCTCTACCGCCAAAGCTGCCAGCTTTTTCTCAGCCTCAAGCGCGTGGAGGAGAATGTCCGCAGCATCGGTGAGGGTGAGAGCGGACGCATCAACATCGGCGTCATCTACTCTGCCATGCCCTATGCCCTACATTATTTAGAGGAATACCATGCCCGATACCCAAAGGTCGAGTTCTACATCCGCCTCGGCGCCCCGCAGGACCTCCTGAACGATCTCGACCGCGGCGACCTGCACGCCCTCTTTCTGCGCCGCTCCACACAAGCGTCGAGGGGGCTGCACGAGCGCATCCTCGGCGAGGACGCGCTGGAGCTGATCATGACCGCCGCGACCGACCCCGCGCCTGAGCTGGATGCCGTTCCCATCGAGCGGCTGCGCGGCGTGCCGATGTGCCTTCTGCGCTCGGACGACCTGTGGGGCTACAATGACCATCTGGTGAAAGAGTGCCGCCGCAGCGGCTTTGAGCCGAGCATCCCCTGCCAGTGCTACGATACGCCCATGGCGATGCAGCTCGTGCGCTCAGGCTTCGGCATCAGCTTTCTGCCGCACTCCATCGTCGAAACGCACCCGAATTCCGGCATTTACGCCAAGCCCCTGCGCGGCATTCCCGCCAAGTCCTACCCCGTGCTCGTCTGGAGCGACGATGTGCAGGGCGCGCCCTGTGTGCAGCGTTTTGTCGCCGGACACTGAACCTTTACTTAAAAAAATTAAGCACCCTGAAACAAAAGAGAAAGAAAACCTGTTTACGCCCGCGCGGGTACACGGTATAATGACAGTGTAAGCATCAAAATACAGGCTGCGTTTTGTTCGGCCTGACAAAAAACGGAGGAAATTCACCATGGCACGACTCATCGAATGCATCCCCAATTTCAGCTGCTCCAAGGAAAAGGACGAGGCCACCTATAACGCGCTCGTCAAGACCGCGCAGAGCGTTCCCGGCTGCACCCTGTTCGACGCCCAGACCGACGGCAACCACAACCGCTGCGTCTTTACCCTCATCGGCTCTCCCGAGGCCATTGAGGAGGTCGCCTTCCAGCTCACGAAGGTCGCCACCGAGCGCATCGACATGAACAAGCATCACGGCGAGCACAAGCGCATGGGCGCCACCGATGTCATCCCCTTCGTTCCTCAGATGGATGTGACCGTCGAGGAAGCCGTCGAGATGTCCAAGCGCGTTGCCCAGCGCATCTGGGACGAGCTGAAGGTTCCCTCCTTCCTGTATGAGGACAGCGCTACCCGTCCCGAGCGCCGCAACCTCGCCACCTGCCGCAAGGGCGAGTTTGAGGGTATGCCCGAGAAGCTCCTGCAGGAGGACTGGGCGCCCGACTACGGCGAGCGCAAGATCCACCCCACCGCCGGCATCACCGCCATCGGCGCCCGTATGCCGCTCGTCGCCTTCAACTGCAACCTTGAGACCAGCGATGTTGAGGTCGCCAAGAAGATCGCCAAGGTCATCCGCGGATCCTCCGGCGGCTTCCGCAGCTGCAAGGCCATGGGCTTCATGCTCGAGGACCGCGGCATTGCTCAGGTTTCCATGAACATGGTCAACTATGAGGACACCCCGCTCTATGTCACCTATGAGATGGTCAAGGCTCTGGCCGAGCGCTACGGCACCCGCGTCATCGAGAGCGAGATCGTCGGCCTCACCCCCGCCAAGGCCCTGATCGACTGCGCCGAGTTCTATCTCAAGGCCAAGGACTTCGACTGCAAGAAGCAGGTCATGGAGTATCACCTCATCGACATGGAGTAAACATTCAAAAATATGCCGTTGGCATATTTTTGAGAAGACCGACACTCCGCTCTGCGCCTTGCCGCCGCCGGCGGCTCGACGCTCGCTCCGCGAGAAGTGTTTTTCGCCACGCACAGGTCGCGGCGAAAAACGATCTCAATTCATTTGCCGCCTGCGGGCGGCAAAGCCTGCGACACAATCTAAGGAAAGGGATCCAATTCTATGAAACTTGCTGAACTGACCGTTACCGGCTTTGCCGACATCGTTTCCTCCGACGCTCCCGCGCCGGGCGGCGGCTCCTGCGCCGCGCTCTACGGCTCCATCGGCGCCGCGCTGACCGCCATGGTCGGCGGTCTGACCCAGGGCCGCAAGAAGTACGCCGAGTACGCCGAGCACGCCGCCGAGGTCGAGGCCAAGGGCAACGAACTCAAGGTACGTCTGCTCGACGTCATGGACCGCGACACCGACGCCTTCAACGTTGTTTCCGACGCCTTCGGTATGCCCAAGGATACCGACGAGCAGAAGGCTGCTCGCTCCGCCGCCATCCAGAACGGCCTCAAGGGCTGCACCAAGACGCCTATGGAGATGATGGAGCTCATTGACGAGACGCTCATCCTCGCTCACTCCCTCCTCGGCCGCTTCAACGATACCTCCGCGAGCGATCTGGGCGTCGCGTTCCTCTCCCTCAAGGCAGGTATTCAGGGCGCGTGGCTCAACGTGCTCATCAACATCGGCTCCCTGAAGGATCAGGAGTTCGCCGCCGAGTACCGTGCCAAGGGCGAAAAGCTGCTCGCACACGCTCTGCCCCTCGCCGACGAGTGCTACGCCGAGATCGTCAAGCTCATCGACGGCTAAAAATCATCTTGCAAAACGAAAAAGGCTTCGGTATGATGATACCGAAGCCTTTTCGACAGAAAGAAGGTCCTTATATGACGATTACGCATTTGAAGCCCGCCGATTATGCCACTACAAAATGGTCCGGCGGCACGACCACACAGCTCGCCATCGCGCCAAAGGGCGCGGTGTACGCCGACCGCGATTTCCTCTGGCGGCTCAGCTCCGCGACCGTCGAGCTGGACGAGTCCGACTTTACGGCCCTGCCCGACTACGACCGCGTCATCTCCACCCTTCAGGGCGACATGACGCTCACGCACAACGGCGGGGAAAAGCTCACGCTCCACCCCTATGAGATCCACGACTTTTCCGGCGCGGACGACACCCATTCGTGGGGGCGCTGCACGGACTTCAACCTCATGCTGCGCCGCGGCCGCTGCCGCGGCTGCGTCACCGCGCACTTTCCGCAGGGGACGGAAGTTCTTGCGCTCCACACGGGCGGGACCGCCCTGCTCTTCTGCGGCGAGGGGAGCGTCACGCTCCGCGTCGGCGGCGAAACGCTGACGCTCGCGCCGCACGAGAGCGCCCTGATCGAGGACGCGCCCGCGCAGCTCACCGTCGAGGGCAGCGCGAAGCTGATGCTTGCGCAGATGTACCGCTGAAAGGAGCGCACCATGACCGGAGAAGCTGTTGCCGCGCGCGTCCATGAATACGCATGGACGGGCCACAAGCCCGGACTGGAGCGCACCCGCGCCCTGCTCGCCGCGCTGGGGAACCCTGAAGCCTCCCTGAAATTCGTCCACATCACCGGCTCGAACGGCAAGGGCTCGACTGCCGCGATGCTCGCCTCCGTGCTCACGGCGGCGGGCCGGCGCACAGGTCTTTTCACCTCGCCGCACCTCTACCGCTTCAACGAACGCTTTCAGATAGATGGCAGGCCGATCCCCGACGATGCGCTCACGCGCATCGCCGAGCGCGTGCTTGCCGCGGCGGACACGCTCGGCGAGCATCCGACCGAATTTGAACTGATGACCGCCATCGGCTTTTTGTGGTTTGCCGAAAGCGGCTGCGACATCGTCGCCCTTGAGGTCGGTCTCGGCGGACGGCTGGACTCCACCAACGCCATTCCCGCGCCCGAGGCCGCGGTCATCACGAACATCGGACTCGAGCACACCGCGCTGCTCGGCGATACCCTCGCCGCCATCGCACGGGAGAAGGCGGGCATCATCAAGCCCGGCTGCCGCGCCGTGCTCTACGCCCAAAGCCGCGAGGTCGAGGCGGTCGTGGCGCGCGTCTGCGCGGAAAAGGAGGTTCCCCTCACCGTCACGGATCCTGCGCGGCTCACGCCGCTCTCCTCGGGTCTTGACGGGCAGCGCTTTACCTATCGCGGCAGCGCGCCGCTGCTTTTGCCGCTGCTCGGGGAGTATCAGCTCAACAACGCCATGACCGTACTCGACACAGTGGGCGCGCTGCGTGCGCGGGGCTGGAGCATCTCCGACGACGCCGTAGCGCGCGGCCTTGCCGCCGCCCGCTGGCCCGGCCGGCTGGAGCTGGTGCGCCGCCATCCCGATCTCATCATCGACGGCGGACACAATCCTCAGTGCGCGCAGGCGCTTGCTGTGTCGCTCCGTCAGCTCTACGGGGGCAGGAAGCTCATCTTTCTCATCGGTGTGCTCGCCGACAAGGACTGGCAGCACATGGTCGGCGAGGTGCTGCCGCTGGCCAAGCGCATCGTCACCGTTCGCCCCGAGAGCGAGCGCGCCAAGGACGAGAATGAGCTGGCGGCATGGGTGCGCGCACAGGGCGTGCCCGCCGAGGCACACGCCACCATCGGCGAGGCGCTCGACGCTGCGCTCGCCCTTGCCGCTCCCGATGACGCCGTCTGCGCGTGGGGATCGCTTTACAGCGTCGGCGAGCTGCGCCACCTCCTCGGCCTGTGCTGAAAATTTCATATTGTCTGCCATATGGAAAAGCCCTGCCGCGCCCGAAGGCACGGCAGAGCTTTCTTTTTATTTTCGTTTGGAGCCTTGCGGCGTTTCTTGGTATATGCCGTCCGGGCGAAATGTGTGACGATCGGATAGAAAATCGCTCAGCAAGGCTCTGCGCAAGTTAAGAGCTGAAAATGGCAGCCTTCTGGGTAAGGCGGATAGGGCAAAATCCAAAGACCGGCTGCGACTTCCGCAAATGCCTCTGGCAGCGCGGGAAGGCCTGTTTGTGTGCGGACTTCCGGCGTCACACTGGCGTTGAGATGACCCATCAGATATTGCGGGCTTTTCGCGTGGAAGCCGCCTTGCCGCATCGTTTTGTTATTCATCCTTGCCGTAGAGCCAGACGCAGCCCTCGTTCACACTCTCGACCGCAGCGCGATAGGCGCTGAGCACGCCGCGCGCCGGGTGCGCCGGACGTTCAATGTGCTCCAGACGCTCCGCAAGCTCCTCGTCGCTCACCTCGAGGTGGATGGTGTGCGCGTCGATGTCGATGGCGATCATGTCGCCGTCGCGCACCGCGGCGATGGGACCGCCGTCCCACGCCTCGGGGGAGACATGGCCGATGCAGGGGCCGCGCGTCGCGCCGGAGTAGCGCCCGTCGGTGACCATGGCGCAGCTCGTATGCAGCCCCATGCCGACGAGCATCGCGGCGGGAATGGACATCTCGCGCATACCGGGGCCGCCCTTGGGACCCTCATAGCGGATGACCAGCACATCGCCGGGCTTGACGGACTTCTCCGTCATGGCCGCGCGCAGCGCGTCCTCGGAGTCAAAGCAGACCGCGGGGCCGCGGTGGCGGAACATTTCGGGCACCACGCCGCTCTTTTTCACGATGCAGCCGTTCGGCGCAAGGTTGCCGTACAGCACAGCAAAGCAGCCGTCGGGATAGAGCGGATCGTCCACCGTGTGAACGACCGCGGGATCGACCCTGCGGCGGAAGGAGGCGAGAAATTCGCCCACCGTGCCGCCTATCGCAAGCCGCACGTCGGGGTCAAGATAGCGCTCGATCGCTTTCATCGTCGCACCCACGCCGCCCGCCTTGTAGTAATCGTACATATTGAACCTTGAGGACGGCTTGAACTTCGCGATGCAGGGCACATCGCGCTGGATGGCGTCGAAGGCGGCGAGATCCAGCGGGACACCCATCACGCGCGCGAGCGCGCAGATATGGAGCTGTGCGTTTGTTGAGCCGCCGGTCGCGGCGACGTGGCGCAGGCCGTTTTTGAGGCTCGCCTCGGTGACGATGTCGGAAAAGCGCACGCCCTCCTTCGTGAGCGCGACAATGCGCTCGCCAACATCGCGCGCCTGCTTGTACTTGGCGGACGAGCAGAAGAGCATGGTCGTGCTGTCGATGGGACACAGGCCGATGACCTCGGCGAAAACGCCCATCGTGTTTGCCGTGCCGTACATCGAGCAGGTGCCGCAGGAGAAGCAGATATTCTCGCGGAAGCGCGTGAAGGTCTCCTCATCGATGGCGTCGATGTTGCGCTGACCGATGGACTCCTTGAGGTCGGGCGTGACATAGGTGCCCTCATCCGTCTCGTAGGGCAGCATGCTGCCCGCGGTGAGGAACATACAGGGCTTATCGAGCGCCGCGGCAGCCATCAGCATACCGGGTACGATCTTGTCGCAGGAGCAGAGGAACACGAGACCGTCGAAGCCGTGGGCGCTCGCCATCGCCTGAATACTGCCCGCGATCAAGTCGCGCGAGGGCAGGATATAGTGCATTCCCTCGCCCTGTGCCATGCCGTCGCAGGGGGCGGGCACATTGAACTCTGCCGGCGTGCCGCCGGCGGCCCACACGCCCTCCTTGGCATAGCCGACCAGCTCGCGGAAGGCGCGGTGGCCGGGGTTGACGTCCGTAGAGGAGTTGACAATGCCGATGACGGGCTTTTCAAGGTCCTTCGTGCGGTAGCCGCAGGCGTTCATCAGGCCGACATAGTAGCCCTCCTGCGGATTCGAGGGCGTGCGGTTTCCCTTCCAGCCCATGCGGTTTTAGTACGCGGTGGTCATGCCGCCGTCGACGCAGATGACCTGGCCGGAGATGGCGCTGTTGGCGGGAGAGCACATGAAGACTACGGAGCGGGCATACTCGTCGGCCGTCTGGTAGCGCTTCTGCGGGAAGCTCGCGGCGTCCTTTGTGTTGTACTCCTCGAGCGTGATGCCCGCCTTCTCGGCGCGGATGGTGTTGAGGTACTTGATGCGGTCGGTGTAGATGCGGCCGGGGCCCATGGTATTGACCAGAATGTTGTACTGGCCGAACTCGCGCGCCATCGTCTTGCTCATGCCGACCACGCCCATGCGGAAGGTGTTGGAGAGAATGAGGTTATCCAGCTCCTGCTTGATGGAAGAAGATGTGGAGTTGACGATGCGTCCGCTGCCGCCCTCCTTCATGTACGGCAGCGCCGCGCGGATGGCGGTGGTGTAGCTGTATAGGCACTTCTGATAGCCGTCGGCCCAGTCGGCCTCGGTCAGCGCCTCAAAGGTGCCCGCCTTGGGGCCGGGGCAGTGGTTCACAAGGCCGTAAATGCCGCCGAGGTCCGCTGCGACCTTGTTGATCATCGCGGTGATGCTCTTGTTATCGAGAACATCGTACAGATAAGCGTAGGGACGGTTGCCGGTCTCCTTCTCGATGTCGACGACCGCCTGATCCAGCTCGGCCTTGAATGCCTCGCTGGTGCAGATGACGACCTTTGCGCCCTCGCGAGTGAACTCGGTGGCGATGCCCTTGCCGAAGCCGGACGCACTGGACATGCAGACAACGACTTTACCCTTCAAACCCAGATCCATGATAATTTCCTCCTGATATGTTAAAATTTTCGATCTTCCTTAGTGCAGCTTGAGATCCACGACGGGGTTTTTCAGCGGTTCCATCTCGAAGCCGTCGGGGCCGACGATGCGGCACTCGGCAATGTCGCCGTCCTGAATGTGGAAGGCGCGCGGGGTGCCGGTGGAGAGCACGTCGCCGGCATACCAGCCCTGAATGCTCGAGTGCAGCGAGACGAGGCGCGCGGGCAGGTGCGTCATGTGATCGACAGTGTTCTTTGCATAGACCTCGCCGTTGTGAACGCTCTGCACCTCCAGCTTGAGCACATCGGGCACCTCGTCGGGTGTGACGAGCTGAGGGCCGAAGGAGAAGAATGTCGGGAAATTCTTCACGATGGTCAGGTAGCGGGGATTGCCGGGCACGAAGTCGTTGCCCTTGAGGATGGACTCCTCCGTCATGTCGAGGATCGTGGTGTAGCCGACGATGGCGCTCTCCCAATCCTCCTCGCTCACATCGCGGCAGTCGCGGCCCATGATGATGCCAAGCTCGGCCTCCGCGGTGGTCTTCTGCGCCTCCTTGAGCTTGGGGAGCTGGATGTCGTCGCCGTAGCCGACGAGGGTATCCGCCATCTTGAAGAAGCTGCCGGGGAAGCCCGTGGGCGCGGCGGAGCCGATGTCGCCCGCGTGATCGACGTAGTTCAGGCCGATGCCGAAGATGCGCTTGGGGTTGCGGTAAAGCGGTGCGTAGACGACCTCCTCCGTCGGCACGACGCCGGGGATGGTCTCAAGCTCCTCCTTGCCGCCCTCATTGTACCACTTTGTCAAGCCAGGGATATGATTCGCCTGAATGAGGCTCATCATGTCCTCCTTCCAGCCCGTACCCTTGTAGGCATTGAGTGCGGCGACGGGCAGAATGCCGTTCCCGGTGACGATGCCGGCGGCCTCTGCGCCGTGCAGCTTGATGGTTGCGAGTCTCATAAAAAAGCTCCTCCTCTTAGATTATTCAGACGATACGGCCCGCCGGCTCCTTGCCGGCAAGCACGGCGTTAATGTTTTCGGCTGCGATCTCGGAAACGCGCGTGGCGGCCTCTACCGTCGCGGGGGCGTAGTGAGGCGTAACGATGACGTTCGGCAGCTTGAAAAGCGGACTCGTCGGCGCGACAGGCTCAGGGTCGGTCACGTCAAGCCCCGCGCCGGCGAGCCTGCCGTTTTCCAGCGCCTCGATGAGCGCCGCCTCGTCCACGATGGGACCGCGGGCGCAGTTGATAAGCAGCGCCGTGGGCTTCATCAGCGCGAGGCGCTCGCGGTCGATGAGCTTGCGCGTTTCGTCGGTGAGCAGGCAGTGGAGCGTCACGACATCGGCACGGCGCAGCAGCTCGGAAAGCTCACCCACCCTCTCAACGCCCTCGGGAACCTCGCTGATGTAGGGGTCGTAGACGATGACGTGCATATCCAGACCGTCCCTGCACATATGCAGGATATGCTTTCCGATGCGGCCCATGCCGATCAGTCCCAGCGTCTTGCCGGTCATTTCAATGCCGGGGGCGTGGTTCTTCGCGGCAAAGCCGACCGTGCGGTACTCCTTGGAAACGGGAATGATGTTCTTCGCCAGCGTGAGCATCAGCGTGAAGGCGTGCTCGGCGACGGAAAGGCTGTTCGCGTTCGGGGTGATGGTCACGGCGACGCCGTGCGCCTTGCAGTAGTCAAGGTCGATGTTGTCGTAGCCCACGCCATGCTTGGAGACGATCTTGAGGTTCTTCGCCGTCGCGAGCAGCGAACCGGGCAGCTCGATGATGCGCACGAGCACGGCGTCCGCATCCACGATCTCGCGGCGGATGACATCCATGTCGCGGTCGGCGTAGACGACGGTGTGGCCCGCCGCGGTCAGCAGCTCGGGCCCGATGGGGTGGACCGATTCGGTGATGAGAATTTTTGCCATGATGCTTCCTCCTTTACAGGCTCAGGCCGTAGGGCTTGCCGAGCGAGAGCAGCTCTTCGTAGACCGGCTGCGGCACCTCGATGCCGCCGTCGGTGTTCTCCGCCGCATTGCGGCCGGAGCGCTCGCCGGGCAGGAAGATCTCCTCCACGCCCTCAACCTTTTTGAGCGCCTTGATCTCGCCCGCCATCGCAGAGAGCGCAGACTTGAACGCCGACGGCTCGATAAAGTGCGCGATGTCGATCGCGCCGACAAAGTGGCTCACGCCCTGCGGCTCGTCCATCACATAAAGGTCATGCAGGTGCGGGCCGTAGGGGCCGCCGCTGAGAATGCCGCAGAGCACATCGACCATGATGGCAAGGCCGCTGCCCTTCGCGCCGCCGATGGGCACGAGCGAGCCGGCACGGCCCGCAGCGGGATCGGTGGTGGGGTTGCCGTCCTTATCCAGAGCCCAGCCGAGCGGGATGGACTTGCCGAGTTTCTGCGCCAGAATGAGCTTGCCGAGCGCGACCACGCTGGGCGCCATGTCCAGTACGACCGGAAGGCCGTCGGAGGGGGCGGCGACGGAGATGGGGTTCGTGCCCATATAGGGCTCTGCGCTGCCGAACGGCGCGATTTTGCCCTTGAGGTTGGTGCAGGCAAAGCCGAGCATATCCTGCGCGGCGGCGAGCCTTGTGAAGTAAGCCGCCGTGCCGAAGTGGTTGGAATTTTTGACCGTCGCAAAGCAGCAGCCGCTCTCTCTTGCCTTGGCGATGCAGGTCTCCATGGCGAATTTTGCCGCCGCCGCGCCGAGCGAATTGCCCGCGTCCACCACCACGGCGGAGGGGGCTTCGCGCACGATGCGGATGTTGTTGCCGCGCGACACCACGCCGGCGTCCATGCGCTGCATATAAACCGCGAGGCGACTCACGCCGTGTGTGCTCACGCCGGTGAGCTCCGCGTCGATGAGCGCGTCTGCCACAGCCTCGGCGCAGCTCTGTTCCACGCCGGATGCCGTCAGCAGGGAGATGCAGTAGGTGCGCAGCACATCTGCTTGAAATTTAGGCATGATCTTACACACTCCTTTTTCTTCTGTTCCGGGAGCTTTTCTCATGGTTTCATCATAGTGCATCCGCGTAAAAAGGTCAAAGACCTAAATGTAACTATCGGTATAGTATTTTTGCTATACTATCCTTGACGCAAGATGTATTTTTTGCTATGATCGAATCGGAAATGAGGCGATTTTTATGATACAGGACCGAAATCCTGAATATTTCCTTGCAATTGCATCGGAAAAGAGCATCTCCAAGGCGGCGGAGCGGCTGCACATCTCACAGCCCTATCTGAGCCAGTATGTTATCCATCTGGAGAAGGAATTCGGTGTGCGCTTGCTTGACCGCACCAAAACACCGCTGCGGCTGACTGCGGCGGGGCGCGTCTATGCCAATTATCTCGAAGACAGCACACAGCTCTATGAGCAGCTTTTGCAGGACTTCACGCGCCTGAATGCCAGCCGCCGACAAACGCTACGCGTCACGATGAGCAACTGGCGCGCGAGCACGCTCCTGCCGAGCATCCTGCCCGACTTCTCACGCGAGCACCCCGAGGCGCATCTCGAACTGCTCGAGCGCCCGACAAGCGAGATGTTCCGCCTCATCGCGGATAACACGGTGGACTTCGCCATCGTGAACACCAACCTGAATACGCCCGACTACCTGACCACGGAAACCATTCTTTACGAAAAAATCCTCCTTGTCGGCAACCGTGCTAACGCCGCCGCGCAGGCGCTCGCAGAGGAGTGCCGCGCGGGGCACGAGCCGGATCTCTCTGTTTTAGAGCATGAGCGTTTCGTCCTGCTCTACCCCGAGATCATGCTCGCCATGCGCGTCAATAACTTCCTCGAGCGCAAGCACATCACCGTCGAAAATGCTCTCTACACCTCCAACGCCACCACGGCGCTGAACCTGACGGCGGGGAACTATGGCTTCTGCTTTGTCAACGAGACCGGCGTGCACAATGCGCCCAATCGCAGCGAACTGATCTTCTTCGACCTCGATTCCCCCGATCTTGTCCATCCGCTGAGCGTGGTCTACAAGAAAAAGCGGCACCTGCTGCCCGCTGCCCGCGCCTTTGTTGATGCGACCCGCCGCTTTTTGCAGTCGCAGGCGTGGCGCGGCGAGTGCGACTGCCGCGTGCATCATGACACGCTATAAAAGGATAAAACACCGTCTCTCATCTAACCGGAGACGGTGTTTTGCTTCATTTCTTCTTTTTGCGCGCCATAACGCTGGAATAAAAGCGCGCGCCGAGCCGACTGCTCAGAAGGCCGCGCAGCGCTGCGCGCTGCGTCTCCGTCATGGCTGCGGTCGGCACAAGATAGAGCTGCTCTGCCGAGAGGTAGAGCATGAAAACGCTCGAAATTTCGATGGCGGAGGCGAGCTTTGTGAGCGCGACCGTGTTGCGCAGCTTCTTCTCGGGAATGTCGACCGAGAGCCTGTCCTCGTCAAAGCGCAGAATATATTCCGTACCCAACAGCGACTCGTCGCTTTTGAGATAGCGGAAAATGCGCTGCTCCTCGCGCCCGAGCAGCAAAAGCATCCAGATGAGATATGCCGCCGCGATGTAGATTGGCAGATAGCTCAGCGGAAATGTGCCCTGCACAGCAAGAACGGTATAAAAGGCAACGGCGAGCACAACGGCGATGCCGACGCGGAAGGTGCTGCGGTTGCGCAGGAACATGGCGTAGAGCGTCGCCTGCCGGAACACTTTTTTGCTGACACGATAGCGGATCTCCTGAGCTTCCATACATGCTCCTCTTTTCTCTCGTTTTCTGCTCCAGTATATCGCGGCAGCGCCGCACGGTCAATGTCAAAGTTTGCGGGAGCCTTCCGAGGAAGGCTCCCGCGTTGCTGCAGAGAGGGCGCAGGGCTTATTTGTCCTGCTGCTTGGCCTTGTGCTTGTTCATGATGAACTTGGGGCCCTTCTCCCACTTCTTCACATTGAGAAGCAGCAGGACAGCCGCAATGGCAAGGCCGGTGATGTCGGTCAGCGTGCCGGGGATGAACATCAGCAGGCCGCCGGCAATGAAGATAACGCGCTCAAGCCAGTTGAGTCTCCACAGCAGCCAGCCCTGGAAGCCGGCGGACATGATGGCGACACCGATGATGGCGCTGATGGCGACGGAAACGATCTCGCCGGCGTTGCCCTGCATCATCATAGCGGGATTGTAGCAGAAGGCAAACGGGACCATGAAGCCGGCGAAGCCGAGCTTGCAGGCCTCGACCGCCGTGGTCATCGGGTTGGTCTTGGCGATACCGGCGCCGGCATAGGCCGCAAGGGCGACCGGCGGAGTGATGGCGGACAGGCACGCGAAGTAGAACACGAACAGGTGCGCCGTCAGCGGGGCAAGACCGAGCTTGATGAGGGACGGGGCGAGAATGGACGCCGCGATAACATAGGCAGCGGTGGTGGGCAGGCCCATACCGAGGACGATGCAGGTGATGGCGGTGAAGACCAGAGACGGGAAGAGCATATTATGCGCCGCCTGGATCATCATATCGCCGAAGATAACGCCGATGCCGGTGATGGAGACCATGCCGACGACGATACCGGCGCAGGCGCAGCCGATGACGATAGACATGGCGCTGAAGCCGGACTTGACCATGGCGCTGGGAATGGTCTTGAGGGTGAAGCGCTTCTTCTTATCGAAGAGCATGACCAGAGGCACCGCGCAGGTCGCCCACAGGGCGGAGTAGAGCGGAGAATACTGCGCGACGAGCAGGCAGTAGAGCAGAACGCAGATGATAAGCAGATAGATCCAGCCGTCCTTCATGACCTCGCGGGTCTTGGGAATGTCCTTGGGGTCCATGAGGGTGACGTGGGCGATCTCGGTCTGCGTCATAACGGCGACGGCGCAGCCCCAGTAGTAGAGCAGCGCGGGAATGACCGCCGCAATGACGATGGCGATGTACTTCTGCTCGGTGAAGGCGACCATCAGGAAGGCGCCGGAGCCCATGACGGGGGGCAGGATCTGACCGCCGGTGGAGGCAACGGCCTCAACGCCGCCGGCAAACTGGGGCTTGTAGCCGCGGGACTTCATCAGAGGAATGGTGAATGTACCGGTGCCGACGACGTTCGCAACGGCGGAGCCGTTGATGGAGCCCATCAGACCGGAAGCGACGACCGCGCTGAGCGCGGGGCCGGACTTGATCTTGCCGGTGAGAGAGATGGCGATGTCGTTGATGAAGTCGGAGCAGCCAGAAGCCTCGAGGAACGCGCCGAACATGACGAACATGAAGATGACCGTGGCGGAAACGCTCATGGTCGTGCCGAACAGGCCGTCAAGGTCGGTGGCAAGGAACTTGCAGATACGCTCGAGGGAATAGCCGCGGTGCGCAATGGCCATTGGCAGGTTCGGGCCGGCGAGCGCATAGGCGATAAAGATGAGGGAGAGCACCGGCATGATGTAGCCGAGGGTGCGGCGGGCGCACTCAAGCACAATGATAACGAGGCAGGCACCCGCGAAGGTCGCCATCCAGGTCGTCTTGCTCAGGCGCTCGGTGAGATGATGGACCTCGTCCTGCGCCATCCACACGGAGACCCATGTGAGGATGACGAGGATCATATCAATCGTGCGGCAGAGGGCACGGAAAGCCTTGCTGCCGGCAAATTTATCCTTGAAAACGTGCTTATAGAGGGGCTGAGTGAGCAGGATCAGCGTGAGGGCGAAGCCCAGATGCACGCCGCGCTGCACGGAATAATCGAACAGGCCTTTGAAGCCCGTGTAGATGTGGAAGGAGGTCATCAGGAAGGCAACGACGGAGGCCATCTTGATAAACAGATCGCCCTTGCCCTCTTCAAGTGTTCTTGCTGCTGCCAATTCACTGTCAAGCGAGGCTACGTCGATTTCTTTGTATTCTTTGTTTTCGGACATATACGCATCCTTTCTGTTAAGTGGGGGGGCTTAACGGAACATTAATGGAATAGGGGAGCCGGAGTTGGGATGTCCCAACTCCGGCCTAAAATGCTCTTCGCAGGGACGGTCAGATCGTCCTTTTGATGCAGTTGTCAGAGTGCCTCAAATCAGATGAGACCCTGCTCGCTGTAATACTTCTGAGCGCCGTCATGCAGGGGAATGGGCATCTGGGTGCAGAGGAAGCTGGGATCGGTCATGTCCTTGAGCAGGGCGTTACCGGCGGCCATCTCCTCGGTGTGCTCGTTCATGGCCTTGCAGAGGTCATAGACGAGATCCTCGTCCATGTCAGCGGTGACGATAATGAGGCACTTGACGCCGAAGGTGTTGGCAGTCTCGGTCTGGCCGGTGTAGGTGCCGGCGGGAATGGTGGTCTGGATGTAGGCGGCGTTGCCCTCGAGGACCTTATCAAGCTCCTCCTGCGTCATGTCGAGGACCTGAATCTCCTTGGTGGCAGCGAGGTTGAGCTGGCCGCCGATGGGCAGACCGGCGAAGCCGAAAGCCGCGTCGAGGATGCCGTCGCCGACGGAGTCGGCGCCGTCGCCGAGACCGAGGTTCTCAAGGCTGGTGTTGTCCTTGGTGATGCCCATGACGGCGAAGGCGGCGAGGGTGGCGTTCTCGGTCGCGGAGGCCGCAGGGCCGACGGCGACGCGCTTGCCAAGCAGGTCATGGATGTAGGTCAGGCCGGAGCTCTTGAGCGCCACGCCGCTGAGCACGGAGGTGTAGACCGCGCCAATGACACGCAGGTTGTCCAGCGTGCCGATGTCGGCGAACTTGCCGGTGCCGTTGTAGGCGTTGAGAACAACGTCGGAGGTGGCGACTGCGACGTCAACCTCGCCGGAGGCGACATCCTGGCAATTCTGGAAGGAGCCGGTGGAGGTCTGGGTGTTGCACTTCACGCCCTGGACGTTGTTGGTCCAGACCTGAGAGACCGCAGCGCCGGCGGGGTACATGGAGCCGCCGGTGTCGGCGGTGCCGAAAGTCATGATGACATTGCCGCGGGTGGGCTTGTCGCCATCGGTGTTACCGTCGTTGGAGGGTTGCTTCTCGCCGCAAGCGGCCAGTGCAAAAACCATTGCCAGCGCGAGGATCAGGGATAATACTTTTTTCATGCTGATATCTTCCTTTCAAAAAATATATATACCCGTTTTTACCGGATACTACAAAGTGATGACGGCCCTTGCCGACCGGGAGCGCCGCTCCGGCGGTGACCGAAGCGTTCCTATCCCATTCATTTTTGCGGATAGGTTATATTTCATTATACCACACCTGTCAAGGCTTTGACAGGCATATTTTCGCGTTTTTCGATGAAATTAAATAGTCATTGTTATTCTGCAAAAAGGCAAATACAATCTCGGAGAAGGGCGGGAGCGTGTTGCTTTCACATCAGAAATATGATCGTCCACACAACATTTCCGCGCCATTTTGGCGCAGGGCAGTTACGGCATCGTGCGCGCGAGGCGGGGATCTGGATTTATGCCGTAAGCTGGAATTACCCGGCTTCCGCAAATATGCGGAAGCCAGGTAACGAAGCCGTATGATGCCTTTCCGAATCGTCAAAATGTGTAAGTTGTGTGTAAGCTCACAGCACCTTGTCACAGAAAATCACGGTTTAGCGGGAAAATTCGCAGTTTTCAGCCAAGAATCTTCGGAAAACAGGCGGTTTTCCGACCGCTTAGTACATGCCGCCCAACCGAAATTCGCAACAATCTGATATAAAAAGCAGAGAAGAGTATAGATATAACGGATGTATCCTACACTTTTTCAAAAAACGCTCTACAAGGTTCTACGTAAGTTAACGGCTGAAAATGGTAACTTTTGTGGTAAGGTGGCCGGGGCAAAATTCACAGGTTAGCTGCAACTTTTGCAAATGTCTCTTGCACCGCATGGAAGTCTGTATGTGTGTAGACATCCAGCGTCACGCTGACATTGGAGTGCCCCATGAGATATTGCAGGCTTTTCACATCAATGCCCCTTTGCTGCATATTCGTACAGAAGGTATGACGCAGAACATGAGGTGTCACCTTTGGAAACGAATTGCCGTAAATACGATTGATTTTCTTCTGGATACCTCTCATGTAGTTCTGCAAGTGCATAGCAACCTTTGGCATCCCGGATTTATCAAGGAAAATGAAACCTCCATAACCATCTATGATTCGTTCTGACTTGCTGACGGTTCGGTTCTTCATAACTCGCTTTAAGGCCAGATAAACAGCGTCCGTCATGGGGATCGTTCTCACCCCGCTGGCTGTCTTGGGACTGGTGATGAAATAGGGCTTGTCTGCTGTTTGGCATAGCTGGTGGTCAATGTAGATGCATCGCGTCTTGAAGTCAACATCCTGCTTTGTCAGCCCATATAGTTCGCTGACACGGAGCCCTGTCCCCAGCAAAACCACAATATCATCATAGTAGTTGTCCTGACCATATTCCTGCACATACTTCAAATAAATATCCTGTTGAGCCTTAGTCAGCGCAGTACGCTTCCCGGCATCGTTCGGAAGAATGTCAGCTATCTGGAACTTAAAGGGGGTTCTTGCGAATCATGTCATCGTCAGCAGCCATTTCAAAGGAGGGATGCAGCACAGAATGGAAAATACCGATGGTATTGCGCTTTATCCCCCTGTCATGCAGACTGATATAGAACGTCTTTGCATCAGACAGCTTGACCGTCCGTACCTTCATTTCACCAAACGGCGATTCCTTAATACGATTAATGACTGTTCCATAGCCGCGGCGGGTGCTCTCGCTCAAATCCCGTTTCAAGTTCATGTATCGGCCAACCAGTTCGGAAACGGTGATTTCACCAGCCGTATAGTCGATACCATCTGCCATATCGCGTTGAATGGCTTCCTCTTTCTTGCGGAGCGCTTCCAGCGTTTTTCCGTAAACACTTCGTATTTTGCCATGTCCATCGGAATAACGGTATTCATAGGTACCGTTTGCTCTCTGGCTCTCGCCGTCCTTCAAAACACGACCCTTGCTATCTTTGCGCTTTTCAGACAATTCAGAAACTCCTTTCCGTGAAAAGCGCGATTATAGGGATTGATATAAGTATATCATACCGAATATGCGATTTCCACTGATCTTGAACGGGAACAGACAACTTTTTCAAAGTGTCGCTGTATCATGGCTTCCCACATCACTTTTTCAAATAGAATACGCCTGCTCGATGAACTGATCGAACAGGCTGCGTTTAATCAGGCGCTTGTTTCCCACCCAGAGGACGAATTTGCACCGGTCCTCGTTGGTAATCTCGCACAGTTTGTTGATACCAATGCCGGAGTAAGCCGCGGCTTCCTCCAAGCTCAGATTGCTCTTTTCCCAGATTGGGATTTCCTTCATAGGCAGTTTACTCTCCTTATAAAAATAGCCAGACAGGGCGAGGCGGCAACGAAGTCCGGCAACGGACTTCCAAAAACCTCGAAACATACCCGGTCTGACGGTTGATTTACGATTATCCTTTTCTTCTATTTTTCTGTTGTTTTGGTTGTCAAAGGTAGAAAAAAGCCTGACAGGGCAGGGATTCTCCCTGCAACCAGCCCGGCAACGGGACAGCAACAGGCTTTGCAACCAGCCGCGCTTTTCAGAACGGCATTTCAATCTGCTCTGTGATCTCCACAAAGCCGTCCGGGATTTTAGCGGCTGAATTGTCGCTGCCCGTTGCAGCCCTAAACTGTACCCAAGAAAATGGACACGGGATTTTGACCCATGGCCCCGTTCGGCGGACACGCATTTGACCCAT
>NZ_JAFBIQ010000025.1 GCF_021531315.1 Oscillibacter valericigenes | reverse complement strand
CCGGCGACGCGATGAAGACGGCGGCGGGCAACCCGAACGGCGCGGTCGGCGCGTTCATGGGCATGGGCATGGCCGGCGGCATGGCAGGCGCGCAGATGGGCACCCTCTATCAGCAGGGCGCGCAGCAGCAGGCGGCACAGGCGCAGGCGGCTCCCGCCGCGGCAGGCTGGACCTGCGCGTGCGGGCAGGCGGGCAACACGGGCAAATTCTGCGCGAACTGCGGCAAGCCCGCCCCGGCTCCGGCGAATGAATGGACCTGCGAGTGCGGCACGAAGAACACGGGTAAATTCTGCTCGAACTGCGGCAAGCCCGCGCCCGCGGGCGAGTGGACCTGCGAGTGCGGCACGAAGAACAGCGGCAAATTCTGCTCCAACTGCGGCAAGCCCCGCGCCTAATCGAAAAAAAGCGGTCAACGGGCCTGCCGCGAAATGCGGCAGGCTCCTGCCGACCTTATGACGACTCTTGAAAAAGGAGAGAAAAGCATGGCTAATCAAGTGACCAACTACAAATGCCCCGCCTGCACCGGTCCGCTGCGCTTTGACGGCGAAACGGGCAAGCTCAAATGCGATTTCTGCGGCTCGAGCTATGAGGTGGCTGAAATCGAACAGCGCTATACCGAAAAAGATGAAAAGGCTGCCTCCGCCTTCCGGCAGGCGGAGGAAAAGGCCGCGGCGGACGGCGAATGGGCCTCTGTCTCCGGCAGCGATTGGGGCGAGGACGCTGCGAAGCTGAAGGCTTACTCCTGCCCGAGCTGCGGTGCGGAGCTCATCTGCGACGAGACGACCAGCGCGACCTCCTGCCCCTATTGCGGCAACAACACCATTGTGCCCGGCCAGTTCAGCGGCTCGCTCAAGCCCGATTATGTGCTGCCCTTCAAGCTGGATAAGAAGGCTGCGGTCGCGGCGCTCCGAAAGCATTATGGCGGCAAAAAGCTGCTGCCGAAGGCATTTTCCAATGAAAATCACATTGAAGAGGTCAAGGGCGTCTATGTCCCCTTCTGGCTCTACGACGGCAGCGCCGAGGTCGACATCCTCTGCCACGGCACCCAGGTGAACAGCTACTCCACCTCGGACGAAAATGTGACCGTCACAAACCACTTCGATGTGCGCCGCGCAGGCACCGTGCGCTTTGAGCGTGTGCCGGTGGACGCCTCAAGCAAGATGCCGGACGACCACATGGATGCCATCGAGCCCTTCGATTATCAGGATCTCAAGCCCTTTTCCACCGCCTATCTGCCCGGCTTCCTCGCGGATAAGTACGACGTCTCCGTGCAGGACTGCGCCGCGCGAGCGGACGAGCGCTGCGAGGCCAGCGCTGTGGAGCTTGTAAAGGACGACGCCCGCGCAGGCTACGCCACCTGCACGGTCGAGCAGCGCAGCGTCGCGCTCCACCGCGGCGAGGTCCGCTATGCGCTCATGCCCGTGTGGCTGCTGAGCACAAATTGGAACGGCAAGAATTTTCTCTTCGCCATGAACGGCCAGACCGGCAAGCTCGTCGGCGACCTGCCGCTCGACAAGGGGCTTTACTGGAAGTATTTCGCGCGCGTCGCAGGCATCACCGCGGCGATCGTGGTCGCGGCCTGCGCGGTCCTGCTGTAAGGGAGGGTGGAACAATGAAAAAATATGTTTCTGTGCTCTTTGCCCTGCTCCTCGCCCTGTCGCTCGGCGTGTCCGCCGCGGCGGACAATGTCAGCCACGTCTATGACGAGGCGTCGCTCCTCTCCGCGGATGAGTGCGACGCGCTGGATGAGTTGGCTGCGCCTGTCAGTGAAAAGTACAGCTGCGGCGTGTATGTCGTGGTCGTCGACGATATGGCGGACTACATCGACCCCGACGCGGTCAATGAAAACGGCGAGACCGGCATCGCCGCCTTTAGCGAGTACGCATGGGACGCGCTGTCGCTTGGCGACAGCTACGACGGCAACGGCGTGATCCTCGCGCTGAGCATGGCCGAGCGCGACTTTGATCTCATGGCGCACGGCGACACCGGCAACGCCGCCTTCACCGACTACGGCAAGCACATCATGCAGGACGAGTTTTTGGACAACTTCCGCGAGGATGACTGGTACGGCGGCTTTGCGGACTTTATCGCCGCCTGCGACCGCTATCTTGAGGCTAACGCCAACGGCACGCCCATTGATGTAGAGCCCGAGATCCCGCTGACGCTCGATGAAAAGCTCAGCTTTGGCCTGATGGTCGGCCTGCCCGCCGGCGCGATCCTCGCGTTCATCGTCTGCGGCATTCAGAAGGGCAAGCTCAAGAGCGTGCGCAAGGCGTCCGGCGCGGCGCGCTACACCGCCTCCGGCGGCGCGGAGATCACCGTGCGGGAGGATCGTTTCACGCACACCACCGAGGTCCGCACACCCATCAAGACGGAGTCTGACAGCGGGTCCAGCTTCTCCGGCGGCACGACCGTCAACTCCGGCGGCTCCTCGCATTCGAGCGGCAAATTCTAACGCTCCCCGAAAGGAGGCCCCTCTCATGAAACGAATTATTTGTGCGCTGCTCCTGGTGCTCGCGCTGGCGCTCTCCCTTGCCGCCTGCGGCAAAAAGCAGCCAACTGGAGACCCGTCCGTGCAGCCGCCCATCGAGCAGCCTGATGGTCCCGACATCCCCGATACGCCCGTGCTGAGCGAGGCGGAGCAGTCCCTTGCCGACCTGAGAAGCACCGTCAAAAGCGAGGGTGCGGCGCTCGGTTGCGCTCTTCTCGGCTCGACCTACGGCAGCGACACGATTGACCTCCACGCGCTGCTGGAGGACAACGGCTATGCTGCGCGCTATCCCTTCCTGCTTGACCTGCCCGCCGAGCTGACCGTCTGCACTGGCGGCTGGGAGATCTACTGCATCGTCCCCGCCGACGAGGACGCGCGCGTCACCGTGAACGAGTTCGGCTGGCCCAGCTGGGACGCGGAGGGCCCTGTGGTCGGCGAGATCCTTTGGGAGAGCGGCTCCGGTATGCCGCTGTGCATCGCCGCCAATGTGAGCGACATCATGCCCGACACGCAGATCACCGTGACCACCTCGGACGGCGCGAGCGTTATCTATCAACCCTCCCTCAGTGGGCGGGACGGCACGCTCGCCGTGCCGGATGACGGCACAGTGTACGACTTTTCCTGCTACGACCTGCTGGGGATCACGCCTGAGGCAGACTGAGCGCTGCTCGGTTCGTAAGAGGATAAAAGGAACGGCTTCGCTATGCGAAGCCGTTCCTTTTATCCATTTTTCTCCTTCTCCAGTGCCTTTTCCAGCGCGATGGAGAGCTGGTCTGGGCAGGAGGTCGGCTTGAAGCCGCAGCGGATGCCGCGCATCCTCTCGATGGCGTCCGCCGCCTTCATGCCGCGCACCAGGCTTGAAATGCCCTGCAAGTTGCCGTTGCAGCCGCCGAGCACGCGCACATCCTTGATCACGCCGTCCTCCAGCTCGACCTCCATCTGCTTCGAGCAGGTGCCCTTGGGATAATAGGTATAGGTGGTCATGCTGTCTCCTTATTTCGTCTTGATGATGGCCGCATACAGCGACGCAGGCGCGTCCGTGCGGTTGGCGATGCCGTGGCTCTCGCCGTCGTAGCAGATGGCGAAGTCACCCGGGTGCATCTTGCGCTCGGTGCCGTTGTCGTTGAGCGTGATCTCCCCCTCATGGAAGAAGAACACCTCATATTCGCCCGTGTGGGTGTGCGTCCCCAGCGAGCAGCCCGGCTCGAGCCTGATCTCGGCAAACATTTTCGCGTTCTCCGGCATATTCTCCAGCACATAGTCGCGCTTATCGAGCGTGCCGTCGCCGCCGCGGGCGTTGGGCGTCAAAATCTGCTTTCTATCCTCTGCACGAATAATCATTGTCATCTCTCCTTTGCTGTGCAGCCTTGTGCTGCGCACAGCATACCACAAAGCGCAGTGGGACGCAAGCCCCCGCCGCAAAAAGCAAGTCACGCCTTGACGCGGACGCCGCGCGGGTGCTATCATGGAAGCATCTTATATTACAGGAGGCTGTTTCCAATGAAAACTGTCATTGCCACCACCGCGGCGCCCGGCGCCATCGGTCCCTATTCGCAGGCCATCGAAGCAGGCGGTTTCGTATTCGTCTCCGGCCAGCTCCCGCTCGACCCCGCCACCGGCGCGTTCGTCCCCGGCGGTGTGGAGGAGCAGGCCGAGCAATCCCTCAAAAACCTCAAGGCCGTCCTCGCCGGCGCGGGCTGCGCGATGGAGGATGTGGTCAAGACCACCGTTTTCCTCACCGACATGGGCGCGTTCGCCGCGGTAAACGCCGTGTACGCGAAGTATTTCACAACCGAATGCCCCGCGCGCAGCGCGGTGCAGGTCGGCGCGCTGCCCAAGGGTGCGCTGGTCGAAATTGAGGCCATCGCCGCTAAGAAGTAACATGGTGCAGCCCTCACGCTGCGATTGGGCAGGGCCGGAGCAAATTTACCTCGACTACCACGACAACGAGTGGGGCCGTCCCACGCACGACGACCGCGCGCTCTTTGAGCTGCTCTCGCTCGAGGGGATGCAGGCGGGGCTTTCGTGGATCACCATTTTGAAAAAGCGAGAGGCTTTCCGCGCGGCCTTCGCAAGCTTCGACCCCGCCGCCGTCGCCCGCTTCGACGAGGCAAAGGTCGAGGAGCTGATGGGCAACGCGGGCATCGTCCGCAACCGCCGCAAGATCGTCTCCGTGATCGAAAACGCGAAGCACTTTTTGGAAATTCAGCGCGAATTCGGCAGCTTCGACCGCTTCCTCTGGGCCTATGTGGACGGCCGCCCCATCGTCAACAGCCCCAAAACGCCCGCCGAGGTTCCCGCCTCCACGCCGCTCTCCGACCGCATCAGCCGCGACCTTAGGCGGCGCGGCTTCACCTTCGTCGGCTCGACCATCGTCTACTCCCTGCTCCAGTCGGCAGGGCTGGTGGACGACCATCTCACGACCTGCGGCTGGCACGCCGGCCGCAGGTCGGACTGAGAGCGCCGTCCGTTTTTTCGCGCTGTGGCTTATGCCATAGTAAATCTCGGCAAAAAGGGTATAATTATCCCATCTCGATCTATGACTTATAAAGGAGGTTCCCCCCATGAAGAACACCAAGTATGCAGGCACCCAGACCGAAAAGAACCTGATGGCGGCCTTTTCCGGCGAGTCCGAGGCGCGCAGCAAGTACACCTACTTCGCCTCCAAGGCCAAGAAGGAAGGCTACGAGCAGATCGCGGCGCTGTTCCTCAAGACCGCCGAGAACGAAAAGGAGCATGCAAAGCTGTGGTTCAAGGAGCTGAACGGCATTGGCGACACCGCCGAAAATCTTCTCTCCGCCGCTGAGGGCGAGAACTACGAGTGGACCGATATGTACGATGGCTTTGCCAAGACCGCCGACGCGGAGGGCTTCCACGACTTGGCCGAGCGGTTCCGTTTGGTCGCCGCCATCGAAAAGCACCACGAGGAGCGCTACCGCGCCCTGCTGCACAATGTGGAAACCGCCGAGGTCTTTGCCAAGAGCAGTGTCAAGGTGTGGGAGTGCCGCAACTGCGGCCACATCGTCGTTGGCGAGAAGGCCCCGGAGGTCTGCCCCGCCTGCAGCCATCCGCAGAGCTACTTTGAAATTCACGCGGAAAACTATTGAGCAAAGCGTCAAATCACCGGCCGCGGACCGTATCCCCACGTCCCGCAGCTTTGCGCATATAAAACAAAATTCTTTTTTCGGAGGGGCTTATGTGCACCGCAGCAACCTATCAGACCAAAGACTTCTATATGGGGCGCACGCTCGACTATGAGTTCTCCTACGGCGAGGAGGTCGTCATCCTGCCGCGCCGCTTTCCCATCGTCCTGCGCCATGGCGGCACGATGGACACGCACTACGCTGTCATCGGCACGGCGCACATCGCCGACGGCTTCCCGCTCTACTATGATGCGGTGAACGAAAAGGGCCTCGGCATGGCGGGGCTGAACTTCGTCGGCAACGCGCACTATGCCGAGGTCTCTTCGGGGCGCGAGAACATCGCGCAGTTCGAGTTCATTCCGTGGCTGCTCGGCCGCTGCGCGACGCTCGCGGAGGCGCGTGAAGCCCTGCGCACGATGAACCTCGTCGGCACGCCGTTCAGCCCGCAGCTCCCTGCCGCGCAGCTCCACTGGCTCGTCGCCGACCAAAGCGGCGCGATCGTCGTCGAATCCGTCGCGGACGGGCTGAAGGTCTACGACGATCCCGCGGGCGTGCTGACGAACAACCCACCCTTCCCCCAGCAGCTGTTCGCGCTCAATAACCTCATGCACCTCTCCCCCAAGCAGCCCGAAAACCTGTTCTCCGACGCGCTGCCGCTCACGCTTTACAGCCGCGGCATGGGCGCGCTGGGGCTCCCCGGCGACCTCTCCTCCGCCTCGCGCTTCGCGCGCGCGGCGTTCACGCGGCTCCACTCCGTCTCCGGCGAGAGCGAGGCCGACAGCGTCGGACAGTTCTTCCACATCCTCGGCTCGGTCGAGCAGCAAAATGGCTGCTGCGAGGTGCGCCCCGGCGAGTATGAGCGCACCATCTACACCTCCTGCTGGAATGCCAGCCGCGGCGTCTATTACTACACCACCTACTTCAACCGCCGCATCAACGCGGTGGATATGCATCGGGAAAATCTCGAAGCCGATGTGCTCGTCCGCTATCCAATGCGCACGCAGGAGGACATTTTCCTCCAGAATTCCCCCATCCGCCCGTAAAAAAGCACCCGCGCTCCCGCGTGGACGATTTGGAGGACGAGGTAGAGTTCCTCAAGCTCATGGTGCGCTAAATGACAGAGCGCGTCAGCCTTTCATCCCGCGCCAGCTCTTCCAAGAGCTCCGGGAAAAGGTCGTCCATCCCGTAGGGACGGCATCTGTGCAGCAGCCATTGCCTCCCGCGGAGACCGCAGGCGGTGCGGCGCGTTAACGGGGCAAATGAAAAGAAAGGACCGCAGCCTTTCGGCTGCGGTTCTTTGTGATGCGTGACCAATTTAGATGCATGCTGAAAATAGGAAAAATCGAGAGCTGAAGCGGCTTTGAGCTGTTTCGGCCATATTTTTTTGCTTACAATTTCCCGTGATAGAGAAGAATCGAGGGATTTTTAAGAGTGACCAAAATAGATACAGCCTCACATTTCCGATTCCCGCCTTTGTGATCATTTTCGCTTGCCGTGTTCTTGAGGATTACTTTCCCAATCTTTCAGCCACGCCTCAAATGCTTGAACATTTTCTTCGCGCGTATAGAACTCGCGAATGACAGGGAGCAGTGCTGCAGCCAGACCTTTGAGCGCCCACAAGTCAGGTTCGACTTTATCGAGGTTGTAATCCTCCACATCTGTGACTGTGCCATCCTTATCAAAATGGATGACACTGACGGGTATTCTGTTAAACTTCTCATCCATCTTTTCTCGGCTCCTCAGCGGTGGAATCTATCTCGATTTGAAATCGGTCGTTTATAGGCCATCAGGCACTTCATCCGGAAAGTTCTCGGCAAACCAGCGGAATGGCATAAGGACCATATCTGGTAGACCGTTTTCTGTTATTACGAAGCCGATGTCTTCGTTGCCAATGCGTTCCAGGATTTCATCCAGTTTTTCGACGAGCAGTGTTTGCTCGATGCGTTCCATTTCGGATAGTGGCGGCAGTCTTTTCATTTTGACATTCCTTTACTCCTACTATGATGTGCTTTCTCCGGAAGATACAGGGATAGGTTTTAGCATACCAGTTATATAATCATACAGGGCTTCTGGCTCTTTGAGACAATACTTCATGGTACAATTTGCTTCCCATACCGTATAGTCATCGGCTGCTTCATACAGCCACCAATCGATGTAGTCGTATTGGTCATTGACCGCTTCTTTCAAAACATCTCTAAGAGCCAGAAGATACTTGTTTTCGGTACCGAATACAAAGTGGCCATTGCCAACTAGGTCGAGTGCTTTGCTGAACTGTTCGTCGATGGACTCTTGCTCCTTTATCATCTGGAGTGCTTTGCAGAACCCTTCTTTACTTAGCATTGGTGCTATTCCTCTCTTGCGCTTCCTGTTCCTCTTTCCACCTTTTGAGAAGTGTAATCGCATGATCCTGTGTCTTTGGGTCGGCACAGTATTCGAAGAACTGCACCGCGGCTTCTTCCGGCGTGAGGCCATAAGGCTTTAGCACATCGGTTACCTGTGCCAGCAGTTCTGCATCGATTTCTATGGTAATCGTAACTTTGCCATCATCCATCATGCTGTTCCTCCGATTCTTTAAGATTGTCGTATTGAGGTTCCTCGGAGTAAAAGACTTGCATATCATCCAATCGGAGACACGACAGTCTTCCAAGTGCTCCGGACCAGGGGTCACCCTTTTCAGGAAGCATACATCCGCAGTCGATTCCAATCCAGCTCTTTACATCCCATATTGCCATTGGGTTATCATACTGGAAACGGATAGTTGGCGTGTGTCCGAAGATGACTGTGCAGTCCTCCAGAACAGGGAAACTGTCAAATCGCATCCAGACGGCAAAGTCTCGCTCACACTCATATTTATGGCCGTAGGTTTCATAAAGCTCGACAGGCGCTGCGTGGGTCAGAATGAACTGCCTATTGTTCAGAGTAAGTTCTATGTTTAAAGGCAACTTCTCCAGATACTCGAATATCTCCTGACGAATGGTTTTCTTTATGTGCTTCAGATAATTATGCGTTATCTGGCCACCATTTCTATACCACAGAGACAGCTTGGGTCCGTAGTAGAGGTCGGGCCACTCCTCATCTTCTGGGGGAGGGTAGTAGAGAGCATTCATCATCATTAATTCGTGGTTACCCAGAAGCATCTTGGCATTTGGCATCGCCATGATCTGACGAAGGATTTTGATGCCATCTGGGTTTCTGTCTATCACATCTCCAAGGATATAAAGAGTATCATCCGGCTGCAGGTTGATTTGCTTCATGACGGAATCAAAGCGCCGCTTTTGTCCATGGATATCAGACATTGCATAAATCATGGTGTTCCACCTCCTTCTTTGTAACACGAACAATTACCATATTTCGGAGCGAATAGCTATCAAAAAATCACAGTTCACAGATAATGATCCTGATTGGCATTTCCGATGACCTATCAGCCACGGAGTACGGGATGGTTTGTTGGAAAATCTGGACTTGGTTTCGAATCATGAAGATCAGTGTTTCGAGTAAGTCCTTTGAGATGCATTTATCGTTTTCTTTTGCAGCGAGCTTTTGCAGCAGTGTCTCTAAATCAGAGAAGCTGCCCCAAATGAAGAAATCCCACGAGTCGAATGTACTGCGTTCGAAAGCTGGATTTTCTGCACAGATGATATCCTGGGTTTCTGCTGCCAGGTCAGAAAAGCAGATTCTCTCTCTACTAAGAGCCAGCTCATCATGTGCACTAGAGAGAATATCTCGTTCCGGCGCAGTATACAGAAAGTGGTGTCTGAGTTGTCCATTTGCGTGTCGATGCCACTGGTCGATGTTGTACCATTGACCATCGTGGTACAGTTCCACCATGTAGCCAAGCCATTTGCCCATGCTGCATACCTCCGTTTGGCCTTTGCTTTTTAGGTATGAAGATATTAATCTCTTTTTCTGTGAGTTTATTATGATCTCGTCCTTTGTGGTTGGATGATATGAGGTGTCAAAAAATTGGAAGACACAGCCGAAGAAAGACCTGTCAGTGTTCATCGATTCTTGTTCTGCTAGATACTTTGTCAGGTTGCTTCCTTGAGATCTGATTTGATATTTCTCTTTCATGGAATCCCCCTATGGTGTCAGCCATCACCAAAGATGTCATTGCAAAACTCCGAATAGTCAGGATCTGGGCTTTTGAGAAACACCTCCCAATCCTGCTGGACTTCCTCCATGGTCTTAAATTGCTTCTCCGATTCCGCTAACCGATTCCGGAAGCCAAATTGGTTCCCAGCGAGAATGCACGGAAATCCCCAAAGCATTGTTCCCACATGCTTCCACTGACCGACATCCCCAGCATACTGCAATTTTGAAAACACAGCTTTGACTGTGCGGCAGTATTCTCCGTCACAAGCAAACCAGAGATGTTCCGATTCGACTTTGTCACAGCGCATATAGTAGGGTAAGCCCCATGTGTTAGTGTGCTCCCATTCGTAATTCTCCAAGATGACAGTTTCCTTGTGGAGCAGATGCGTGGGAACGAGGAACGGTATCTTCCTGTAAGCAATGTAGTGGCTGATGTTTTGCTGCCCTTCTTCGAAGGACTGGAATCTAGATATCAGATTCCCAAATTGTTTCTTCAGAGCCATATCAATGGTGAGCTCTCTAAAGAAGCAACGAAAGTCCTCCGTTGTACCGTAATAGTATTTTCCGAAACTGGTAAAAGCGGCAGCAGAATAGTCATCCAGTTCCAGTCGGTAATATCTCGGTTTTTCTCTCATGGGTGGTACCTACCATTTTTCTTCAGGTAATCATCTTCCCCACGGGAGTCCGAAATCCGTGCGCTTGATTTTGCACCAAGGCTGTCCATCTTTCCAGAAGACAATCCCCTCAATCACATGGGTTTCCAGATAAGTGCGGATGCCCTCGAAGCTCCGATCCAGTTCGACAATGTCTTTCCCGTGGGGCTTGAGAATATCGGTATCAAGGTTGTGGGGATTGGATCTGAAATGCGGGCCAATGGCTTCGTATGTTCCATCTGGTACAATCCCCATCTTGTCATAAGCATCCCAAAACCATTTGTCGCTGGATGCGGCTCTATTGCACGGCACCCAACAAGGTAAGTGGCCGGTGACAGGGTCCGCTTTCTCCTGGCACTTGATAGCGTTAGATGGAATCGGTTTTCCATGTTTTGCATCGTATCTTTTGTAGAAAATACCATTGATGACCGCACAGCAGGCGCCGTCCCATTTGATGGTCGCTACGCCTTCGCCGGCCATGACCCAAGCAAGGTCAGGGCTTACATTTGGCAGTATTCCGACAATTCGATGGTTTTCAAATTCTCGTTCAAAGAGAGTGGGTATCTTTTTCATTTAGACTCCTTTTTGATGTTACTTCGCGGCTGCTTCTATCGAGCCATTTCTCAATGGCTATAAATCTCTCGGCATGACTGATTTCGCCAGCACAAGTGTCACAGTAGGGACTGATCCAGCCAGTAGAAACCTTTGTTGCAGGGTTCCCACATCTGATGCAAGTTCTCGCCGATAGGTGCTCATATTTGGGAATGATGTCACGAAGCATCCGCTCTGTACAGCCAAAGTCATACCAACAGAGCGTTCCATATTTCTCCTTGATCTGGGAAATACGGTATTGGTCGAGGTACTCGGCATGCACTAGTTCCTCACGGATATCTTCACACATTTGCTCCCCAAAAGCCTTACGCCAGCCGTCAGGCATGGAATCCAGTTCCGTATAGGAATAGTCGTAATCCTCTGGAACTTCTCCTGTCCAGCAGTTACGGGGCATAAGAAACGGAAATCGCTCAATCAGCTTTTGGTTCGATTCTTTATTCGATTGCATCTGAAACCCTCCTGTGTGTTTTCCGTTAGGTTGAAAAAAGCATTATTCGGACAGAGGTGATTTCTGCCCGAGGGTTTATCGCTTTCCAATCCTTGACCTGTGCGGCGACCTTCTTTTGGATCTCCTCATAATAGCGATACGCACCGGAGCGGTCATTCCATTCGAAATATTGATAAGCCTTCTTGAGTTCATCCTCCATCTTCCGATATTCGTCTACTGAAACGAAGTCCAAAATATTATCGGATTCATCATTCTGAAAGGCAGCTACTTCAAATCGAAGAGCAAATGCAGAATGTTCTTTGCCAGAAGTGTTCAGTAGCTTCAAGATGTCATCGTAGCAAACGGCAATTCGGACGCTGTCCTCTGGAGTAAGCCAGTCGTTCACCGATGCCTGTAGATTTCTTGACATTTCGTCTACTGTGAACGGGTGCCCATCGCACTCAAGCTGTCGGTATGCTTTTTCAAACTGATACCTGCTGTCCGAGCGAAGCGTTGGAACAAGAATGAGATGTTCGATAGGCAGCAACTTCATCACTTGGGGGTTGATACAATGCCACTGATCACTTGCCAGAACCTCCGTAAAAATGAAATATGATGTGCTCATCTTACTCACTCCTTTCTGCGCTTCGACCGCTTTGTGATGTAGCCAACTCTCTTGCATTAGCTTCCACATCTCAAGTCTTATGTCCAGACATAATAAGGAATTGGCGAATGTGTCCCACGTTGGTGGGGTGGGAGATGCGTCATAAGTGATTGCAATGGAATACCCATCTTTCCCTTTTGAGGCAAGATCGGCTTTGATCTTTGCAATCCTATCTGGAGACTTGCTTTCTTCATATGTGAGGCGGTAGCAGGCAAACTTGTATCTGCCACCTTCACTGAAGGTTACCTCCATACATCTTCTCTCAAATCATTTCTCATCGGGCCCCTCAAACAGCGCACGGAAAAGAGCCACATGCTCTCCCACGAGCTGCGGATATTGGTAATAGATGTGTCGGCAAAGGCTTCGATAAAGATCGATGAAGCGGATCTCATCGCAGAAATCGCAGAGGCCATCCATGATTTGTTCTAACTGCTGCTCGTCGGTGATTTGATCCTTCAGCACCTGCTCGACCAATAAAGAGTAGTGCGCGTATGCTGTGTCTCGCAGGTTGCTGATCCCCTCGACTATATTGCGGAGTTCCTCCATTGCGTGTTGGCATTCATCCATTTGTCTGTCCTCTTTTGTCATATAGTTCTCGCAGCTCTGCTTCTCTCTTTTCTGTGATGGCTTTGCTGTAATAGGTTGGGCGACCCGAGTGGTACTCTTCTGCCATCCATTCATCGAGATCAAAACTCCACTTGTGGGGTCCGAACTCGTCTGGGTAGTTCTCAATGAGAATGCGCTGCTTCTCACGGATCTGCTCTATGATAGGGGCGATATCATATTCCGAAAACATCCTTGCGCCTTTCAGCACATCGAGGATCTCGTTGCCCCACACACGCTCATCAACGCCGCTGTATTTTTCAAAACCGATGCTGTCTGGATGTTCCTCGATTTTACCGCTATAGGAGATCAGGAGACAGTCATCTTTCAGGAAGTGGTTGATCCACAGGTTTGGGATATACCGCAAGTCGGTAATACCTTTTGTGGAGAGAAAGCCCCACAGCTTATAGTATCTGCCAAAGACATACCATTCCGGGAGATCTTCCTCTTTGATTTTCGTTTTGTGATGTCCTGAAAAGAGAGTGAAGTCATCGTTCTGAATCCAGCACAGCTTGTGGTTTCTCCATACTCGGCGCTCAACAGTGTAGAGATTGCTCTTGAAACGACTCATTTGAAACCTCGCTTTATCATTTCCAGTGACACAACATCGTGGAACAGGAAGCGAAGCTTGTCAATTCGCTTCTCTATGTGCCAGTGTCCGCAAAGCCATGCCTTATAATCCACTTTTTCTTCTATCCCATCAAGCCATCGCTCTGTGCTGTCATCAACCGTGCTCTGATCGATCATGGGTAAAAACGCATCCCGCGGTTCGTACTTATAGGGGCAGGTATGAGAGAGAACAATGTCAATTCTGTTTTTCGTGATTTGATCTTCCACATATGTCTTGATTTCTGCCGAGGGCTGCTCATCTGCAAACCACAGCAGATTGTTTTCCAGTCGGTAGTATTTGTCTACGCTATAAGCGCCACCGATGACCAGATGCCGGGTTCCTTCCATAGTGAAGATGTCTCCGTCCCTGGCGAAGAGTAAGTTCGGATACTCATCCTCGTACCACACAAGGCCGCCATTCCATTCTTTCTGCTTATAGCCCGCGAGAGTGTCTGGACGCCGTTCATGGTTTCCGTGAATACAGAAGACGGTGGGCTTTATTCTGGCAAGCGCATCTTTGCAATACCGATCCCGCCTGTTGCCGTAATAGTTCGCTCCGACATCACCAAGGATGACGATGATGTCCGATTCTGTGAGCTCATAGTGTTGGGCAAAAGCAACGATTCCTTTCGCACTGCCGTGAATATCGCCGGTGTAATAGATCATTCATCCTCATCCTTTCTGGCTTGATCGGATTATAGCATCAATAGAATGGAAAATCTCGCAAAAGCCCAAATCATAATCGTTTTGGGCGAAAACATAATCGTTTTTTGCACGCAACAGACCACAGGTCAATCTCTTAACCTGTGGTCTGTTGCTATTTGATATTCAGTTGATAAAATGATTACCACTCATCCTTGAGGAGATGGTGGTGCGAGCGTAGAGCGTTCTTGGTTGTTTTCAGCACATCCAACAGGACATAGGTTTCATACGGGGTGCAGTTGGCGAAGATTTTCTGCGCCTCGGCATTAGACATCTCAGTCGCACCCGTGAGCTGCCTGTTCAGGAGCGTATCAGTCGACACCTCCAGCGCATTGGCGATGCCAACAAAAGTTTCGAGACTCATAACCTTTGTACCGCACTCGAGATAGCTGATGTATCCAGCGGACTTGTCGATCATGGTGGACAGCACCGCTTGGGAGATCCGCTTGTTCTTCCTGATTTTCTGGATTCTTTGACCAAGGACATAGTAATTGAGTTGCATAGAGAAACCTCCTTAAAAATTTTGGCAACTCAATTATATTTGAACCGTTATTTTATAGCGGTACGATTATATAAACTTGACCTTCGCATATTATATACTAACTTAAATTATAGTCGTTAGCTTATATCCGGCGAAGGGGAGGTGAGCTGGTCATGTATGAAGAACAAGATCTGAAGCTGGTCGGCTCACGCATCAAAGCTGTTCGAATCAGCAGAGGCATGAGTCAAGCGGATTTGGCAGTCGAAGCTTCTGTTTCACTGCCGCTGATTAGCAACATCGAACGAGGAAAGACGGGGATGCAACTTGAGACTTTCGTCAAAGTGGCGGAAGCCCTTCAGGTATCTGCAGACTATTTGCTCCGCCCAGATGTACCGGAGGTCAAAGCAATCTATCAAGGTGAGTTTGCGGAGCTCCTTGAAGACTGCTCGGCCAGTGAGATGGAAACCATCTTAAAGATTGTCCGAGAGGTCAAAGCCTCCATGCATAAGAAGCAGAATAATGATTAATTATCGGATTGGGTGACCAATCCGATAATTTTTTTGTCATTTCCATACCATAGGTCAAGATGCTGACCTATGGTATCTTCTTATTTTTAAGCATTTTCCCTATAATTCACCCAAAAGGGCTTGCCCAAATGCCGGAGGAAAACATGGAAAACACGAAACTGCTGCCTTTAGGTACTGAACAAGGACTCGAAGAGACTGAGTATCCCTCCTTTGACCTGTGCCTGGGAGAAAACATGGTATCACCCCTTGTGGCACAACACAGGCAGTGGTTGAAAACTATCCGCCATGAAGTACCGAACCCCAAGATCCCGTTCAAGGTTGCAGTGTACATCCGCTTTTTCAACCAGACGAAATATAGAGACGAGGAATATCTCGAACGCAACAAAGAGGTTTTTCGTGCTACGCTGGCGCAGTATCCTATGTGGGAGTTTGTAGGTTTCTATATTGACAATGGATCGACCGCTCCGTATATGGAGAACTCTACAGCATGGTCTGAACTCCTGTCTGACTGCGATGCTGGGAAAGTCGATCTCATAATCACACAGAAGGTCAGCAATGTGTCCAGAGATGCCCAAGAAATGACGATTTGTGCAAGAATACTCGCCGCTCGCAAGCCTCCTGTTGGCATCTACTTCATATCAGAAGATCTATACACTTTGGCCTCATATTATCGTGATGACCTTCGGGAGCCCTATTTCTTCCCAACATCCGGCTGGAAAATCTTGCCTGATGACGAGCTGGATATGAGAGGTGCTCTCCATGAGTAAATCAGCAAAGAAAGCAGCCGACCAAGCAGAACGTGAGAAAGTACATAAGCGATACTCGAATCGAAGAGAGCCAGATGTCATCTATCCGGCAAAGAAACAGGTCGACTTCTACGATGCAGATGTCCATCAGCGTGTTGCGGTCTACGTCCGAGTTTCAACTGATAATCTCGGTCAGGAAACTTCCTATGAACTTCAGAAGAACTATTATGAAGAGTTCGTCTTGAAGCATCCCAATTGGAAGCTTGTAAAGATCTACGCCGATAAAGGAATCTCGGGCACTTCGACAAAACACCGCGCTGAGCTAAACCAAATGCTCACTGACAGCAGAGCCGGAAAAATCGACTTGATCATCACTAAATCGGTTTCTCGCCTTGCCAGAAATACCGTCGACTGTATTACTATGGTGCGGAATCTTGCGGAGCTCCGCAATCCAGTGGGCGTTTTCTTCGAGAGTGAATGCATCTTCTCGTTGAACGAGGATACAAACATGCCGCTGTCTTTTTTGGCTTCCATTGCGGAAAACGAGTCCCGCATTCGAAGCCGCAGTATGGAAGTTTCGCTTGCTCAGCGGTTGAATGGAGGACTTCCTCTGACACCCAAGCTGTTGGGCTATTCCCATGATGCTGACGGCAAGTTGGTGATCAATCCGGACGAAGCGCCGACCGTGAAGCTCATATTCTACATGTATCTGTCCGGATATTCTTCATCGCATATTGCAAAAACCCTCGAGGCACTTGGTAAGAGGACATTCCTTGGTAATTCCAAGTGGACTTCCGGCACCGTAATTCAGGTCTTGAGGAATGAGCGGCATTGTGGTGATGTTCTCACAAGAAAGACATTCACGCCTGATGTGATTAGTCATAAGTCCAAGAAAAACAGAGGAGAACGGCAGCAGAGCCTGTATAAAGGAGAACACGAGGCAATCGTGTCGCGGGACGATTATATAGCCGTTCAGCACATGATCAATAATGCGAAATACGGCGGAAAGTCTATTCTGCCGGAGCTTCGGGTGATTGAATCTGGCGTTCTGAAAGGATTTGTCACGATTAGCCCTAAGTGGGCAGGTTTCAAGGCAGCCGATTATTTACAGGCTTCTATGAGTGTCTACACGGACGATACATATTACGGCCAGCCTGCAGAGGGTGACGCTACATTCGAGGTGGCAGCTGGAGATTTTGATTTGCGCGGCTTCGAAGTTACGAATTCATCTCTCTTTGATGCGAACAAAAGACCGTATGTCTTATTTCAGAGCAAACAAATCAAGTTCAGCACAGATTGCGTCAGGCAGTTCGGGAAGGACAACAAAGTTGAACTGCTGATCCATCCGGGATTGCGGAAGCTCGCTGTTCGTCGCGCCGCTAAGGATTCTCGCCAGTGCGTACAGTGGTCACGACCCGATGATGGAAAATACTATGCCAAAGAGATACCATGTACCGCATTTGGTGGAACCCTATTCGAACTGCTCGATTGGGAAACCGATTTTAAGTTCAGGGCCTATGGTAGACTCCTCCAAAACGAAGGAGATTCGGTGTTCCTATTTGATTTGAGTGAGCCTGAGATTTTTATCCAGTCCTATCTCATGACGGGGACAGATTCTCCCATCAGCGGCGACGGTGAGCTTTCTCCTCTCTCCGTATCAGGAAAGCGTATTCGGGCAGTTCCGAAGAAACTGGCAGACAGGTTTGGTAGTGACTTTTATTCTCACAGACTTACCTCATCTTCACCGGAATTACAAAGTGAAGATGCATGGAAGCTTTGGCTGGAAGGCCAACTCTTTGAAACCGGTGAGAAGCTTCGAGTCACCAAGTTTGATGAAATGCAGCGATTCATAGCAGAGCAATTAGCCCCCATAAAGCAGATGGAAGAGGTGGATTTTAATGCCTGAAAAAAACAATATTCCAATCTTTCGGAATCTTGATGGAGTGTACTACCGCGTGGTTCGTGATGGTATACATATCAACAGATGCTTTTCTGATTTGTCCGAAGCCGAGCAGGATGAGATCATGGCAGAGTATAACGCGGAACAACTCAGACGGCTTTGTCGCTATCTCATCATGAGCCTACGCCAGATTGGAGATGCGCTGGATCTTGTCAGAGACGAATGAAAGGAGATCAGAATGGAAGTAGATAATCAGGTTTCTTTCATCCCACCGATGCTGCAGAATGCTCAATTCGGCAATATCGATGATGAAACTACCATTACTTTTAAGGAGGATGTGGACACGCCAATGACAATCGACGCATCGGCACTAGGCGATGTGATCGAACTTAGTGACGACTTCGATTTTGATGGGTATCAGGTGGTTCGTAGGGAGTTCTTCGCTCATACTTTCGAGCCGTCTATCACCTTCAACAATTACAAAGTTTATGTCAATACTGCTTGCTTGAACAAGTTTCCCCATGCAGACTGTGTCCAGCTCTTGATCAATCGAGAGTCGCACATTCTTGCGCTACGCCCTTGCGCCGAGTCAGAGCGAGACGCATTCGCGTGGTGCAACACATCTGGTGGGAAGAGGAGGCCCCGTCAGGTGACGGGTAAGTTCTTCTTTGCAAAGCTCTTTGAGCTGATGGACTGGAATATTGATTACAGGTACAAGCTGATTGGCAAGGTCATCCATGCTAATGATGAGTATCTGATTGTATTCGACTTGAACGCCTCCGAGATTTATCAGCGTATTGCAAAAGACGGAGGCAAGCCCAAGACTGCGCGTACACCTGTATTCCCAGCCGGTTGGAAGGATCAGTTCGGTTTGCCCTATCGTGAACACCAGAAATCTCTGCAGATCAATATCTTTGACGGATACGCGATTTATGGAATCAAGGATAGCTCTGTATCCTCCACGGCATCCGTGGAAAATGTCACATCAGTCCATACCGCATATCAACCAGAGGTACCTGTGCAGGAGGGGAGTGTAAATGGGTAGTACGGATAACAGCGCGATCATGACCATTGACTTAAAGTGGAATCGCTTTCGCATACATAAGTCCACCCTGAACAAAATGGGGAATCCGCAATATGTTCAATTTCTGGTCAATCCAGAAGAAATGTTCATTGCTGTACTTGGCTCAGATCGGCCCCTCGCTGGTGGCACCTCCAACCGAGTGAAGTTGGTTCAAACATCACGCCATTATTCTATTGAGTTCTACAGTAATACACTCCTGTGTGCTTTGGTCAACATGATCGGTACTCTCGACTTCCAATACAGTTATCGTATGAGCGGAGAGGTGGATGTTGCAAACAGAGTAGCCTATTTCTCCATGAAAACCTTAAAGAAAAATGAGAGGAGACCTCCCAGCGATGGATAAAGGATTTGCGGTGTTGGAGATCGACCCGGAATTTAAGACACTCATTCGACCTCTACGGAAAGATGAGTATCTTCAACTCGAAGTAAATCTTACAGTAGACGGTTGCAGAGAGCCGATCATCACATGGAATAACATCATCATTGATGGCCATAATCGCTACGAGATATGTAACCGGCTGCACATCCCCTATGCTGTACGGAAGATGCCATTTGAGAACCGAGAGCAAGCGATTGTCTGGATCTGCAGCAATCAGCTCGGCCGCCGAAATATCACGGAGGAAACCAGACGATATCTCATTGGAAAGCAGTATGAACTTGAGAAAGTAGCGCGTAAGCATCCGCCCAACATCAATGGGTTCAACCAGTATAAGCGGAGAAACAAGGGTGAGCGAGGCGATACTTTTCGGCGCACAGCCCAGAAGTTCAGCGCTCAATACAATGTATCTACTGGATCTGTGCAGAAGTATGCGATCTTCAGTAAGGCATTAGACGTTGTTGGACAGGCAGACCCCGAACTTCCTGGCAAAGTGCTTTCTGGCACTTTCAAAATATCTCACGAGAACCTTGTGGCCCTTTCGAAAATGCCTCCGGAAGAGATCAGGCGAATTGGGTCAAAACCTGAGGACCTGCAACACCCCTTCACCAGTTATAGTGATACGCGAAAAGAATTTGCTGATACAGACGAGGAGCCAGTCGAACCTATGCAGGTGACTTTACCACTTATCAAAATTACACCTATGCACGATCCAGATGCTGAAATCGCCGGTTTGACTCTTACAGTTCCGTCGTGGGTCAGTTCCATTGAAAGAGCCAGAAACAATGCGGACATGAATGCTGCATCCACGGGCGCAAAAAGCAGACTCGAGGAAGCACTGCTATCACTACAGGAGAAGGTGTCCGAGATGCTCTCAGATATCAGGGAGGTAGACTAATGCAAGACTTCAGCAGATTTGTTCCGAATGTCCACTTCGAGCAGATCCCGATCAAAAATCTCGTATCTAATCAGGAATACCAGCGGCCATTGTCTCAGGCTCAGGTTGAAAAAGCCATCGAGGATTTCGACCTGAACCAAATCAACCCGGTAAAGGTGAGCCGCCGTGATGGTGTCAACTATGTCTTTAATGGTCAGCACACCATAGAGATCGTTGCTACTGTATCCGGTTCGCGGGAAACTCCTGTTTGGTGCATGATTTATGACAGCTTAGATTACAAGAACGAAGCGGACATTTTTGCAAATCAGATGAAGCATGTGCGGCCGCTGAAGCCTTACGAGATATTCATGGCAAATATCGAAGCGGGAAATGAACAGCAGCTCGTTATTAAGCGGCTGGTAGAATCCTATTCTCTTTCTATCGGGCCGACCAAAGCATATGGCATGATCTGTGCGGTTGCTACGCTGGAGCGGATCTACACCAAATATGGTTACCATGTGCTTGACCGAACTTTGCGGCTCTGCGTTGGTACATGGGAGGGAGATATCGACTCTCTCGGTGCAAATGTATTGGCTGGCGTTGCAAAGATGGTCGTGGCATTTGGCGATCAGCTTCGTGATGAAACCTTTAAGGAAAAGGTCGGCTTCATGTCTGTTCGTCAGCTTTCTCGTATTGCTAAAGAGCGCGGTGCAGGCTCTCTCGGCTATGCCGAAGCTATGCTTGTTGCATATAACCGAAAATGCAAGTACACCTTACGAATGACGAAGCTGCATTCTGGGAAGGTTGCGGTAGAAGATGATTTCGTAGAGGAAAATGAAGAACCGCTTGCAGATGATCCTGTCCTTGAGGAATAGCACGCGCGGAATGCTCTTTGGCTTGTGACTGGCAAAAAAAGATCCCCCTTGCTCGAAGGGAGATCCGATGGTGAATCAAGCTGTGTTATTCAAGAGCCAGCGAGAAGGCCGGCCGCATATATTCCTGTGCGCTCCGGCTTAATCCGCATTCCGCTGCCAGACGATTCCAGTTTTCTCGGACGGTTTTCAGGACATCCGCCGCCATAGCAGTTGCGTCCTTGGTGCTGATCTCACAATACGGTGCGATCTCCAGCGCAAGGTCGAGGGAAATCGTCGCATCGTCCTCGTTTACGCAGAGGGACAGCTCGTCACCCTCCGGGACGGGGTTTACATCGTACAAGGGTGAGAGATGCCAGCCATCCGCCTTGAGGATAAAGCCATGATTCCTCATGTGGTCATCCGTATTGGAAACAGCCATATTGAACACGATCCGCTTCCATAGCTCTGTCAAATCTCTCTTGGGAGCAGCGCCGTTGGCCTTGATAAAGGACACCAGTTCAAGATAACTGGAGCCGTCCGCAGCCGATGCCCCATCCGTTTTTCCGAGCATTGTCATGGCGGATGCGAAATGAATCCGCACAGCACCATTCCGGTCAAACCGTCGTACAAGGAAGGTGCTTCCGTACTTGGAGAAGTCGATCAGCATGGACTCGGGAACATCCAAGCCGCAAAGTCTTGCAAGGTCATGGGTGACCTTTTCCCATGCGCCCACATTAACATCGTCGTGCTTGGACGGAAACTTGGCGATCCACAGATTTTCGCTTGTGTCCAGAACGGTGGCCTTCGGACGAGCGCCGCCCAGCGAGGAACCGGGCTTGATGAGCTGATTGATCCATTTCTGCTCGAGACCGGACTCATCGTTTTCGAATTGACGGGAGGCTTCCTCCAGCGTTCGCAAGCTGGTCCAGGGAGGCGTCGGGGTTTTTGAATCATCCGAAAGGAACGGGCCGTCTTTGTCCAGCTTGAAGCGGATCGCGCCCATCCGAGTCTCGTCGTAGACGCCCAACAGGAAGTCGCTGTCTAAGAGTTTTCGAGGCTTCCGTCCTTCCTGTTCAGCAAGTATTCTTTCTCTGCGCGTCATCAGCAGGCGGCCCCAGCGGTCGGGGGAAGAGTCAGCGAAAAGGCCGAACACATTTTTTGCACCGGTGGGATACTGCCGACCGGCATACAGCTGAAGATCCGGGTCGAGATACATGTAGTTTGCGCTGCTTTTTAACCAGTCAGCATCATATTCAAATGAGTAGCTCTCCCGGCCACGGACATTCTCCACGAAGAGAGTCCCCAGGAAGTTTGGCGTTGTAGATCTGAAGCTCTCATAGACATAAATTACTTTTTGGTTTGACGCCACGGTTAATCACCTCCGTTTCATGGTGCTCTCTTGCGCGTGGTAAGCTCAAGGTCTTGGAGTTTACGCCCCAGCTCATCATCCTTTGCAACGAGCAGAAGGTCTTTATCCATATTGTTCAGTGCGTGCAGAACTGCGGCATAGATCCCAATCGCGACAGAGGGGTTTCCCTTTTCAACATTCCACACTGTGGCTCGGCTCACACCAGCTCTTTCCGCGACCAATTCGGCAGACAGATGCCGCCGTAATCTGGCAAGTTTGATCTGTTCTCCCAGCTGTTCTAAAATTGCCTGCGTCTGCGGCAGCACAGCAACACTCTTTCGTCCCATTCTGCACACCACCTCCACATCATCTTTGTGCTTGTTATTATAGACGATACATCTATAATTGTCAATAAATAAAGACATTAAAAGATAGCGTGTCTGCGATTATCCCATACTTCATTGTGTGCTGACTACCTTACCGATATGCATCCGGCCTTATGCCTGATGAGGAGGAGATCCTATGGAAGTAATCATTCATTTGCTGGGTTCAAAGGAAGGTCAGGAGGAACTTGGCAAGTGCGTTGCAACTGTCTATGCACAGTTGATTTATAATTACATCTCAAGGTTGGAATGTTCACCAGAGCAAAAGGTCGCCCTTCTCGATGCGATTCAGAAGAACATCCACGATGAAATAAAGAAAGAGAAAGAGGGATGATCCCTCAATCTCCTACGCTTAGACGGATTCTTCGACAAGGTATCCGCCACCGAAGATGATTTCCAGCTTGCCGCCAGGATAAACCTTAATACATTCTACCATCTGGCGGACGATGGAATCATCATACTCCATGCACTTACTTTCTCGTTCGGCAATGATAGCTTGAATCTGCTCGAGACGGTTCTGCTCACCGTTATCCTTGGCGGTGCTTTCCTGAATGGCTGCTATACGCTGCTTGAGGAGTTCTGCTTCCTGCGACAGTGTCATGAACTCGCTTTCGTGGGCCTCGATACCATCGCCAGAACTGACACTCTCATTGACAAGGGCCAGCATCTTATTGTTTAAGGCTTCGATCTTTCGCTCCAACATATCTACTTCTTCCGGATCTCCATTAAGGCCGAGGGCTTCGCTGATGGTTGCTCTCATGAGTGCCTTATAGGTGGCGTTATCCTGCTTGTTGAACTTGTTGACCGCTCGAACGATGGATTCCTGCAACTTGTCCTCCATAATGGTGGGGGAATCGCTGCAATATTTCTTGCCGTAGTCCAGTCGGCTGATACAGCGCCACACGATGCGCTTGGTACCATTTCTTGACCATGTCACGCGGCGATAGCGGGTACCGCAGGTGCCGCAGATGAGCACATCGGTCAGGGCGTAGCGAGAATACTTTCCGGTGGATGTGATGGAACTCTTTGCAGATCCTGGCGTTTTGGTTTTTCGCCTGGCCAGTTCTTCCTGAACCTTGTTGAAGGTCACTCTGTCGATGATGGCTGGGTGGTTATTCTGAACATAGTACATTGGAGCTTCTCCGGTGTTCTTCTTCCGCTTCTTTTCGATGCAGTCAACGGTGACGGATTTTTGCAGGATCACATCTCCGCAGTATCGTTCGTTGGAGAGCATATTCATGATCATGCCCTTGCTAAAGCTGATGGTTTTGCCGGGGATATCATAGTTCTCAGCCTGCATCATCTTGGAAATATTGTCCACGGTTTCTCCAGCCAGATAGAGATTGAAGATACGTTCCACGATGGCCGCTTCACTCGGTACGATCTCAGGCTCACCGTCAGCACCCTTTTTATAGCCAAGGAACCGCTTGTATATGAACACTGGTGTTCCTTCCTCGAACTTCTTGCGAACGCTCCAAGTAATGTTCTTACTGATGCTTTCGGATTCGGACTGTGCGAAGCCAGCATAGATGACCAGATACAGCTCGCTGTCTGTCTTGAGTGTGTCGATCTGCTGCTCCTCAAAATAGACGCCGATGCCTTTGGACTTGAGCATTCGGACATAGTCGAGGCAGTCTACCGTATTTCTCGCAAAGCGGGATACGGATTTGGTGATGATGTAATCGATCTTCCCGGCCAGACAGTCGTTGATCATTTTATTGAACTCGGGACGCTTGTCGGCTCTTGTGCCGGACTTACCCTCGTCAGCGAAGAGACCTGCAAAGCACCAATCTTTGCGGCTGGCGATCATCTCGGTGTACACCTTCTTTTGGTTGGCGTAGGAGACGAGCTGCTCTTCGCTGTCTGTCGAGACACGGCAGTATGCGGCAACCTTCTTCTGCCTGTATTTTTCTTTGTCTACTGTCATGGAGCGTTTTGGCTCTATGACAGTGACGATTTTTTTAGGAACTTTCGTTACTTCCATCGTCCAGCGTAACCTCCGTTTCTGTCTTAGTATGAAGTACCACCTTGCCTTGTTCACCGAGTGTGATGTATGAGGCGAGGGCGGTAAAGTAATCTCGATTGAATTCATCCTGCGTGACCATCGTTCGTGCCAGCTTTCTTGCGAGCGATACTGTGAGGTTCAACTTGGCATTGCTCTGCTCGTACATGAGCGCTGCCATCTCGATGGTCTTTTCGATGATGAACTCCTCGTTTGGAGCGTCACGCTCCAGCTCCAGAGCGATATCATTTCCTACCTTGGTGACCTTCGCATCTGGCTCATACCGTTTCTTGGGCTTCGGCTGGAGCAGATGGTCATTGAGGATGACCCGATTGATGAGGACTGTAATGGTTTCGATGAGTTGGGTATCGCTGATGCGGACTCTGATGCCGCATTCACCATTGGTACAGTTCCAGCTTTCTCGAATGTGATGCTTTGCGTTGATGCGGCGTTTCATCGGGTGTCCGCAGCTGTCACACCGAACGAATTCTCGGAGCAGGTCGATGGCATCGTTTTCCTTTTCGCAAGCATTACACTGACGAGCGATTTTCAGGTTAACTGCCGCCTCGTACATTTCCTCATCTATGATGGGATCATATTCTTCTGTTCCTGCATATTTGGCGTTGTCGATGATCCTTGCAATACGGGCCTTATCCCATATAGCGCTCTTTTGCGTATAAGGAATCTGGTGGTCGGTCAACTCGTCAGCAATCGCTTTCAAGGAAGCTCCGTTCAGATACGATTTGAAAATTTCTCTGATAACTTCTGCTTCTTCTCCGGAGATGACCGTTCTACCATTGCGCATTGTGTATCCGTATGGGATATACCGCGTCTTTTTCATGACTGCCTCCTATATGCGTTCCCTGAATCGAAGTCCGCCAAGGAATTCTACGGACATTTCATCCTCTTTATTGATTTGGATGGACTTCACGATTTCCAGGAAGAGTTTCTCATCGAATGCCTCAAGGGGTTCTTCCAGTTCGAAGATGAGCATTTTAAATTTCTTGACTTCCTCGAGCATGGAGGCAGCCTTTGAATTAAACTTTTCCTGCCTGACATCCTTGAGCCTTGCCAGCTCTGCACCGATCTCATTGGCTTGTGCCTGATAAACTTCAGGGGCGAGGTATCCCTTGGATCGGAGCTGTTCGAGCATGAGCAGTTTCGCATTCAACTCGGCAATACTATTGCTTAAATCGCGCGCAACCAGATTGTTCCGCTTCATAGCTGCCAGCGTCATCTCTAGCCGGCTGATGACTTGGCCGAGGATGTTATCTTCAGAGAACCGCAGCTTGTTCACCATGGTGATAAAGCCGTCATAGATCCGTTCTTCGCTATAATAGTGAGAATCGCAAGCTGTGCTGTCATCTTTGTGAAGGGCGCATACCCACTTCACAGTACCCGACACACTCCTTCGCCGATAGAAAGAGCCGCACTCAGAACACTGAATGCGGCTTGTAAGCGGATAGATATTTTGGGTAGTTGTTCTGGAGAAAGTCTCCTTGCGTTTTTGGATAAGCTGCTGAACAGCATTGAACACATCCTTGTCAATGATACCGGGATGTGTTCCTTTGGCATAGAAGCGATCTTCCTGTCCGCGGTTGATATGCTGGTTGAATGGGACCGTTGTTTCACGGTAAGTTTTTTGATAGAAACTATCGCCGATATACCGTTCATTTTTCAGCATATAGGCTATTCGGTACGGATGCCAGCTCTCCTTGCCGGCCTTGGTAGGAATATTGCGACTCTTCAATTCTCTGCCAATCTCACTGATGGAGAAACCCCGCAAATACAGGTCAAAAATGTCCCGCACAACAGCAGCTTCCGGCTCGTACACAGCCAATGCCTTGTCGACCAACCGGTATCCGTAAGGGGCGTTGCTGTCCACATACTCGCCAAGTTCCATGCGTTTGACGATTGAGAGGCGCTGGTTCATAGAGATGGACTGCGATTCCTCCTGCGCCAGAGCAGAGAAGGTATTAAGAAGCATCTCGTCGCCCATAGACAGCGTCGAGATGCCTTCCTTTTCAAACTGAACGCCCACACCCAGCAACTTGAGCTTTCTTACATAGGCCAGAGCGTCTTTTGTGTTTCGAGCGAAACGGGAGATGGATTTCGTGATGATGAGGTCAATTTGCTTGAGCTCACACATGCGGATCATCCGCTGAAATTCATCACGGGTTTCGCTCTTCATTCCAGTGAGCCCTTCATCGGCGAAGATGTCCACCAGTTCCCAATCGTCGCGTGCTCCGATGCATTTTTTGTATGCTCGGATCTGTGCGGCATAGGAGTTGAGCTGATCAGCGGAGTTGGAAGACACTCGGCAGTAAGCTGCAACCTGCATCTTCTTCGTGTTCTGTCTTGTGATCGGGGTGATGAGCCGTACTTCAGGCATTTCGGTGTCCTCCTCTCTCGTTTTTTGGTTGGTATCATAATATGATACCAACCACTTTTGGCAAACCACATTATACTGATAACTATTCTGAATAGCTACCAAAACAATTGGAACAGCGCAAAATTGACCTTATACACAATTTTCAGCGGGCTAATACGATATCTGCACCGGTAAGCTTCATATAATACTTTTTCGCCCTGGCATATTCCTTTTCTGTGATCAACTCCTGCGCAAGGAGATCCTTCAGCATATCAGCAATAAAAAGGAAATTGGCGTTTTTGGTGTTCTTGTTTGACAGCATGGTGTTACCTCCTTGATGTAGTTGGTTTTGTATCTATGGCAGCGAAAAAGACAGCGGACTACGGTATAGTCCACTGCCTTTGTCGTTTCGCTGCTCCATGTAGTACGCATTGCAAAGAGCAACTTTTCAATATAATTATGTCGCAGTTGTTGTCACTTTTCAAAAATATAGATGATAGAAATCTAAGGACAAGACTTATCCGCACATTTCTACCATCAAAAAGGCGGGAGCCGTCCAGTGGTTGGAAGAATATTGCATTCCCATGGTATGGCTCGGCTCCCGCCGTATTTGTGTTCTTACTTTCTAATGATCCTATTCGACACTACTCCCCGGATCGTGGGCGGCTAAACTGACCAGTGGCTGGCACCACCCTCCGGGAATCTCACCCCTCCGAGGATCTCTCCGAGCTGCCCCCATTGCTTGAGTCTGTGGCTGGACAGTGAGTACAGGTCAACGGTATCATCGCGAGACAGCTTGCCAAAGCTGCTTTGGGCTGGGTGGATACCGCTCGGTCACCTTAGTAGGCCGTCTTTTATGCGGAGTTCTCCGCACAGGTGGGTCTTGGCGCACCCGCCGCATCGCTGCTCCCCTTCGTCGGGGGCCCGCTGACTGACGTTATCAGTCGCCGGATATTCAGTTTTCAACGTTCACAAGAAGAGATTTTTCTTCTCGCATGTATACGGGAGAAAACAGGTATCTTAACAACCCTCCTCGTCCAAATTATTTTTGATTTTTTTCAAAATGCGCTTCTTCCGCTCATGGATGGCCTGCTGAGACATCCCCAGCCTCTGTGCGCATTCCCTTTCGGTGTGGTTCTTGAAGTAAAGTTCATAGATCAGCTCGTAGTCTTTCGGAGGAAGCAGCTCCAGAACATTATGCAAGGACTGGAATACCATCTCCTCAATGGCTTGATTTTCGGGCGTATTGTCATAATCTATAAACTCGTGGAACCGCTCGTATCCATCATTTTCTCCGCCAATCAGCGAACTCATCTGCGTCTCATGCTTAAAAAAGCGTTCCGTGCTATCTTCGATATTCCATTTCGTTCGCCTGTAAGCCTGAAATACTTCCTTGGTTACTTGGATAAGTTCATATTGGCCGGTCATGGTATTGTAAACATTGAGAACATAAACTTTTTCGGACATGATTTTGATCTCCTTTTGATTTTTTGAATTTGGTGAGGTTCAAAAAATCGGAGATCAAGGATATTGAGCGATATAGGGTTCCCAAAAACCAGTCAGCATTGTTACCTCCGTTAGGGGGCAACAGCACAAAAAAGCCGGGCATCAAGAAGATAGGTACACTTTGCAGCAACCTTTTCTTCTCAATGCCCGGCAATTTGGTGTCTCATAGACTTCCTTATCTAAGGACCCGTGGCTCGGTGCAATCGGCTTTCTTATTCTGTTGTCGTTTACTCTTATGTGTAAGTATGGCAGGATGCTCGATAGTAGGTAGCTCTCCTGCGGATTGGGGTACGATAACTCAGGTCTATCTCAACAATCTTTCGACAGTTGGGACACTTCAACTCAATGATGCCCGAAGTGGGAGTCACTTTATCAAAAATGCGCCAGTTGCATTTCGGGCAACGCTTTACAACTTTGATTTCATACGAGTTAGGTTTCATAGTATACGGTCCTCCTCATCCATGTCGACTCGAACCAAACTATAGGGGTCGGAAAGATCATTTCTTTTCAGAAGTCCAAGCTGCGTCATTCGAATGGACAACGCTGTTTTAGATGCACCCATAAATGATGCCATCGCTTCGAACTTCTTGTAATCGGCAGGGGCAAATACTCGGTTTAGAAGGCGCATCTGGGTTCCAAGACCGAATCTCTCCATGCTTCGAACTACACATTCGGCTGGAAGTAAAATCATGGCAGCCAATGTTTCAACTTGCCATTCCTCCCAATCTCCATTTCCTCTGTTGCTTCTGTAACAACAGTGAACGGAACGCCCGCTTGCTTGGGCTCCGTAGTCGTGCGGAAACAGCATTTTCAGAATATGGTGACAGCTCTCGTGGGAAACGGTATAGTTCCTTCGGCCTATATTGGCACCCTCTTTCATGAGATCACTTTCAATTAAAATGGTTTTTCCATCAAGCATATAATACTGCTCTTCCGTGGAGTTTGGATCTTCAGGGAATACCTCGACGCCTATATCGCAAGAAGATGTCAGGCCGATTTTTTCGCCGTTCAGAGATAACCGGGCATAATCGATACGAAGGCTCAGAAGCTCTTGACAGAGATAGTCGATATCTACTCGTTCCAGCGCTTGGCCAGATATAGCCGGTAGTCTTTTATATGCTGCGATGACTCTCCCGCCGATAGTTTCGAGGTCATTGCGTGATAGATATTTCAATGGCATATCTCCTATACATGGAGGTTCTTTGCTTCAACAAACCACTGATCTTCGTCTTCGAAGAGATAGGTCTGTTTTCCTCCAATCATAATCGTATAACGGATACCTGTTCCACCAACTTTTGTTGCTGCGGCTCTCTGTCTGCTACAGACACGGTCGATGGAGTATTCCTTCCCATCTTCAAAGGTCAGAGAGACAGGCGTCTTGGTTCGGTCTGTGGCTACGATAACTAATACCTTCACCACAGCTTTATGAAATTGCATTTTCATCTCAAACGGTTTCTCCCTTCCGTCGACAGTCGTTACTGATACATAAGTCCGGGCATGGTCACCAACTGCCTGCCGTCGTCGGGGATCTTTAAGTCGCCCATAAGAATGGCATAGGAAATGGCGCGTTTGCCAAATCTCCTTCGGATGTCCTCGACAGCGTCCTCCAGAAGAATACGGCGATCCCGTTTCTGATGATTCACGAACATGGAGAGTTGCTCTGCATCTTTCTGCGATATCAAATCAATACCGCGAATCGTGACAGCTCGAATTGGTTTATCCCACCGATACCGCTCCATAAGAAGATGAAAGCCCGCTCCGGCGATTTCGTTGGGGAGCTGCGTTCTGAATGGGAGCTTACACTGGTACTGTGAGCCATACAGGTCATTTGTCCGGATGGAGACTTGAACACCACACGCCATCAACTCATGGACGCGGAGCCGATGCCCGACATCCTGGCTCAATTCCAGCATAACGCGAAACACATCTTCCGGCGTTTGCAGGTCAGCAGTACAGGTGATTCCGTGCCCGATGGACTTGACGGGGCTGACAAAGTCCTTATGCATAACACGAGAAGTATCCGTTCCGTTTGCATACATCCAGAGCTTAAGACCATTGATCCCCAGCATATGCCGCAGTGTATCCGGAGAAGTCTTTGCCAAATCCCCGATGGTGTGGATTCCGTATTGAGCCAGCTTATTTTCTGTGGCTTTGCCCACATACAGCAGCTCTGCAGCATCAAGAGGCCAGATTTTTTCTTTGAAGTTGTCCCGTTTGATTTCGGTGATTGCATCCGGCTTTCGCATGTCTGACCCGAGTTTGGCAAAAATCTTGTTGAATGACACACCGATGCTGACCGTCAGGCCAAGCTCCTCTTTTGTTGTCCGCCGGATTGCCTCGGCGATCTCCATGCCCGTTCCGCAGACACCAGAACCGGTCACATCAAGCCAGCACTCATCCATGCCATACGGTTCAACAAGATCCGTATATCGGTGGTAAATTTGACGGGCCAGCTTAGAATACTTGAGGTACTGATCGTACTGGGGCGGCACAACGACCAGTCCTGGGCAAAGCTGCCGAGCTTCCCAATTCACCATGCCCGTTTTCACTCCGGCTTTCTTGGCCAAGTCTGATTTGGCCAAGACAATACCATGACGTTCTTCGGTTGATCCGCACACCGCGACAGGCTTTCCTTTGAGCTCTGGGTTAAGCATCATTTCAACGGATGCGTAGAAGGAGTTCATGTCGCTGTGCAGAATGACACGCTCGTTATCCATGTGTTTTCACCTCTTATCTTGCTCGTGTGCTTTTATGATAAGCAGATTATTTATCTATGTCAATGTCGCATTTGTAGAGTAATAGTCAATTTTCTATTGACAGCGAGTCTTTTCCACTATATACTGAAGCCATAAACAGAAAAGGCGGTTGCTATTATGAGTAAGAGCAAAGCTAAAATTCTTTCTCTCCCGATAACGAATCACGCAAACTATAATGCAGAGACAGAGCGTCAAGAAAATGTTATTGGGGCCCGCATTGATGAAGCACGCCGCAAGGCTGGCCTCAGCCTCGTCGATTTCAGCGCACTTTTGCGGCAGTATGGGGTAACGATGTCCCCCAGCGGCATCAATAAGTGGGCAAAGGGCAGTGCTTTACCAAACGCCTATCAGCTGGTGGCTGTCTGTCATGCGCTTGATCTGGATGTGGATGTTTCTTATTTTTGCAGCAGTCATACACCGGCACTCAATGATGCAGGCTTGGCAAAAGTCAGGGAGTACAAGGATGACCTGATTGCGTCGGGGAAGTATAAGCCGCAGCCAAAGGTGGTCAGCATTCTCAAGTACATAGAGATGCCTGTGAGTAATCTTGCGGTATCCGCTGGTACCGGCGAGTTTCTTGAGGAAGGAAACTTTGAGATGGTTAGTTTCCCTGAGAAGTCTGTTCCGAAAGGTGCCGATTTTGGCGTGCGGGTTTCTGGTGACAGCATGGAGCCTGTTTATCATGACGGTCAGATCATCTGGGTCGAGGAGTGCGAGACCTTGGCTGTTGGAGAGGTCGGCATCTTTGTCTATGATGGCGATGGCTACTTGAAGGTATACAGTGAGCAGGAGCCAAGTGAACAACAAAAGGATGCATTCACCGATAGCTATGGTTGCCTGCACATGCAGCCTGTGATGCTGTCCTATAATCAGGCATACGCGCCCAAGGTGATCATGCCCGATTCACGGTTTCAAGTCGTAGGTCGAGTTCTTTGAGTACAGAGTATTGAACTGCATTTCCTTTAGAATTGATGGCGGGATAGGATGTAGAAAGGCGGGGATTATATGGATACGATAGCAAGGGTGATGGAGTTGGCCGATGAGCGTAACCTCTCTCTTTTCAAGCTATCTCAGTTGTGTGATGTTGTTGGCGTCGGGAGTTCCCAACCATATTTTGTCGGGAATAACGAACCATTTTTTGCCGGAAAACTGGGAGC
>NZ_JAFBIQ010000024.1 GCF_021531315.1 Oscillibacter valericigenes | reverse complement strand
TTGTCGGCAAGGAAGGCGCATTCCTTCAAAGAGATCGTCTGATCCGCGGCCGCGAGGATCTCAGCGGCGACGGCAGAATCGGCGATGTTGCCCGGCGTGGTCAGCTCGTAGAGTGGCAGCCCGGAGATGCAGTCCACCAGCACATGGCTTTTGTACCCCCAGTAGAACTCGTACCGGCGCTCATTGTGCTGGTTGGAGGCCGAGTGAACACCGAGGGCGCAGTCCGGGTCGCTTTTCGGGTGGTTTTCCTTGGAGAACTTGTTCTTTGCAAAGGATTTTGGATTGTTCTGCTTTGTATTTGCTGCAACGGGTGTGGAGTCCAGACCAATAAATGAGGCATCCACAATCCCCAACTCATACAACTTCCGAACTAGGTTGGCCATGATCGACTTCAACGCACCGTTGTCCAGCTGCCGCAGGAAACGGTCATACGTCCAATAAGACGGCAGCGGCTCCATGATATTGAACCCGCAATAGTGGGCAATGAGCCGGTTGTTGTCCAGATAATCCGCCAAATCTGTGATTTGAGAGAACCCCTCGCATTTCATAACGATAAAAGCACAGACCATGGCTTCCTTGGGGAAGCCCCGCCGCCCGGTTGCCGCCCTGGGCAGCGTGAAGTCCAAGCTGCTGAAAAGCTTGTCGTAGAACGCAGCGGCGCTTTGGGATGTAAATAGCGTCACATCCTGAATGATTTCCTGTCGGTAGATAGCGGCCAGCCCCTTTCCGGTTGGTTTTCTTTGCAAGCTGATTTTACCAAAAAGGGGCTCCGCTTTCTATATCATTTGAGTGATTTTCGGTTTCAGCCATGACCGGAAACCATTGCAATCACTGCTCTTTTGGAGTTTTGCTCATGGCTGATCCCCTTCTTATGAGTGAAGGTGAAAACTCTCAAAATGTGAAACGAATATTTTTACGCAAAGTCGTTATTTGAACACGGTTTTACGATGAACTCGCCCAGTACGCCTCCTCAAATGCCTGCGGGGTCTTGTATTTCAGGGCCCGATGGGGACGCAGCTCATTATAGAATTGGACATATTGCGACACGCTTTTGCGGTAGCTTTGCTCCGAGGTGTACTCCCTGCGGTACGCCTCCTCTTTTTTGAAGGAAGCAAAGAACGCTTCGGCGACCGCGTTGTCATGGGGCTGTGCTGTAGCGGAAAAGGACTGTTTCGCACCGCATTTTTGCAGCAGTTCCGTAAGCGTGGCTGAGGTATACTGTGCGCCGCGATCGCTGTGAAAGGTCAGCCCGATGGGATTGCCTCGTGCTTGATAGGCGTCCCGGAAGGTGCTTGTGACCAGATGAGTGCTTGCGTTACGGGACACTCGATAGCCGATGACCCTGCGGGAGAAAAGGTCGAGGATCATGCAAAAGTAGAGCCAGTATTCGTTGATTTTGAAGTATGTAATATCGCTGACCCAGATTTGGTTGGGACGCTCCGCGGTGAATTGCTGCTCCAGTAGATTCTGTTTTTTGTACTGCTGACGCTTCTTGAATTGCTTTTTTGCGTCTGGGCGGATGCTGTGCAGATCAAGCTCCTGCATGATCGCCGCGATGCGTTTGGTGCTGACCCGGATGCCGCTTTCGGTCAGAGCGATGCGAATTTTTTCGGCGCCGAATCGCTGGGCACTGTCATCAAAAACCTGCTGTACCAGCCGCATAAGCCGCGCCCGCTCTTGATCGCGCTTGCTGCGGTCGGCTCGGCGGAAGATGTGGTTGTAGAAGGTTCCGCGGGCAACATCCAACGCTTCACAGAGCTCGTAAACACTATACGGGTTGTCTGACTTTTGGTAGAGACTTTCCAAGAAGACCAGCTTTTTCTGCAAGGGCACATTTGATATGTACCCAGTGAGCCGAATGATCTCCAGTTCATGCTCCAACTTTTCCAGCCGCCTTGAAAGGGTGTCGAACTCTTTTGGAGTGTAGGTACGATTTGCTGTTTTGATGGAACAGTATTCTCTTCTCCAGTCGTAGAGTGTGCTTTGCGCGATATGCAATTCCTGACTGAGCGATTGAATGGATTCTCCCTTTTGGTATCGCTTGATAATCTTGGTCTTGAATTCAGCGGGATATTCTTTTGGCATAGTCTCATCTCCTTTTAAGCAATAAGACTATTGTAAGCAGTTACCCGCCGGAAAGGAAGCATCGCATATGCTCCAATTGAGTGCTTCTTGTTGCGGAAGATGGGAAATCTATTCTGATATGGCGTGACAAAAAAGCAAGAGAAAACACAATGTTTTCTCTTGCTTTTCTTTTTCCTCGCAAGGAAGCGGGAGGAAGGGCTGCCGGGCGGTGTCATGCCCCGCCAAGCTTCGCCATAGGCAAAGAGCGGCGGGAGATCACTTACCGCTCTGCTTCCCGCCCGCACAGCAGCCGCAGCGCCTCCAGATAGCCCGCGAGGCCATGCCCGCGGATGGTCGCGACACAGGCGGCGCGGAGGTAGGACACATGGCGGAAGTCCTCGCGGCTGTCCGGGTCGGAAACGTGGACCTCCACCGTTGGGATGCCGACCGCCTTCACCGCGTCGAGCAGCGCGACGCTCGTGTGCGTGTAGGCGGCGGGGTTGATGATGATGCCATCCACACGGTCGAAGTATGCCTGCTGGATGGCATCCACCAGCGCGCCCTCGTGGTTGGACTGGAAGAAGCCGACCTCCGCACCCAGCTGTTCCGCCTCGTCCGAAATCATTTTCTTTAAGTCCTCATAGGTCTCGCGGCCGTAAATTTCCGGCTGTCGGATGCCGAGCATGTTCATGTTGGGGCCGTTAATGACCAGAATTTTCACAAAAATCCCTCCAGATATCCTGCGCGGTCTCCTCGACCGTGCCGCTGTTGTCAACGGCTGCGTCACGGAAGCGCTCATAGAGCGGCGCGCGCTCCGCCCACATCGCCGCGAGGTCAGCCCCCTGCGAAAGCGGACGGCCCTCGACGGCCAGCAGCTCGAGCGGGCGCAGGAGCTGATAGATGCGGCCGTTTTGATGCAGCGCGGCGTAATTCTCAGGCGTTTTCACCACGCCGCCGCCCGTGAGCAGAATTTTTCCGCTCAGCGCGCCGCACTCCGCCGTCACCTCGCGCTCCAAGGCGCGGAAGGCTGCTTCGCCGCCCGCGGCAAAGATCTCCGGTATGGGGCGTCCCGCCTTCTCGGCAATGCGCGCGTCGAGGTCGACGGCCTCGCGGCCCGTCAGCGCGGCGAGCGCCGCGCCGACCGTGGACTTGCCGCTGCCGGGCATCCCGATGAGCACGAGGTTGGTCATCTCCCGCCGGAGCTGCGCGAGGATGCGCTCATTCTCGCTCTCCGCGATGGGCTTAGCGAAGAAATACTCCTCCGCCGCCTTCGCCTGCGCCACCAGCATCGGAAGCCCGTCCGAGCACAGGATGCCCAGCGCCTCCGCTTGCAGCAGCAGCGCCGTGCGGCGCGGGTTGTAGATGAGGTCGAGCACACCGCAGCAGCTTGGAAACGCGGTCAGATCGACCGCCGACGCGCCGTTATTCGGATACATCCCGACCGGCGTGGTGTTCACCACGAGGTCAGCATCAGCGTGACGATCGAGGTTTCCATAGTTGTCCTTCCCCATGCGGGAGATGACGACCACCTCACGCGCGCTGCGCTTTTTCGCGCAGGCGACCGCCGTGAGCGACGCGCCGCCGCTGCCAAGCACGAGCGTCTTTTTCCCCGCAAAGTCGATGCCCGCGCGGCGCGCCATGAAGCAGAAGCCCGCCGCGTCGGTATTATAGCCGCAGAGCTTGCCGTCCGCGCGGCGCACGAGGGTGTTGACGCTGCCGATCTCTGCCGCCATCGGGTCAAGCTCGTCGCAGTACGCCATCACCGCACGCTTGTAGGGAATGGTGACGTTCAGCCCGCCGATGTCCTCCCGCGCAAGGAAGGCGCCAAGCGCCTCCGGCTCCAGCTCGATGAGCCGATAGTCGGCGCAGCCGAGCGCGGCGTGGATGGGCGCCGACCAGCTGTGGCCGAGCTTGCGGCCCAGCAGGCCGTAGAGCTTCTCCCCCATCGCTCACACCTCAGCGTAGTTGCCGAGGAAGGTGAACTCCGCGCAGCTGCGCTCCATCTCCTCGAGCATGGCGAGCACGCTCTTGTCCTGTACGCTGGCCTCCAGCTCGAGGAAGAAGATGAACTCAAAGTCGCTCCCCGCAACGGGGCAGGATTCAAGCTTGGTCATGTTGATGTCCAGCGCGGCGAGCTTGGAGAGAATTTCATACAGCGCGCCGGGCTTGTTCTCAAACGAGATGATGAGGCTGATGCGGTTCGCCCCCGCGTAGATGACCGGGTCCTTCGCCACACAGAAAAAGCGGGTGTAGTTATTTTCGCTGTCCTGAATTTTGTCGCTCACGCAGGAGAGGCCGTAGAGCGCCGCGCAGGGATGTGAGGAGATCGCGGCGGCATGGCGGCTGCCGCTCTCGGCGACCATTTTCGCCGCCTCCGCCGTGTTGCCGCAGGGAATAACGCGCACGCCGGAAAGTCCGTTGAGAAAGCGGCTGCACTGGCCGATGGCCTGCTGATGGGAGTAAATCTCCGTAATGTCGCCGAGCTTTACACCCGGCAGCGCCAAAAGCTCGTGGCGGATGCACAGGCGCGTGGAGCGCACGACGGAGAGCTTGTGCTGCCGAAGCAGCGAATAGACCGCGCGCACAGAGCCGTTGGAGCTGTTTTCGATCGGCAGCACGCCGAATTTGCACAGCCCCGACTCAACGGCGGACACCACCGCGTCGAAGGTCTTGACATACAGGATGCTGCCGCGCGGGAGCAGACGGTCGCAGGCAACCTGCGAGTTCGCGCCCTCCACGCCTTGGCAGGCGACAAGGCCGGTCTGCGGGAAGAGCGGGCCGCCCGCGGCGAGGGACTTCTCCACCTGCTCAGCCACCCTGGTCGGCAGATCCACCAGCTCCGCCTGACGCGAGCGCGCCAGCTCAAAGAGCGTGGAGTAGAGATGATAGGCGTAGCGTTCCTTGTCTGCCGCCTTGGCGGTGACCTTGGCGAGAATTTCCCGCTCACGCTGCTTGTTCAGAATGGGCAGATGATGCTCGTTCTTATAGGCCGCGACCTCCTCCGCCAGCTCCATGCGCTCCAAAAAGAGCTGCAGGAGCTGCTCGTCCACGGCATCGATGCGATTTCGAATTTCAGAAAGCTCCATGATGTTCCTCCAACAGTAAGTCTAAGAGCACACAGGCTGTCACCGCCTCGACGACGGGCACGGCGCGGTGCGCGATACAGGGGTCATGCCGGCCGTGAACGGTCAGCTCCGTGTTCTCCATGCGGGAGAGCGATACGGTTTTTTGCTTCTGTCCGATGGACGGCGTGGGCTTGATACCGACGCGCAGCGTGAGCGGCATACTGTTTGTAATGCCGCCGAGAATGCCGCCCGCGCGGTTCGTCTCGGTGACAACACGGCCGTTCTCCACGCGGAGGGCATCGTTATTCTCGCTCCCGCGCAGGCGCGCGGAGCCGAAGCCCGCGCCGAACTCCACGCCCTTGACGGCAGGGATGCCGAAAAGCGCCGCGGCAAGGCGGTTTTCAACGCCGTCAAACATCGGCTCGCCGACTCCCGCAGGCAGTCCGATGGCGGCGCACTCAATGATGCCGCCGACGGAGTCCTGCGCCTCGCGCGCGTCCAAAATGACGCGCTGCATCCGCTCGCCCGCCGCGTCGGAGAGCGTCGGAAAGGGCTTTGCCGCCACGGCGCGGAACAGCTCACCGGTCGGATGGAGCGGGAAGATCTCGTCCTCCTCCGTCCCCACGGCGGCAAGGTGCGCGCCGACGAAGACGCCGCGCCGCGCGAGAATTTGCCCCGCGATGCCTCCTGCGACGCACAGCGGTGCCGTCAAGCGGCCCGAAAAATGCCCGCCGCCGCGCATATCCGCCTGTCCCCTCCACTTCACCCACGCGGTGTAGTCCGCGTGCGAGGGGCGCGGCTTATCGGCCAGCTCGGCATAATCCGCGGAGTGATGGTCGCTGTTGTGAATGACCGCGCACAGCGGCGTGCCGCAGGTCACGCCGTCGCGCAGCCCGGAGAGGAACTCCGGCACATCGGTCTCCCGCCGCGTGGTAGAGAGCGGGTTTTTTCCCGGTCTGCGGCGGTCGAGAAAGGCTTGCAGCTCGTCCATGTCGATGCGCTCGCCCGCGGGCAGCCCGTCCACCGTCACGCCGATGGCGACCCCGTGCGACTCGCCGAACACGCCCACGCGCAGGGTCTTCCCAAAATCAGAGGACATCGAAGTCACCTCCCAGCCGTTTGTATTCGTCCCAAAACGAGGGATAGGATTTTTTTACCGCCTCTGCGCCCTTGATGGTGACGGGCGCGGCGCTGACCGTCGCGGCGACTGCCGCGGCCATGACGATGCGGTGGTCGTTCGCGCCGTCCACCGTGCCGCCGGAAAAGGCGGGTACACCGCGAACCGTCAGGCTGTCTGCCGTCTCCTCCGTCGGAGCGCCGAGCGCGCGCAGCAGCGCGGCGGTCGTGCGCAGACGGTCGCTCTCCTTCATGCGAAGGCGGGCGGCATTGACAAAATGCGTCGTCCCCTCCCGCCGCGCTGCCATCACCGCGAGCGGCGGCAGCAGGTCGGGGCAGTCGGACACATCGACGCGCTGCTCCCCCATCGGCTCAAATCGCTCATAGAGCGCGGCGACCACGCAGTCGCCCTGCGCGGAGGCTTCGTCCAATCCGCACAGCTCGACGCGGTTTCCGAGGAAACGCGCCGCGTACCAGAAGCCCGCCTGCGACCAATCTGCCTCCACCGCCGCGGTCAAGGGACGGTAGTGCGAGGGCAAAACGGAAAATGCGCTTTCTCCGCTCACCGTCACACCCGCGCGTGTGAGCGCGTCGCGCGTCATGGCGACATAGTCGCGGCTCTCGAGCCGCGTGGTCGGGAGCAGCATCGATCCGCCGCCGAGCAGCGGCAGAGCAAAGAGCAGGCCCGTGAAAAACTGGCTCGATACATCGCCTGCCAGCCGGTACTCCCCAGGCGTCAGCACACCGCGCACGGTGAGCGCCCCGTCCTTTTGCTCGCAGAAGATGCCCTTTTCGTCAAACAGGTCAAGGTAGGGCTTTTGCGGGCGCTCCATCAGCCGCCCGTGTCCGGTGAACACGCCCCCGCCCGTGACCGCAAGCGCGATGGGAATGAGAAAGCGCAGCGTCGAGCCGGACTCGCCGCAGTCAAAGCGCGGAAGCTCTGTAAAGCTCTTTCGCCTGCTGCCGATGCCCGTCACGCGGAGCGTCCCGTCAACGGTCTGCTCCCATTTTGCGCCAAGTGTTGCCATGCAGCGCAGCGTCGCCTCGATATCCTGTGAGAGCGCGACATTCTCTATGGTGCTCACACCGTCCGCAAGTGCGGCGGCGAGCAGCAATCTGTGTGCCATTGACTTGCTCGGCGGCGGCGTGACCGCGCCCGCGAGGGCGTGCGGTCGGATACGAATATCCATGCTCACACCTCCAGTCCGGCGGTGATGATGGGCAGCAGCTCCGTCACCGGCACCCTTTTCAGCTCGCTACCGCCGATCCTTCTCGGAACGACGATCGTGATGCTCTCCCCGCTGCGCTTCTTGTCCGCGAGCGCGGCGCGCGCCAGCGCCTCGGCGGGATAGTCCGTGCCGGTCGGCAGGCCGTTCTTCTCCAGACACGCCGCGATGCGCGCGGACACCCCCGGCTCGGCCCAGCCGAGCCGCTCGGAGGCGCGCGCCATGACGGCAAGACCCGCCGCGACCGCGTGGCCGTGCGGAACGGCGTAGCCGCTGCATTTTTCGATGGCGTGGCCGATGGTGTGACCAAGGTTCAGCAGCCTCCGCTCGCCCCGCTCCTTCTCGTCGCGCTCGACCACGCCCGCCTTGCAGCGGATGCAGCGGGCAATGATCTCGGCGGGCGCGTCGGTAAGCGTGCCGTTCTCAAAAAGGGAAAAGAGCGCCTCGCCGCTCAGCACGCCTGTTTTAATGGCTTCCGCCGCGCCGTCGGCAAAGACGGCGGCGGGCAGGGACTTCAGACAGTCCGTGTCGCACAGCACGGCGGCGGGCTGTAAAAACGCGCCCGCGAGGTTCTTTCCCGCCGCGAGGTCGATGGCCGTCTTTCCGCCGACGGAGGAGTCCACGGCAGAGAGCAGCGTGGTCGGCAGCTGCACATAGCGGATGCCGCGCAGGTAGACTGCCGCGGCAAAGCCCGCCATGTCGCCCGTCACGCCGCCGCCGAGCGCGGCTACACAATCCGTGCGCGTGAGCTGAGCGGCGGCCAGAAACTCTAAGATGCCCGAAAGCGTTGTAAAATTCTTGTTGAGCTCCCCCGCGGGGAACACATGGGAGCAGACGGAGAAGCCCGCGCTGCGCAGGCTCTCGCACACCGCGTCGAGATAGCGCAGAGCAACATTGCTGTCGGTAACGACCGCAATGCGGCAGTCGCCCAGCACACTCTTGAGCCGCGCACCACACGTTTTCAGCACTCCCGCGCCGATGGCGACCTCGTAGGCCGGCGCAGTGTGGACTTCAATGGTCTGAACAGAGGACATGGGTGTTTCCTCCCTATTGAAAATATTCGGTCTCAGTTGCCGCCCGCCGACGCCTTTTTCTCGCGTCCGTCACGCAGCAGCGCACACAGGCGCGCGGCGTCCTTCGCCTTGAGCGCGTCGGCGTACTCCTGCAAATGGGCGATGAGGATGTCCAGCTCGCCGGTCAGATAGTCCGCGTCGTCGAGGAACAGCTCCGTCCACATCTGCTCGTCGAGCCGCGCCACGCGCGTCATATCCTGAAAGCTGCCGGCGGAGAAGCCGCGGCGCCTCTGCGCCTCGGGTGACTTGACATAGGCGCTTGAAACGATGTGCGCAAGCTGCGAGGTGAAAGCGATGATGCGGTCATGCTCCTCGGGGTCGGAGAAGGTCAGGCCCGCAAAGCCGATGTCAAGGAAGAAGTCCTTGAGCGTTTCCAAAAGCTGCATATCCGTGCGCTTGTCGGGCGTGAGGATCATCGACGCGCCCACATACAGGTCGTCCGTCGCGGCGGTGAACCCGCCGCGCTCACGCCCGGCCATCGGATGTCCGCCGATGTAGGCAAAGCCATGCTGTTCCGCGAGGGGCGCGAGCGCCTCCACTACCACGCGCTTCACGCCGCACAGATCGACCAGAATGGCGTCCTTGCGGAGCTGCGAGGCGTGCTCGCGCACCCACGCGATCGCCGCATTGGGGCGAATGGCGATCAGAACGAGGCCGCACTCCCCCAAATTCTCCGCCGTCAGCGGCGCGTCGATGGCGCCGCACATGCGGGCCATCATCATGGTCTCCTGATCGAGGTCACAGCCGAACACACTGTGCGCCGTGCGCGCCTTGATGCTCTTGGCCATCGAGCCTCCGATGAGGCCGAGGCCGACAATGCCGACTGTCATGGTCTCACTCCTCCAGCGTTCCGATGAATTCTCTGAGCCGGAGCAGCTTCCTTGCCAGCGCGTCGAACTGCTCGGGACGGAGCGACTGCGGACCGTCGCACAAGGCGTGCTCGGGGTCGTTGTGGACCTCGATGAGCAGGCCGTCGCAGCCGGTCGCCACCGCGCCCATCGCCAGCGGATCGACCAGCCAGCTCTTGCCTGTGGCGTGGCTGGGATCGACGATGATCGGCAGATGCGTCAGCTTGCGCAGCACAGGAATGGCGGCGAGGTCGAGCGTGTTGCGGGTGTAGCTCTCGAAGGTGCGCACGCCGCGCTCGCAGAGAATAACATTCTCGTTGCCGCCCGCCATGACGTACTCCGCGCTCATCAGCCACTCCTCATAGGTCGCGGACATCCCGCGCTTGATCATCACGGGCTTGTCCTGATGGCCGACCGCCTTCAAAAGATCAAAATTTTGCATATTGCGCGCGCCGATCTGAATGACATCGACATTCTTGAAGAGCGGGAGCTGACTGAGGTCCATCAGCTCGGTGACGATGGGCAGCCCCGTTTCCTCCTTGGCGATCTCCAAATAGCGCAGACCGGTCTCGCCGAGCCCCTGGAAGGAGTAGGGCGAGGTGCGCGGCTTGAACGCGCCGCCGCGCAGCATCGTCGCGCCGCTGGCCTTGACCGCCTTGGCGATGGCGACCACCTGCTCCTCAGACTCCACCGAGCAGGGCCCCGCCATGAGCGTGAGATTGCCGCCGCCGATTTGGGTATTGCCCACCTTGACAACGGTGTCCTCGGGATGGAACTTACGGTTGGCGTTCTTATACGGCTCGCGCACACGCTTGACATCCTCCACGATGTCGAGCGCCGCGATCAGGTCGGCGTCGAGCTTTGAGGTGTCCCCCACCAGGCCGAGAATGGTATTCCCCTCGCCGATGCTGGTGTGGACGCTGACATTTTTTTCCCGCAGCCAGTCGATCAGGCTTTTGAGCTGTTCGGGGTTGGGGTCATGCTTGAGAACGACGATCATGGTAAATTTCCTCCTTGGTACGAAAAAACCGCGGCCGGTCCGGCCGCGGTTCGTCATGTATTTCCGGTTCTTCGACAGGGAGACCGTTCTTACACACGCCTGCTTTCAGCCAAACCAACATAAGCCTTACCCATAAAATAGGTAAAGCCATCGTAGCGGTATTCAGCACTGCGGTTCAACACGGTCATGGTCTGTTCCCCTTGAAACCTTTGATACACGCAGTATAGCACCTTAAAGCGCAGAAGAGAACCGTCAATCTCCCCGAATTCCAAAAGGAAATCAGGCTTTATTTATCGGAAGTATCCAAAATCCGCCGTCAGTGGCCGCCGCCGTGCAGCATTTTCAGTCCGTGTGCAAGCGTGGGCAGCACCGCGCCGAGGTTTTCGCGTGCGGCCTTTTCCGAACCGGGCAGATTGACGATCAGGCAGCTTCCCCGCGTGCCGGCGACGGCGCGCGAGAGCATGGCGCGCGGCGTGACCTTTAGGCTCTCAAAGAGCATCGCCTGCGCAACAGCGGGGATCTCGCGCTCCAAAACATCGCGCGTGGCCTCGGGCGTCACATCGCGCGGGGAAAGCCCCGTACCGCCGGTGGTGACCGTCAGGTCGCAGCGCAGGCCGTCCGCACACTGGCGCAGTTCACGCGCGATGAGCCCACGCTCGTCCGGCACGGTGGCGGTGTAGATGACCTCATAGCCCGCCTCTCGCAGCAGGGCGCAGACCGCCGGACCGCTGGTGTCCGTGCGCGCTCCCGCGCTGCAAGCGTCGCTGACCGTGATGACCGCCGCCTGATAAGCCATAAAAATGCCCTCCCGATGCTTTTTTTCGATTATAGCATCGGGAGGGCGGAATTGCAAGTTTTCAGTTGGAGAGGAGCATACGGTCGTTGTTGAGCGCCTTGCCCGTGCCTGCACGGAAACGCTCGATGAGGTCGTCCACCGTCATGCCGGCGCGCTCTGCGCCCGCGATGTCGAGCACGATGCCGCCGTCCGCCATCATCAGCGTCCGGTTGCCGAGTGAAAGCGCCTGCGCCATGTTGTGCGTCACCATCAGGCAGGTGATGCCGTGCTCCGAGACAATGCGCTGCGTGAGGTCGAGCACCTTTTCCGCCGTGGCGGGGTCGAGCGCCGCCGTGTGCTCGTCGAGCAGAAGCAGCTCGGGCGGCACCATCGTCGCCATGAGCAGCGTCAGCGCCTGCCGCTGGCCGCCGGAGAGCAGGCCGACCGGCTGGCCGAGGCGATCCTCCAGCCCCATGTCGAGCTGTGCGAGCTGGGCGCGGAAGAAAGCGCGGTCCTTCGCCGTAATGCCTCTGAAGGGATTGCCGTGCGCGGCGCGCAAATACGCAAGGGCAAGGTTTTCCTCGATGCTCATGTGCGGCGCCGTGCCGCGCAGCGGGTCCTGGAAGAGCCTGCCGATCACGCGGCTGCGCTCATGCTCGCGCACAAAGGTGATGTCTCTGCCGCCGAGCAGGATGCGCCCCTCGTCGACATAAAAGCTGCCAGCGATGGCGTTGAAGAGCGTGGACTTGCCCGCGCCGTTTGAGCCGATGACCGTGACAAAATCGCCCTTTTCAAGGTGGAGCGAAAGGTCGGTGACGGCGTGCTTTTCGTTCACCGTACCGGCATTAAAGGTCTTGGAGATGTGTTGTATGTCCAGCATTTCAGTGCGCCCCCTTCCCTTTTGCCGCTGCCTTGCGGCGCTGAAACGCCGCCCACTTCCGGATACTCGGCGCGGCGATGGCCAGTGCCACAATGACCGCAGTGAGGAGCTTGAGGCACTCCACCGGCACGATTTTCGTGTAGAACACAATGGCGTAGATAAAGCGGTAGATCAGCGAGCCGACCAGCGCGGCGAGCACACCGCGCATCATGCCGCGGCGGCCGAGCACGGTCTCGCCGATGATGAGGCAGGCAAGGCCGATGACCACGATGCCCGTGCCGGAGTTGATGTCCACCGTCTTTTGATACTGGCCCACCATCGCACCGGCAAGGCCCGTCATGGCGTTGGCGAGGCAGAGCCCGACCGAGATGGTAAAGCGCGGGTCGAGCGAGGAGGCGCGCACCATGTCGGGGTTATCGCCCGTCGCGCGCAGCGAGAGTCCGAGATGCGTCGTGAGAAAGGCGCGCAGCAGCACTGCTGCGAGCACGCTCACGCCCACCGCCAGCAGCAGCTCGTACCAGCTGCCGCCGATGCCCGCGTCACGCGCGAGCGTGAAGAGCGTATCCGAGCCGAGCAGGCTTTGGTTTGCCCGCCAGCCCATCGCCATGAGGTTCACGGTGTAAAGTCCCGTATTCGTCACGATGCCCGCGAGAATGGACGGCACGCCGAGATTGGTCTGCAAAAAAGCCGTCACAAAACCCGCGCACGCGCCCGCGAGCATCGCCGCGGGAACGGCAAGAAAAGGATGCCCCGCCGCCGTCAGGCTGACGGACACCGCTGCGCCGAGGACGAAGCAGCCGTCTGTGGTGAGGTCGGCGATGTCCAGAATGCGATAGCTCAGAAACAGCGCCAGCGCGACCGGCGCGTATAAAAAGCCCAGCTCAAGGGCGGTCTGCGTGATGATGAGCATGGTCTCTCTCCTTTCGCGCCGCAGCCCCCCGGCCTTCGCCGTAGGGTGCGGCTCCGCTTGTTATTCCTTGGTGGTGGTGACCTCAACGACCGTGCCCATGCTGTCAAAGCAGGAGTACTCGGCCTGCTTGCCGATGAGCGCGCAGGTGTCGGTGTTGACGGTGATGATGCCGCCATCCATGAGGTAGTAATCCTCCATGCCGCTCATGCCCTCAGCCATGGCCTTGAGGGCAAGGTTGGCGGTTCTTGTGCCGAGGTCGGTGTAGTTTACGCCGCAGGTGGCGTAGGCGCCGTTGCGGACGAAAGAGTCGGCGCCGGTGTAGTGCGGGATGCCGTTTTTGGCAAGATCCTCTGCGATGGCCATCTCAGCAGCCATGATGACATTGTCGGTCGGGGTAAAAACAGCGTCCACGCCCGCGGCGATCAGCGCGGAGGCAGCAGCCACGACCTCGTCGTTGGTGTTGGCGGTCTGCTCGATGTAGGTGATGCCCTTGGCGTCGAGATAAGCCTTGGCGTCCGCGATGGGCTTTGCGGAGTTCGGCTCATTGAGGGAGTAGAGCAGGCCGACCTTGGCGACATCGGGGTTCTGGGCGAACATCATGTCCATGATAAAACCGGTGTTGAGCGCGTCGCTCGTGCCGGTCACATAGTCGATGCCGGTGAGCTTCGCGGTCTCAGGGTCGGAAACTGCGGCGTAGACCACAGGAGTCTTCGCGTCCTCGGCGGAGAGCGCGGCGATCTGCGCGGCAGTGGTGGCGATGGGAACGATGGCGTCCACGCCATCGGCGATGGCCTGATCGGCAAGCTGCTTGAGAATGGTCTGGTCGCCCTGGCCGGAGGTGATCTCGTACTCGATCTTCACGCCCTCCGTCTGCGCAAGCTGATCCAGCTCGGCGGCGACGGCGTTTGCGATCTCGTCGAGCGAGGCGTGGTCGAGCTGCTTGATGATCGCAACACGGAAGCTGCGGGGCGTACTGCCGTCCGTCCCGCTGTCCGGCTGGGGATCCTTTGTGCCGCAGGCGGCGAGAGAGAGGATCATCACGCCCGCAAGGGCAAGGGTAAAGAGCTTCTTCATGATGTTGTTTTTCATTTTTGGTTTTCCTCCGATTTATTTGATTTTGGACGGCAGATGAGACCCTGTCTTGCCGGAACAGAGCGGAGAAAAAGAAAAAGACCTTCATCCCACCTACATGGGACAAAAGCCTTACACTTCTGCGATACCACCCAAATTGACGCCAAAGCGCCCACTCGCTTACGCGCACCATCATACGCGCCCCGATGGATAACGGGTGGGATACCCGTCGGTCTCTACTCGGCTTTTGCCTTTCGATCCGCCCTCCGAAGTCCATTCACCGACCGTCCGCCGCCCCGATCACACCATCCGGGACTCTCTGAAGGCTTGCCTGCGCCGGCTACTTCTCTCCGTCATAGGTTTTTGCTGCTTTCACTTGTTGTAGCGTATTATAGCACGCGAATTTCGCTTGTCAAGCCCCTTTTTGAAAATTTTTCCCGCCGCACGAAAGCGCCTCTTTCGGCCGCGCGGCAGCCCCGTGCCCGCCGCGCTTGAATATTTGCAGGGCCTGTGCTATACTTTTTTTATTCTGAATGCGGAGGAACACACCATGACGCTCCAGCAGCTGCACTATGCCATCGTCATTTCCGAGACCGGCTCGATGAACAAAGCGGCGGAAACGCTGTATATCGCCCAGCCCTCGCTCACCGGCGCAATGCAGGAGCTTGAGCGCGAGCTCGGCATCACCATCTTCCATCGCAGCGGGCGCGGCGTAACACTGACGAACGACGGGCAGGAATTCATCGATTATGCCCGTCAGGTCTACCACCAGTACGAAACGCTGGCGGAGAAGTACGCACACCCAAACGAGCTGAAAAAGAAGTTCGGCGTGACGACGCAGCACTATTCCTTCGCGGTCAAGGCCTTCGTCGAGATGGCCAAGAGCTTTGACGCGGCGAAGTACGACTTCGCCATCCGCGAGGGCAAAACACGCGAGGTCATCGACGATGTGAGCACGCTGCGCAGCGAGATCGGCATTCTGTATCTCAGCGACTTCAATCGCAACTTCATCCTGAAGATCCTGCGCGCGAACGACATCGAATACCACGAGCTGATCGACTGCAAATCCTATGTGTACCTGTGGAAAAACCACCCGCTCGCCGCGCGCGGCGTCATCCATGGCGAGGAGCTGAGCGATTACCCCTTCCTCTCCTTTGAGCAGGGCGGCAACGATTCGTTCTACTTCTCTGAGGAGCTCTCGTCGATGAACGACTACTCCCAGACCATCAAGGTCAACGACCGCGCCACGATGGTCAACCTGATGGTCGGGCTCTACGGCTATACGCTCTGCTCGGGCATCGTGTGCGAGGAGCTCAACGGCGGCGACTACCGCGCCATCCCCCTCTCCGACGACAGCCCCATCAACGGCGTGATGAAGATCGGCTACATCGTGAAGAAAAATCAAATTCTCAGCAGTGTCGGCAAGCTGTATCTCGAGAAGATGAGGGCGTATCTCACAAGCGAGCAGCACTGAAATTGGCGAAAACCACCAATTCAAGCGCTCCCGCTATGGGGGCAAGCCATGCAAAACGCAGTAGGTTATAGGTTCATCCTATAACCTACTATCTTTATGGCGTATTGGACAAATGCCGCGGCATCGTGTATAACTAACAGCGTCCCAAGCAAAGGAGGTCAAACACGATGCAAATACTTTTGAAAGAGCGAATGTGTCCGAGCTGCTCCCGTCTCCGCAGGAACGGCCGAATGTGACTTCGGATCACTTCATCAAAATCAAAAACAAACATCAAAATAAAAAAGGAAGTAAGGATATTATGAAAAAGATCGTTTCTCTTGCCCTCGCGGCAGTTCTCGCCCTCGGCATTCTCTCCGGCTGCGGCAAAAAGGATGCCGCCACGCTCCAGATCGCAGTTCCCAACGACACCACCAACGAAGCCCGCGCCCTGCTGCTGCTCGAGGCCAACGGCATCATCAAGCTCAAGGACGGCGCCGGCATCACCGCCACCAAAAACGACATCGCCGAAAACCCCCACAATGTCGAGATCGTCGAGGCCGAGGCCGCGCAGCTGCCCAACATCCTCAAGGATGTGGACTACGCCGTCATCAACTCCAACTACGCCATCAACGCGGGTCTGAACCCCGTGGAGGACTCTTTGACCATCGAGGGCTCCTCCTCCGCCTACGCAAACATCCTCGCCGTCAAGGAGGGCAGCGAGTCCAGCGATAAGGTCAAGGCGCTGGTCGCCGCGCTCGAGAGCCGGCAGGTCGCCGACTACATCGCCGAGAAGTACGACGGTGCGGTCGTGAGCACCGTCGAAAATCCCGGCGACGGCTACGACGCCAGCGTTGACTACGCCGCGCTCGCCGGCCAGACCATCTCCGTCGCCGCCTCCCCCACGCCCCATGCCGAGATCCTCGAGGTCGCCAAGGAGATCCTTGCCGCCAAGGATGTCACGCTCGACATTCAGGTCTTCAACGACTATGTTGTCCCCAACACCGTCGTTGAGGACGGCACGGTGGACGCCAACTACTTCCAGCATGTTCCCTATCTCGATGACTTCAACGCCGAGAACGGCACCCACATCGTCTCCGTCGCTGCGATCCATGTGGAGCCGATGGGCCTCTACGGCGGCAAGCAGACCAATCTGGATGCCCTGAAGTAAGAAGCGAGAGGAGGAGACGGTCCTTGATCGAACTCAAGCATGTCAGCAAAGTCTTTGAGACCGCCGGTGGGCGGGTGGAAGCCCTCAAGGACATCTCCCTGACCATTCCCGACGGCGATGTTTACGGCATCATCGGCATGAGCGGAGCCGGCAAGAGCACCCTCGTGCGCTGCATCAATATGCTCGAGCGCCCCACCTCCGGTGAGATCATCGTCGACGGCAAGCGGATGGATACCATGTCGCCCGCGCAGCTGCGTGCTGCGCGGCGCGGCATTACCATGATCTTCCAGCGTTTCAATCTGCTCATGCAGCGAAACTGCCTTGATAATGTTTGCTTCCCGATGGAGCTTGCGGGTATCGGCCGCCGTGAGGCGGCTGAGCGCGCGCTGACGCTTCTGGAGACGGTGGGTCTGCCCGACAAGGCGAAGGCCTATCCCGCGCAGCTCTCCGGCGGGCAGCAGCAGCGTGTCGCCATCGCCCGCGCGCTTGCAACGAACCCGAAGGTTCTGCTCTGCGACGAGGCGACGAGCGCCCTCGACCCCAAGACGACGCGCCAGATATTGGAGCTGATCGGCGACATCAACCGAAAGCTCGGCATCACGGTCGTCATCATCACGCACCAGATGAGTGTGGTGAAGAGCGTGTGCAGCCATGTCGCCATTTTAGATGATGGCGAGGTCGTGGAGGACGGACTTGTTTCCACCGTCTTTTCCGCGCCGAAGTCCGCCGCCGCGCGCCATCTTGTGTTCCCCGGCGGCGCCGACATCACGGTGTCCGATCCCACGCAGGAGCGGCGCATCCGCTTGGTCTTCCGCAGCGCCAAGACCACCTCGATCCCGCTGGTGGCGCGCCTTGCGACCGAGGAGGGCGTTTGCGCGAATGTCATTTCCGCCAGCACACAGAAGCTCTCCGAGGAAATTTACGGCGGGATGCTCCTCGGCATCCCCGCAGGGCAGTTTGAGCGCGCGTGGGCATTTTTGAACCGCATCGAAAATCTTTCGGTCGAGGAGGTGAGCGTCGATGTACAGTAATCTTTTCTCCCCCCAGTCCGTCGCCGAGTTGACCGCGGCGCTGCAAACGCAGTTTCTCCCCGCCATCTGGGAGACCTTCTACGTCACCGTCCTCTCCACTGTGCTTGCGACGGTTCTTGGGCTTCCGCTTGGCGTGCTGCTCGTAGCAGGTGAGCAAAACGGCGTGCTGCCCCTCCCCCGCTGGCTGATGAGTGTGCTGAATGTGGTCATCAATCTGCTGCGCTCGATCCCCTTCCTCATTCTGATGATCATGGTCTTTCCCCTCTCGCGCCTCATCATCGGCACGACCGTCGGCACGACCGCGACCATCGTTCCGCTCGTCGTCGCAGCCTTTCCCTTCGTCGCTCGTTTAGTCGAGAGCAGCCTGCGCGAGCTGGACGCAAACATCATCGAGGCCGCGCAGAGCATGGGCGCGACGCCCATGCAGATCATCTGCAAGGTGATGATCCCCGAGAGCGTCCCCTCCCTGCTGCAAAACTTCACCATCGCGCTCACGACTATTCTCGGCTACTCCGCCATGAGCGGCATCATCGGCGGCGGCGGTCTCGGCAAAATCGCCATCGACTACGGCTACTATCGCTATAAGTACCTTGTGATGTACGCGGCGGTCATCCTGCTCATCCTGCTCGTGCAGCTCTTTCAGAGCGTCGGCACAAAGCTTGCCGCCAAGTGCGACAAGCGCCTCAAAAACCGCTGAAAACACAAAAAAGCAAGACCGCAAATGCGGCGGTGACTTAGGAAAACATTGAAGCAAGGAACGGTATAGCTTAACGGCTATGCCGTTCTTTGCTCTTTTTTACTTGTGTTACGGGCATTTTCGATTGCCCGTGTGAAGTCAAACGCACCGATGAAGTTATAGACGATGGTAATTTCCCGCGTTCTGGATTTCTTGTCAACATGGGAAACTTCGATCCTGTCAATGAAAGCACGGAGAACAGCCGCGTCAAGCTCCTGCAAATCCGTGTACTTCTTCACGGCAGCGATAAACGCCTTGACATTGGTTTTCTGCTGCTCCTGCTGCTTTAGGTCTTTGCGCAAGACATCTGCCATTGATTTCAGGTTGCTTTGTTCCAGCTCGTAGTCATGGGACATTTTGATAAACCGTTCGTCTGACAGCTTGCCAATCACATTGTCCTCATACAGTCGGGAGATAATGCGGTCAAGCTCGGCAATCCGCGTGTCTGCCTTTGCCAGCGTTTCACGCTTCCGAACAAACTCTGCATCCCTGTCCCGCATATCGCTCTCGGCGGCGTCCTGAATGAACTCCGCTTCATGCTCTGAAACATAGGAGATTGCTTCCCGCAGATTTCGCAGAACAATTTCATGCAGCACGACATTCTTGATAGAATGGGTCGTGCAGAGATCCTTGCCCTTGCGGTAGGTGGAGCAAATGAAGTATTTTTGGTTCTCTGCAAAGTTGGTAGCGCGGCATTGATACATTTTACCGCCGCACTCTGCGCAATACAGAAGCCCGGAGAACATACCCATTTCACCCATCTTGGTAGGACGGCGACGCGCCTTGCGAATGTTCTGAACAATCAGAAACACGCTTTCCTCAATGATCGGCGGCTGTGTGTTCTCGAAGATCACCCAATTCTCAGGGTCATTCCAGATTTTTTTCTTGCTCTTGTAGGACTGTTTTGTAGTCTTGAAGTTTACGGTATGCCCCAGATAGTCTACGCGCTCCAAAATGCGGGAAACCGTTTCATTTGTCCATTTGTACGGGTCTGCTGTTGGCTTGTTGCTGGTCGGCAGACCTTTCGCATGGCAATAGGCGGTTGGGTTCAAGATTTGCTGCTGTTTGAGCCATTTAGCAATCTGCGTGGGGCCTTTGCCGGACGCACACAGGGAGAATATCTTCTGTACGACGGCTGCGGCTTCTTCATCGACGATCCATTTCTTTTTGTCCTCTGGGCTTTTCATATAGCCATAGGGCGGAATGGTCGTCAAATGCTCGCCGGACTTGCCTTTGCTCTGCCATGTAGCGCGAATCTTCTTAGAGGTATCGCGGGCATATCTACGCATGACTTGACCTTCCAAAGACGGTGTAAATCGTCTCTGACGGTCTTAAACTCGCCATAGGTGGTGTTGTGTGCCTGTTCCAGCTCGTCATACTCTTCGGTCAGCTTTTTCATATCCACCTTGCCGTCCGGGAACTCCCCGGTCAGCTTGCGTCTGGCGGCGTAGAACTGTTTCAGTTCCGCTTCATGCTCTGCCTTGTATTTGGCTCTGGGCTTTTCAAACTTGATTTTCTGCAAGCCGTCATAGACCGGCTTCAAACTCTGGAATGTAGCGGAGCTGTCATAGAGCTGCTTAATCGCTTTCATTCGTGCGGTCTGTCCGTCCAGCGTTTTCTTCAAGCTCTCTGTGGTTGCGCTGTGTTCGCTGACACGGCTTTCCAAATCTTCAAGGGTGTAAATACCGTTTGCCCGGAGATAATTGAAAGTCTCGTTCATCTCCTTTAGGTTGCTGATTTTGCCTTTCTGGGAATATGCCCCGGCTTTGCGCTGGGTGTAATAGGCGTTCAGCAGAGAAACAAGGTCGGGGGTCTGCGGCTTGGCAAGCTCGGCTTTCATGTCCGCTACGGTTGCATCGTTGAATTCTTCTTTCGGAACAGTTTATTATATTGAACATCCGAATGAGCGCCTTACCCGTACCGTCTGGGATGTATTAGATGTGGTCATGGCTGGAGCTAGCTGGGCCGAATTTTTTGGGGAGCCATCATTTGCAAACCTAGGGTGGGCTGTATTAGATACAGTTGCTTTGGCTCCGGTTATTCCCTCTTCCGCCTATGTTAGACAGGCCGGAAAAAATTTGTTAGACCCGGATTTGCTTAAAGCGGCAATGAAGTCAACTCCTGGGCTTAAAGAAAAAATTCTAAAGGGTTTGCGTGGAGCCACGAAGGCAGAAAAAGCAAAAGTTGTCAACGAGCTAAGCAAGTTTGTATCCAAGAAATACGTGGTTGGAAAATACACTTTCCTGCTTGATAAATCAACTATGAAACATATTCTTAAGCGGCATCACCCCGCATATTGGAATGGTACTATTAAAGCAAAGCAAGACTGATCTAAAAAAGGAAATCGCTATTTTGCAGAAATATGGGATCAAGAGCTGCGGGATGCCGAGCCGTAGGATCGATACCCACGGCAGAGACTTACGGTTTCGGATTGCTTCTCCGGCAGCCCTTGATGTGCCTTTTCTGATGACCTATTTTTCTGTCGATCCAAAGCCTGTGGACTTTGTGCATCCAAACGGCATTACAGAGATCAGCAAGGTCGTTTACGGCACCGATCCCGCCCGCTTCACTCTGATAAAAGAGCTGTGCGACGATGAACGGCTGGAACTGGAAGCGGGCAATGGAATCGAGGTCGAATTTGAAAACAAGATGGGATAGAAAGCCATGAAAAAAACGATATTTGGGATTTCTCCCTTTCTTGTTCAGGTATTAGCGATTGTACTTAACTTTAACTCCCTGCTTCAAGGAAGTACAGCAACCGGTATGAATGTCACCATTTCTTTGCTCTATTTTGCTTTCTGGATTTGTTTCATACCGGCAATGAAGCGATATAACGCATATCGGGGATTCCTGGCTTCTCTCGTATTCTGGGGACTTGTTTTATTAACGGCTTTGCTCACCCTTACTGTAAACATATTTGATATTGATCTTCCGATGCTCGTTCCCTTTACAACTCTATTTTTGGCTCCAACCTATGGCGTACGTATAGAGCAGCTATCCAACATGGCCGCGCTTTCGATAATAGCAATTATTGCAATCGTTTATATAGTATATTGTGCTGTCGAAGCAAAGCGAGTGAAAAGAAATTGACATGAGGGAAATCGTTTTATGAATCGCAAAAAAGAAATCTTAACAATAATATTATGGCCTCTTCTGTATACTTTGGGGATGGGGCTTTCCAATTACATCGTATATCAGTTCTATCACATAGAGTATGGCGGGGATGGGTATATAAACGCAATGCTTCCGTTCCTTGCGGCACTGGCAGCCGGTACTATGATCTGCCTGTTTATCCAAAGAGAAAGGCTTACCCTTCCGTGGAAGGAGCGCGGCAGGCTGCCATTGTTTCTGGTTATATTCCTGCCTCTTGCGGCACTGACGCTGTACTATCTGCTGACAAACGGCAGCTTTACGTATGCGTTTATAGCTCCGCTTGCCGTAACGCTGCTTGTCGGCGTAGCGGAAGAAACCATGTTCCGCAGGATTCTTTTTATCCGGCTGCTCGGGCTGTTTCAGGAGCGGGGGTTCAAAAAAGCGCTTCTGATCTCTGCCGTATGCTTTAGCCTTCTTCATGCAGTCAACATTTTGGGAGGATCGCCGGCACCGCAGGTTCTCATGCAGCTTGCGGCAACCTTTGTCGCCGGACTGTTCTATGTGCTTATGTTTGATTATACCCGGAACATCTATCTTCTGATCATTATGCACTTTTTATGGGACTATATCCTGTTCAGCGGAGCGACAAAACAGATTCCAGTCTATGCAGTTCTGATGGGTATTTTACAGGCTGCGGAGATCGTCATCATGCTGGTGCTGTTGGCCAGAAAATGGAGGCAAGACGCCTCAGCAGAACGTACATAGGAGGATTATCATTTGCTACTCAACCGTCAAAACAAAGAAAAAATCAACCATCTGAAATGGTTTGATATTCTCGTCCTTACCCTGATTCTGTGGGGCGAGGGCATCTATACCTCAACCGCATCATATATCGCGCTGATACAGGGCGCGTCAACCGTTGATGACAACCTTACTTTTTCTGCAACGGACAACTACGGAGCGCTGGCGTTGCAGGCGGGACTTCTGCTCCTTGCCCTGCTGTATCTGTGGCTGCGCCGCTTCGATTTCAAAGTATGGACGATACGCTTCAACATAAAAGCCGTCGCTGGTGGCGTTCTAATCTTCCTTGCCGCAGCACTTCTCCTTGATATATATTTCATGCTCACCAATCCGCTGACGGGCCTCCTCCCGTTTCCGGGGCCGATTGGTGCTTTCTTCGGAAGTGAAACGGTATCCAGTGTGATATACGCCCTGCTCAACGGCGTATATGAGGAGATCTATTTCCTTGGTATCTGTCTCGCGGTGAGAAAGGAACACCTGAAATGGGCTCTTCCGTTCTCTCTGCTGATACGGGTCAGCTTCCACACCTATCAGGGAATGATTTCGGCTCTTGGGATCGGGCTGCTGTTCGGCATATTTATGTATCTGATGTACCGCCGGTCAAAGGACAGGAACCTATTGCCCTTCTTTATCGCTCATGCGATAGGAGACATATTCGGTCTGGGGGTCCTTTCATACTTTTGGATGTAACGCATGGAAGCAATATGAAAAAGATTTTATTTATCATTCTCTGTTTGACTATATCGCTTGCCGGATGCAGCAGGCAGCCTAAAGAATATGGCGTCTTCATCGGGATCGACAGTGAAGAAATACATAAGCTGGACAGGTACAGCATCGTCATCATTGAGCCCTCTGCGTTTTCCTCTGAACAGATTGGGAAGCTGCACGCAGAGAGGAAAACGGTTTACGGCTACCTCAATGTCGGAGCTGTCGAGGAATACCGCCCTTATTATGATCGCTTTCGGGATTTGTCCCTTGGTATCTATGAGAACTGGCCGGATGAACGATGGATCGACGTAACTTCTCCTTTATGGCAGAGCTTTGTCATTGATGAGCTTGGGAAAGACTATGCGGCTATGGGATTGGACGGATTCTTCCTTGACAATGCCGATGTCTATTATCATTTCCCGGAAGATGATGTTTTTCAAGGGCTTTGTACGATCATGAAGGGTCTGAAAAGCTATGGACTGCCGCTCATAATAAACGGGGGCGATCCTTTTGTTTCAAGGTGCATGGAAGAAAACACAGCCTTGTCACTGTTCGATGGAACCAATCAGGAAACAGTATTTACCAAGATAGACTTTACAAATCAAACCTACGGGCAGCAGGCGGAAGAAGAAACAGAGTATTTTCAGGAGTATCTTTCTAAAGCAAAAGAACATGGTCTGTCCGTTTACCTGCTGGAATACAGGGCGGATCGCGCCCTCTCAAAGCGGATAGACGCATATTGTTCAGAGAACGGTTTTCTCTGGTACAATGCGGACGGGATAGAGCTGCGGTAAGCAGGTTGGTAAACGTTTTTTAATAAAAATGATACTGTAGCAAGTATTACCGAAGCTGCGATGGCTATTATGAAGGATAATAGAGAGACATTGGTCAAGATAGGTACAAATGGCCGTGCGACCTTGCACGGCACCCACAAAGGAAGAGCTTACCAATTAACAGTAGACAAGGGACACATTGTTCAGTTCTTCCCTAAGTAAAAGAATAAAATCACGAGCAGATGTGGCTATGAGGTGAACTTTATTCTTTCAAGTACCACCAATGAAAATAGCTTCAGTACCATACAGCACAACATGAGTGAAAGGCATGATGCGGTTAAATGATTACTACCGATACTTTTGTTTTTTATGAACATGAAGGAGAATTTATCCATATAGCTGACTGCTCTATATCAGAAATACAGAATTCTCGGGGTAGGCTTGAATATCTCGAAGGATATATTTCTATCCAATATTATGGAACAGAACTTGCGGGAGCAGCCTACTATGATAATATTATCCCTTTGTGGAAGAACATTATAGACGGCCTGAGTGAATACTCTGAAAATCGTAATACAATTATTTTTTTCCCGGATAACGCAAGCACGATGACGTTGCACTCTGTTAATCAAATACAAATAGTGCTTGGGTTGAATGAAAGCCACTATGCTCTAACGGAAAAAGAATTCTTTCATGCGTTGCTTACATCTGCAAGAGAATTCTTTGAGTGGTTAGGAGATGACGTTTACACTAAAAAAAGTCGGCAATTGGAAATGGTGCTGGTAAATTTAAGATAAATATCAACGAATGAGTGTGTTACCAAATGCCCAACTCCGTATGCGGGGTTGGGCATTTGTATCTTCAATGTGCGATACTGTTACCGGAAAGTAAGAATTATTAAGAAATTGATATGGTGGAAAGTAAGAATTGGGTACTATACTTCCATCAACAGTTGTGCCTTATTTTCCCCCAGGACTTGGGCAAAGGAAATGGATTGCAAAGAGTAATCGCTACTGGGAAATTGAATTGGGATAGTGAGATAAACATGATACATGATTTGATGTATATAGAACTGAAAACAGGGTATTCCGACGATGGCCCGGCATGGATCGGATATGTGAAAACCTCAAAGAGCAGGAAAACGATTTACTTTAACGACCACGCCTTTCAAAAGGCCATTGGATGCTACGCTAACTATGTCGATATAGAAAATGGGGATGAATACTGGATCTCCGGGCTCAAAAAAGCGGAGAGCAACCGTCATTGGGCTGGCGGGGGGAAAATCCTGATTGACCGCCGTGCGGTGCCGGAGTATCTGGCCCTGATTGGGGAACCTAAACTTCCGGCCAACCTGTTTGAAGTAGTGGAACTGGAGGACTGCTTCCCGGTGGAACGGGTACGCCAGCTCCTGAATAGTGAAATTGAGCAAGAGGCCAATTCGTGATCTGGATTTATACTTGAAAGCGCATCTTCACATCAGAAAGGGTATGAGTGATAGGATTGAAGTCTGAAAAATATCTGCATATTCACGATTGGAACTACTGGTGGTGCGTTTATCACTGTGCGGATGGATGGGATAATCCCGATGCCGCAGAGTTCTGTCTAACCGAGGATGCGGCTGGAGAGGAATTCTTTTTTCACTTTGACTTCTATAACCTGCCCGCGCTTCGTCAGACGATTCAGGACGGTGAGTTTATGGAGCCGGAGAGTCCGGATTATCCTAACTTTCTGAAGCAGGCCGAGCGGCTCAGGAACGGAGAGCAGGATTGGTTTGTCGGGGCACTGTACTATCCACATTTTTCACCGGATCTGGCTTTCTGTAACGCCTCGGCCCGGAACGGTGTCACTCTGACGCAGTTGCTTTCCCCGTCTGTTCCACCCTATTATGGGGTGATCTTCCTTCGGGAAGAACGCCCTCTCTCCCCGGGGATCTTAACTGCGTGGGTAGAGCGGCTATCTCAACCTTTGTTTGGCGTATCGTTTTCCTGCACTCTTGCTGATGTTCCCACTCGGCAGACGGTAATGAAAAATTTTGAAGAAGAAATGAGACTTTTTAATGGAACAAATACTGAAACTTGACTTTGAGACACTTGACACAATTCTCGGTGACCATGCGCCTTTCCTAATCTCCATGTCCGACGGACTTCAGGAAGAATTGCGTCTTGTGATTGCGGCGGCGGAGGCTGGTCCCGTAGGCGGACATATTCCGGAGCTTAATGGCTCTGACGAAGCCACCAAACAAGCACTCCATGAAATATTGGCGGATACCAGCCCAATAGAGATTAACGAGCAATGCGTTTACGAGATATGCTTCCACGAATACATTCTCTACCAAATCAGGAATGAATCTTTTTGTTCCTATGACCCTGATGAAGTAGGCTACGGGAAGTACATGGTCCTGTTTGAAAAATCTAAACTGCTGTCGAGTCTTAGCGACATTACAGATGCGCAGCAATTTGAGGACGGAACCTTTTATCCGGGGAAGTGGACGCACTATTGCATCAACACCCAATGCCATGTCATTGATGTTATCTCCCACTGTCTGCCCACCGTATCAGTATCTTCTATGGATGCGGTCAAAACATAAAATAGATGGCCTTGCCATGAAATTTCCGTACTATGTCGGGGCCGTTGACAAAGTCAAGTTTTACAAAAACAACGCTCCGGAAAGTTTGAAAATTCGCTTATTTGTTCTGTAATACAAAATAATTTGTAACTGAAAATTAAGTCAATTCTTAAAAATAGCACTTTAAACAGCCCCTATGTCTAACGCCCCCAAGTGGGACGGATTTCGAAAATGCGGACAGTGATCCGAAATTCAGGGAGATGGTATTTACAATGCAATGCGTGGTTTTTTATGAGGGGTGGCAAATGGAATGCTTTGGAACTGCATTTTCTATTGGAGATACTGTCAAATGGCCTGTTGGAAAAGGAACGCAATTAAACACACCCGTTCAGGTCGGTACAATAGATTATTGCTATGAAGCGCATGATTCAAGCTGGCAAAAACTATTTGTTTTAGAGGGGATCGTTGAGAATATCAAGATTTTATACCAGAGATATGCAGCGGCTTCAGAGGATTCTCGTGCGATGGTTCCTGTCTGCGGGGAAATTGTAGAAGTCAACCGCGCAAAAGGCTTTGAGAGGTTCAACAGTATGGAAGCTGGAGGATATATCGTTACCCTAAAGGAATATACAGTCCGGCCAGCAGGAAAAGAAGACATTACTTATCAATAATTCTCTGTTAGGGATGAGCAAAACTCCTATTTGCTCTCAGAAGCATACTATATATAGAATGCAGAGAGCCAAGAGCATACTATATGCTGTGGCTGGATTTTGCAAAACGTACGTTTTGCTCATCCCTAAATTCTCTGTTTAGGAAGAGGTGATTTGGTGAAACAAAATTTTGTATTTCAAGTTACAGCACCGGATGTTGATGCCCTGCTCCCCGAGGTGAGTTCGGCATTAGAGCAATGGATGGAGCTGTTTTCCCGGCGAAAATATCCCAAGTTGTGGGCATTGACAGACCGGATAAACAGATGGAACAAGGCCCCCACGGCCAGGGCCAAACGGCGCCGGCAGGGGCAGGTTCAGGGGCTGGTCAACTGGATCATGGCAATGGTGTTGCTCCCAGTAGCTTTTCTCGCCCCAGACTCGCCTGTGTTAGCCATTGTAGGTGCGTTGTGTCTTGGCATCGGCGTAGTGGAACTCTGGCGGTATTTGCCCAAAACACTGGGCGTCCTGAGCCTGTTGGCCGGAGTCTTTTTCCTTATGGCAGCGCTGGGCGATCCCGATGAGATGGCAGTCCTGGTATATCTGGCCGCCCAATATTTGATTGTTGCTCTGGCCTCCCTGCTCGTCCGCAAGCGGCAGGACCCCTATGACCGGGCGGCGCGAAATCTGCTTCGGAAAAGGAATACGGTAAAGGGGCTGGAACTTGCGCGCTTCGTCTTTTCAGAAGAAAAGTTCTATCTGGGCTGGAAGGATGCTTCGAAAACTAAACTGGCAGAGGAGGCTGCGTATTACCGTGATGTCCAGCAGGTCATAGAAGCGGAATCTATTCTCCTGATTGTCTGCTGCAAAAAGGTGCTGTTCCTCCAGAAGAAAGATCTGCTGGAGGGGACGATCCCGGAACTGCGGGCATTCCTGCGGGAACGGGTTCCCTATGTGGAAGGGGCTACTGAGCGGAGAAAGGAGAGCGTATCTTGAATATCATCCTGACGAAAAAAGAAGCTCTTGTATTATACAAGATTATACTGCGATGGGACGAGACTGGTCTGATGACAATACAAGATGAGGAAGAACAGCGGCTGTTCTGGGACTTGCATTGTGTACTGGAAAAGGAATTGGAGCCAGTTGATGTTGCTACTACCTGATTGATTTTCTTTGGTAGTCATTATTCGAGGAGGTGAGGGTATGGAAAAAATTGAAATTATCATGCGTCGAGCAGGTAAGGATAGCATTTCAGAAACCGTATTGGCATCTTTTGATGTAGCCCACCCCTCTGTTCTCAATCAGGATAAAAATATCTTAAACTTTCCTGGGTTAAGCATCCATCTCAACGAACACAGTGTTTATCGGGATAGACGGTTAGTGTTATTGACCCATAGAGAATTTGCCGTACTTATCTATTTAGCACAGCATCCTAAATGGGTATTCAGTGCGAAACAAATCTATTCTGCTGTGTGGCACAAGGAAGATGGCGATCATGGGACGGCAGTTTCCAATATAGTCGGCCAACTGCGTCGGAAGTTAAACCCGGATGACCCCAGAGAGGGCTATATTCGCACGATAGTCGGTGCTGGTTACAAATTTGAAATTCCATAATATAAAAGAGTTCCCCCTGATGATTAGTTTTAAGGAACTCTTTTCATATTATTTGTTATTTAATGTCGAATAATTTTTCTTACTATTATGCTTTACTCAAAACCAACTCCAAAAGAACTCTAAACATATCTGATAATCTATGACTGTGGCAGATTATCCAAAATCCCTCAAAAAATGATAAAGTGAGGTGAGGTATATGAGCTTAGAGTTCATTATTAAACAAAGTGGTCTTTATCTGATAGTTGGATAAAGGCCACTTTTCTTTTCTCTATCGACATAATCCGGGAAATATCTCTATGATTTCTCCCGGTTCCAGCCGCCTGTGTGCCGTCCGCATAAGCGGACAGGGAGTAGCGTGCTATGGATGAGAAAATCCACAGCATTGAGAAGCTGCTTTTTGTCCTTCTCAAACGACACACGGCTTTTAATGGACAATTTTCGATCGGCGTTCACCGGCGCTTCTGCGGGAGAGAGTTTGCCCCATCCGGGGACAAGCCTCCGCCTGCGGATGCTCCATACGCCATTGGGCTTCTCAATGCACCTGTCTTTCAAGCGGCTGATTTTGTACCAGATTACAAAGTCAGCCGCTTGTTTCATAGGCGGCCTAGTTATAGGAGCAGGGCGCCACCACCTCCGGTCTGTTTTCGCAAAAAACAGATCGGAGGTACAAAAATTGCGGGATTATCGTAAAAGCGACTATGCGATAAACAAATACAGCCCAAACATTGTTTATCGCTTCCATGATGAAATTGTTGAGGTTTCTCTGGAGGATTACCTGAAAGAGAACCCGGATAAAACAGAACAGGACTTTGCGGAGCTGAAAGCCCTGTCCGATGAGATTTACTATGAACAGGATCGGGCTGAAAGCGCCCAGACCCGTAAGGATGTGTCCATCCACGGCTTAGAGGAAACGGACTGCTGCTCTACCCGGCCATTGGAGGAAGAATTGGAGGAACTGGCGGTAGAAGTGCAAAACCGCCGCTATGCCCGGATTGCGCTGGAACGGTTATTCGCTGCGGGCGTACTTACAGAAGTCCAGAAAAGGCGTTTTCGGCTTCATGTGTTCCGTGGCCTGTCCACCCGGCAGATCGGCAGGCTGGAAGGGACAAGCCATCAGGCGGTAGCCAAGTCTCTGAACCTCGCCATCGAAAAGCTGAAAAAAATCTTCGCAGAACAGGGTTAATATCTCACAATCTAAGGATGAAATAATACCCTCCGAAAAGACAGGAACGAGTGACAGATGATTTGTATCTGCCACTCGTTCCACTACTAGAATTCAGAATTGTTAAGAACTTGATATGGTAGAAAATAAGAATTGGGATATATAATTTCTATGCACTTGACTATGGGCGTAACAAAACATTTGAATGCAGGAAATAACTGTCCTGCAAATAGGGAGGTGATTCTAATAATTTTGTGAATTATTGTACCTGATAAAAATATAAGACTGAAAGGTGATATTTTATGAAAGACTTTACTCAAAAGTTTTTATGCCTTATACTATCTCTTGCGACGGTATTGAGCCTGAGTGCCCCTGCTTTTGCTGCTGATTATTCATCCGCAGAAACTTTGGATGGCAGTCTGACATCTACCTTGGACTACAGCAATGTGAAGCTATCCAATAGCAAAGAGCTGGGTGTAGAAAATATTAACAACGAGTTAAGAGAGATTTTTCCTTATGGAGAGATAGTTTCTATTATAGAAACTCCGTATGGAACGGCTTTCTATGTAGACAAAAACTATCATAATCCAATTAAAACGAGGACAATCTGGGATGCATTAGACGTTGTAATGGCGGGTGCTAGTTGGGCGGATTTTTTCAAAGAACCATCACTTGCCAATCTGGGCTGGGCAGCGCTTGATACTGTTTCGTTGTTGCCGATACTGCCGTCATCTGCTTACATCAGAAAAGGTGGAAAAATACTATTAAATGTAGACGAAGTAAAAAAACTTGCCAAAACTCCTGAAGGGTTAGAGAAAATAAAGAAAGCACTAAAAGCTACAGATAAAGCTTCGGATATTCTTGAGGCTGGCAGAAAATTAGCGAAAAAATATACTTTAAGTGATTCGGTTTATAGAGATCATATTGTAAAGCTACATTCATTTTATAGCAAGGAAAAAAACAAATCGAAATTTATCAAAAATTTTGATATAAAGAAAGCGATTAAAGAAACACTAACCGATAGTAAATCTATTGTTTCTCAAAATACAAATGGAAGAAAAGGATTTATTTTTATTAAAAATTTCGGAGAAAAAATAGGCACAGAAGGAGGTAAAAGCCTGAACAGAATGAAGGTTGTCATTGATGAGTACGGTAAGGTGGTTACTGCTTATCCGATAAAATAAGGAGGAATAGAGAGGTAATGTCTCTACTGATCGTCGCTGCAAAAGATACCAATGAAGCACTTGAACTACTGTCAACTAAACCCAAAAAGGCAATTAAAACTCATTTCGTCGAAGAGTTTGAGGGTATAGACAATTTCTTGTACGATTTCAAGGATGAGTTCCTGCACTATGAAATTTATTACAGGTTTGACCCATATCGAGAGACGTATCTTGAAGCAAGCTCAGTTTGCAAAATAAAGATTTTTTCAGGTTCTATATTGCAATGGATTACTGAGAATGGTGCAAAAGAAAACACGTTGATCTCCCGATATGGTATAACTTTGAATAAAATTAAAAATTTCGCAATAGGATTAAATAATGTATGTGATGTTGCAATTAAAAATAAGTATGGTTTAGTTGGCATCGGTGACTGAAACTTGTGTAACGCCCAAGTGGAATATTCAGTATTGGTTGCTTTCATTGCCTCGGTAGACGTACCAGCACATTGGAGAATTCCTCTACTAATAAAAATTGCCCTAGTTAAGCGTTTGATAGATATTTGATTGCCTCACACTGATTTAACCTTGTAATTCTGTTTCCCGAAAGACTACCGAGGCTCGCAAACTCGTGCGAGTTTTGGTAGTCTTTTTCTCCTTTAAAATTTGCCATCGGAAAATTAAAAAATTTTTTTACGGAACAGGGTTGACACCCCCACGGTTTCAGGACGATGGGTGAAAGGTGTTCTTTCTGAACTTCCCCTTTCGCCTGTTCCTTGACAACCGCATACTCATTCATCGGTAACTTCCCCTTTGCCAGTGCGATGAGCAAAAGCCGATTCAGAAGCCGCGCCATGAGGTACGGCACGGATGAGCAGATCCCACCTATATTCTTTCATTGGTCCTGCGGTCATCCTGCCTGTATGAGCGAGAAACGGCGGTCTGTAAAAACCGGGCAGCTCCCGGCGCGGCCATGACCGGCAAAGGGTACAATGGTACTCCTGTCTAGCCACAGCCCTGCTTGACCGCAGGATCACGCAATGGGGCAGCTCGGAGAGATCCTCGGAGGGGTGAGATTCCCGTGGGCCGGTTCGCTGCTGGCCGCTGATGACTTCCCATGTGCGGGGCGTCGAGGACAAATAGCACAATGAAAGAAAACAGATTGGAAAAAATTTCGCCGGACGCAGGGCAGGCCTTTCGGGGCCTGCCCTGTTTGCGGCTTACTTATATTCAGGAGGTCATTCTTATGCGGCGAAAGGCGATCCGGCGCGGCGCTCTGTTCTATGCCGACCTGGACCCGGTGGTTGGTTCGGAACAGGGCGGAACACGCCCCATCCTCATTCTCCAAAATAATGTGGGCAACTATTTCAGCCCCACCGTGGTGGCGGCGGCCATCACCAGCCGAAGGGATAAGACCCACCTTCCCACTCATGTTTTGCTGGAGGATGTGCCGGGCCTTGCTCCTACATCCCTGCTGCTGTTGGAGCAGATACGGACGGTTGACCGCAGGCGGCTGCGGGGCTATATCGGGCAGATCAGCGAGAAAAAGATGAAGGAGATCGACGCAGCCCTGGCAATCAGCGTGGGGCTGCGTTCTCTGGCATAGGACAGGCGCCCTTCTGAATAGATTTGTAGAGGCAGAAAGGAGGAGCCTGTTTGAAATCACTTACACTTGCAGAGCTTGATACGCTCTCCGCCGTTGACATTAAGACGGTCGATCCAGAGCAGCTTGTCGATATTCGGGACATATCTATCCGTACAGAACTTCCCAAAGAGGAACGGGTGCTGGATTTTATCCACCAAATCCGCAACCCATATTGCTTCCGTCATGGGAAAATCATCGTGAAGATTGGTTTCTCCGAGACGGCCAAGGAAACCATGTTGGCGTCGGGAGTTCCCAACCATATTTTGTCGGGAATAACGAACCATTTTTTGCCGGAAAACTGGGAGCC
>NZ_JAFBIQ010000023.1 GCF_021531315.1 Oscillibacter valericigenes | reverse complement strand
GCTTGTGTAGATCTCCAGCGGGTCGCCCTCGCGGATGCGCATGGTGCGGCGGATCTCCTTGGGAATGACCACGCGGCCAAGGTCGTCGATCCGGCGCACGATTCCGGTTGCTTTCATCTATGACGATTCTCCTTTGTTTTCAATTTGCTGTTGGTAGTCTTTGAAAATCGCGCCAGTTTATCCAAGGAACAAGCTGGAAGATTTTTGGCAGCAAAACAGGCGACACTTTTTGCCTCTTTGCTTATTTTTCCGTTGCCGACCGCCGCGCCTGCTGGTATAATGGCGGTATCGATCTTTGCGCCGTTCACGGCGTTTTTTTGCAGAGGACAAGCCATGAAAAATCTCGTCATCGGAATACTCGCCCATGTGGACGCGGGCAAGACCACGCTCTCCGAGGGGCTTTTGTACGCCGCGGGCGCGCTGCGTTCTCTCGGCCGCGTCGATCACGGCGACGCCTTTTTGGATACCGAAGCGCTTGAGCGCGAGCGCGGCATCACCATCTTCTCCAAGCAGGCGGTGCTGGACTGCGGCGACACGCACATCACGCTGCTCGACACGCCCGGCCATGTCGATTTCTCCGCTGAGATGGAGCGCGCACTTCAGGTGCTCGACTACGCCGTGCTCGTCATCAGCGGCACGGACGGCGTGCAGGGCCATACCCGCACGCTCTGGCGCCTTTTGGAGCGCTACGGCGTGCCGACCTTCCTTTTCATCAACAAGATGGACCTCGCGGGTGCGGACCGCGCGACGCTGCTCGAAGGGCTGCAAAGCCTCGGTGCCTGCGTCGATCTTGGCACAGCGCGGGACGAGCGCGACGAGGCAGCCGCGCTTACAGACGAGGCGGCGCTGGAGGGGCTTTTGGAGCGCGGCGGGCTGTGCGACGACACGCTTGCGGCGCTGATCGCCGCGCGGAAAATATTTCCCTGCTGCTTCGGCTCCGCGCTCAAAAACGAGGGCGTGGCGGAGTTTTTGCAGCTGCTCGTGCGCTTTACACGCGAGCCGTCGCGCAGCGCGGACTTCGGTGCGCGGGTCTTCAAAATTTCGCGCGACGCGCAGGGCACGCGCCTGACGCATCTGAAGATCACCGGCGGAGCGCTGCGCGCGAAAACGCAGCTTCCCTGCGGCAAGGCCGACCAGCTGCGGCTCTACTCCGGCGCGAAATTCCGCCCTGTGGACACGGCGGGGGCAGGTGAGGTCGTAGCGGTCACGGGGCTTGCGGACACCTATCCCGGACAGGGGCTCGGAGCGGAGGCGGACGGCGAAAGGCCGCAGCTGCAAAGCGTTTTGACCTACCGCATTTTCCTGCCCGACGGCGTGGACGCGCACGCGGTGCTCCCGAAGCTGCGCGAGCTGGAGGACGAGGACCCGATGCTCCATATCGTGTGGGAGGAGGCGACGGGCGAGCTGCACGCCGAGCTGATGGGCGAGGTGCAGCTGGAAATTCTCCGACGGCTCATCGCCGACCGCTTCGGTCTTGCCGTCACCTTCGGCGAGGGGAGCATCGTTTACAAGGAGACCATTGCAAGCACCGTCGAGGGCGTGGGGCATTTTGAGCCGCTGCGCCACTACGCGGAGGTACACCTGCTGCTCGAACCCGCGCCGCGCGGGAGCGGCGTGCAGCTCTCATCCGCCTGTCCGACCGACGAGCTGGATCTCAACTGGCAGCGACTCATTCTCACGCACCTCGCCGAGCGCGCGCACCCGGGCGTGCTGACCGGCGGAGCGCTGACCGATGTAAAAATCACGCTGCTCGCGGGGCGCGCACACCTCAAGCACACCGAGGGCGGCGACTTCCGGCAGGCGACCTACCGCGCCGTGCGGCAGGGTCTGATGCAGGCGGAGAGCGTGCTGCTCGAGCCGTACTACGATTTTCGCCTTGAGCTGCCGCCGGAGTGCGTGGGCCGCGCGATGACCGACCTTGCCGCGATGGGCGGCTCGACGGATGCACCGGAGACCGTCGGCGGGGAAACGGCGCTCACCGGCTTCGCGCCGGTCGCGGACCTGCGCAGCTACGCGCAGGAGGTCGCCGCCTACACCCGCGGACGCGGGCGGCTGAGCTGCACGCTGCGCGGCTACGAGCCCTGCGCAAACGCCGAGGCGGTCGTTGCCGCCATCGGCTACGACCCCGCGCGCGACGCGGAAAACCCCACAGGCTCGGTATTCTGCGAGCACGGTGCGGGCGTGTATGTGCCGTGGGACGAGGTCAAGGAGCGCGCGCACATCCCCTGCGTCATGCAGGAGCGCAGTGCCGAAGCAGCCGAGTCCGTACCGACGCGCCGGCGCGCGCCGTCCGGCTCCGCCGCCGAGGACAAGGAGCTGCTCGCCATCTTCGAGAGCACCTACGGCAAGGTCGAGCGCCGCGCCTTCGAGCCAAAGCGCGCGCCCGCGCGCACCACGCTCGACGAAACGCGCTACAACATCAAAAATCAGAAATCCGGTCCCGAGTACCTGCTCGTGGACGGCTACAACATCATCTTCGCGTGGAACGCGCTGAAAAAGCTCGCCGCGCAGGATATATCCGCCGCGCGGGAGGCGCTCGTTGACATCTTAGCCAACTACCGCGGCTGGCGCAAATGCGAGATCATTCTGGTCTTCGACGCCTACAAGGTCAAGGGCAATCCCGGCTCGGTGGAGAAGAAAAACGGCGTCTATGTCGTCTACACCAAGGAGGCGCAGACCGCCGACAGCTACATTGAGCGCGCGACCTATGACCTCGGCAGGGAGCACCGCGTCCGCGTGGCGACCTCGGACAATATGGAGCAGGTCATCATTCTCGGCCACGGCGCGCTGCGCATCTCCGCCCGTGCGTTTGAGGAGGAGGTCATCGAGGCCGAGGGGCAGATCGCCGACCTCATCGAGCGCTGGAATGTGCGCGGCTTCGAGTCGCGCCGCCTTCGCGCGACCGCAAGGATCATCGAAACGAAGGAGGAGAAAAAGTCTTAGGACTTTTTCCCCTCTCTGCTCTTGACAAATACCCCGCAGGGGTATATAGTCAACATACCCCCACAGGGTATATAAGCAGTCAGGAGGTGCGCTACATGGACAAGGAGCCTTGCTGCCATTGCCCGCAGCGCAAAAAGGAGCGCTCGCCGGAGGAATACAAAAAGCTCATCCACCGTCTCAACCGCATTGAGGGGCAGATCCGCGGCATCCGCGGCATGGTGGAGAGCGGGGCCTACTGCCCCGACATTTTAGTGCAGGCCGCGGCGGTCAACGCGGCGGTCAACGCCTTTGGCAAGGAGCTGCTCGCCAATCATATCCGCACCTGCGTGGCGGACGACATCCGCGCGGGCAGGGACGAGACCATCGACGAGCTGGTGGCGACGCTGCAAAAGCTCATGAAATGAGCGCGGCGCGCACAGCCTAAGGGTAAATTCACGGAACCGAGGAACACACAATGACACAATACAATGTGACCGGCATGAGCTGCGCCGCCTGCTCGGCGCGGGTCGAAAAGGCGGTGGGCAAGGTCTGCGGCGTCACCGCCTGCTCGGTGAGCCTGCTGACGAACTCCATGGGCGTAGAGGGCGCCGCCGCGCCGGACGACATCATCGCTGCCGTACAGGCAGCGGGCTACGGCGCATCCCTAAAGGCCGCGGGCAGAGCCGCGCCGACGCCCGCGGAGGCGGAGCGCGCGCTGGAGGACCACGAAACGCCGAGCTTAAAGCGGCGGCTCGCGTGGTCGCTCGGCTTTCTGCTCGTGCTGATGTATTTTTCGATGGGGCATACGATGTGGGGCTGGCCGCTGCCCGCCCTCTACGCGGGCAACCCCGTCGCTCTGGGGCTGACGCAGCTTCTGCTGACCGCCGCCGTCATGGTCATCAACCAAAGGTTCTTTGTCAGCGGCTTTCAAAGCCTCCTTCACCGTGCGCCGAACATGGATACCCTCGTCGCCCTCGGCGCGACGGCGGCCTTCGGGTACAGCAGCTACGCCCTCTTCGCCATGACCGTCGCGCAATCGCGCGGCGACGCGGCGGCCGCGGCGGGCTATCTCTCGGAGCTCTACTTTGAGTCCGCCGCCATGATCCTCACGCTCATCACCGTCGGCAAGCTCCTTGAGGCCCGCTCCAAGGGCAAAACCACCGACGCGCTCAAGGGCCTCATGAAGCTCGCGCCTCGTACCGCGACGGTCGAGCGGGACGGCCGCGAGATGATCGTTCCCATCGAGCAGGTGCAAAAGGGCGACACCTTCGTTGTCCGCCCGGGTGAGAGCATCCCCGTGGACGGCGTGGTGACGGACGGCGCGAGCGCCGTCAACGAGGCGGCGCTCACGGGCGAGAGCCTGCCGGTCGATAAAGCGGCGGGCGACACAGTTTCCGCCGCAACGGTCAATCAGTCCGGCTTTCTGCGCTGCCGCGCCACGCGCGTCGGCGAGGACACCACGCTTGCGCAGATCATTCAGATGGTCAGCGACGCCGCCGCGACCAAGGCCCCCATTGCCAAGGTCGCCGACCGCGTCTCCGGCGTGTTTGTGCCGACGGTCATCGCCCTTGCGGCGCTCACGACTGCGGTGTGGCTGGCGCTCGGGCAGAGCGCAGGCTTCGCGCTCGCGCGCGGCATCTCCGTGCTGGTCATCAGCTGTCCCTGCGCGCTCGGGCTCGCCACGCCGGTCGCCATCATGGTCGGCAGCGGACTGGGTGCGAAAAACGGCATTCTCTTCAAAACCGCCGCGTCGCTCGAGGAAACGGGCCGCGTGGACATCGTAGCACTCGACAAGACCGGCACCGTCACCGCCGGCGAGCCGCAGGTGACCGACCTCCTCCCTGCCGACGGCGTGAGCGAGGAGTACCTTCTCCGCGCGGCGCTCGCGCTCGAGCAAAAGAGCGAGCATCCGCTCGCCCGCGCGATTTTAGCAAGGGCGCAGGCGGACGGTCTGAGCGCCGACGAGGTCACGGACTTCCGCGCGCTCTCCGGCAGCGGCCTGACCGCTGCGCGGCAGGGACGGACGCTGCTCGGCGGCAGTTTGCGCTATGTGTCCGCCGCTGCGGAGGTCTCCCCCGCGCTGCGTAAGCGCTGCGAAAGCCTTGCGGAGACAGGCAAGACGCCGCTCCTTTTCTGTGAGGACGGCGCGCTCCTCGGCGTCATCGCCGTGGCGGATGTCATCAAGCCGGACAGCCCGCAGGCCGTGCGCGAGCTGCAGGGCATGGGCATCGAGGTCGTGATGCTCACGGGCGACAACGAGCGCACCGCGCGCGCCATCGGCGCCGCCGCGGGCGTGGATCGCGTGATCGCGGGTGTGCTGCCCGACGGAAAAGAGGCGGAAATTCGCCGCCTGCGCGAGCGCGGCAGGGTCGCCATGGTCGGTGACGGCATCAACGACGCCCCCGCGCTCACCCGTGCGGACATCGGCATTGCCATCGGCGCGGGCGCGGATGTCGCGCTCGACGCGGCTGACGTGGTGCTGATGAAAAGCCGGCTCAGCGATGTACCCGCCGCCATTCGCCTGAGCCGCGCGACGCTGCGCAATATCCACGAAAATCTCTTCTGGGCGTTTTTCTACAACACGCTCGGCATCCCGCTCGCGGCGGGCGTATTCATTCCGCTGGGGCTGACGCTTGACCCCATGTTCGGCGCGGCGGCGATGAGCCTTTCAAGCTTCTGCGTGGTGTCCAACGCCCTGCGGCTGAACCTCTGCAAGCTCCGCGACACAAAGCATGACCATAAACACAAAAGAAAGAAGATCACCGAAACGATGACAAAGGAGAAGGAAACCATGAAAAAGACGATGAAAATTGAAGGCATGATGTGCACCCACTGCGAGGCCGCCGTCAAAAAGGCACTTGAGGCCGTCCCCGGTGTGGCGGAGGCCGAGGTCAGCCACATTGACGGCACCGCCGTCGTGACACTGCAATCAAGCGTGGACGATGCCGCGCTCAAAAAAGCGGTGGAGGACAAGGAGTATCAGGTCACCGGCATCGAATGAGGAACAAAGGAAGGGCGCGCTCCCGCGGGAGCGCGCCCTTCCTTTGCTTTCGCTCTTCTATTATCTCACAGTGGGGATCGTGATGACCGCCGCGCCGTCGGGCGGTGCGATGACGGGCTTATCGCCCGTCGCGCGGACATCGGTAAGCCTCCACTCCATGCTCAGCTCTGCGCCGCTCGCCGCTTTGAGCGTTTGGGCGCTGAGATCCGTCCGCCCAGTGAGGGCGTTGAGCAGGTCGGCCAGCTCGTCCGGGCCGAAGCTCCAGCACAGGTCCTTCCCCGCGCGGGTCAGAACACCGTCCCCAAAGAGGCTCTCGAGCACGCGCGCGGTCGCGGTCGTGCGCCGCCAGGTCTCGTAGAAGTGGTTCGCGTCGCCCTGCTCCAGCATCGCGTAGAGTGCGCCGCCAACGCTGCGCTCCCCCGCCTGGCTGTTCAGCCGGCGCAAAAGAGCGGTCCCGTCGTCCCCGTCTTCAAAGGCATACCACACATCGTCCCGCGCGCTCACACCGCCTGAGAACAGGTAGTCATAGAAAGCGGAGCGGAGATATGTCTTCTCGCTCATGCAAAGCTCCAGCTTGAAGCGCCCCAGCAGCGCGCGGTAGTCCTGCGGGAGCAGCTCCGCGCCGCTGGGCAGCTCGAGCGCACGGCTGAGGTCCATCTCCAGTCGGAGAGCCGTGCCGTTCCCGTCGCGCAGTGTGGCAAGCGAGCCGCTGAGCTCGGCGCTGCGCTTTCCCTTTTCATCGCTGCGCTTGACCGTGCCGCTCAGCTTTGCCTGCTCCCAAACGCTTTTTGCGGAATCGGACAGCGCGGCAAAACGGTCAAGATCGCCGTTGAGCACACTCAAGCGGCCGTCCAGAGCCTTGACAAAGCTCTCGCGGTCGAGCAGGAATACCATTTTATAGTCGTTGTCCCAAAAGACATCGTAGCCGAGCACCTGCGAGAAAAAGCGCACCGGCACCATCGTGCGGTTCGCGGCGGTCGCATAGGAGGCCACATCCATCTTCACCGTCGAGCCGTCGGCAAGCGTGATGAGGTCGCTGCCGATCACATGGGTGAAGCTCGCCTTATCGCCCGTCACGACCGCGGCCTTGCTCGCCTTATCATAACCGACCGTTGCGCCCATCGCCTCGAGCGTCGCGCGCAGCGGCACCATCGTGCGGCCGTCCTTCGCCTCAGGCGCGGCGTCGGTGAAGGCGATGCACCTGTTACCCAGCAGCACATTGGTCTGCCCGACCGTGCCGCCGAGCGCCTTGATGTTCTGCTCGCGCTGTTCCTTTGAAACCGTCGCGGCAGCCTTCGGATCGGCGCTGACGAGAATATAGGTCGGACCGTCGGCTCCGCCGATGATGCCAATATCCTCGCCCGCCGCGCTTGCGGGGACGGCCAGCGCCAGCGCCAACATCAGCGCCAGCAGAAGAGCGATCAGTTTTTTCATTTTTCCATTCTCCTTCCCTGTGTGGGTCCATTGGGTATCCTGTTCCTTCAGCGTACCATAAACGCCGCTCTTTTGCAAGGGCTTTGCCCCGTTTTCCGCCCTCCTACGAAATGTCCGCCAGTTCCAGATACTTGTAGCCGTTCTCTGCGATATGGTCCTTGCGGCCCTGCAAATTGTCGCCGAGGAGGAGGTCGAAGACCTGCGCGGTCGCCTCGGCGTCCTCGGGCATGACCTTGATGAGGCGGCGTGTCTCGGGATTCATCGTCGTAAGCCACATCATTTCGGGGTCGTTTTCGCCGAGACCTTTGGAGCGGTCGACCTTATAGCGCTTGCCCTCGAGCGTTTTTACGATGTCGTTCTTCTCCTTATCGGAGTAGGCGAACCATGTCTTGTCGCCGCAGTTGATCTCAAAAAGCGGCGTCTCCGCGATGTAGACATAGCCCTCGCGGATCAGCGTGGGGCAGAGGCGGTAGATCATCGTGAGGATGAGCGTGCGGATCTGGAAGCCGTCCACATCCGCATCGGTGCAGATGACGACCTTGCTCCAGCGGAGGTTATTGAGGTCGAAGGCGTTGAGGTCCTTGACCGCCTTGCCCTGCACCTCGACGCCGCAGCCGAGCACCTTCAGAAGGTCGGTGATGATCTCGCTTTTGAAGATGCGGGCGTAGTCTGCCTTGAGGCAGTTCAATATCTTGCCGCGCACGGGCATGATGCCCTGAAACTCCGCGTCGCGCGAGAGCTTGACCGAGCCGAGGGCGCTGTCGCCCTCGACGATATAAATTTCGCGGCGGGAGACCTCGCGCGTGCGGCAGTCCACGAACTTCTGCACGCGGTTGGAGATGTCGATGCTGCCCGAGAGCTTTTTCTTGATGTTCAAGCGCTGCTTCTCCGCGCTCTCGCGGCTTCGCTTGTTGATGAGCACCTGCTCGGCGATCTTGAGCGCCTCGACACGGTTTTCGATGAAGTAGGTCTCGAGGCGGGACTTCAAAAAGTCCGTCATCGCCTCCTGCACGAACTTATTCGTGATGGATTTTTTCGTCTGGTTCTCGTAGCTCGTCTGCGTGGAGAAGTCGTTGGAGACGAGCACGAGGCAGTCCTCCACATCCTGCCAGGTGATCTTGCTCTCGCTCTTTTGATACTTGCCGCTGTCCTTCAGATACTTATCGATGGCGTAGACGAAGGCGGTCTTCGTCGCCTTCTCCGGCGCGCCGCCGTGCTCGAGCCACGAGGAGTTGTGGTAGTGCTCGATGACGTTCACGCGGTTGGAAAAGCAGCAGGCGCACGAGAGCTTGACCTTATACTCGGGCTTATCCTCGCGGTCACGTCCGCGGCGCTCGGTCTCCCAAAAGACGGGCGTGGTCAGCGCGCCCTCTCCGGCCAGCTCCGCGACATAGTCGACGATACCGTTTTCGTAGAGAAACTCCTGCGTCTCGAATTTCCCGCCCGCCTCGTCGCGGAAGCGGAAGGTGATGCCCGCGTTGACGACCGCCTGACGGCGCAGCACATCGGTAAAATATTCGGCGGGGATGTTGATGTCGGTGAACACATCAAGGTCGGGCAGCCAGCGCGTGAGCGTACCGGTCCTCTTGCCGCGGTCGGTCGGCTCGATCTTCAGCTCCTCGCCCTTTTTGCCTGTAATCTGCCCGCGCTCAAAGTGCAGGGAATATTTGTTCCCGTCGCGCCAGACGGTCACATCCATGTAGCGCGAGGCGTACTGCGTCGCGCAGGCGCCGAGACCGTTAAGACCGAGGGAGTATTCGTAGTTGTCGCCGTCTAAGTTGTTGTACTTGCCGCCTGCGTAGAGCTCGCAGTACACCAGCTCCCAGTTGAAGCGCTGCTCCTTGGGGTTCCAGTCCACGGGGCAGCCGCGGCCGTTGTCCTCCACCTCGATGCTGCCGTCGGCATAGTGCGTGAGCGTGATGACCTTGCCGTGACCCTCGCGCGCCTCGTCGATCGAGTTTGAGAGGATCTCAAAGACCGCGTGCTCGCAGCCGTCGAGCCCGTCCGAGCCGAAAATGACGCCCGGGCGCTTGCGCACGCGCTCCGCGCCCTCAAGGAGCGAGATGCTCTCGTTGCCGTAGTTTTTTCCAGTCTTAGCCATTTGCTCTCTCCGTTTCCATAGGATACCATTCCTTGTATATTATAACAACTCCGCTCCACAATAGCAAGTATTTTGACGCTGCCCAACAAAAGCGCGCAGCCTTGTTAAAATTCTGCGCAAGAGCTGCAAAAAGTCCCCCCGCGCGACAAAAAATAACCGCGTGTCAACCCGTAAAATTCTTGTAAAATCAAGGTTATTCACAGTTTCCACAGACTTATCCACAATTATTATGTCAACACAAATTGCCGGAAAAAGTATGGTTTTTCTCTCTGCTTCGCCCTCTTGCGCGCCGCGCGCAAATGTGCTACCATAGGCGCAGAAAATTCGTGCGCGGCAGATCGCGCACAGGCAAGGAGGATTCGTTCCATGCAGGCATTTGAATTTTACTGCCCGACCAAGATCTACTTCGGCAAGGGCGCGGAGACCAAGGTCGGCGAGACAGTCAGGGCCTTCGGCGGCACGAAGGTCTTCGTCGTCTACGGCGGCCACAGCGCCGTGAAGAGCGGGCTGATCGCGCGCATCGAGCAGACGCTCAGCGACGCAGGGCTGGAACATCTGAGCTTCGGCGGCGTGCAGCCCAACCCGCGCCTCTCCCACGCGCGCGAGGGCGTACAAAAGGCGCTCGATTTCGGCGCGGACTTCATTCTCGGCGTCGGCGGCGGCAGCGTGATCGACACCGCCAAGGCCATCGCCCACGGCGTTGCCAACCCCGAAACCGACATCTGGGACTTTTGGAGCAAAAAGGCGACGCTCACCAAAACGAGCAAGCTCGGCGCGGTGCTGACCATCTCCGCCGCAGGCAGCGAGACGAGTGACAGCGCCGTGCTGACGAACGACGAAACGACGCTCAAGCGCGGCCTGAACACCGACCTCCAGCGCCCGCTGTTCGCCATCATGGACCCTGAGCTGACCTACACGCTCCCGCGCTATCAGGTCGGCTGCGGCGTGGTGGACATCATGATGCACACGCTCGAGCGCTACTTTAACCCCGGCCACCCCTCCAACCGCATGACCGACGAGATCGCCGAGGGCCTGCTGCGCACGGTCATCGACGCGGGCCGCGCCGCCATGCGCGACAGCCATGACTACGACGCCATGAGTGAGATCATGTGGGCAGGCTCTCTCTCGCACAACAACCTCACGGGGCTCGGCGGCGTGAAGGACTTTTCCGTGCACCAGTTCGGCCACGAGCTTTCGGGAATGTTCGACGCCGCGCACGGCGCGTCGCTCTCGGTCATGTGGCCGCAGTGGGCGCGCTATGTGGTGGACGCCGATCCCGCACGCTTTGCGCACTACGGCGAGGCCGTGTGGTGCCTCTCCCGCCGCGACGGCGAGAGTGAGCGCGACCTCGCCCTCCGCGCCATCGACACAACGGAGGAATTTTTCCGCTCCATCGATATGCCGACCACCTTCACGGAGCTCCGCATCGGCGTGCAGAGCGAGGATACGCTGCGCGAGCTCGCCGAGCGCTGCACCTTCTTCCGCACCCGCACGGTGGGCAAGTTCCGCCCGCTCGATTACGACGACATCCTCGCCGTCTATCGCATGGCAAACAAGTAAACCGCACAAGGAAAAGGCGCGCCGTCCGGCGCGCCTTTTCTCTCTATTTACCGTTTCAAAATGCCCAAAAGCCCCCGCTTGAGGATCTGCCCGCCCGCGGAGACAAGCTGTGTCTCGATCTTCGACTGGAGCCGCTCGGCCTTTTTCTTCGCCGCAGCGGCCTCGCGCTCGCGCTGCCGTTCGAGCTTTTTCTGCTCGGCCTCGGCGGCCCTCTCCGCCTTTCGGCGCGCCTCGTCCTCCAGCTTTTGTGCGCGGCGGCGCTCCTCATCCTCCAGCTTCTGCGCGCGCCTGCGCTCCTCGTCCTCTAACTTCTGGCGGCGCTTTTCTTCGGCAGCCTCTTCCTTTGCTCTTTGCTTCTCCGCCGCAGCCTCTTCCTTTGCGCGCAGCTTCTCCTGCTCGGCGTCGGCCTTCTCCTGTGCAAGGCGGTCTTTCTCCTGCTGCTTTTGCAGCGCCGCGGCGTCGGCCTGCTCGGTCAGCACCTCGTAGGCGGAGAGATTGTCCACCGCGTCGTCGTACTTCTCCATGCCGTCATGCAGCATAGTCTTCATACGCGCCATCGGCTCGGGCGCGCCCATGAAGCTCTGCGGGCAAACGATCTTCGTGCGCTGCACGATGGTCGGCACACCCTGTTCATCTAAAAACGAGGTCAGCGCCTCGCCGACACCCAGCTCCATGATGGCGTCCTCCGCGCGGAAGGCGGGATTGACGCGGAAGGCCTGCGCCGCGACGCGCACCGCCTTGAGCTCAGCGGGCGTGTAGGCGCGCAGCGCGTGCTGCACGCGGTTGGAGAGCTGTGCGAGCACCGTGTCGGGAATGTCGCTCGGGCTCTGCGTCACGAAGAACACGCCCACGCCCTTCGAGCGGATGAGCTTGACGGTCTGCTCGATCTTCTGCACCAAAACAGGCGGCGCGTTGCGAAAGAGCATATGCGCCTCGTCAAAGAAGAATACCAGCCGTGGCCTTTCGAGGTCGCCCGCCTCCGGCAGGCTTTCAAACAGCTCCGAGAGCAGCCACAGCAGAAAGCTCGCGTAGAGGGTCGGATTCTGCGCCAGCTTCACGCAGTCGAGCACATTGATCATGCCGTGGCCGTCGGCGTCGCGCCGCATCCAGTCGCGGATGTCGAGCGCTGGCTCGCCGAAAAAGAGGTCGCCGCCCTGCTGCTCAAGCGGCAGCAGCGCGCGCAAAATCGCCGCAACGGACTGGGGCGTGATGTTGCCGTAGGTCATCATGTAGTCCGCGCGGTGCTCGCTGACATAGCTCAGCATGGCGCGCAGATCCTTGAGGTCAAGGAGCAGCAGTCCCTTATCGTCCGCGATGCGAAAAACGATGTGCAAAATTCCCTCCTGCGCGGGCGTAAGGTCGAGGATGCGGGACAAAAGCTCCGGCCCCATGTCGCTCACCGTCGCGCGGACGGCGTGACCGCCGGTCTGGTAGATGTCCCAGAAGGTCGTGGGATAGCCTTTATAAGTAAAGGTGCCGCGCAGGCCGAAGCGGTCGATGCGCTTTTCCATGCCCTCGCTGCTCACGCCGGGCACGCAGATGCCCGCAACGTCTCCCTTGACGTCGCAGAGGAACACAGGCACCCCCGCGTCGGAAAAGCTCTCGGCCATCACCTTCATCGTAACGGTCTTTCCCGTGCCGCTCGCGCCCGCGATCAGACCGTGGCGGTTGCACATATTGAGGGCCATCTCCACGCGCGCGCCGTCCGCAAGCCCCATGTAGATCCTGCCGTTTTCGTACATCGCGTCAACCTCCGTTGTTTCATTCGATGGTACCATTATAGAATACCGCGCGGAGAAGCGCAAGGGGGAAGATGCCGCCGCGGCATCTTCCCCTCTTTTTCTCACTTGTGCATCACGTGCCAGATGTTGTCCGCATACTGCGCGACCGCGCGATCGGCGGCAAAGATGCCGCTGCGCGCAATATTGAGCAGGGACATCCGCTCCCACCTCTCGCGGTCGGCGTAGGTCTGCACCATGCGCTGCTCCGCGGCGCAGTAGGACGCGAAATCCTGCAAAAGCATATACTCGTCGCGCTGGAGCAGCCGCTGGGCGAGGTCGTCGTAGCTCACGCCGTCGGAAAAACCGCTGCGGAGCTGATCGACCACGCGGCGCAGCGCGCCGTCGCGCTCGTAGAGCCGCTGGGGCGCGTAGCCCTGCGCCCTCATGCGCTCCACCTCGTCGGCGTGCAGGCCGAAGAGGAACATATTCTCGTCACCGAGGACCTCGTGCATCTCGACATTCGCGCCGTCGAGCGTGCCGACGGTCAGTGCGCCGTTCATCATGAACTTCATATTGCCCGTGCCGCTGGCCTCCTTGCCGGCGGTGGAGATCTGCTGGCTGACCTCGCTCGCGGGCATCAGATGCTCGGCGAGCGACACGCGGTAATTCTCCAGAAACACGACCTGCAAGCGTCCCTTGCACAGCGGGTCAGCGTTGATCTGATTTGCCAGCGAATTGATGAGGCGGATGATGCGCTTGGCGACCGCGTAGCCCGGCGCAGCCTTGGCGCCGAAGAGGAAGGTCTGCGGCTGCATTTCCATGTTGGGGTCGTCCTGAAGTCTCTGGTAGAGGTAGATGATGTGCAGGGCGTTCAAAAGCTGGCGCTTGTACTCATGCAGGCGCTTGACCTGCACATCAAAGATGGCGTCGGTGTTGAGCACGACGCCCTGCGTCCTTTTGACATAGGCGGCAAAGTCGAGCTTGTTCGCGCGCTTGATTTCGCCCAAACGCGCAAGCACCGCGCTGTCATCGGCGAATGCCTCGAGCCTTTTAAGCTCCTCCGGGCGGAGCAGATAGCCGCGTCCGCCGCATAGGTCGTCGACAAGGCTGTCGAGCCGCGGGTTGATCTGTGCGAGCCAGCGGCGGTGGTCGATGCCGTTGGTGACATTCTTAAACTTCTCCGGCTCCATCTCACACTGCCAGCGGAACACCTCGCGTCGCAGAATGTCGGAGTGCAGCGCAGAAACACCGTTGACCGCCATGCCGCCCGCGATGCAGAGGTTCGCCATGCGCACCTGACCGTCCCAAACGATGGCCAGCTCGGCGGTCTTGGCGGGGTCGCGGTAGTAGTCCTCGACCCTTTTCTGATAGCGGTGGGCGATCTCGGTGATGATCTCCCACACGCGCGGGAGCAGCGTTTCCATCAGCTGCTGCGGCCAGCGCTCAAGCGCCTCGGCGAGCACGGTGTGGTTGGTGTAGGCGACGGACTGCGTCGTGATGCTCCACGCCGTATCCCAGTCGAAGCCCGCGTCGTCCATCAGTATGCGCATCAGCTCGGGAATGACGAGCGCGGGGTGGGTGTCGTTGATCTGAATGACGTTTTTTTCGTGGAAGTTCGCCGCCGTGCCGTAAACCTCGATGTGCTTGCGCATGATGGACTGCACCGTAGCGGAGACGAAGAAATACTGCTGCTTGAGGCGCAGGGATTTGCCCTCGTAGTGGTTGTCCTCGGGATAGAGGATCTTGGCGATGGTCTCGGCCATCGCCTCCTGCTCGCTCGCACGCAGATATTCGCCCTGCGAGAAAAGGCTCATGTCCACCGGCGTCGGGGACTTCGCGTCCCACAGCCGCAGGGGGTTGATATGCTCGGTGGCGTAGCCCGTGATCTCCATGTCGCAGGGTACGGCAAGCACCTTCGTCGCACCCTCGGGCACGATGTGCAGCCGCCCGTTATCCCAGAATTTGCGCACGCTGCCGCCAAAGCAGACCTCCTCGGTCTCCTGCGGCTTGGGCATCAGCCACGCGCCGCCGATGTCCTTCCAGTTGTCCGGCAGCTCGACCTGCTGGCCGTCCACGATGCGCTGGCGGAAAATGCCCAGCTCATAGCAGATGGAGTAGCCCGCCGCGGGAATGTCGAGCGTGGTCATCGAGTCGAGGTAGCAGGCGGCGAGGCGGCCGAGGCCGCCGTTGCCGAGGCCCGCATCAGGCTCGGCCTCGAACACATCCGCCGCGTGAAAGCCCAGCTCGTCGAGCGCCTCGCGCAGCACGGCGCTCACGCCGAGGTTGTAGGCGTTCTTCTCCAGGCTCCGTCCCAGCAGAAATTCCATCGAAAGGTAGTGGACCTTCCGCTTTTCCTCGCGCCGCGTTTTCATGCGGCTCTCCACGCCGCGCTCGGCCATCACATCGCGCAGCACCAGCGCCGCGGCGCGCATCATCTGTGCGTCATCGGCCTCCTCCGGTGCGATGCCGAAGCCGAGGCGCAGCTTGTCGGTCAGCGCCCGTTTCATGCCCTGTGTTGTGTTGATGTTCATAGAGTTACCTGCCTTGCTTGCAAACGGAGTCATAGATCTCGCGGTATTTTTTCGCGCTGCGCGTCCAGCTGAAGTCCTCGCTCATGCCGCGCTTTTGCAGCGCCTTATAGGCGTCTGGCCGTTCATGGTAAAGGGCCACGGCCTCGCCGATGACATAGCACATATCGCCCGCATTATAGTTTGTAAAGGAAAAGCCGTTGCCCGCGCCGCTCCAAGCCTCGTAGGCGTGGACGGTGTCCTTGAGCCCGCCTGTCTCACGCACGATGGGCACCGCGCCGTAGCGCATGGCGATCATCTGAGAAAGGCCGCACGGCTCGCTCTTAGACGGCATGAGGAACAGGTCAGCGCCCGCGTAGATCTGCATGGCAAGGCTCTCGGAGTAGCCGAGATGCACCGCCACGCGGCCAGGGTACTTCGATTGTGCCCAGGAAAAGAAGGTCTCGTACTTGCCGTCGCCCTTGCCAAGCACAGCGAGCTGCATATCCTTCTCCATGAAGTAGTCGAGCGTTTCGCACACAAGGTCGAGCCCCTTGTGCCCCACGAGCCGCGTGACCATCGCCACGAGGGGCGTATCCCTCCGCTCGGCAAGGCCCAGCATCCTTTGCAGCGCCGCCTTGTCCTTCGCCTTGCCCGCCATGTGCCCGACGGAGTAGTTCGCCGTCAGCTCGATGTCCTCCGCGGGATCGTAGCGCACCATGTCGATGCCGTTCAAAACGCCGTAGAGCTTACCCTCCACCAGCTGCATCACGCTCTCAAGGCCGTGGGCGAAGTAGGCGTATTTGAGCTCCTGCGCGTAGGTGGGGCTGACGGCGGTCACGGCGTCCGCCGTGATGATCGCGCCCTTCAAAAGGTTCACATCGCCGTCAAAGGCCAGCGTGCCGCCGGTGAACCAGCCCTCGTCGAGGCCGAAGAGATCGCCGAGCGTTTCGCGGCCGAAGCGGCCCTGATACTCGATGTTGTGCACGGTGATGACCGTGCGGATGTCCTTGTAAAATTCGTCGCGCACCGCCTCGTCGTGAAGATAGACGGGCACGAGCGCGCTCTGCCAGTCGTTGCAGTGGACGACCTCGGGCTTCTCGGGCAGCAGCGCCAGCAGCTCCGTCACCGCGCGGGAGAAGAAGGCGAAGCGCTCGCCGTCGTCGTAGTAGCCGTAGAGCTCGGGACGCTTGAAATACTGCTCATTATCGACGAAGTACCACCTCACGCCCTGCCAATCGTAGGAGAAAAGCCCGCAGTAGACGCTGCGCCACGCAAGGCGCACATAGATGTATCTCTCAAAGTGCAGCCGATCGCGCCACGCGTCCGCGACGCTCTGATAGAGCGGCAGAATGACGCTGACCCGGTCGCCGTTCGCGGCCAATGCCTGCGGCAGACTACCCGCGACATCCGCAAGGCCGCCTGTCTTGCAGAAGGGCACCGCCTCCGAGGTGACATAGAGAATGTTCATCGCGTTCCTCCTTATTTTGTGTGATCGTTCCGCCCCCGTGCAGCCTCAGACGATGCTGCCCTTGGAGACGACGATGGGATAGCTCTCGTGGCCGATGAGCGTGCGCCCGGGCAGGACCTCTACATACTTATCGGTGATGACATGGCGCAGCGTCACGCCGTCGCGCACGCGCGTGCCCTTGAAGAGGATGGCGTCGCGCAGCTCCACGCCGCGCTCCACCGTTACACCGGGGAAGAGGATGCAGTTCTCCACGCTCCCCTCGATGGTGCAGCCGTCGGCAATGAGTGAATTTTTCACGTGGCTGCCCGGTGCGAGATAGCTCGACGCCTCATCGTCCTCCTTGGCGAGGATGGGGCGCGCGGGGGCGAACAGCTCCGCGCGGATGGACGGGCGCAGCAGCTCCATCGAGCGCTCGTAGTACTCCCGCACCGAGCGGAGCTGGGCGGCGTAGCCGTCCCAGACATAGCTTTGCAGCCGCAGCTTTCCGCACATACCCGCGAGCACATCGCGGCGGAAGCTGTACTTCTCCTGCGCGGCACACTCGTCCACGAGCGAGAGCAGCAGCTCGCGGCTGAGCACATAAAGCTCCAGCGAGCGGTGGCCGCGCGGCGCGGTCGGCGCGCACCAGACCTGTGTGATCGAGCCGTCGGGCGCAAGGGTAAAGTAGGTGGCATTGTCCACAAACGCGCCGCTTGCCGTACATACGGCTGTGATGTCCGCGCCGCGCTCAAGATGCGCGGAGAGCACATCGGCAAGCGGAAGGTTGATGATGAGGTCGCTGTCGGAGAGAACGACATGATCCTGCCGGATGTCCTCTAAATACGAGCGCACGCCGGCAAGCGCCTCCAGCTTGCCGCGGAACACGCCGCCGCGGTAGGTGCGGTTGTCGGCAAAGGGCGGCAGAAGGCGCAGACCGCCGTATTTGCGTGCCATGTCCCAGGTCTTGCCGTTGCCGAGGTGGTCGAGCAGGCTCTGATAGTTGCCGTGCAGCACCACCCCGACATCGGTGATGCCGGCGGCGTGCAGATTGGAGAGCATGAAATCGACGACGCGGTAGCGTCCGCCGAAGGGGACCGAGGCGGGCATCCGGTGCTCGACCAGCTCGCGCAGTCCCGGCTCCTGTTCGTAGGAGAAAATGATGCCGTGCAGTCCGTTCATCGTACCGTCTCCTTTCCTTCGCGGTTGAGCATACGGTCAGCGCCCAGTACATGGCCCGCCTTGACCTCCGCCTCGGGGCCCACGACCGTGATGCCCCAGTCCTCAGGCGGCGTATCCTCGGGTGACGCGCCGACGCGGGCGTTTTCGCCCACGCGGGCCCTCTCGCCGAGAATGGCGTAGGAGACCTTCGCGCCGCGCTCCACTACCGCGCCGGGCATGAGGATGGAATACTCCACCTGCGCGCCCTCGGCGACCGTGCAGCACTGGGACAGAACGGAGTTATGTACCCCGCCCTCCACCACGGTCCCGCGGGTGATGACGCTGTGCGCGACCTCTGCCGTCTCGTCGAGGTAGGCGGGCGGCTCGCTCTCCACGCGGGCGTAGATGGGCCAGTCCTTGTCGAGCAGGTTCAGCCCGCTCCCCTGCGCGAGCATATCCATGTTCGCGTCCCAGAGGGAGTCGAGCGTGCCGACATCCTTCCAGTAGCCCTCAAAGCGGTAGGCGGACAGCTTCTCGCCCGCGCCCAGCATCGCGGGAATGATGTTCTTGCCGAAGTCGTTGCTCGAGGCGGGATCCTTCTCGTCCGCGATCAGGTATTCGCGCAGCTTTTTCCATGTGAAGATGTAAATACCCATTGAGGCGAGGTTGCTCTTGGGTTCCTTGGGCTTTTCCTCAAACTCTGTGATGGTATCCTCACTGTCCACATTCATGATGCCGAAGCGGCTCGCCTCGTCCCACGGCACCTCCATCACCGCGATGGTGCAGTCGGCGTGCGTGTGCTTGTGGTGCGCGAGCAGGGCGGCGTAGTCCATCTTGTAGATGTGGTCGCCGGAGAGGATGAGCACATAGTCCGGCTCGTACATATCCACAAAGCCGATGTTCTGGTAGATGGCGTTCGCCGTACCCTTGAACCAGGTCGCGCCGCCCGCGCTCTGATAGGGCGGGAGGATATGTACGCCGCCGTCCGCGCGGTCGAGGTCCCACGGCTGGCCGTTGCCGATGTAGCGGTTGAGCTCCAGCGGGCGGTATTGCGTCAGTACACCGATGGTGTCGATACCGGAATTTGCACAGTTGGAAAGGGGAAAGTCGATGATGCGGAACTTCCCGCCGAACGGGACGGCGGGCTTTGCCATGTTCTCGGTCAGAACATAAAGGCGGCTGCCCTGTCCGCCTGCGAGCAGCATGGCGATGCACTCTTTTTTCATGCCTGCTTATCCTCCCTTGCCTTGCTTTTTTTCGTTTTCGGTTTTTTATATTCGCCCTCTCCGCGCAGAATGACCGCGCCGAGCGGAGGAATGGTGATGGCGGCGGACTGCTCGCGCCCATGCGAGGGAAAGTCCTGCGTTTTGACCGTCTTTTCGTTGCGCCACGCGCCCGTGCCGCCAAACGCGGTATCGTCCGAGGAAAGCTCCTCGCGCCACGCCTTGCGCGGCGGGACGCCGAAGCGGTAATCCCGATAGCCGTTGGGCGAAAAGTTGACCGCGACGAGCAGCTCCTCCCCCGCGCCGTCGCGGCGAACAAAGACAACGGTATTGTCCTGATTGTCGTCCGCGACGAGCCACTCAAAGCCCGCCCAGTCGAAGTCCACGCGCCAGAGCGCGGGATTTTCAAGGTAATATCGGTTGAGGGCGCGGAAGAAGTCCTGCGTTTTGCGGTTGATCTCGTTTTCGAGCAGGTACCAGTCGAGCTGACCGACAAAATCCCACTCGTGCCACTGGCCAAGCTCCGCGCCCATGAAGGTGAGCTTCTTGCCCGGATGCGTGAGCATATAGACCATGAACGTTCTCACGCCCGCAAGCTGCTGCCACTCGCCGCCGGACATCTTGCCGCGAAGGCTCCCCTTCATATACACCACCTCGTCGTGCGAGATGGGCAGCACGAAGTTTTCCGAGAAGGCGTACATCAGTGAAAAAGTGAGGTCCTTATGATGGAACTGGCGGAACCACGGATCGAGCTTGAGGTAGTGGCACATATCGTTCATCCAGCCCATGTTCCACTTGAGGTTGAAGCCAAGTCCCCCGTCCGAGACAGGATAGGTCACGAGCGGCCACGCGGTCGATTCCTCCGCCACCATCATCACATTGGGATCGATGGAAAAGGCGGCCGTATTGAGCGCGCGCAGAAAGTCGATGGCCTCTAAATTCTCATGCCCGCCGTTCTTATTCGGCGTCCACTCGCCCGCCTCGCGCCCGTAGTCGAGGTAGAGCATGGACGCCACCGCGTCCACGCGCAGGCCGTCGATGTGATACTCGCGCAGCCAGTAGGCAGCAGACGAGAGCAGAAAGCTCTTCACCTCGCCGCGCCCGTAGTCAAAAATCCGCGTGCCCCAGCCCGCGTGCTCGCGCTTTTTGGGGTCGGCGTACTCGTAGCACGCCTCGCCGTCAAAGTCGATGAGGCCATGCGCGTCCTTGCAGAAGTGCGCGGGCACCCAGTCGAGAATGACCGAGATGCCCCTTTGGTGCATCCTGTCCACAAAGTACATGAAGTCCTGCGGTGTGCCGTAGCGCGAGGTCGGCGCGAAGTAGCCGGTACACTGGTAGCCCCACGAATCGTCGAGCGGATACTCGGTCACGGGCATCAGCTCCACGCAGTTGTAACCGAGGTTGGCGGCATACTCGCTCAGCTCATCGGCGAGCGAGCGATAGTCATAAAAGCTGCCGTCCTCGCGCCGCCGCCACGAGCCGAGGTGTACCTCGTAGATGTTCAGCGGGCGGTCATAGACCGGCCGTTTTGCGGCAAGATAGTCCGCGTCGCCCCATTCGTAGCCTGCAAGCTCGTAGAGCTTGCTCGCCGTACCGGGGCGCGTTTCGGCGTGGAATGCATAGGGATCCGCCTTGAAGGTCACCGCGCCGCTGCGCGAGGTGACGGCAAACTTATAGGTATCGTACTGCGAAAGCTCTTCTATCTCCGTCTCCCAGATGCCACCGTCGAGCCGACGCATCGGGTGTGCGCCGACATCCCACGCGCAGAAATCGCCCACGACGCCCACGCTTCTCGCGTGCGGCGCCCAGACGCGGAACACCCAGCCGCCCGCCGTGCGGTGTGCGCCGAGCGTGCGGTACAGCGCCGTCGCGCTGCCGTCGGCAAAGGCAGTTAGATCAAAATGCTCCATGGCGCTCGTCCTCCCTCTTTTCAGCATACGCTCTCGCGGGCGCGAAGGGCGTCGAGATCACTTGCCCAGCTTGCGGTCCTCGCTCCACCTGGTAAGCTTGGTCTTGTTGCCCTTGTCATCCATGACATAGGTGTTGTCGAGCTGATTTTTAAGGTCGCCGAGCACAGCGTTCACATACTCCTGCCGCAGCGCCGCGCGCTCGACCTTCTCCTCGTCCGTCAGCTCCCGCTCCTTGGCGAGCCTTGCCAGCTCGTTGATGCGCTCGATCTTCTTTTGTTCCATCTTATTTCTCCTTATAGATACCGGCGCAGCAGGATGCCCGTGCGTCCCTTTTTGCTCAAGCCGCCGACCTCGGCGACCTCGAATTTTCCCAGCCCCCGCGCGGAGATGATGTCTCCCTGCGCGACGCTCGCATCGCCCTTGGTGGTCTCGCGGTGGTTCTTCTGCACCCGCCCCGCGGCGATCAGCTCGGCGGCCTTGCTGCGGCTCATCGAAAAGCCCGCCGCGGTCACTGCGTCGAGCCGCAGCGTCGCCACGGTGTCGTGAATTTCCTTGACCCTCTGCGCGGGGATGCTCAGCTCGTCCGCGCCGATGGCCGTCAGTCGCAGCGCCGTACGCCCCGCGCCCGACCAGTTATCGAGCAGATACTGCGCCACCCCCGCGCTCACAACAAGGTCGGCGCTCCCCTCGCTCACGAGGATGTCGCCGAGCGTTTCGCGCTCCACGCCGAGAGCCATCAGACTCCCGAGCAGGTCGCGGTGCGTGGGCTGCTCGCTCTCGTGCCAACGCGCGCGGAGAAAGGCCATCGCCTCAGCAGTATCGGCCTCCTCCTGCCAGTCGGGCAGGAAAAAGAGCATCCGCCGCTCCGCGCCCTCATAGCCGCCAAGCAGGGCAAAGCCCTCATGCACAGCGGCGGCGTGGAGCAGGTCCAGCGCGCTCCGCGCCTCGGCGGGCGTCAAAAACGCCGTATTCGTCGGCAGGTTTCGCTGCCGGCACTGGTCATATTTATCCAGAACGTGCCCCAAAAGCACCCGCTCGTCCGCGCTCTTTGCCGCGCGGTCGAGTAAGCTCCGTCGATCCATCATGTCATTTCCGTTTCCGATTTTTCAAGTGCTATCATTGCAAGAATATCCTACCACAAAACCCATCCGCTTTCAATAGACAGTGCATAAAAACAGAACGGCCCTCCCGGGCCGCTCTGCTTCGTTTTTTTCACTTCACGCGCACGATGCACTCGAGCGTGGCGCCGCCGACGCTCGCCGTCACGGTGGTCGTGCCGACCTTGGCCGGCTTGAGCAGGCCGTCCGCGCCGACCGTCACGATGGAGCTGTCCGCGCTCGACCAGCTCACCGCCGCGTCCGTCCCCTTGACGATGAGCTTGATGGACTCGCTTGCCTTGATCGTGCAGTCATACCTGCCGTTCACATCCTTTTGCAGTGAGCCGACATTCGTTTTCATCGAAAGGCTCGCGGGATCGACCGTGGGCGTCGCCGGCTCCGGCTCCGGCTCCACCACCGGCGGGGCAGGCTCGTCGGGCGTCGGGTCATCGGGTGTCGGGTCGACCGGCGCGGGATCGTCGGGCGTCGGGTCAACCGGCGCGGGATCGACCGGCGTGGGATCAATCGGCGCGGGATCGACTGTTTCCACCTCGTTCCTGCGGTTTTCCTTCACCTTCTCCATAAACCTGTCGCCGAAGAGATACCACGACATAACGACCAGCACCACCAGCAGCACAGCGGTGATGGGGCCGCGGGCGGAATGGGTGCGCTTCTTTTCGGAAACGTGGTGGCCGCGCCGGGCCGCCTTGCGCGGGCGGTCCTCCTCCTCGCAGAAGGGGCAGTGGCGGTAGCTCGGCGAGTACATCTCTCCGCAGATGGGACACTTGATAAGATCCATAGTCTATCCTCCTGAAAACAGGGGCGCGGTGCGTCCCACGAGAAATTCTTATTTACATAATACTTTCTTTTTCTCCAGCCGTCAACCGCCTGCGCCCTTTTTCGCGGAATTTTTTTCACTTCCGGCGTATCTCCCTTGCAATTTCCCGCCGCGCTTTCTATAATAGAGTCAAATAAAAGAGCAAGGGGAGGACTTAGGCCTATGAGCACTATTTTCATCGGCATCGCAGGCGGCACCGGCTCGGGCAAAACCACGCTCACGCGCCATCTCAAGGAGCACTTCGGCGACGCTGTGACCGTCATCGGCCACGACAGCTACTATAAGCGGCAGGAGGGCAAGTCCTACGAAGAGCGCGCCAAGGTCAACTACGACCATCCCGACGCCTTTGAAACGAGCCTGCTCGTCGAGCATCTCCGCGAGCTTAAAGCGGGCCGCAGCATCCGCTGTCCCGTCTACTCCTATGTAGACCACAACCGCACGGACGAGACGGTTGAGATCTTCCCCACCAAGGTCATCATCGTCGAGGGCATCCTCATTTTTCAGGATCCCGCCCTGCGCGATATGTTCGACATCAAGATCTTCGTCGAGACTGACGCCGATGTGCGCATCCTGCGCCGCGCCCTGCGCGACATCCGCGACCGCGGCCGCACGCTCGAGAGCGTCATCACGCAGTACCTCACCACCGTCAAGCCCATGCACGAGCAGTATGTTGAGCCGAGCCGTAAGTATGCCGACATCATCGTGCTCGAGGGCGGGCACAATCTCGTCGCGCTCGATATGATCATGCAGCGCATCGCGGGCCACATCGCAAGCGAGGACTGAAAAGAAAAAGCGGCAAAAAAGCAGCCGAACGGCTGCTTTTTCGTTTGCTTTTATGCGCCCGCGAAGCGGAACACCACGCCCACCAGCGCCGAGATACCGATGAAAACGATCGGGTGCCAGTTTTTTGTTGCCTTGACCCATCGCGTGAACACGAGCAGCACGGCGGCAAGGAGCAGCCCCTGCCAGAAGAACACACCATCGGTGAGCACGAAGGTCTCGCGCACAACGACGAGACCCGCCGCCGTGATGAGCGCGGTGGACGCGGGGCGCAGACCGTAGAACGCACCTGTGACATACCTGCTGTCGCGGAAGGCCTGTAAAAACGCCGCGACAATGAGAATGATGATGATGCTTGGCGTAATGAGGCCGATCGTCGCCGTCAGCGCGCCGGGAACACCGCCTGTGATGAAGCCGACATAAGTCGCCATGTTGACGCCGATGGGGCCGGGGGTGGACTCGGACACGGCGATCATGTCCGCAAGCTGCGCGCGGGTGAACCAGCCGGTCTTATCGGAAATGTCGTAAAGAAACGGGAGCGTCGCCATGCCGCCGCCAACGGCGAAGAGGCCTGCTTTGAAAAACTCCCAGAAAAGGCGTAGATAGATCATTCCGCCTCACCGCCTTTCCTCAGCACGACCTGCAGCACAATGCCGCTGAGTGCCGCGAACACGACGAACACAGCCGGCGACCAGTCGGTGAGCAGCGATGCGAGCAGAATGAGCGCATAGAGCGCGAGTGTTTTTTTATCGACGACCGACTTCTTCCACAGCTTGACGACCGCATTGAAAATCAGCACGCACACGCACACGCGAATGCCCGCGAAGGCGTTTTTGACCCAGGCGACCTCGGCGAAGGTCGTGATAACGCCGGCGAGAAGCGAAATGATGACGAGCGAGGGGAACACGACACCGAGCGTCGCGACCACGCCGCCGAGGTTGCCGCGCACCTTGCGTCCCGCAAAGGTCGCGGTGTTCACCGCGATAACACCGGGCGTACACTGGCCGATGGCGAACCAGTCCGCCAGTTCCTCCTCCGTCGCCCAGCCCTTATTCTCCACCACCTCGCGCTGCAAAATAGGCAGCATCGCATAGCCGCCGCCGAAGGTCATCACGCCGACCTTGGCGAAGGTAAAAAACAGCTCCCAGAGTCTCTTTGCCATAGTGCCTCCTATTCCACATAACCATATAATCCGCGCACAGATACCTCGCCCGTGCGGACGGTCTCGACCCTGCCGTCCTCATGCCGCACAACAAGGCCGAACTGCTCGTCCACATCCAGCGCCATGACCTTCTCGCGCGCGTCCTGCCATAAAAGCTGCACCTCGCGCCCGAGCGTCAGGCAGTCGCGGCGGTAGGCGGCGAGATAGGCCGCCGTGTCGCCGCCCTGCAGCGCCGCGTAAAGCCCGTCCAGCTCCTCGATGAGCGCCGCGGCAAGCGCCGCGCGGCAAACGCGCCTCCCCGTTTCCAGGCAGAGCGAGGTCGCGATGTCGCGCAGCTCCGGCGGGAAATCTTCACGCGCATTGTTGCAGTTGACGCCGATGCCGATGACAGCGTAGTCCAGCGCGCCGCTCTCGCCCTCGAGCGAGAGCTCGGTGAGCGTGCCGCTGAGCTTTTTGCCGTTCAGAACGAGGTCGTTCGTCCACTTGATCTGCGGCCGCACGCCGCAGGCGCGCTCTACCGCGTTGCAGGCCGCCACCGCGCCGAGCGCCGTGAGCGGCAATACCTTCTTCGGCGAGAGCCGCGGGCGCAGCAGCGCAGAGAGATAGACGCCGCGTCCCGCGCCACTGGAAAAGCTGCGGCCGCGACGCCCGCGTCCCGCGGTCTGCTCGTCCGCGACGGCGACCGCGCCGTTCGGCGCGCCCTCTGCGGCAGCGCGCTTCAAAAAGCTGTTGGTGGAGTCGATGCTCTCAAAGCAGTACAGCGTTTTGCCGACCGTTTCCGTGCCGCCGAGATAGCGGCGCAGCTCGCGCTCGGTCAGCGCGTCCGGCGAATCGGTCAGGCGGTAGCCCAGCCCCGTCTGCGCCTCGATGGTATAGCCGTCGCGCCGCAGGGCGTCGACCGCCTTCCACACCGCCGCGCGGGAAATGCCGAGCTGCGCCGAAATATCCTCGCCGGAGAGAAATTCGCCGCTTTGCGCGCTGAGCAGCGCGAAGACCTGTTCTCTGCTCATTCCCCCATCTCCTTTTCGCTGATTTTCCTGTGTTTCCCTCTAATTTTTCGATTGACGAACGGCCCTGCGTGTCATATTATAATAAATTGTGACCTTTCTGCCGTGTCGCCGCTATTGTAGCACGGCTTTTCCGCTTTGTAAACCATTCTTCCGACTTTCAATTCACTTTAGGAGCTGCCGCCGTGAGCTTTTCGACTCTGCCCTTTCTCTTTTATTTTCTGCCCGCCTTTCTCCTGCTCTACTATCTCGTTCCCGCGCATTGGCGCAACTTCATGCTCGCGGCCGGAAGCCTGCTTTTTTATTGGCTCGGCGCGGGAACGCCTGCATCCTTCGTGCTGCTCGCGCTGCTGCTCATCAACTTCGTCGCCGCCCGGCTGATGGACGGTGCGCGCGGCGGATGGCGGCGCGTCTGGCTGGCCCTTGCGCTGCTATGTGACCTCGGCAGCCTTTTTTATTTCAAATACATGGCTTGGTTTTTGGAAAATCTGGACAAACTGACAGGGATCGGTCCTCCCCTCTTCCGCGTTGCGCTGCCGCTGGGCCTGAGCTTTTATGTCTTTCAGAGCATCGCCTATGTCGTCGACGTCTACCGCGGCGACGCAAAAGCCGAGCGCAGCCTGTGCAGCTATGCTGCCTTTCAGACGATGTTCCCCCAGCTTGTCATGGGGCCGATCCTGCGGCTGGATGATGTGTGCGCGGAGCTGCACGCGCGCCGCCGCTTCTCCCGCGCGGCGCTGGAGAGCGGCTTCTCGCTCTTTGTGGTGGGGCTCGGCTGCAAGGTGATCCTCGCCGACCAGCTCGCCGCCCTGTGGACGGAGCTTGCGCGCATCGGCTTTGCCTACCTCTCCACGCCGCTGGCGTGGTTCGGCGCGGTGGGCTACAGCCTGCAGCTCTATTACGACTTTGCCGGCTACTCGCTCATGGCGATGGGACTGGGGCAGATGCTCGGCTTCTCGATCCCGCGCAACTTCGACCTGCCCTACTGCTCGCGCTCGATCTCCGAATTCTGGCGGCGCTGGCACATCACGCTCGGCACCTGGTTCCGCGACTACCTCTACATCCCGCTCGGCGGCAGCCGACACGGAGGGGCGCGGCTCTTTTGGAGCCTGCTCGTCGTGTGGGCGCTCACGGGCCTGTGGCACGGCGCGGCGTGGAACTTCGTGCTGTGGGGGCTGGTGCTGTTCGTGCTCATCACGCTGGAGAAATTCTGCATCGGCGGCTTTCTCTCGCGCCACCGCTTCCTCTCGCACCTCTATTTTCTCTTCCTCATTCCGCAGACTTGGGTGATCTTCCGTATCTCCGACCTCGGCGAGCTTGCCGCCTACTTCTCCCGCCTCTATCCCTTCCTCAGCAGCGGCGAGAGCGTGTTCGCCGGCGACCTTCTGCGCCAGCTCGAGAGCTTTTGGTGGCTCTTCGCGCTCGGCCTCCTGCTTGCCACGCCGTGGCCGCGGCGCTTCTACGAAAAATACCGTGCGACGGCGCTTGTATGGCTGCCGCTGTTTGCGATATTCTGGCTGTGCCTGTATCTCATCTCGACCGGCGCGGGCGACCCGTTTCTCTATGCCCGCTTCTGAGTCGTCTGAAAGGAGCTCTAAGCAATGTCCCATCTCTCTCCCCTGCTGTGGCTGTGCGCGGTGAGCGCCGCGGCGCTCAATTCCTTCACCGCGCTCGATCCCACCGGCGTCTATCGGGAATATCTCGACGCGCTGGACAAGGATACCCCCGCCATCACCGCCTTTTTTGATGCCGCGCAAAGCGGCGTCTTCCCGTGGACCGTTCCGGCCGAGCCGGAGCCCGAGCCCGAGCCGCTGCCGCCCGAGGTGTCGGAACCCGAGCCCGAGCCTGAGCCCGAGGAGCCGGTCAGCACCTTCACCACGGTGGACGCGAGCTACTTCGACGATGCACTCTTCCTCGGCGACTCGCACACCGGCGGCTTCCACGACTACGCGGGGCTGCGCAACGCGGCCTACTTCACCAAAAACGGCCTCACGGTGGCGGACGCCGCGGAAAAGAGCTTTGTCGAGCTGAACGGCAAAAAGGTCACGCTCGCCGAGGCGCTGGAATCGCGGCAGTTCGGCAAGATCTATATTCTCCTCGGCATCAACGAGATCGGCGGCGGCACCGCCGAGGGCTGGGCCGCACAGTACAGGACGCTGCTCGACCTTGTGCGCGAAAAGCAGCCCGACGCCATCATTTTCCTCCAGTCCATCTTCCACACCACGCAGAAGAAATCGGAGGAGTCCTACTTCAAGAACACGACCATCAACGAGCGCAACGCCGCGCTCGCCCGGCTCGCCGACAACAGGACGGTCTTCTACCTCGACCTCAACCCCGTCTTTGACGACGAGAGCGGCGCGCTGCGCACCGACTACTCCGGCGACGGCGTCCATGTCCGCGCGCCGTACTATCCCCGGTGGCGCGACTATCTCTTCCAATTCGGCGTGGTAAAATAAGCAGGAAAAGGAAGCCCTCTGCCTTGCGGCAGAGGGCTTCCTTTTTGCTTCTGTTTGGTCGAAGTTACTCCCAGCGGTCCGCCTCAGGCGTGCCCTTGGCGTGCTTGACGACCATACCGGTCAGTGCGAAGAGCGCGACGACGTTGGGCAGGACCATGAGCTGGTTGAACATATCGCTCAGCTCCCACACGAGGTCGCTGGAGGTCAGCGTACCGAAGAAGATGAACACCAGCGCGATGGCGGTGTAGACGATCGTGGACTTCTGGCCGAAGAGATAGGCCATGTTGATCTTGCCGAAGAGGTTCCAGCCGAGGATGGTGGAGAAGGCGAAGAAGAACAGGCACACGGCGACGAACATCGCGCCCGCGGTCTCGCCGAAAACAACGCCGAAGGCGGTCTGGGCGAGGTTGGTCTTCTTGAGCACCGTGCTGGCTGCCGCCGCGCCGCAGTCATGGAGCGGGCCGCCCTCGGTGTAGAGGGTGGAGATGATGACGAGCGCGTTGAGGGTGAGAACGACGAAGGTGTCGACGAACACACCGATCATGGCAACAACGCCCTGCTGATGGGGATTCTTCACATTGGCAAGCGCGTGGGCGTGGGGCGTAGAGCCCATACCGGCCTCATTGGAGAAAAGGCCGCGCTTGGCGCCCTGCGCGAGCGCGATCTTCAGCGCCGCGCCGAAGCCGCCGCCGATGATGGCCTGCGGGGCAAAGGCATAGCGGAAGATCATGCCGAAGGTCTCAGGGATATACTTGATGCGGGCGATGAGAACGACGAGGCCGCCGAGCAGGAAGATCGCCGCCATGATGGGCACGACCTTCTCCGTCACGGAGGCGAGGCGCTGCACGCCGCCGAGGAAGATGAAGCCGCAGATGGCGACAAGCGCCACGCCGATGATCCAGGCCGGCACACCGAAGGCGTTGGAGAAGGTCTCGCCGATGGAGTTGGACTGCACCATGCAGCCGAAGAAACCGAGGGCGAGGATGATGGCGATGGCGAAGAAGCCGGCGAGGAACTTGCCGAAGCCGCCCTTGAAAGCGGTGGTGATATAATAGACGGGGCCGCCGAGGACGTTGCCGTCCTTGTCCACGGTGCGGGTCTCCTGCGCGAGAGTCGCCTCAGCGTAGATGGTCGCCATGCCGAGGAAAGCGATGACCCACATCCAGAAGATCGCGCCGGGGCCGCCGGTGAGGATCGCACCGGACGCGCCGACGATGTTGCCGGTGCCGACCTGCGCGGCGATAGCGGTGGCGAGCGCCTGGAAGGAGCTCATGCCGCTCTCCTGTCGGCCGCCGCGGAGACTGAGGTTGCCGAACACGCTGTTCCAGCCCTCCTTGAAGTGGCGGACCTGCACGAAGCGGGTCTTGATGGAGTACCACAGACCAACGGCGAGCAGCAGCGCGACCAGCACATAGTCGGACAGATAGCCGTTGATCTTCTGCACAATGGGAAGAAGCACATCAGACATGGGAAAAACCCTCCTAAAAATATGGTGCCCCGTCTTTTTCCTCCGCTCGTTTTTACAGGCAAAACAAAAACAGGGCCGTCGAAAGATCGACAGCCCCGCATCACAGCCTCAGCATGAAAAACAGCGCAGAAAAAACCGCAAAGCGGTTTCCTGCTCTGTCCTCTTTGCCTGAGAGATTCCGCCCGCACGGGGCCTTACACCTTCGGCACTCATTGCTGAGATTTTCCAGAGCCATCTCCACCCCCAGTCTCCGTACGGATTCAAAGGGTTTCTTCGAACAATGACAGAATAACCGTCATTTTCCCATCTGTCAATGACGATTTTTGCAAGTTTTGCATGCAAAAACAGAAAAACGGCCGCGCAGCAGCCGTTTTCTTTCGTTTTTTTGGAGATTGTCCGATTTTACCGAAATTTCTGTTTCCCTTTGTGCTTTTCCGCCGCAGTATTCAAGTTTTTTATCGAAAATACAGATCAATTAGACGGACTTATCATCTTTTCGGATCAGCTGCGGTATCCGCTTTCTCCCTTTACACCACCTGAAAGAGGTAGAATTTGAGATAGTCCGTCTCAGGCACGTTCCAAAGGATCGGGTGATCGGGCGACTGCGCCCGCGCCTCAATCTGGCGCAGCTCCACGCCCGCGTCGAGCGCGGCGGCACGCAGCATCTTTTCAAACAGCTCACTCGGCATAAAGTGGCTGCACGAGGCGGTAGCAAAGTAGCCGCCGCGCGGCAGCAGGCGCAGCGCGCGCAGATTGATGTCCTTGTAGCCGCGCTCAGCGCTCTTCACGGTCCTGCGCGACTTGGTGAAGGCCGGCGGATCAAGGATGATAAAGTCATAGGGCTTGCCGCCCTTGCGCCCGAGCTCGGTGAGCAGGTCAAAGACGTCCGCGGTCACAAAGTCCATGCGCTCCGCAAGGCCATTGCGCACGGCGTTCGCGCGCGCCATGTCGATGGCGCTCTGCGAGATGTCAACAGCCGTGACATGCTCCGCGCCGCCCATGGCCGCATTGAGCGCGAAGGAGCCGGTGTGGGTGAAGCAGTCCAGCACGCGTCGGCCGCGGGCAATGCGCGCGACCGCAAGGCGGTTATACTTCTGGTCGAGGAAAAAGCCGGTCTTCTGCCCGTTTTCGACATCAACGCGGTAATAGACGCCGTTCTCGCAGATTTCCGTCACGGCGCTCGCGGGCACCTCCCTGCTCTTGAGCGGGAACCAGCCCTTATTCTGCTCCAGCCCCTCAAGCGAGCGGATCGCCACATCGTTGCGCTCAAAGATGCCGTCGATCACAACACCGTCCTCCGCGAGCACCTCGACGAGCAGCGGGAAGAGCATATCCTTGATGCGCTCCATACCCACGGAGAGCGTCTGTGTAACGAGGAGCTTTTCAAAGCGGTCCACGGTCAGCCCCGGAAAGCCGTCCGCCTCACCAAAGATGACGCGGCAGCAGGAGGTATCCGCGCCCATCACCGTTTTGCGGTAATCCCACGCATAGCGGAGTCGGCGGCGCCAAAAGTCGGCGTCAAAGCGGTCGTTCGCGTTGCGTGAGAGCAATCGGATGCGTATTTTGCTCTCGCGCGAGAGAAAGCCGCTGCCGAGGTACTTGCCCTTTTCGCTCACCGCGTCCACAAGCGCGCCGTTCTCGACTCCCTCGGGCGCGGAAACGATCTCCTGCGCGTAGATCCACGGGTGCCCGCCCTCGACCCAGCGGCTTCCCTTGGCGGTAATGGTGAAGCGGGGATAGGCTCTTTCTGCTTTCATGGCGCGACCTGCCTTCTTCAAATTCTTGAAAAACTATACCACAGGGCAGGAAAAAAGGCAAGGCGCACGCCCAATGTCATTAAGTTAAGCAAATCCGCGCACACGAAAAAATACCCACCTCGAAAAGTCGAGGTGGGTATTTTTTGCTTTGGAAAATCGCGCTTACTTCGCGGGCAGGACAATGACCTGTCCCTCGTAGATGGTATTGGCGTTCACAAGACGGTCGGCGTTGCGCTCGAAAATGGCCTTGTACTTCACCACATCGCCATAGGTCGCCTTGGCAATAGTGCCCAGCGTATCGCCAGCCTTGACCGTATAGAGGGTTTCGCCGCTGGCTGCGACAGGAGCATTGATGCGGGCAACCTTACCCAGCGTTTCGGGCAGAACAAGCGTTGCGCCCTCCGTCAGCTTTGCACCCTTGTTGGCTTTGTAAAGCTCGCTCCACACGCCATAGGTGCCGTAATTGTTCAGCGCGATCGTGCCGTAGGTGTCGCCCTTTTTCACGGTATAAGCACCAGCGGTAGCAGGAGCAGCGGGAGTCTCGGGCGCAGCGGGAGTCTCAGGCGCAGCGGGGGTAGTAGGCGCAGTGGGAGTTTCAGCCGTGGCAGAGCCCTCAAACAAAATCGAAACACTGACCGCCGTGCCATAATCATTGTGACGGCCGGCCATCAAGCTGACAGAAGGATGATAGTCCTCGCTTATCTCTCTTGTCTTGAAAATCGCAAAGCTATCCGCCATTTCCTGCGTCACGGTGAAGGAATAATCGCCTGCGGGCAGAGTGGCGCAGTTGTTGTGACCATAAAAATTCTCATCGTCGGTGCGGACCATTGCCTTTGTGGCGGGGTCATAGGACCAGTGAACAATGGTCTGATTAATGTCATCAATATAGGCACCCTCGGCCACACGCAGCGTGGCATTTGCGCCAAAATGGGCAGTAATCACTGCGCCAACGGGAATTTCGTAGTAGGTGGAGATGTCATTGGTATACTTGCCGACGGCATCGATGGTAACAGTATCATCATAGCCAAAATCACTGTAAAAGGTTTTGCTCTCCGCGGCGAACGCGGTGGTAGCCAACCCCATGCAAAGGGCCAGTGCTAAAATCAGACTTGTAAACTTTTTCATATTTTGAACTTCCTTTCGAATTTTATGTTTGTCGCGCCGCTCTCCCTCTCTGCGTCTCCTCTCTTTGGCGCACTTCCCCTGCGGCGCAACACACAAAACACGAAAGTCAGCCCATGTATTTCCGACGGACTACCCAGCGGGCAGGGAGTTCCCCCCACCCGTGGGCGTCGCCGGAAACATAAAAAGCGGTGCTGAGCGTATAACTCAACACCGCCTGACTGAAATTCAATCCAAGCGAAACACAATGCCCCCATTTTTAACAGACTGTTCTTGAAAAACGCGCAGTCTGTCGTTATAATGGAGGTACGGTGCGGAATAAACCGTGGTGTTGAGTGGTTAGGACACTCTTCATCGGAGCATAGCGAGTTGGCCCTCGCTATGCTCTGCCGCTATTTATGTCTCCAAAGCTATTTTACATCTACCATCGACAAAATGCAAGACCAAAAGCGGGCGTTTGCCCGCTTTTTCCATATTTCGCAGAACGATTTTCCTTACAGATTTTTGATACAGGCGCAGAGCTTGTTATGATTTTCGCTCGTATTTCCCTTTTTGGTAATTTGAGTTCAATTTTTTAAGCGTTTCGCAGACTGGTTGATATTTTTTGCTTTCCTTAACTTAACGGTTTTTCTCGGAAAATTTCTCGAAAAAATACCCACCGCAAAAATTTTGATACCGTCATTTTTACAACATGACGCGGACAAGTTGAGATTTCACCAAGAACATTTCTCTGCCTGTTGATTGAAAAAACTGGCTGATTTCTGCTGTTTTTGCAAGACTTGTTAAAATTTTCGCATGACATTCGCTGTTGTGGCGGTTTTAGAGGTCTGTTAAGTTAAGGCGGCATTTATTTTTCTGAAAAGCCTTGTTTTGAGCGCCGAAAACAGGGTTTTGAAAAAATAAATGCGTTGAGGGGGTGGTGTCCGTAAACACCGCCCCCTCTTTTTTACGCGGCTACGCGGTAGACAAATCCC
>NZ_JAFBIQ010000022.1 GCF_021531315.1 Oscillibacter valericigenes | reverse complement strand
AGTGATTTTCGGTTTCAGCCATGACCGGAAACCATTGCAATCACTGCTCTTTTGGAGTTTTGCTCATGGCTGAGTAACAATATCTTTGGAGTGGTACGAAAACCCTACGCCCTCAAAATAACAGTCCTCACCGCGCTTTAATTGCATAGAAACATCATGAAGCTCAAGTTCATCCAACATTTCGCTCGCTGTCATATCTCCAAGCATCAAAATCGTTCCTGCTTGATATTGAGAGTGATGGGTTCTGCTTTGGTGCGAACCTATGCAATAAAGCAATGCCAGTGCACACAAAACCCCAATTAAAACTCCCATTCTGATATGTCCCCTTTCTTTAGCGCAGCAGTAAGCAAAGTTATTTCAGACCAAGTAGATTCCAGTTCGCGTTTTTATGGAAAGCACCATTTTCCCACGAACCAACAACAATGCTGTCATTCGCATTTTCTACATCGCCGGTAAATAGGTATCCCTCGCCAAGACACTCATATATTCCGTCACCAAGGAATCTGAAAAGATGCGGCTTTTTCTCAAATGCGACCCCTTTGTTGACACGATTGTAGCAGTAGTCCGAAGGAATAATACTACTGCTGTTGGTTTTGAACCGAGCACTAAGCAACTCATAAAGTTCTTTCAAACTAATTTTGTAATGAGCGCCATACTCGGAAACGATCTCCGCTACAACCATTCGCATTTGCTCATCAATCGTCATTTTTTCAAAATCTCGCTTTCTTTCAAAAATGATATACTTCTCTTCAAGGTTTACCTCTACCACAGAGTAATTGACACTGAGCCAACTGAGTGCAATGGAATGGCTTGTCGTATTCGCCCAAAACGCACGATGTGTAGTGGCAGACTCGGGTAACTTGAACTTTAATATATCTTCGATTTCGGTAAAAAGGAGTTTGATTCGTGGTAAATTGCTTTGATGGAGATAGTCAGAGAGAAAGCGATATTTTTTGCTTCCAGTTGGCAACTCTGCATCATTGGCTTGTGCGTTATTGCTGAGCCATTCTACTTTTTCTTCCAATTTTACAATTCGGTTTAACATATCGAGTATGATTTTATCGTAATCCATGTTTGTTCCCTCCCTTGTTGCATATACAATACCTCATTTATCCATATATGTCAATATATTTTATGACATTTCAAAACTTTTTATGACTAATTAAAAACTCTTGTTAACTTCTTGTATTAGTAAATTGGAATTTAACTTCTCAATCAACCGGGAGAAATAGGATGATTTCCGCAATATCCAGCAACCTCTGCATCGAAAATCTATCTATCGGCTTTACTGCTTTGTGGGGTATTTTGCGCGACCACAAACATGCGCACTTCCCAGCGATTCGCTGTTTTGCAAAGAAACCACACAGAGGCGATAACTACTTCGCCCTTTTCATCATCCTTGCTTCACAGCGCAGAAAACAGGTGATTTTCAACCCTCAGATGTACAAAAACAGGAGGCACCCAGCCAACATTGAGCGCCGTTTGTCTTGCTGTCCAATCCTGCTTAGCAGATGCCGATTTTGTAGTTTTCTCAAATTACTGTCTTATCGGCACACGCATATTCCCGCGTTGAAAACCGCTTGTGAAAAGATCCTGACCCACTTTTGACCCAGAACACGAAAAATGCGGGCAGGGCTGGACGGAAGCAATGGAAAATCCGCCGAACAAACGGTGGTAAAAAGCACAAATCGGAGCCGAAACGGCTCCGATTTACCCTTGAGACAACCTGCGGACCAGAAGGCCGGGGTCAAGCAGGAGGAACAGCCACAGTCCCCAAAACGCCGAGGCCGTCCGCCCAAGGCAGACAAGGAAAAAACGGCTTCTCCCGGACAGAAAGAGGCTCCCAGCAAGAAGGGTAATGCGGCACAGAAACCAACTCCCGGTCAGAAATCGGAGAAAGCCCCCAAGGCTCCCAAGCCCGCCAAGGCTACGCCCGAGGTAAAGGCTCCGGTTCAGACTGAAACGCCTGCGGCTCCTGCCGAGGCTCCACGCCCGGGCAAGGAGGAACAGATTGTTTATATCAAGCTGTCCGAACTCCACGCCTTCAAAAATCATCCCTTCCAAGTCCGTAATGACGAGGAAATGAAGGCTATTGTTGAATGCTCGTTTCTTCATCGTGATCCCTCCATGATGAAAGCCCCTTGCCTAAATTTGTTTTTCTGTCAGGGCTTCAAAGCCCTTTTCTGCCTGCTGGACGGTCTTCTGGATGATGCTTGCTGCCATCGTGTGCAAATCCAACTGCAAAACGGCTGCTGTGACTGCCGACCGCTTCTCCTTCGGTACGTCATAGAGCTTGAGCGAGCAGTCCAGAAAGCGGGAAATCTTGGCCTCCATCGTGAAATATACGTCGCAGGGAACCGACATGAAGCCCCGCATGATACTGGCGGACGCGATCTCCATTTCATAGAAGTCCTTGGGCTGTGCCTCCGGCAGATAAGGTCCGAAAATAACTTGCAGCCGTTTCGTTGTGCTTTTGTAAAGATACGCCGCGATGGAAGGCAGGGAGTATGCCATCACATACAGCTCCCGCAGCGGCTCGGTCAGCTCGGCGATGTGGAACTGGAGGGCCGTTTCCACGGCGTACAGGAGTACCGGATCTTGTTCCCCGCTGTGCTGTCCCGCCAGAGCGAATTGCCCGCTGAACATCCGCTTTACCAGCTCCAGCAGCAGCGCCTCCTTACTGGGAAAAACATGGAAGAACGAGCTCTGTCCGATGCCTGCCGCCTTTGCGATCTCGCCGGTGGTGGTTTTTGTGTAGCCGTTTTCCAAAAACAGCGTTACCGCTCCCCGCAGGACCTTCTGCTGGGTCACCAGGCCGTTTAACAGTTTTCCTCTTGGCAAAATGATCAGCTCCTAATATCGTACTTGCGATTGCACTTTTATAATAGCGTGAGCCATTCCATCACGCAAGAAAAATTTGGGGCGCCATGCCAGTAAATTTGGAGGCCCCTGTTCCATGACGAATCTAAAAAAGGGCACCTATGTCTGCCGGGAACTCAAAAGTGACGGAGATCACATCATCGACCGTGCCCCCAGACCGTGTGGATCTCCGGCGAGGATCAGGATGTGGTACTATCGCGTAAACCATGACCCATCCCATCATGGAAATCATCTGTTTTGATGATGCTGCTCTTTTGCGGTTGAGCAGGCGATGTCTTCTGTACGGCGTTTGTTACTTTCGGATATGCTGATTTCTCCGTCTGCTGATGACCCTACACACATTTTCACGGTATTTCTAATTTTCCAACTGAGCGAGATCAATCATCATAAATCTATTCCACACCAAAGGAGGAAATGGCGTCCCGCATATGCTGCCAATCGGCCCGAAGCAGCTCCAGCCGCTCCCGACCGGCAGGAGTGAGCTTGTAATACTTCCGATCCGGTCCGCCACCCCCCGGTGCCATGTACCACTCGGTGTATTTTTCCTTGCCCAGTCCCCGGAGCAGCGCATAGATAGCGCTTTCCTGTGTGTCCGGAAAGGCGGCGCGGAGCGGTGTGAGCACCTCATAGCCGTACCGATCCCCTTGGGACAAAAGCTGGAGCAGGCATAGCTCCAGCAGCTCCTTCTTCAGCACAGGGCTCCCCCCGTTCCGATCAGTCCCACGATCCCCAATGGAAGAATTCGGGAGAAAAGATAGCTCTGCATCACCTCTGGGCCGGGGACAGAGAGGTCCATCCTCACCAGATTGAGTTCCACAAAGCCGAACATTGCCGCCAAAGTAAGGCACAAAAGGTACAGCGCCAGCCACCGACGATCGCTGCACTTGGAGAGCAGCAGTGCGACAAAGGCAATCACGGCAAAGGCCACACTGCCGTTGACCAGCAGCTCCCGCAGGAGGACGACCTGCCAGGGAATTGCGCCCGGCTGCGCTTCAGCAAAATTGCGCAGCACCTCGGGCTCCATCACATACCAGGTCCACGCCAGCGTCCCCACCCCATAGGCCAGCACCACAGCCAAGGCCGGTACCAACCATCCGGACAGGGGACCGTTTTTCTGTCCGTGCCGCCGAAACCAGTACAGCGATAAAGGCAGACTCACCGCCATTACCCACACGGGGTACCAGTAGGGTCCATAGCCCATAATGTTGAGGGGGCTGTGTGCCGTCCAGGCCCATTTTGCCAACAGGAGAAGCCCGAAGGACAACACGGCAAAAACCTTCAGCCACCGGCGATAGGCAGTCCCATCGGTGAGCAGGTTTGCCGCATGGATAGGCTCTCCCAGCTCCTCCACCAGCATTTTCTCATCCCGCTCCGGCCGGAAAATCAGCTCCCGATAGTCGGCGATCGCCTCCTCCGCTTCGGTAGGCGGCAGCCGCCAGCGCACTGCTCGGCTGAATTTTTTCAGATATTGTTCTCTGGTCAGAGGCTTTACCTTCTTTACCCGGCCCATCTCGACATCCTCCACTATGGCAAAATATTTAGTACTGTTAAAAATATATTACTATCATTGATGTGCTTTGTCAAGAGAAATCTCGGAGGACATGATCGTTGTTGGATCCGTGCGGAAAATGCAAGACGCTGAAAAAGCGCTTCCGACTGTAAAAATTTACAATTTTGTTATCGAAGTGCGCTGATCGAAATGATATGATAAGGGTACTTTTGATATAAAGGGGAATCATTATGAAACCGCAGCCTTTTCAGGTTTCGGATGGGGCCGATCAGCGGCGCTTTCGCTCGGGAGCGGACTCTCACACAACGCATTTTGATGCAGTCGGCTGGCGGCCATGCTGCTGGCGGAGCGGACAGGGGGGCGGAGCAGAAGTCAGTGCCGAGGGCTCCGCTGCAGCGGAAGGAGGAAAAGTAAGCCTATGAATAAACAACTGAAACAGCAGATGCTTTTGGTCGCCTTCGGCGTGGCGCTTTTTGCCGCGCTGACGAACATCAGAGAGCTGACGGGCGTTTTCGGCGCTCTTGCGGGCATCTTGTCGCCCGTGCTATCGGGGCTTCTGCTCGCCTTTGTGCTGAGCGTGCCGATGCTTGGCATCGAGCGGCGGCTCACCGCCTTCTTCCCGAAGCTGAAGGAGCGCACAGCCGACGCGCTGAGTCTGGCGCTGACCATGCTCTGCGTCGCGGTGCTGATCTTTTTGCTGTGCGTGCTGGCGATCCCGCAGCTTACCGCGTCGGTCGGGAGCATCGCGGAGCTGGTAAAAGAGAATTGGCCCGACTGGGTAGCACGGCTCGGCAGCTACGGTGTCGACACCACGCAGCTGAGCGGGCTTGCCGCGTCGTTCGACTGGAAAACAGCGGTGGAGAAGCTCTTTACCGGCGCGGGCGCGGTGATCGGCTCGGTCGTCGATCTCGCAAGCTCGACCGTTTCGGTCACGGTGAACGCCGTGTTTGCGCTCGTGATCATGTTTTATGTGCTGCTGGGGCGGCGGGAGCTTGGCAGGCAGAGCCGCGGCTTTCTGTATGCCTACTGCAAGGAGGCGACGGCAGCGCGCATCTGCCGCGTCGCGAAGCTGACGCACGACACCTATACGAAGTTCTTTTCCGGTCAGTGCATCGAGGTGCTGATCCTCGGCACGATGATCTTCCTCGCCTTTTCCATCTTCCGCATCCCCTATGCGGCGCTGACGGCGGCGCTGACCGCGGCATTCGCGTTCGTTCCCTATGTCGGCGCCTTTGCCTCCTGCCTGATCGGCGTGCTGCTGACGCTGCTCGCCGCGCCGGAAAAGGCGCTCTTATGCCTGCTGGTTTATCAGGCGGTGCAGTTCATCGAAAACCAGTTCATCTATCCGCATGTGGTCGGCGGCAGCGTGGGGCTGCCCCCGCTGTGGACACTGCTTGCCGCGCTGCTGGGCGGAAAGCTGTTCGGCATCATCGGCATCATCTTCTTTATCCCGCTCACCGCGGTGATTGCGCAGCTTTTGAGCGGCGACATGGAGCGGCGGCTCGCCGCACGAGAGAAGGGAAAGCCGTCAAAGTAACGAAAAGCCGGAAACCGCTTCGGTTTCCGGCTTTCCTGCGGGCATTTGCTCTGTGTGATGAAAAATTTACAAAAAAATAACTTGCAGCCCGCTCGCCGCGTGCTATGATGAGGGCGAAAAAAGAGCGCATCGAGCAGAAGAGAAGGAAAGGGTGAGCATACCTTGTTGGAATTTTTGGAGCAGGAGCAGGTCAGCCGTGACCTGCTCGACGGCATCCGTGCCTACCGCGCGCAGTATCCCGCGGAGGCGGCGCTGCAAAACCGCGTCCCGCAGCCGCGCTATCACTATTACGGCAGGGAGGTCTGGGAGGCAGCCATCGCGGCTGTCATTTGTGGTTCACGCGCGGCGAGAGCGCGCCGGATCAGCCCATGTGTGCTGACACGCAGCGTCTTTTCGAGCAGGCCGCCGAGCAGGCAAAGCGCAACCGCGCCGCCTACGCGCGCGAGAGCGAACTGCACCAAAGCGCGCTCTCGCGCCTGACCGAGCAGATCCGCAACTGTATGCTCATTCACCAGCAACCGGAGGGCATCCTTGCCCGCGCGGGGCGGCTCATTCAGGACGAGATCCGCGAGCTTTCGCTTTGAAGGCAGGAAACCGAAGCGGTTTCCTGCCTTCTCAGCTATTTCTCCGCAGCTCCCGCCTCGCCCCGCGGCGCGCGTGGGATGAGGCTCGGCCCCTTGCGCGCCAGCAGCGTCATGATCCGCCGACGGTTATAGCGCTGCATCACCACAAACATCAGGTCGTATCCGGCGGCCAAAACGGAGGTCACGATAAACACCGGATACGCGCCAAACCGGACACCCTCTATGATGGGCAGAAAACTCAGGACGACGATCGTTTCGTGGATCAGCTCCGCCTGACACATGGCCTGCGCGATCTCGCCCCATGTGTGCAGGCGCGGATCGAACAGCGCGCTCTCATAGGTCGGCATCCTGCGCTTCCACTGTTTCACCCTCAACGCTTCATATAGCGCCATTTCCCGCTTGCCGACCTGATACCATCGCCTGCCGAGCTCTGCCCGATTTCGCATCCCCGCCTGAAACGCAAGCCCGACCAGCAAGCGCATGATGAGGTGGTAGGATGCCGTTCCGAATGTGATGGCGAGAGAAAGCAGCAGCCCATAAGCGGTTTTTCTGTATAAAATAGCCGAAACGACCGTCCCTGTCAGGAAGAGCACAGCGGCCAGCGTCATTTTCTTTGCCATATCCGATCACCTCGATGAGAGATCCTGCGCGGCGCCTCCGCTGCCGGCGGCGCATCTTGCGTCAGTAATAACCATTATTATCGTAGGGCGAGCGGGCTCCTTTGTCAAGAGGGAACGAGGGGTGTCCCGCGCCGCCTGCCGCATTGACTGCCGCTCCATCCACAGCAAAAGCGACCGCAGAGCACAAGGCTCTGCGGTCGCTCCTTTATATCGGTTGTGCCTCATAACGGACGATGGCGTTTTTCACACCTGCCGTGCTTAGGCACAGCGGCAGGGTTCTCTCTGACTGTCTCCTTTGCCCTCAGAGCAGGTCGCCGAGGCCGGTCGAGGTCAGAAACAGGAGCAGCATGACGACCGGCACCACATAGCGCATCATCACACCGTAGAGCTTCGCGCGGCCAAACGGTTCGCCGTTTTTCTGCACCTCGTCGATGATCCACTTCGGCCCCACGACCCAGCCGATGAGGATGCTTGTGAGCAGACTGGTGAAGGGCATGAGGAAGCTGTTGCTGATGTAGTCCATCACATCCAGCAGCTGCGCGACCGTATCGTTGGGCAGGGGCAGCTCAAAGTAGAGCGCGTTGTAGCCCAGACAGATGAGCACGGCGGTCACGAGCGAGTAGATGCCAACGATCGCGCACATCTCCTTGCGGCTCTTGTGGAAAATTTCCATGCAGTTAGCGACCAGCGTTTCCATCACGGATACGCAGCTCGTGAGGGCGGCGAAGCCGAGGGCGAGGAAGAACAGGACGCCAACCAGCCGACCCACGCCGCCCATCGCCGCAAAAACCTTCGGCAGGCTGATAAAGGTCAGGCTCGGGCCGCTGGACATGCCCTCGCGGCCGAGGAACACGTACACCGCCGGAATGATGGCCATACCGGCGAGAAACGCCGCCGCGGTGTCGAAGATCTCGATCTGATTGTTGGCGCAGTTGAGATCCACCTCATCCTTGACATAGCTGCCGTAGGTGATCATGATGCCCATGCTGACGCTCAGTGAGAAGAAGAGCTGGCTCATCGCGTCGAGCATCACGCCGAGGAAGCGCTTGGCCGTCATGCCGGTGAGGTCCGGCTTGAGATAGATGGCGAGCCCCTCAAGTCCCGTGCGCGTCGTGCCGTTTCCGTCCGTGTGAGAGAGCGTGAGCGAAAAGACTGCAATGCCGATGATGAGCAGCAAAAGCCCGGGCATGATGTAGCGGGAGTATTTCTCGATGCCTTTCTCTACGCCGCGGTACACCACCCACGCCGTCAGCGCGAGGAAGAGCAGCATAAAGACGATGGGCGCGACAGGCGCGGTGATGAAGGAGGTGAAAAAGCCGTCCTCCGCCGCCTGTGTGCCGTCCGAGACCAGATAGACGGCGAAATACTTCACGATCCACCCGCCGATGACCGAGTAATAGGTCATGATGAGTGTGGGGACGAGAAAGGTGAGATAGCCGAGGAACTTCCATTTTTTGTTGAGCGTTGCAAAGGCGTTGAGTGCGTTCTGCTTGGTGCGCCGTCCGATGGCTACATCGGTCGTCAGCAGCACAAAGCCGAAGGTCAGCACCAGCACCAGATAGACCAGCAGAAAAAGCCCGCCACCGTCCTTCGCGCACAGGTAGGGGAAGCGCCAGATGTTGCCGACACCCACCGCGCTGCCCGCCGCGGCCAGCACAAAGCCGAGCGAGCCGCTGAAGCCATTATGTTTCTTCATTGTTTTTCCTTCCTTCCCTCTAAGCGTCACTGAGGAGCCATTGTAGCAGGAAACGGAAAAAACGCAAGTTCCGTAAATTTCGTATAAAGAAACTTCTATGCAAGAAATTTTCTTTAAATGATACACTTTTGCGGAAAAATCGTGTATAATAGTTTCCATTACACCAAATCTCATCGGAAAGGATAGTCTACGGAAACAAATATGGAAGAGATCAATCTCTACATCGGCGGACAGATCCGCAAATACCGCAAGGCTGGACGCATGACGCTCCAGCAGCTTGCGGACGCCATTCACAAAAGCCGCGCTACCGTCTGCAAATATGAGAGCGGGGAGATCTCAATCGACATCGCCACGCTCTACGACATCGCGCAGGCGCTCGGCGTTCCCTTCTCGCAGCTTGCAAGCTACCGCCCCAGCCTTCCCGTGCAGGAGACGCCGGCGGTCGGCACCATTCAGAAGGGGCCCTTTTTCCGCGCCAAGCGGCTTTACTTTTACTACTACGACGGGCGCTACAAGCGCCTCAAGGACGGTGTGATCGACATTCACGGGCAGAGCGGGCCATCCCTTTATGAGGCGAGCTTTACGCTCAGCTCTGTTACCAGCAACGGGCGGGGCGGCGAATTCTACTACACGGGCAATGTGCTGTACAGCGATATGCTCATCCGCTTCACCTTTGTCAACCAGCTCAACCCGCTCGAGGAGGACCTGCTGTATATCTTCAATCCCCTTCAGATGCGGGACGATACCGATGGGCTGCTGTGCGGCATCTCCAGCGCGGATCTCATGCCCTGCGCGTTTCGCTGCCTCGTCACGCTCACGCCGCAGGCGCTGGACGAGGAGCTGCGCCGGAGGCTGCTTTTCTCGCAAAAGGATCTGCGCCGCTGGGCGCAGCTCAATATGCTGCTCATCGGCAACAATGGAGTGTGAAAAAGCGCGCCTATGTAAATAAAGCCACCGGCAAATCAGGAGAACGGCATGGGAAGGCCGACGAGAAAGGGTGAGAGCCCCCGTACCCGAATTTGCCTCCCCAATATGATCCTTGACAATATCGCGAGACGATGTTAGAATACAGGCAGATAATATCGCGCCGCGATATTACATTTGACTGTTTGTGGGGGGAGGGGGCTGCCATGAAAGATCGCGGCACATTGACTGAGGCCATGTTCTATGTCCTGATGTCCTTTCTGCATCGGGAAATGTGCGGAATCGAGATCACGGGATTTGTAGAGCAGAAAACACACGGCCGCGTGCGGCTCGGCCCCGGAACGCTCTACACGCTGCTGGGAAAGTTTCAGGATGAAGGTTTGATCGAAGAGACCCAGACCGATGGCCGCAAGCGCAGCTACCGCATCACAGAGAAGGGAAAAGCTGCTTTTCAGGACGAGCTGGCGCGGCTGAAGGCCTGCGTCCATGACGGAGAGGAGGAGAATGCATGAGCAAAGTGCGAAAGATACTTCCGGTATCCACCGCGGATATTTCGGGGCTGGAAAAATGGCTGGAGGAACAGGCAAATAGCGGCCTCTTCCCCGTCTCGATCGGCAGCTGGGCGACCTTTACGACCACCGGCGTCCCCGGTACCCGGTTTCGCTTGGAGCCATACGGGAGCGGGAGAACTCCTACGGAAGAGCAGCTTGCGCTCTATCGCAGCGCGGGATGGGAATATGCCTTTGCCATCGGATCGGGCTATTATTTCCTTTTCTACGCAACGGACCCCTCTGCCGTTGAACTGTATTCCGATCACGAAAGCCGCGGGCTTTCCTTGGAACGATTGGAAAAGGCTGCTCAGCGTGCGCAGCGGAGAATGCTCGTTTTTTATTCCGCACTCATTGCTGTAATGGTCTATTTTCTATTTTTCTACCAAAGCAAATTCGATGTCCAGCCCAATAATTTAGCCTATCTTCCCATTGTTCTTCTACAAATATTTAATCCTGTTTTTCTCGTATTTATCATCGCACAGATATTCATATTCCGAAAAAACGGCCGCGATTTAAGGCTTCTCAAAAGCTCCTGTAAGGCGCTCAAAGAGGGATTGGCGCCACCGCCGTCTGCTGGGCCAAGCAGGAAGATCGTATTTGAGAATGTGATGACGCTTGCCGCGGTCATTCCGCTCATATTGCTGGTCATCGGAACGCAGTTTAGCTGGTTTGCTGCATACAAAGAGACCCCGCTGGATGCGTTCGAGCGCCCGTATGTCGAAATACAGGCAATGGAAAGTACGCCGGTGTACCAATGGAACGATTTATTTGAAGATCCCCCATTCCGCAACTCTCAGGGAACATATTACGCAGATGTGGAATATTCCCTTCTTGCGCCGAGCTGGTATTCGGTCACGCAGGAAGCGTACAGCCCGCAGAACGGCACGCGGGGCAATGTATTCTCCAAAGATCCAGAAAACGGCGCAAATCGCTATTCTCCCGAGCTGGATACAACTTGCTTTCACCTGCTGATCCCCTCTATGGCGCGATCGGTTGCGAAAGCGAAGATGGAGCAATATCGGCTTGTGAACCTCCGCTGGAGTTACGAATACATTGATTATTCAGACTTGGATTTTGTGATTATCGCGAATGAACCTAATGGAATATGGCAAATGGCAGCGCTGGGCAGGGGCGGAAAGGTGGCCGTGTTCCGATACGGCGGGCAGGAGAAGCTGCGCGATCATATAGACCTCTTATCCGCATTGGTTCGGTAAGAAAAGTGCTTTGTTTCCCCGCAGCCAAAAGAGGACTGCGCCATCTTTGCGCAGCGGCGTTCGCATCTTATTTTCGGGGCTTGCGCCGCGCGTCATATTCTGCTATCCTATAAGGCATGGGCGCGGAGCCGCCCGAACCTTCGGCGCGCACCGCGGCTCACATATTCGGCCGGCGGAGCGCTATGCTGGGAAAGCAGCCGGAGAGGAAGCGCTCTATTTATAAAATGATATTTTTAAGGATGTGTTATTTTGCTGCTCTCGGGAAAAAGCCTGAAACATGACTTTATCCGCTTTGCCTCTGCCACGATGGCCTCACAGGTGGTGTTCTCGCTCTACTCCATGGTCGACGGTCTGATGGTCGCCATCGGCGTGAACGAATACGCCATGAGCGCCGTCAACCTCGCCCTTCCCTTTACCAACGCGCTTTTTTCCATCGCCGTGCTCTTTGCCGTCGGCTCGTCCACGCTCATTGCCATCTACCTTGCGCAGGAAAAACAGCGCGAGGCGGATACGCTCTTTTCGCAGAACTTCGTCACGTTGCTCATCATCGGCGCGATCGTCACCGCGCTGGTGCTGTTCCTTTTAGACCCCTTCGCGCGTCTGCTCGGTGCGGATGAGATCACGCTCGACTATGTCAAGCACTATATCCTCGGCATCGCGCCGTTCAGCGTGTGCTATCTCATCTCGTACAATCTTGAGGTCCTCGTCAAGACGGACGGCTATCCGCGCTATGCGCTCCTCACCGTCATCGGCGGCTGCCTCACGAACTGCGTGCTCGACTATATCGCTATCTTCTGGCTCGACATGGGCGTGTTCGGCGCGGCGGTCGCCACGGGTATTTCCCAGCTCGTGACCTGCCTTTCTTACTTCGCTCATTTTTTCAGCAAGCAGTGTACCTTTCGTCTGTGCCGTTTCCGCTTCGACCCCAGCCTCTATAAGCGCATCCTCCCCATCGGCCTTGCCGACGGCGTAACGGAGCTGTGTACGGGGCTGATGATCTTCCTCTTCAACCGCACGGTGCTGCGCTGCATCGGCACGGACGGCATTGTGACCTATACGGTCATCGCCTACATCACCACCATCGTCATCATGCTCATGGTCGGCGTGTCGCAGGGCGCGCAGCCGCTTGTGAGCTATCACTATGGCAAGGGCGAGGCTGCCGCTTGCCGGACGCTGCTGCGCTACGCGCTCACCACCGTCTGCATCCTCGCCCCCGCGCTGTTTGTCGGGTTTTATGTCTTTGCGCCGCAGATCGTCCGCACCTATCTTTCCCACGCGAGCAACGCGCTCATCGCATATTCCGTCTCCGCATTCCGGCATTACAGCGTATCCTACCTGCTGCTCGGCTTCAATGTGGTGATCGGCGGCTTCATGACCGCTGTGGAGCGTCCCGTGCCTGCCATCAGCATCTCCATTGGCCGCGGGCTGGCGCTGCAAAGCGCCGTTCTGCTCACACTTGCCGCGCTCTTCGGCGGCGACGCGCTGTGGTACACGCCCATTTTCTCCGAGGCGCTGTGCCTCTGCCTCTCCGTATACAGCCTGCGCCGCTATCGGCGCGCGAGCGGTCTTCAAGGCTCCGTCTGAGCGTCGAAAACATAATAAACAGCTCCCGAGACCCTTTGGCCTCGGGAGCTGTTTTTCTGCTTTGAGATGAGCACGGCATCGCGCCGCTGCGCTCAGAACGGACGGCGGGCGACCTCGACGATGGTGTCGAGCATTCCCTGGATCTGCGGCGTGAGCACCTTGTTCTTATGGTAGATGACCTGCCGGAACTGCGACATCTTGCAGTCCTCCACGCGTACGGCGGCAAGACTCTTTTCATGGATGCTCTTCTTCACGGTGTAGAGCGGCAGAACGGTCATGTAGGAGGGGTTCTCGTACAGCAGCCGCAGGGCGAGCACATCGTCCTCCAGCTCCAGAAAGGGCTTGATCTCCAGTCCCTTGCGGGCCAGCTCCGTGTCGAACAGGTCGCGGTAGGCGTTCGTGCGGTTCATCAGAACAAAGGGATGGTTGATCAGCTCGGCCAACCGGACGCTCTCACGCGCGGCAAGGGGATTTTCGCGGTTTGTGACGACCACGATCTCCTCCTCGGCCTCGAACACCTTGACGAACTGTGGGTCGAGCACCTGCGTATCGAGGGTATAGATCAGATCCAGCTCATTTTTGAGCAGCTTGTCCTTGAGCGAGGCGACCATGTCGGCGTGGAGCCGCATCATCACATGGGGGAAGCGCCGGCGGAAGGTCGGAACGATGTCGGAGAATGACGCGGTCAGGAGCGAGTTGAGCGTGCCGACCTGCACGGTGCCGGTCAGTTCGGTGTCTTCGGAGGCAAAGACCTGCGCGCGGGCGACAGCGCTGACGATGTCGCGGGCGTAGGAGATAAAATTCTTGCCATACTGCGTGATCGCAACGTTCTTCCCGATGCGGTCGAACAGCCGCACACCCAGCTCGCGCTCGAGCTGCTGGATCTGCACAGTGACGGCAGATTGCGAGTAGTCCAGCGCCTCGGCAGCCTTGGAGAAGCTGTTGAGCTCGGTGACCTTCAGAAATGTGACAAGATTGCGGATCTCCATTTGTATGTATCTCCAATTTCAAAAAAATTGAACAATTCTTCAAATATTTTAATGAAAAGAAGGGGGCTTGTCAAGAACTTTACGAAAAGAAATAAGGGCAAAAGCCCTTATTTCTTACTGTTTGGCGGACAGGCGGCCGATGCGCCCCTCAGTCCTTGTATTCAACATGCAGCAGCTCATGTGCGCGCTCGGCAAGGCCGCGGTCATACATCGCGTCGATGACGGGGTTTCGCTCGCTGCGCTTGAACATGGCGCTGCGGTCGATCTCGTAAAGCCCCTGGGCGCGCTGGAGCTTCTTCGCCATCAGCGCGTAGGGTTGGCCTGCGCCGCCGACGCAGCCGGTGCGGCAGGACATGACCTCCACGAGGTCGACCTGCACCTCGCCGCTGCTGATCTGATCGAGCAGCTTCGCCGCGCTGCCGAGTCCGTGGACGATGGCGGCGCGCACGCCGCGTCCGTTGACCGTGGCCTCGGCAAAGCGGATGGGATCGGTGCCGCGGATGCCGCTGTGCTCGATGCTGCGCAGGGCATTCTTGCTCTTGTCGGCCGTGCAGCAGCGGATGACCGCCTCGGTCACGCCGCCGGTGGTGCCGAAGATCTCCGCCGCGCCGCTGCCCATGCCGTAGGGCAGGTCGGGAGACTCCTTCTCCAGCATCTGGAAGCGGATGCCGGACTCTTTCATCATCTGCACGACCTCCTGCGTGGTGAGCACAAGGTCGACACAGGGCACGCCGTTCGCGTCGCGAAATTCCTCGCGGCGCGCCTCTACCTTCTTGGCGGTGCAGGGCATGATGGCGATGTGGAAGGTCGTGCGGCCGTCCGCCGCATCCTTCTTGCGGTAATTCTCCTTGAGTACGGAGGCGAACATCTGCATGGGAGAGCGCGCGGTGGAGAGGTTTTTGAGAAACTCCGGCCGCTCGTTTTCCACATACTTCACCCACGCCGGGCAGCAGGAGGTCATCAGCGGCAGGTTTTCGCCGGTCTCGAGCCGACGCAGGAACTCGGCGGATTCCTCGCGCACGGTGAGGTCCGCGCCGAAGATGGTGTCGTACACCTCGTCCGCGCCCATGATCTTGAGCGCGGTGACGAGCTTGTCGAGCACATTCTCGCCCGCGGGAAGCCCGTAGGCCTCGCCGATGGCGACGCGCACGGCAGGCGCGATCTGGATAACGACGCGCTTTTGCGGGTCCTGCAAGGCCCGCCACGCGGGGCCAATGTCGTTTTTGATGGTGATGGCACCTGTGGTGCACACGGCGGCGCACTGACCGCAGCTGACGCAGTGCGTTTCGCTCAGGGGCTTGTTGCCCGTGGTGGCGATGTGCAGCTCGGGACCGCGGCCGGCGAAGTGCAGGTTGCTCACGCCCTGTACCTCATGGCACACACGCACACAGTCGCCGCAGAGGATGCACTTATTGAGGTCCACCGTGATAGCAGGGCTGGAAAAGTCTGTGCTGATGTGCTCGCGCGTGTCGTCGAAGCGGACGCGGTGGATGCCGAAGCGGATCGCCATCTCCTGCAGGCGGCAGGAGCGGTTCTTTTCGCAGGTGGTGCAGTCGCGGCAGTGCGCGGCAAGCAGCAACTCGATGATCATGCGGCGGTATTTGAGCAGCCGCGCTGTGTTGGTGCGGATGCGCAGACCGTTTTTCGGCTGCATGGTGCAGGCGGCGTCGATCTTGCCCGTGTCCTCCTCCTCGACCATGCACATACGGCACGCGCCGTAGACGGACAGGTCGGAGTGGAAGCAGAAGTTGGGGATCTCCACGCCGGCCTTGCGGCAAACCTCCAGCACATTCGGCTCGCCGTCGAACTCCACGCGGATATTGTCCACATACATAATGCCCTTAGCCATCGATCTCCACCTCCCTGATCGCGTCGAAGGGGCAGGCCTCGATGCAGGTATAGCATTTCACGCACTTCTCCGGGTCGATGGAGAAGGGCGACTTGATGACACCGGTGATGGCGTCGGCATGGCAGTTGCGCGCACACTTGCTGCACCCGCGGCAGACCTCGGGGTCGACGATCAGACGGATGCGGTTGTAGGGCAGGTCGCCCGGCTGGATGGGGTAGCGGGTATCCCGCTCGCACAGCGGGCAGTGGCCTGCAAGATGGTCGCGGAATTCCCCGGGGAAATACTTCACCGCGCTTTGCAGCGTGGAGAACGAGCCCTTGCCGAGGTTGCAGAAGGCAGTGACGGAGATCATTTCGCCGAGGTCGAGCAGCAGGGAGAAGTCCTCCTCGCTCAGATGATAGTTGCGCAGTGCCCACAGCAGCTCGTTCATGCGCTTGGTGCCCTCGCGGCAGGAAACGCACTTGCCGCAGAACTCGGTCTGCGTGTACTGCATGAAGCGGCAGGCGACATCGACCATGCAGCGATCCTCGTCAAGCACGGTGATCACGCTGTCGCCGCGGCGCACACCGTAGGGCTTGAGCTGCTGGAAGTGCAGCGGGAGGTCGAGCTGCTCTGCGGTCAGAAGACCGCCGCTCGGCCCGCCGATCTGCACGGCTTTGCACTTTTTTCCGTTCGCCATGCCGCCGCCGAGCTTTTCCACGACCTCGCGCAGGGTGGTCGCTTCCTCGGGGATATCCACATGGCCGGGGCGTTCGATGTCGCCCTTGAGCATGAAAATTCTTGCCATTTTCCTTATCCTTTTTCTGTATTGAGATCGTACAACATCACAATTTTACACTCTAACATGACAAATGCGGCTTGTAAACCCTTTGGTTGATAAATTTTATAAATAAGTGAGGGGAGGTTTGTGGGAAAGGCCCAAAAAAAGACGGGCCGCCGCTTCAGGGCGTCCCGTCTTCTTCCTCTTCCAGCAGCTGCATCACCGAGACCTCATAGGCGGTGCGCTCCTCGCTGCCCTCATCCGTCTGCTTGAGGTAGGTGCGGCTCTGCACGCGCCCCTCGAGCGTCAGGCGGTCGCCGACCTGCATCTGCGCGACCTGCGCGGCCACCTGCCCCCACGCGATACAGGGCAGATAATCCGCGCGCCCGTAGCGTCGGTTGACCGCTAAGATCATATCGCAGATGCTGCGCCCGAGCGGCGTGCGCCGCAGCGTCGGCGGCTTACAGAGTACGCCCGTGAGCAAAATGCGGTTGAAGTGCCCGCCGTCGCCCGACTCGATGGACTGGGCGAAGGTGGAGATAACAAGGCGGCTGCCGTGTCCGCTGCGGTTGTTGAACGAGCGGAGCTGTCCGATCACGCGCAGCGGCGTGCCCTCCGTGATCTCGACGCGCCCGAGCAGGGCGGAGGGCGCAAGGATGAGCGGCAGGTCGCTCTGGCCGGACAGACGCTCCACACGCAGCGGAAAGCGGTAGAAGCGCTCACCGTGGTTTTCGTGCGAAAAGACAGGCGCAGCGTCGGCGACGCCCCAAAGCTCCACATAGTTCTGACTTTTTTCCATAGCGTACACCTCAAAGTATGTTGTTGGTGCAGTCTATGAATAAGGCAGGGTGAGTATGACAAAAGGGAAGCCCGAAAGGGCTTCCCTTTGCTGCTCGTTTGGAGCGAAAATTACATCTTGGAGATGATGTCCACGATCTCCATGCCGATGCGCTTTTGCGCCTCGACGGTGGCGGCGCCGATGTGCGGCGTGCAGGAGACCATCGGGTGAGAGTAGAGCGCCTTGTTGCTGGCGGGCTCGTCGGCGTACACATCGAGACCGGCAGCGCGGACCTTGCCGCTCTCCAGACCGGCAAGCAGAGCGGCCTCGTCGACATTGGTGCCGCGGGAGGTGTTGATGATGACAACGCCGTCCTTCATCTTGGCGATGCGCTCGGCATTGATCAGGGCTCCGCCATCAACGGCAGGTGCGTGGACGGAGATGAAGTCGGACTTCGCCAGCAGCTCGTCCATCTCGACATAGGGGATGCCCAGCTGCTCCTCGATGCCGGGGATGTGGAAAATATCGAAGGCGATGACGTTCATGCCGATGGCCTTGGCCATCACGCCGAGCTTCTGGCCGATGCGGCCGAAGCCGACTACGCCGAGGGTCTTGCCGCAAAGCTCGATGCCCTTGCCATAGGCCTTCTTTTCCCACTGGCCGTTGCGCATGGTGTAGCCGGCGTGGGAAATGTAGCGGGCGCAGGAGAACATATGGCCCATGGCCAGCTCGGCGACGGACTCGGAAGAGGCGCGCGGGGTGTTCTTCACATCGATGCCGGCGGCCTTGGCGTAGTCGACATCAATGTTGTCAACGCCCACACCGCCGCGGATGATGAGCTTGAGCTGGCTGCCCTTGGCCTCGTCGATCTGCGCCGCGCGGACCTTGGTCTTGGAGCGGACGACGACGACATCGAAGTCACGCAGAGCCTTGCCGAGCTCGGCGGGCTCATAGAACTGCTCAACGACCTCGTGGCCCTGCGCCTTCAGCTCGGCCATCGCGGTCTTATCCATACCGTCAGTAACAAGAATACGCATAACGAAATTCTCCTTAAATATTTTATTCAATGAGCTTACTTGTGCTCAGCCTCGAACTTCTTGAGGAATTCGACCAGCGCCTCGGCGCCCTCGATGGGCATGGCGTTGTAAACGCTCGCGCGCAGACCGCCGACGCTCTTGTGGCCCTTGAGGTTGTCGTAGCCCGCAGCCTTGGTGGCGGCGACGACTTCGGCGTCCAGCTCGGCGGACTCGGTGACGAAGGGAATGTTCATCAGGGAGCGGAACTCCGGCTCAACGGTGCCCTTGAACATCTTCGAGGAATCAAGGAAGTCATAGATGACCTTGGCCTTGGCGACGTTGCGCTTGTGCATCTCCTCGAGGCCGCCGATGCTCTTGAGGTACTTGAACACCTTGCCGCAGCAGTAGATGGCCCAGCAGTTGGGGGTGTTGTACATGGAGCCATTCTTGGCGTGGGTGTCGTAGCGCATATAAATGGGCATCTTGGGATCGAGATCCTCGCGGATCAGATCCTCGCGGATGATGACGACGACCATACCGGCAGGGCCGACATTCTTCTGCACGCCCGCGTAGATCATACCGTAGTCGCTGACATTGCAGGGCTGAGAGAGGAACATGGAGCTCTGGTCGGAGACGAGGATGTGGCCCTTGGTGTTGGGCAGCTTCTGCCAGGTCACACCGTGGATGGTCTCGTTTTCGCAGATGTAGACATAGTCGGCATCGTCGGGAATGTCGAGATCGGAGCAATCAGGAATATAGGTGTAGTTCTTATCCTTGGAGGAGGCGGCCACGATGACCTCGCCGTACTTCTTGGCCTCCTTGATGGCCTTGTTGGACCACGCGCCAGTGTCGATGTAGACGGCCTTGCCGTTCTTCATCAGGTTCCAGGGAACAGCCGCGAACTGGAGGGTAGCGCCGCCCTGGATGAAGAGGACCTTGTAGTTGTCGGGAATGCCCATCAGCTCGCGCAGGTCGGCATCGGCCTCGTCAATGATCTGCTGGAAGACCTTGGAGCGGTGGCTCATCTCCATGACGCACATACCGCTGCCGCGGTAGTTCATCATCTCGTCACGGATCTCCTCCAGCACGGGCTCGGGCATCATGGCGGGGCCGGCGGAGAAGTTATAGGTGCGATTGTACTTCATAGTTGTTTCCTCCTGATCGTTGTTCTTTTTGGATAAAATGACAGCTTTTGCCTGATTTAACAAATACAGTATAGTACAGCTTATTTGGATAATCAATAGAAAAAAAGAAATGACCTGAATGATTTTTTGTCAACGAAACAAAAAGTGAGCGTTTTCCCGTTCGGCTTGAAAAAAACAAAGCGGCAGCCTTAAGGAAAACGAAAGAATTCAGAAAAATAGAGGTTGCGTGATCTGCTAAGAACGTGTAAAATATTTGCGAAGAAAGAAGAAAGAGGGTGACGGAAATGCGCCCCGACGGGACAAGAGTGAGAAACACCAGCGCCATTGTTTCAGCGATCCCCTATATCATGCCGCGCCGCTACGACGCGCAGAACTACATCACCGAGTACGCCGAGATGGAGCCGCTGCGCCGTTTCATCCATGATAAGCGCAGAGAGGGCGTGCGCATCTCCTACATGGCGCTGATCCTTGCGGCCTACTTCAAGGCATATCAGGAAAACCCGAAGATCAACCGCTTCATCATGAACTCGAAGATCTATCAGCGCAACCACTTCTGCGTCAGCTTTGTCATCCTCAAAACACGCGCGGACGGCACGCCGGACGAGACGAGCGTGAAGGTCTTTTTCGAGGACGGTGACGATGTCATCTCCATTAACCGCAAGATCGAGGACGCGGTGGCGCTCAACCAGCGGCGCGAGCACAACAACAATACCGACCGCTTTGCGAACTTCATGTTCTCGCTGCCTGTGCTGCCGAAGCTCGTGGTCGGCTTTGTCAGATTTCTCGACCATTTTGGGCTGCTGCCGCGCGCCGTCATCGACCTCAGCCCCTTCCACACAAGCCTTTTCATCACCAACCTCGCCAGCATCAACACCAACGCCATCTATCACCACTGCTATGAGTTCGGCACGACGGGCGTGTTCGTGTGCATGGGCAAGCCTGTGGCGAACTACCTCAACGGCGAATACCGCAAGCGGCTGCTGCCGCTCTCGGTCGTGATGGACGAGCGCATCTGTACCGGGCATGAGTACGCGCTCTTCTGCCAGAGCCTGCGCCGCTACCTCAAGCACCCCGAGCTGACCGAAAACGGCGCGGCGGAGGATGAGGAGCTGCCCAAGGCGGTCGAGGCGTAACGGCAGTGCCGCGCATTTCCGTTAAAACCGAAAATTTCCGAGCAAAAAGCGAGCCGCCCGGCTCGCTTTTTTTTCACACCTCCTGCGGGAAGTCCGTGCAGGGACGGAGCGCGGCCTTCGACGGCTCAGCGAGCCGACGGCCCGTGTAGTCGAAGCGTGAGCCGTGACAGGGACAGTCCCACGATTTCTCGTCGTCATTCCAGGTGAGCTCGCAGCCATGGTGCGGGCAGGCGATGTCCACCGCGTAGAGCGTGCCGTCCGTGTGGCGGTAGACGCCGTACTTTTTGCCCTGCCACGCCGCGATGCCCGCGTGGCCGCGTGCGATGTCCCGCGCGGCGGTCTGCGCCGGGACGAACAGCCGCCGTCCGATGCCGCGCACGGCGTAGCCCGCGCCCTCCAAAAAGGCGGAGATGGACGCGGAGGGAAAAAAGCGCTGGGGCGAGAAGATGTCGGCGTAGGGGTATCGACCGCCGGTGAGCTGTGCCGTGAGCAGATTGGCGGCGGCCATGCTGCCGCTCATGCCCCACCTGCCGAAGCCTGTGGCAACATGGAGAAAAGGTGCGGAGGAAGCATAAGGACCGATGTAGGGCACGCCGTCGAGTGTCATGCAGTCCTGTGACGACCACGCAAGGGCCTCCCGCGCAGCGGGGAAGAGCCGCCGCGCCTGTGCGCGCAGCGCGTCGTAGCTCTCGCCGCGGTTTTCCCCGCAGCGGTGGGCGCTCCCGCCGAGGAGCAGATAGCGTCCGCTGCGCTGCAGGCTCCAGCCCGCCGCGCCCGCGTCGAGCCACATACCGGAAAGCGGCGGCGCGCCGGTCAGCGCAAGAAGATACGAGCGCTCCTGCCGCAGCCGCAGGCCGTAAAGCCCGCAGCGCTCTAACATGGGGAAGTGCGTGGCGACGACGATCTGCTCCGCCGTGACCGTGCCGCCGTCGCAGCGGACAGCGTGGCCGCGGATGTCGCGCACGGGGGAGCGTTCATAGATCGTCAGCCCCGGCAGCAGCGCGGCAAGAAAGCGCAGCGGCGAAAAGCGCGCCTGCCGCTCGAAGCAGACCGCTTCGCGCACGGGAAAGGGCAGTCCCTCGGGCCTTGTGAGCCGTGCAGGAGCGCCGAGCAGCAGTGCGCACTCATACTCCCGCGCGAGGTTCGGTCCGTTCGGTGCGGCGTAGAGATAGGCGTCCTCGTCGCAAAGATCGCAGTTGATATTCTTCTCCCGCACCAGCGCGCGGAATTGCTCCACCGCGTCGAGATTTGCGCGCATATACTGCCGCGCGAGGTGCAGCCCGAAGTCCCGCAGCAGCCGCTCGCAGAACATACCGTGCTGCGCACTGAGCTTCGCGGTCGTGTGCGCCGTTACGCCAGAGGCAAGGCGGTCAGCCTCGAGCAGTACGACGCGCAGGCCGCGCGCGTGCAGGGCGTAGGCGGTCAGGATGCCGGCCATGCCGCCGCCGACCACGGCGACATCGCTGTGCAGGTTTTCCTCCAGCCGCGGATAGGCAGGGAGCGGGGAAGTGCGGTTCCAAAGCGTTTGCATAAGCGTGCCTCCGATGCTTTTTTGCTATTGTCTGCCGCTGCACGCCTTCCTATTCCCGCCGAAGCACTTTCCCGCGGCAGCGATTTTCGCCGCCGCCCCTTGACTTTTCCACCCACTTGTGTAAAATCTCCTTGTTTGGACGGAAAGACCGCCGTTAAGAGAGAAAAGGGGGAAATGCGCCGTGGAACAGCTGAGAGCCTTTGCCGACCATGTGATGGTCTATGTGAAAACGCTGGTCAAATGGCTGCTGAGCGCCGCGCTCATCGGCCTGGTCGGCGGCGCGGTCGGCTCGCTCTTTCACATCGGCGTGGACTACGCGACCGCGCTGCGCGGAGAGGTGCCGGCGCTGCTTTACGCGCTGCCCCTTGCAGGTGTGCTGATCGTTGCGCTCTACCGCTTTCTGCGCACACAGGGCGTCGGTACCAATGCCGTGATCGACGCGGTGCATCAGGGACGCGAGCTTCCCATCCTGCTCATACCCGCCATCTTTTTAGCAACGATCCTCACGCATCTGACCGGCGGCAGCGCGGGCCGTGAGGGCGCGGCGCTGCAGATCGGCGGCGACCTCGGCGAACATTTCGGCAAGATGCTGCGCATGGACGATAAGGACTGCCGTCTTGCGACGCTGTGCGGCATGAGCGCGCTCTTTTCCGCGCTGTTCGGCACGCCGCTTGCAGCGGTGTTCTTCGCGCTTGAGGTCGTGAGCATCGGTGTGCTGTACTACTCCGGGCTGATCCCCTGCATCACCTCATCGCTGGTGGCCTACGCCGTGTCTTTGCGCTTCGGTATCGCGCCGATGCGCTTTGCCCCTGCTGTGCCGGACATTGACGCCCGCGTGCTCGTGCGGACGGCGGCGCTGGCGCTCGGCTGCGCGATGGTGAGCATCCTTTTCTGTGAGGCGCTCCACCGCGCGGACAGGCTCGGCGAGCGGCTGGTCAAAAACGAGTACCTGCGCATCCTGCTCGGCGGCTGCCTTGTCATCGCCATGACGCTGCTCGTCGGCTGCCGGGACTACAACGGCGCGGGCGGGGACATCATCACCGCCGCCCTCGGCGGCACGGCGAAGCCGGAGGCGTTTTTACTCAAGATCGTCTTTACCGCCGTTACGCTCGGCTGCGGCTTCAAGGGCGGTGAGATCGTGCCGACGCTCTTCGTCGGCTCGACCTTCGGCTGCGCGGCGGGCGCGCTGCTGGGGCTCCCTGCGCCCTTTGCCGCGGCGCTCGGTGTCACCGGTCTCTTCTGCGGCATGACCAACTGCCCCATCACCTCGCTCCTCATCAGCATCGAACTGTTCGGCGCGGACGGGCTGCTGTGCTACGCGGTCGTGTGCGCGGTGAGTTATGTTTGCTCGGGCTATCGGGGGCTGTATTCCAGCCAAACCATTCTCTACTCCAAGCTGCGCGCGGAATTCATCAACGTCCGCACCAAATGAAAAAAGAGCGGCGCTCCGTTTTGGGGCGCCGCTTGACATTTTTCAGTGCTGGTATTCAAATTCAAGGTTATAGAGGCTCACGATGTCGCCGTCCTGAATGCCCATCTCCTCCAGCCGTGCAAACAAACCGCTCTCGCGCAGCATCCGGTCAAAGTACATCCGGCTCTCATAGTCGGAGAAGTTGACATTCGCCATCAGCCGCTCGAGCCACGGACCCTCGACGATGTAGGTGTTGTCCTCCACCGTGATGTTCAGCGGCGCGGAGGTGTCGAGCTTCGGCGGACGCGGGACATACTCCGGCTCGTAGACCGTGACGGGCGGGAGCGCGGAGAGCATCTCGGCGATCTTCAGCACCAGCTCACGCGTGCCGCTGTGCGCGGCGGCGGAGAGGGCAAAGATGGGATAGCCGAATTTTTCGACATGCGCGCGCAGCTTTTCGAGCAGCGTTTCGTCCTCCATGATGTCCGTCTTGTTCGCCACCACGATCTGCGGGCGCGTCGCCAACTCGGGGGAATACTGCGCAAGCTCTGCGTTGATGGCGTCGAAGTCCGCAACGGGGTCGCGCCCCTCGCTGCCCGAGACATCGACCACATGAACGAGCAGGCGGCAGCGGTCGATGTGGCGCAGAAAGTCGTGGCCGAGGCCCGCGCCGTCCGCCGCGCCCTCGATGATGCCGGGAATGTCCGCCATGACAAAGCTCACGCCCTCGTCGACATACACGACGCCGAGATTGGGGTAGAGTGTGGTGAAGTGATAGTTGGCGATCTTCGGCCGCGCCTTGGAAACGACCGAGAGCAGCGTCGATTTGCCGACGTTCGGAAAGCCGATCAGCCCCACGTCCGCGAGCAGCTTCAGCTCTAAGATGATGTCGTGGCTCTCACCGGGAAGACCTGCCTTTGCAAAGCGCGGCACCTGACGGGTGGGCGTGGCGAAGTGGCAGTTGCCCCAGCCGCCCTTGCCGCCGCGGCAGAGGACGTAAGGCTCGGACGAGGACATATCCTTGATGATCTCGTTCGTCTCCGCGTCGCGCACGAGCGTGCCGCGCGGCACGCGGATGGTCAGCGGCTTGCCGCTTTTGCCGAACTTGCGGCTGCCCTGACCGTCCATGCCGTTCTCGGCGCTGTACTTGCGCTTGTAGCGAAAGTCCATGAGCGTGGACATATTGTCGTCCACCTGCAAGATGATATCGCCGCCGCTGCCGCCGTCGCCGCCGTCCGGTCCGCCCGCGGCGATGTATTTCTCGCGGTGGAAGGCGACCGCGCCGTTGCCGCCCTTGCCGGCGAAAACGGAGATTCGTGCCTTATCGATAAATTCCGTTGCCATATCGTAAAACCTCCTTGGGGGTATCGTTCTTTAACTTCATTATTCTACCCGCTTTTCCGCGCCCCGTCAAGAAAAAGGAAGCCCGGGCCATCGGCCTGAGCTTCCTTTTTCAAACCACTCAATTACTCAGCGGGATACACGCAAGCCTGCTTGCGATCCTTGCCGAGCTTCTCGAAGCGGAGCACGCCGTCCGCCTTGGCGAACAGGGTGTCATCGCTGCCGATACCGACATTGACGCCGGGATGGATGTGGGTGCCGCGCTGGCGAACGAGAATGTTGCCGGCGAGAACGAACTGACCGTCGGCGCGCTTGGGACCAAGGCGCTTGGACTTGGAGTCACGGCCGTTCTTGGTCGAGCCCATACCTTTTTTATGAGCGAAGAACTGAAGACCAATATTCATCATAATTCATAGTCCGTCCTTTCTGTAAGAATGATGCGTGGGGAGAGGAGGCTCACGCCTCCATTACTTCGATGTTTTCGGGATACTCGTCGTGCAGCTCTGTGAAGTAGAGCATCAGACCCGCCAGAAGCGACTGGCAGGTGCTCTCCTGTGCGGCGCTCAGGCCGCCGGGAAGCCGCAACTCGATGGAGCCCGATTTCTCATGGACCTTGACGGAAGCCGCAAGCCCCATCACATCGTTCACGGTCGCGTCCACGAGGCGCACGGCGCTCGTGATGGCGGCGCAGACGATGTCGGAGCCCTGCTCGGCATAGCCGCTGTGGCCCTTCGCGTCGAAGCCGATGATACGCTTTCCCTCGGTGAGGAAGGTAACGGTCGTCATGGCTTAGAAGCTGATCTTGCCGATCTCAACCTTGGTATAAGGCTGACGATGACCCTGACGCTTGCGGTAGCCCTTCTTGGGCGTGTACTTGAAGATACGGATCTTCTTGCCCTTGCCGTTCTTGACGACCTTGGCGTCCACCTTCGCGCCCTCCACCACGGGAGTGCCGAACTTGGTGTTCTCGCCGTCCACGATGGCCAGAACGGTATCGAAGGTAACGGCCTCGCCGGCCTCGACATCCAGCTTCTCGATGAACAGGGTGTCGCCCTCGCTGACATTGTACTGCTTACCGCCGGTAACGATGATCGCTTGCATGTGTGCACCTCACTTTCCTTTATTACGGACTCGCTGTCGGGGGTGACCGGACAGGCCGGTGCTTTGTACCCATTCAAAGCGGCTCACCGATTATAACAGGGAAAATCGGGGAAGTCAAGCATTTTTTGCTTGCCTTCCCACGCTTTTTTGCTTTGTCTTATAGAATTTTGAAAAGAATAAAGCCAACCGTGTTGATGGCAAGGTTTGCGAAGATGTGAACTGCCCAGGAGGGGAAGATCGTCCCTGCTCTCGCGTCGAGAAGATTAAAAAGCACGCCGCCCGCAGTAAGTCCCGCGAGCGCGAGAAGGAAGAGAAGCGGAGAGAACCACCCGAGCATCATCGCCGTGTGGTAGAGCGCAAAGCTCAGCGCACTGAAAACACAGGCAAAGCGCTCGCCCGCATACCTGCGCAGAACAAGAAAGGCAAAGCCGCGGAAGAAGAATTCCTCCAGAAGCGAATTGACAAAGGAGATGTAGAGTGATACCCACAGGAAATTCTCCGCCGTAACGCCTGCATTCTTGCCGAGAAGCGCGGTGACAGCAGAAAAATCAAAGACGCTGCGCAGCGCAAAATAAGCGCCGAGAATGAGCGCGAATACGCCAAACCCAAGAGCGAGCACACGCGGCAGCGCGCGCCGCTGTATACGGAAAAGAGCGTGGTAACCGTCCTTGCCCGCAGCATACCCATAGAGCAGGGGAGCAAGCAGAAAGAGTGCGAGCTTAACGGCGGATTTGACTGCGTAGGGAGGGCGGAGTACGCCGTCAACGAGCGTCATTGCCGCGCAGCCGAGCAGTACGAGCGCGCAGACAGCAAGCACATTCTTTTTGATAGAAGTCATTGGCGCCCCTCAGCCGTCCTCTCTCATGCTGTAAAGCGCCGCGCCGATGGCGGTGGCAAAAGTGGCGTTTTCGGGAATGATGTACTCCACGCCGTAGAGGCGTGTGAAGAGGTCGAAGGTCTCGCGTGCGGGCGGGAGCATCGTGAGCGCGCCGGTGAGCACGACGGTATTCGTGCAGCAGGTGCGGCAGGCGAGCACGGACATTGTGCCGATGGCCTGCAAAACGAGGTTCACAAGGCCGAGCATCTTGTCGGCGCTCGTCGCGTCCTCGGCGAGCTTGGCGAAGTTGGCCGCTGTGGCCTCGGGCGGCAGCGTCCCAACCTTGTCTTTAGACATATCGCCGATAGTGAGGTCGATGTTGCCGAGGTCGCCGCTCTGACAGAGCTTGCGGATGAGCGCATACTGATGCACGCCCGTGATGAGCTCGCTGAGCCCCGAGAGTGTGCCGCCGCCGATGCCGCTGCCGATGATGTGACGGACCTCGCTGCCCTTTTCCGCCCAGAGGAATGAGGTGCCGGTGCCCATGCTGACCACGACGGCGTGCTCCTTCCCGCTCAGCGCCAGACCGCCCGTGCCGACGGAGGGGAACTCCTCGACCTTGACCGTGCGCACACCATAGATGGTGTCGTCCACATAGGAGGCACCCACGCCGGTGAGCGCGATATGGCCGATGTCGGTGAGGGCGAGCGCGTGCGTGGCAAGAAAGTTGCCGAGCGCGCCGTAGAGCGAGGTGAGCGGGTCCTCCGCCTTCACGCGCAGCATATCGAGGACCGTGCCGTCCTCATGCAGCCCCACGATCTTCGTGCTGCTGCCGCCGATGTCGATGCCGAGAATCACGCTCATGCTGTGTCCCTCCGATGCGATGCACTTATTTTACGCTTATCATAGGAGACTTGTGTGCCAAAGTCAAGCAAAAGCCTTGCTTTATGCCAGAAAACAGGCTATAATGAGAGCATCATAAGGCCGTGGCTTTGTTTGCTGCGGCCAAAACTATATGAGGTGTTCCATGAAAACGGAAGAAAAACTGAACCTGACCATGCTCTGTGATTTCTATGAGCTGACCATGGGCAACGGCTATTTCCAAACCGGCTTCAAAGACCGCATCACCTATTTTGACGTCTATTTCCGCTCGGTGCCGGACGGCGGCGGCTTTGCCATCGCGGCGGGGCTTGAGCAGCTGATCGAATACATCGAAAACCTCCACTTCGACGAGCAGGACATCGCCTATCTGCGCGGCAAGGGCATCTTCTGCGAGGAATTTTTAGAGTATCTGCGCACCTTCCGCTTCACCGGCGACATTTACGCCGTGCCGGAGGGTACGCCCGTGTTCCCAAAGGAGCCGATGGTCATCGTGCGCGCCCCCGCGATCGAGGCGCAGATGGTGGAGACCTTCGCACTGCTGACCGTCAACCACCAGAGCCTCATCGCCACCAAGGCCAACCGCATCGTCCGCGCGGCCAAGGGCCGCGGCGTGATGGAGTTCGGCTCCCGCCGCGCGCAGGGCACAGCCGCCGCCATCGTCGGCGCCCGCGCCGCCTACATCGGCGGCTGCATGGGCACTGCCTGTACCGTCACGGACGAGCTTTACGGCGTGCCCGCGCTCGGCACGATGGCCCACGCGTGGGTGCAGATGTTCGACACCGAGTACGACGCCTTCAAGACCTACTGCGAGCTGTATCCGGGCAACGCCATCATGCTGGTGGACACCTACGATACGCTTCGCTCCGGCATCCCCAACGCGATCCGCGCCTTTAACGAGGTGCTGCGCCCGAAGGGCATCACCAAGTGCGGCATCCGCCTCGACAGCGGCGACATCGCCTACCTCTCCCGCAAGGCGCGCGAGATGCTCGACGCGGCGGGCTGGGAGAGCGCGACCATCACCGTCTCCAACGCTCTCGACGAATACCTGATCCGCGATATGTGGATGCAGGACGCGAAGATCGACGCCTTCGGCGTCGGCGAGCGGCTCATCACCGCGCGCAGCGAGCCGGTGTTCGGCGGCGTCTACAAGCTCGTCGCCGTGGAGGACAAGGACGGTAATGTGATCCCAAAGATCAAGATCAGCGAGAATATCGGCAAGATCACCACGCCTCACTTCAAAAAGCTCTACCGCTTCTACGGCCGCGATACCGGCAAGGCCATCGCGGACTACATCTGCGTCTACGACGAAACGGTGGACGACAGTGACAAAATGATGATCTTCGACCCCGAGGCGACATGGAAGCGCAAGGAGGTCTACCACTTCGAGGCGCGCGAGCTGCTCGTGCCGATCTTCAAAAACGGCAAGCTCGTCTACAACAGGCCCTCGCTCGAGGAGATCCGTGCCTACTGCGCCGCGCAGGTCGATACGCTCTGGGACGAGGTCAAGCGTTTTGACAATCCCCACCGCTACTATGTGGACCTGAGCCAAAAGCTCTACGACATCAAGCAGGACCTGCTGAACAAGAACAGCAGCCATTGAGAGACCCAAGAGGAAGGAAAGGGAGGAGTGCATGAGAAAGCCCCGCGGTTTTCAGCAAAAGGGAGAGCGGCGAATCGCCGCGGCGCTGCGCATCGCGCTGGCGGCGGTGCTGCTGGTGCTGCAAATTTTATTTGTTCTGCTCACGACGCACTATCTCAAAGACCACTTTGCGCTCATCTACGGCGCACTGGAGATCGTCGCCCTCATCACCACCCTGCACATCTACAATAAGCCGGGCGACCTTTCCTACCGCGCGGTGTGGATCATTCTGATCCTCTTTGTCCCCGTGGTGGGCCTGATCCTCTATCTGCTCTGGAGCGGCGACTCGCAGCGCAAGCGCCTGCAGCGTCAGGTGACGCGGGCGCTGCCGGAAGAGCCGGAGAGCGTGTGCGCGCGCAGTGCACTCAATGCCGAGCGCCTGCAGCGCACGCTGCCCGACTGGTCGCGCACGGCGCAGTACCTCCAAAGCCGCGGCTTCTACCTCTATCAGAACACCAAGGCAACTTATTTTCCCGAAGGGCAGCTGCTGCTCGAGGACATCATCGCTCACATCGCTGCGGCGGAGCGCTTTATTTTCATGGAGTACTTCATCCTCGCCGAGGGGCAGCTTTGGGATCGCATGAGTGCGGCGCTGTGCGAGCGCGCCCGCAGCGGGGTGGAGGTCAAGATCATCTTCGATGACTTCGGCAACATCAAGCGCTTCGGCGCGGAAAGCCTGCAAGTGCTGCGCGACGCGGGCGTGGAGGTCATCGTCTTCAACCCCGTGCACGAGTATGTCAACCGCCTCTACTTCAACTACCGCGACCACCGCAAGATCACCGTGGTCGACGGCGACCTTGCCTACACCGGCGGCGTGAACATCGCCGACGAGTACGCCAACCTCATCGAGCGCTTCGGCTACTGGAAGGACAGCGGCCTCCGCCTCGAGGGCGAGGGCGCATGGGGCCTGACCTCGGCATTTCTCAATATGTGGAGCTTCCTCGGCGGCACGCTGCATGAGGAGCGCGACTACTACCGCCCCCACGCCGCTCCAGTGTCGGACGGCTTCTGCCAGCCCTTCCTTGACGGGCCGCAGAATAACCCCGACAATCCCGCCGAGGACACTTTCTTGCAGCTTATCAGCAATGCGCGCCGTTTTCTCTACATCACCACGCCCTATTTCATCCCCGATGAGAACATCATGCGTGCGCTGTGCATCGCAGGCGACGGCGGGGTGGATGTCCGATTGATGCTGCCCGGCACGCCCGACCACTGGTACGCCGACGCGGTGGCGGACTCCTACATCGGCGAGCTGCTCGCGCACCGCGTGAAGGTGTATCGCTACACACCGGGCTTTCTCCACGCCAAGAGCATCATGGTCGACCGCGAGGCGGCCTTTGTCGGCTCTGTTAACTTTGACTACCGCAGCTTTGAGCTGCACTATGAGTGCGGCGTGATGCTCTACGGGATGCCCGCCATCGAAAGCCTGCTGGAGGATATGGATGCGATCCTCACCCAAAGCCATGCTGTCACGCCCGACGAGTGGGCGCACCGCGGCATTCTGCGCCGCCTTTTCGAACCGTTTCTGCGCCTCTTCTCCATCTGGATGTGACGCCGCCCTTTCCCGCGCCGCACCTTTGAGAAAAAATTTCGGAAATCGCCGAAATCTACTTGACAAATGGAAATCCGCTGGTATAATTACAAATGTTCGTCAAACGAACATAGCGGGTTTGTGTAATGGTAGCACACCGGACTCTGACTCCGTTTGTGAGGGTTCGAATCCTTCACCCGCTGCCATCAAGAGTGACCAAAATAGATACACTCACCCGAAACCCCTGAGAAATCAGGGGTTTCGGCGTTTTTATACCCCGTTTTTTCAAAGCGTGTTTTATAGATACACAAGGGCATTTAAGAGTGTCAGGAAGGATTTGAACTCAATTCTTGGCTGATTTGGCCCGCTTTATAGTTGGCTTTCCACTCTCAAATATTTTTATCGCTCATCTTTCCTAAAAAATTTGAAACTTTTTACGAAGAGGTTGGTATCATATTTTGATACCAACCTCTTTTTAGTTTACGGAAAAAAGGAGGTTCACCACATGAACAGCAGCAACACAGGACAGCAGCTCCGTTACCTCGAAGAAGTTTGCATTTCTCTCCATCGTGCGGGCTTTGAAACAAAGCCGCCGGAAGAATGCCAACTCCCCATCCTGTGGAACGATGCGCCGCTGTGCCGCATCACCGGCAAGGGCAGCGTGTACTATCGCCGGGAGGATACGGACACGCCACAGGCAGAGGATGCCCTGTTTCGTATCGAGGACATCGCCGCGAAGACACTGGAGTATATGACCGCTATGGAAACTGCTCCACGGCTCAAGGCGACCGGTCTCACCGGTGACTACCGCATCCTTGCTGACTTCGGTGATGCAGTGCTGGCGGGCCACCCTACGGAGCGAGGCGTCCAGTTTGTGACATGGGAATGGGACTTCGACCGAGAGGGCGTCCATCACGGACATTATTTCCAGGACGACTATGACGCCGCCAAACGCGACTTCACCGTGCGCAGTGGACTTGTTCAAAAAGACGCCCTTTTTGAGCCGGAGCAGCTTGCGGAGATCTACCACGCACTGTCGTTCGTCCGTGAACAGGACGAAAGCTTTTCCTTCGGACGGGATCAGGAGCTGGCGGAGCTCATGGACCAGGTCGGCGGACTGCTGCCCACGAATGTGCCGCGGCAGCGAGACGCGCCGGAACAGAGCGGCATGACAATGAAATAAGTATCCACGCAGGCCGGACAGAAATGTCCGGCATTTTTTATTTTACGAGGAGGAAAAGATGATGGAAATTTACGGCACGATTCAATTCAGACTCATTCTCCCGCATATCCCAGGCTTTCAGCAGGAGCCGCTGCCGGCGCCTGTTTGCAGTCGCTCCCCGGAGTGTAAGGACTGTCCCTACCCCCGCCACGGTTTTCTCTGCTGGGGCGCGGACGGGACCTGCCTGCGGAGCCGAATGAATGAGATCAACGAGAAAAAGGAGGACAACGATCATGATGAGCGCAGTTCTGAGTAATCCAGGCCACCCTGAATATGGCGTAGCAACCATTCCGTTTCCCATTCCCCGTGACCAATATACATACTGCATGGACTTGTTGGAGGCGTTGGAGATCGGCGACGCGGTCAAGGCGGACTGCAAGGTGGTGGCGGTTGATAGTTTTTTCTCTGTGCTCAAGCGCACGGAAATGCTCACGGTCAACGTGGAGGAGCTGAACTATCTCGCCAAACGGCTGGACAGCTTCGACACTGGCGAGGCCGCGCAGTTTCAGGCGATGGCTCACAAGTTGGAGCTTTTCGAGCTGAAGGATCTCATCAACCTGACCTTCTGCTGCCAGCAGGCCACGGTCATTACCGACTTTTCCGACCTCGCCGCCATCGGCCGCGACCACTACATGAACCTGCACGGCGGCAGCGCAAGTGTGGATGAACTGAACACGCTGGACGGCAAGGGAACCGCACGGCAGCTCATCGAAAGCGGCAGCGGTACGATCACCCCCTACGGCGTGGTCTATGACAACGGCATGAAGTTAGAGCCAGTCTATCAGGGCAGGGAGTTTCCCTGTTATTACTATGAACCGAACGCCATCACCGTTGCTGTGACCTCAAAAACCGAGCCGGAGGACACCGAGCACATCACATGGCTGTTCCTCCTCATGGAGCAGGAGGAGATCGACCGCGCCCTCCTTCGTGGGGGCATCACAGACTCCGCCAATGTCCGCCTGCGGCTGGAGGACAGCCAGCTCCCCAACGAGGTGGATGTCCTTCTGGATATGGAGCGTGAAAATCTTTCTGACCTTAACGCATTGGCAGAGGCGACGGATGGGTTATCAAAAGTGGATATGGAAAAGCTGGGGGCTGTGGTCATGCTGGCAAAGCCAAAGTCCGCAGCACAGATCAAAAACCTTGCGGAAACCCTCGACCTCTTTGACCTCGCTCCCGGCACACATACGCCGGAGGAGTACGGCAAGTACATGATCCAGCAGTCCGGTCATTTCGACTATGACGAAAATCTCGACGCTTTTTACGACTATGAAAAGTACGGCACGGAGCGCATGAACGCGGAGGACGGAATGTTCACCGACCGGGGCTACATCGCCTATAAGGGCTATATCAGCATGGATGAAGTGATGAACGGTGGTCAAAGCAACCACATGGTGATGGGAGGGCTTTCACAATGATCATTCAGGCAGAACTGAAGTGTAAGCAGACCGGGTGTGAGGCAGACCCCTGTGCCGTGGATAAGGTCATCGAGCTGCCAAGCCCGCGGTTCCGGCAGTTCAGCCGCGCACTGCTGGCTGACTATGATTTCATCGCAGAGAACAAAAATGCCATCCGACACGATGATGACGCCAGGCACTGCCTGCTCATCCTTGACGCGGAGGGAACGGACGGTTTCCTTATTGACCCGCAGGGGCACAACTATGCCCGGTACAGCGCCTTTGTTCCCAACGCCCGCAGCTTGCTGACGCCGGATATGGGGATCGACCGCAGCTATCTTTCGTCGGCAGAGCCTTGGCGGGATGAGAGCAGGGATGAAATGCTCCGCATGACGCTGCGTGTCGATGGAAAGCCGGACTACACCCTCGTCCTCCCCGCTGATGAGGAATATCTGGACGCGGTGAAGGCTTACCTCGATATTGATGTTTTCGCGGATGCCATGCTCTGTGATATTCGCTTCAAGGTGCCTTACATCGGGGAGCTGATCCGTGATATGGATTGCCCCGCCGTGGAGGATTACAACGATTTTGCCGAAGCCTTGGAGGACATCTGGCAGAAGGACGGGATGCTCCTGAGCTACGCCGCCGTGCTGGAGGCCGAGCAGCCGGATACGCTGTGCGGAGCCTGTGAACTCCTGCGAAATCTGGATAACTACCAGCGCATCACGGAGGGTGTTTACGGTTACGGTCAGCAGCGATTGCAGGAAACGCTGGGACTGGACGATGATGGCATTGCGGAGCTGGAGGGCTTTATGGATTTTGAAAAGTACGGGCAGCTTTGCTTGGAAAATGACGGTGTAGTTATCACGGAATTTGGCAGGTTGCGGCGCTTGGAGCCGCCATTTTCGGAGCAGGAGCAGGGAATGCGGATGATGTAAATAAAAAGAGGGTGCGATTTTGACAAATTGCACCCCTCAACAGTTATAGCCGGAATTTAGATGACAAAGCTATTTGATAAGCCACCGTTCCCCGTTCGGCATAATACAAATATCTCCAGGAAATCGCTCTAAAATCGCGCCGTCTCGCAGAGAACGCACCAGCGTCTCCTCACGATAGTCCGGGTCTTCATACCAAATATTGAAATATAGGTTATCCCCCTCCCGAAAGTTAAAAGATTCCCTATCATTTATCGCAAAGCTTATTTTCTCGGGCCAAATCATCTCAAATGTCCCGTCATTTGGCTGCCGTGTCAGCGATAATGGAGAGGTGTGAAGAATAAGATTATAACAGTCTTTCACAGTGGACAAAGGCAACCTTGCCACTTCCTGCGTTTTCTCTTGTTGATGCATGAACCGAAGAATATGTATCTTGCTTTCTGCAAAATTCACCACCAGCAGCACAACAGCGCCTTCATCATATACTGGGTAGCCAAGGTATTGACCGTCCACAGGCGGCACAGGTTCATAGACCGTACCGTCCGGATAGTGGATAAGATATAAGTGGTTGCTCCGCACATGGTGTCCCTGCCGGAATAGTTCTTCTGCCTCATAAAGATCGCCGTGAATATAGTCTGTTACCCAGTACCATTCGCTGGTTCCTCCCCGAACAAGCTCCATATTGGTCATGCCATGTATGTCAATAATTTTCATTAACATGCCTCGTTCTCTTGAATTGAAGTTTGTATACTTCATCATAACATATGAAAAGCAATGTGTAAACAAATAAAATCACGACAGAAAGGAACTTCAACATTGGAAAGCAAACCAACACAATACCATATCCGCCCTGCCCGCCCGGAGGAGGCGGGCTTATTTTATACCCCGCACCCTGAAGAAGATAAGCGGCTGGGTACCGTTGGACATGTCCGTATGGACTTCGGGCGCAGCGGCAACGAGTTTTGGCATACCTGGTGGCCCCGTGGCCCAGAGGAGCTAAACAGCCCCGCGTTCAAGGCGGAACTGCAGGAGGTCGTGAACACGCTGCGCAAGGATGTGCTGAAAAGCCGTTTTGCTATGGAGCGTTTCTGCTATGAACACGGCGGGAAAATCAACGGTGGCTATGCACAGAACTACGGCTACATCGTGGAAACGGAGCACTACCGGTACTGCCTGCGCTGCAATCCGTCCCCCGGAGATTATAACGGTTATCTGACCTGCTTTGATCTCGATGTGCAGCGGCAGAACATGGCGCGGGACAAGCCGCTGGTCGGCCGTGTGTCCTACGCCAATGGCGACGCGCAGGAGTTTACCGATGCCGAAGCCTTTCTCAAGTGTGTGCGGGAGGAATTGCCGTATC
>NZ_JAFBIQ010000021.1 GCF_021531315.1 Oscillibacter valericigenes | reverse complement strand
GCTGGGTGTCGCCGCCGGGGGTGGGAGCATCCGTGCCCTTATCGCCGCAGGCGACCAGAGCAAAGACCATGGCGACAGACAGGATCAGAGCTAAAAACTTTTTCATACGCAATCTCCTTTTTATTTTCCCGTTTCGGCGGCCGCGGCGTCCGGCAGGGGCCTTTTGCACAACATTGTCCGATGCTGTGCAAAAACGCCGCCCGACGCTTTTGCGATCCCCAAAACGGTCGATGTGCCTCTTTGAGGCATAGCCATTATAACTTATTGCAAGTTTTATTGCAAGATGCTTTTCAACTTTTGGCTTTTCGCACAAAAGGAGGGGGAAATCTTTTTTTCTATCCCTTGAATTCATTTGCCTTGTCCGTTATTTCTCACAAAATTTCGGTCAGAAAAAATGTTAACGCTTTCTTTCTATCGGAATTTTCGATGTGATCCATTACAATCATTGCAAGTTCGGCGCAGTCCTTCCGTCATTTCCGCCAAGGGAGCGGAAAACAAACAGCCGCTCCTTTGAGCGGCTGTTTGAGGCGAAAGCGCTGTTTACTTTTTCTCCTTGTTGTCCACCACGGCCTTGAGCAGGGCGGCAAACTCGTCCATGCGCATCGCGCCGAGGTCGCCGTCCGCGCGGTGGCGCGGGGAGACGGTGCCGTTTTCCATGTCGCGGTCGCCGACGACGAGCATATAGGGGATCTTCTCGATCTGCGCGTCGCGGATCTTGCGGCCGATCTTCTCGTTGCGGTAGTCGACGGTGACGCGGAAGCCCACGGCCTCGAGCGCCCGCGCCTGCTCGGCGCAGTAATCCGCCGCGCGGTCGGTGACGGGCAGGAAGCGCACCTGCTCGGGCGCCATCCATGTCGGCAGGGCGCCTGCATACTCCTCGATGAGGTAGGCGAGCGTGCGCTCGTAGCAGCCGAGCGAGGTGCGGTGGATGATGTAGGGCAGCGCCTTTTCGCCGTTCTCGTCGATGTAGTACATGCCGAAGCGCTCGGCAAGGAGCATATCGATCTGAATGGTGACGAGGGTATCCTCCTTGCCGTAGACATTCTTATACTGAATGTCGAGCTTGGGGCCGTAGAACGCCGCCTCGTCGATGCCGACGGTGTAGTTGACATCGAGGTCCTTGAGGATGCGCTCCATCACGCTCTGGGCATGATCCCACTGCGCCGCGGTGCCCTCGTACTTGTTGTTGGGGTTCGCGGGGTCCCACTGGGAGAAGCGGAAGGTGCATTTATCGAGCAGGCCGACGGTGCCGAGGCAGTATTTGGCGAGGTCGAGGCAGCCCTTAAATTCCTCCTCGAGCTGGTCGGGGCGCAGCACGAGATGGCCCTCGGAGATGGTGAACTGGCGAACGCGGATGAGGCCGTGCATCTCGCCGGAGTCCTCGTTGCGGAAGAGCGTGGAGGTTTCGCCGAGGCGCATGGGGAGGTCGCGGTAGCTGCGGCCGCGGTTGAGGTAGACCTGATACTGGAACGGGCAGGTCATCGGGCGGAGGGCGAAGCACTCCTTCGTTTCGTCCTGCGGGTCGCCCATGACGAACATGCCGTCGAGGTAGTGGTCCCAGTGGCCGGAGATCTTGTAGAGCTCGCGCTTGGCCATCAGCGGCGTCTTGGTGAGCAGATAGCCGCGCTTCTGCTCGGTATCCTCCACCCAGCGCTGGAGCAGCTGGATGACGCGCGCGCCCTTGGGCAGCAGCACGGGAAGGCCCTGACCGATGCACTCGACGGTGGTGAAATACTCTAACTCGCGGCCGAGCTTGTTGTGGTCGCGCTTGATCGCCTCCTCGCGCTCGGCGAGGTAGGCGTCCAGCTCCTCCTTCTTCGGGAAGGCGATGCCGTAGATGCGCTGGAGCACCTCGCGCTTGCTGTCACCGCGCCAGTAGGCGGCGTTGCAGGCGGTCAGCTTGACGGCGTTGCCCTTGATGCGGCCAGTGGAGTCGAGGTGCGGGCCTGCGCAGAGGTCGGTGAACTCGCCCTGCTTATAAAAGCTGATGTGGGCGTCGGCGGGCAGGTCTTGGATGAGCTCGACCTTGAACGGCTCGCCCTTTTCCTCCATGAACTTGATGGCTTCCCCGCGCGGCAGCTCAAATCGCTCGAGCTTGAGCTTCTCCTTGCAGATCCTGCGCATCTCCGCCTCGATCTCGGTGAGGTTCTCCGGCGTGAAGGAGAAGGGCGCGAGGAGATCGTAATAAAAGCCATTGTCGATGCTCGGGCCGATGGCAAGCTTCACCTCGGGCCAGAGGCGCTTGACCGCCTGCGCGAGCACATGGGAGCAGGTGTGCCAATAGGTTTTGCGGTATTCGGGATTTTCAAAGCTGTACTGGTTTTCTTCGTTGATCTTGACTTCTTCGGACATGTTTCTATACCTCCATTTGACTTTGAGGGTGCAAAAAAAGCTCCACCCCCGACGGTATCAGGGGTGAAGCATTATAACTCCACGGTTCCACCCTGCTTGCGCTTGCGCGCCGCTTGTGTCCGCTGTAACGGGCGAACCCGTCCCGCTCGACGCGGGCTGCTCGGGAGTGGTACTGCCGCCGCTTTTCGCAGGACGCTTGCACCAAAGTGCGTCCCTCTCTGTGCGCTGCGCCGCGGTTTCTTCTCCGTCAATGCCTTTTTAACGGATAGCAGTATACGCCCGCCTGCCGCGTTTGTCAAGTGCGCGGCTCAAAATTCCGGCGGGCGGCTCTTGGCCGGCTTGTCGTCCCCCCCGCCGAAGAGGCCGGAGCGGACACCCTGCCCCCTCGTCGGTTGAGAAAAGAGCCGGTCGAAACCGGCTCTTTTCTGTTGTATTCTGTTATATTTTGCCGAAAAATTACTTGCTGTAATCGTAGAAGCCCTTGCCGGACTTGCGGCCGAGCTGACCGCCGCGCACCATCTTCTTGAGCAGCAGGGCGGGACGGTACTTGGGATCGCCGGTCTCCTCGAGCAGGACATTCATGATGGCGAGGCAGACATCGAGGCCGATGAAATCGCCGAGGGCGAGGGGGCCCATGGGATGGTTCGCACCGAGCATCATCGCCTTGTCGATGTCCTCGACGGAGGCGACGCCGGTCTCAACAAGGCCGATGGCCTCGTTGATCATGGGGATGAGGACCTTGTTGACGACGAAGCCGGGGGCCTCGGCGACCTCGACCGGCTGCTTGCCGATCTCCTCGGAGAGCTTGTAGATGAAGTCAAAGGTCTCCTGCGTGGTGTTCGCACCGCGGATGACCTCGACGAGCTTCATGCTCGGCACGGGATTGAAGAAGTGCATACCGATGACGGGGTGCTTGAGGCCGAGGCCCATCTCGGTGACGGAGAGAGAAGAGGTGTTGGTGGCAAAGATGGTGGAGTCCTTGCACATCTCGTCCAGCTCGGTGAGCATGGCGCGCTTGTAGGCCATCTCCTCCTTGGCGCACTCGATGACGAGGTCGGCGTCCGCGGCGGCGGACTTCTCCTCGACGAGGATGTTCGCCATCAGGGCGTCCTTGGCCTCCTGCGTCATCTTGCCCTTCTCGACGCGCTTCTGGAGAGAGGCGTCAAGCTTCTCTCTGTGGCGCTGCGCGGAAGCGACGCTGGAAGCGTACATCAGCGTGGTGTGGCCGTGCGCCGCGAAGACCTGAGCGATGCCGCTGCCCATGGTGCCGGCGCCGAAAACTGCAACTTTCATTTTTATGTTCCTCCTGTGAATTAAGATTGATAGGTTATCAAGTAACGCTTACTTGTTGGTGAACGGTTCGTGCTTGCGCTTTTCGAGGAAGGCGCCCATGCCCTCCTGCTGGTCGGCAGTCTCGAAGCAGGAGCCGAAGGCGCGCTCCTCGACCGCCACGGCCTCATCCATCGCAAGGTCAAGACCCTCGTTGATGGCGCGCTTCGCCGCGCGCACCGCGATGGGCGCGTTCGCCGCGATCTGAGAGGCGAGCTTCTCCGCCGCGCCGTACAGCTCGACGAGCGGGTAGACGGCGTTGACAAGGCCGATGCGAAGCGCCTCGTCTGCCTTGATGTTGCGGGCGGTGTAGATCAGCTGCTTTGCCATGCCGGGGCCGACGAGGCGCGCAAGGCGCTGCGTACCGCCGAAGCCGGGAGTGATGCCGAGACCCGTCTCGGGCTGGCCGAACACGGCGGTATCGGAGCAGAGGCGGAAGTCGCAGCTCATCGCCAGCTCGCAGCCGCCGCCGAGCGCGTAGCCGCCGACCGCCGCGATGGTGGGGATGGGAAAGGTCTCGAGTCTGCGCATCACATCGTTGCCCTGCTTGCCGAAGGTCTCGCCCTCCGTCTTGGTCAGGCCCTTCATCTGCGCGATGTCCGCGCCCGCGACAAAGGACTTCTCCCCCGCGCCGCGCACGATCAGGCAGCGGACGGTATCGAGGTCGACGGCGTCGAGCGCCGCGTCAAGATCGGCGAGCACCTGCGAGTTGAGCGCGTTGAGCGCCTCGGGGCGGTCGATGATGAGATAGGCGACCGCGCCGCGCGGCTCATAGGTCACGAAAGACATGGTATGCCCTCCTTTTGTTCTCTTATGATGCAACTATTATATGCATTCCCTTCGCATTTTGCAAGAGGAATATCATTTCTTTTCGAATTTTTTCCGTTTTCGCCCTGTTTTTTGCAAGAATTGCTTCATTTTTAACAATGTCACGCAGTTCTTGCGGCAATTTTCCGCTCTCTGACGGATTCGATGCATTTTTCACTTGTTTTATCGGCGCGTTTCCGCTATGATAGGCAGGAAATGAACGCAAAAAGCGAGGTATTTCCCATGCGAATGAGAAAAAAGAAGAACCTGCTGCCGCGCATGGAGCGCTGCGCGGACTATCAGATCAAAGACCCTGCCGCACAGCGCGGTCACTGGCGTGAGCTGATGCCAGACTGCCGCGAGCTGCGCGTGGAGCTCGGCTGCGGCAAGGGGCGCTTCACCGCCGGCACGGCGGCGGCGGAGCCGGATGTGCTGTTTGTCGCGGTGGAGATGGTGCCCGACGCGATGGTGGTCGCCATGGAGCGCTGCGCCGCCGAGGGGCTGAAGAATGTCCGCTTCATCGACGCGAACGCGAACCTCCTGCCCGAGTTTTTCGCCCCGGGCGAGGTGGAGCGCATCTATATCAACTTCTGCGACCCGTGGCCGACGAAGCGCCACGCCAAGCGCCGATTGACGCACGGCAACTTTTTAAGGCTCTACCGCAAGGTGCTCAAGGACGGCGGGCAGATCCACTTCAAGACGGACAACGCGCCGCTGTTTGCCTGGTCGGTGGAGGAGATCCCGTGCTTTGGCTTCACGCTCTCCGAGGTGACGGACGACCTGCACGCGAACGGCACCGTCGGCGTGATGACCGACTATGAGGCGAAGTTCCACGAGCTGGGAACGCCCATCCACCGTCTGGTCGCCACGATGGAGGACTGGGAGGAGCCGGAAACGCTGCCCGCGGCGGAGGAATAACGGCCGCAAAAAAGCAAAAAAGAGACACCGAGGTCGGTGTCTCTTTTCGTTTGCGCAGTTACGCTTCCTTCGCGAGCTTGCAGAGCGCGGTGAACGCGGCGGCGTCGTTGATCGCCATCTCGCTGAGCATCTTGCGGTTGATCTCGATGCCCTTGACCTTCAGGCCATGCATGAAGGTGGAGTAGTTCATGCCGTTGAGCTTGCAGGCAGCGGAGATGCGGGTGATCCACAGGCTGCGGAAGTCTCTCTTCTTGAGCTTGCGGCCGGTGTAAGCGTAGGTCAGGGACTTCATCACGGCCTGATTGGCCATCTTGAAGTGACGGGATTTGTTGCCCCAGTAGCCCTTGGCGAGCTTGAGGGTCTTGTTTCTTCTCTTGCGCGTCATCATCGCGCCTTTAACACGTGCCATATCAGTAAGCCTCCTTAAAGCGTATCGTTAGTTTTTTATTTGTAGGGGATCATCTTGCGGATCGTCGACTCGACGGTGGCGTCGGCATAGCCGCCCGCGCGCAGATGACGGGTACGCTTGGTGGGCTTCTTGGTCAGAATGTGGCTCTTGAAGGCCTTGGCCTTCTTGACCTTGCCGGTCTTGGTCAGGTTAAATCTCTTTTTGGCACCGCTGTGGGTCTTCAGCTTGGGCATGGTAGTTTCTCCTTTTCGTGTATTGTGATCGCGGAATTATTTCCCTGTCTTGGGGGAGAGGAAGATCGACATACTGCGGCCTTCCAGCTTGGGCTCTTTATCCAATGTCGCCACCTCGGCACACTGCTCGGCAAAGCGCACCAGCAAATCCCTGCCGATCTCGGTGTGCGCCATCTCGCGGCCGCGGAAACGGACCGAGACCTTGACGCGGTTGCCGTCGGCAAGGAACTTCTGGGCATTCTTGAGCTTCGTGTTGAAATCGCCGATGTCGATACCGGGCGACATGCGGATCTCTTTGATCTCGACGACATGCTGGTTCTTCTTCGCTTCCTTCTCGCGCTTGCCCTGTTCGAAGCGGAACTTTCCGTAGTCCATGAGCTTGCACACGGGGGGCGTGGCCTGCGGGGAGATCTTGACCAGATCAAGCCCCTGCTCGTCGGCGATCTTCTGCGCCTGCGCGGCAGACATGATGCCGAGCTGCTCGCCGCCGGAGCCGATCAGACGAACCTCACTGTCTCGAATGTCCTCATTGAGCTGATGCACATCCTTGCTAATACCGAAGCACCTCCATCAAATGATTTTACCAAACAAAAACGAGCGCAGCCATGCCGCACCCGTACAACAAACGCAAAGCGCCCGCGCGCTTTTTCGATCATTGACCCCTTCGCCTGTGGCTGGAGGTGAGAACGGATGCTGCCGCTCTTCTTTGTTTTGCGTAGGTATGATACCACTCCGCGCGCGATTTGTCAACGATAATTTGCGGAAATTCCCGCGTATATTTTCTTTCGGGGACGGAGATACTATCCGCCGTAGCAGAACACGCGAAAGGAGGCGCAGACATGAAGGAGAAAAATCAGAACCAGAACAAGGAGCAGAACCAGAACGGCAATCAGAACCAGAACCAAAATCAGAACAGCAACCAGCGCTGAGCCTGCATAGAAGCGGAGGGGATGGCCCACGGGCCGTCCCCTTTTGCGTTTTTGCGCAAATCTTTTCTTGTATTTTCCTGCGCTTTTTTATATAATAAGGAGGTCATCATTCGAGAAAGGAAACGGCTCATGGCGGAATCGCTCTCACAATGGCTGCTCGCGGCGGGCGAGGGGAAATTCCTCGCCACCCTGCTCATCTCCATGCTGCCCGTGGTCGAGCTGCGCGGTGGCCTTCCCGCGGGCGTGGCGATGGGGCTGCCGCTGCGGGAGGCGTTTTTTGCGGCCCTGCTCGGCAATCTCCTGCCCGTGCCGTTCATCATCCTCTTCGCGCGGCGCGTTTTTGCATGGGTGCGCGTCCACATCCCGCGCCTCGGGCGCTGGGTGGACAGGCTTGAGCAAAAGGCGCGGCGCAAGAGCGACAGGGTGGTAAAATATCAGACCTGGGGGCTGCTGCTCTTTGTCGCCGTTCCGCTGCCCGGAACGGGCGCGTGGACCGGTGCGCTGATCGCGGCGCTTTTGGATCTGCGGCTCAAGCTCGCCGTGCCCGCCATTACCGCGGGCGTGTTCCTCGCGGGCGTCATCATCTCGCTTCTCACCTACGGAGTAACTGCGCTGCTATGAAAATTCTTGTTTTTTCCGATTCCCACGGCAATGCGGACAACCTGTCCCGCGCCGTGGAGTGGGAGCGTCCCGACATGATCGACGCCATCGTCCACCTCGGCGACGGCTGGCGCGACGCGGAGACGCTGCACCGGCTCTATCCCGATATTCCGCTTGAGCAGGTGCCGGGCAACTGCGACCTCGGCCGCTTTGAGGAGCCCGAGCGGCTCGTCCTTTTCGGCGGCTGCCCGATGCTGCTCTGCCACGGGCACACGCTGGGCGTGAAGTCCTCGCTGCTGCGCGCGTCCTACGAGGCGCGTGCGCGCTGCGCGCAGGCCCTGCTCTACGGACACACGCACAAGCCCTACATCGACTATCACGACAGGCTGTGGCTCGTCAACCCCGGCAGCATCGGCGACTACCGCCGCCCCACCTACTGCGTACTGACGGTCGAGGGCGGCAAGCTCTCCCCCGCAAACCATACTTTAGATTAAATCAGGAGATGACCCCAATATGTCCTCCGCACCCTTGATCGCACTCGCGCTGAGCGTTCTGCTCGGCGCCGTTCCCTTCGCGCCCGCCTCCGAGACCGCGCCGGAGCCTCCCGCGCTCAGCGCGGAGGAGCAGGCGGCCCTGACCGACCTCGCCCAGACGCCCGCCGCGTGGTTTGAAGAGCAGTCCTTCGCCGACGCCATTGGCCGTCTCCCGCACTACGACGAGGTGCGGCTGTCGCGCTACCTTGCCTATCGCACCAAGGGCAGCTGGACGCTCGAGCAGGTGCTGCGCATCGTGAACACGGACAACGACCTGCCGCGCTACACCGCCGCCGCGGATGCGGAGCTTGCGGATGGAAACCTCATCCTCGTCAACAAGTACAGCCGCCTCGCAAGCGACTATGTGCCGGACGACCTCGTGACGGTCGAGCCTGCCTACTCCAACGGCGGCAAGCTCAAAAGCGAGGTCAACGACGCCTTCTGCGACCTCGTCGAAGCGCTGTGGGCGGAGACCGGACTGCATCTTGTCAACATCTCGCCCTACCGCAGCTATTCGCTCCAGAGCAGCCTGTACGCGCGCTATTCGGCGCGCGACGGCGCGGCCGCCGCGGACCGCTACTCCGCCCACGCCGGTTACAGCGAGCATCAGACCGGCCTCGCGCTCGATGTCTCCGTCCCCGGCGGCACGCTCAACGGCTTTAAGAAGTCCAAGCAGTTCGAGTGGATGCGCGACAATGCGCACCGCTTCGGCTTCATCCTGCGCTACGGCGAGGGCATGGAGTACATCACCGGCTATAAGTTCGAGCCTTGGCATTACCGCTATGTCGGCACCGAGGCCGCGGCCTTCATCTATGAAAACGGCCTGACCTTCGAGGAATACTACGCCTACTATGTGAGAAAGTGAACAGGAAGCTCCGACGAATGTCGGAGCTTCCTTTTTTCGTTTATTCCACGGTGACGGACTTGGCGAGGTTGCGGGGTTTGTCGATGTCGCAGCCGCGCTGGAGCGCGATGTAGTACGCGAGCAGCTGGAGCGGCACCACGCCGAGCGAGGGCAGCAGCATCGCGGCGGTATCGGGGACGGTGAGGACATGGTCGACGGTTTTGGCCATCTCGCTGCGGCAGCTCTCGGTGGTGAGCGCCAGCACATCCGCGCCGCGCGCCTTGACCTCGACGACGTTGCTCATCGCCTTTTCAAAGAGCGGGCCGTAGGTACCCAGCGCGATGACGAGCGTGCCGTCCTCAATAAGGGAGATCGTGCCGTGCTTGAGCTCGCCCGATGCGTAGGCCTCGGAGTGGATGTAGCTGATCTCCTTGAGCTTGAGCGAGCCCTCAAGGCCGAGGGCATAGTCGAGGTTGCGGCCGATGAAGAACACGCTCTCGTGGTTGAAGTGCTGCGCGGCATACTTCTGGATGTCCTCGCAGCGGCCAAGCGTTTCCTTCACCTTGTCGGGCAGGAGCGCAAGCTCGCGCACGGCATCGGCGTATTCGGTCTCGTCCACCGTGCCGAGGAGCCTTGCGAAGCAGAGGCCGACCATATCGAGCACGGCGAGCTGTGTGGAGTAGGCCTTGGTGGTGGCGACGGCGATCTCGGGACCTGCCCAGGTGTAGAGCACATCGTCGCTCTCGCGGGCAATGGACGAGCCGACCACGTTGACGATGGAGAGGATGTACGCGCCGCGCTTTTTTGCCTCGCGCAGGGCTGCCATGGTGTCGAGCGTTTCGCCCGACTGGCTGATGATGATGACGAGCGTGTTTTCGTCCACGATGGGGTCGCTGTATCGGAACTCGCTCGCCAGCACGACCTCGACGCTGCGGCGCAGCAGATGCTCAAGGTTATACTTGCCGACCATACCGACATGGTAGCTTGAGCCGCAGGCGACGATGAAGATGCGCTCAAAGCCCCGTATCCTCTCCGGTGTGAGCTTGAGGTCGTCGAACACGATCTCGCCGCCGCGCAGGCGCGGCGTGATGGCGTGGCGCAGGGCCTCGGGCTGCTCCATGATCTCCTTGAGCATGAAGTGCGGGTAGCCGCCCTTTTCCGCCGCGCTGACCTCCCACTCGATGAAGTGGTGCTCCTTTTCGATGGGCTGCTGCATGGCGTTGTAGAGCGAGATGCCCTCGCGCGTCAGAACGGCGATCTCGCCGTCGTCCATATATACCACATCGCGCGTGTGCCTGATGATGGCGGTGGCGTCGCTCGCAAGGAAGCTGCAGCCCTCGCCGTAGCCGAGCAGCAGCGGCGCGTCCTTGCGCGCGGCGATGATGCGGTCGGGGCAGTCGGCGCAGAGCATCCCGAGCGCGTAAGCGCCCTCGATGCGGCGCAGCACGCGGCCGACGGACTCAAAAAAGTCGTGGCACTCGTTGTAGTAAAATTCCAGAAGCTGCGCCACGACCTCGGTATCCGTCTCGGAAACGAAGGTCACGCCCTGCGCGATAAGAAATTCCTTGATCTCCACATAGTTTTCGATGATGCCGTTGTGGATGACGGCAAAGCGGCCGTCCTCGCTGACATGGGGGTGAGAGTTGACATCGTTCGGCGCGCCATGGGTCGCCCAGCGGGTGTGGCCCATGCCGATGGTGCCCTCGACATCCGCGCCGCCGTGGACAAGGTCGCTGAGGGCCTTGAGCCGGCCCACGGATTTTTTGACCTGAAGCTCGTGCCGCGGCGAAACGACCGCGATGCCGGCGCTGTCATAGCCGCGGTATTCCAGACGGGAAAGCCCGTCGAGCAAAATGGGGGCAGCCTGCTCGCTGCCGACATATCCAACGATACCACACATAAATAAAGTTCTCCTTTATGATCTCAAAATAGTCCGCGGAGCACAATGCTCCGCCGCAGGGCGCGGCGCGCCCTGCACGATCAAAAGGGGAAACGCACAGAATTTCACCTTTTCCGTTCCGTCACAGCCCCTTTGTTCCGCGGTCGCCCGCGTATTTGTCGGCTGTGTACGCGCCGGAACCGCGCGGGGAGGCATCCGCCGAAACTTCGATCACCTCCCGCCTCGTCGTCCTCCGCGAGGGAGGCTCATGGCGCTTTGTCGGTTTTTCTCCGAAAACTCCTTTCTTCGTCTGTGCCTGGAAAATTATCTCCACCGTCAATCTATGACGGAAGATGGCAATAAAATGTTCCCGCGCGGGACAAAATAAGGCGAACGACTTTTGCAGGGAGGCTTTCTCATGGTCACCGCCTTTGTGCGCACGATCCTCTTGTACCTCATCATCATGCTTGGACTGCGGCTGATGGGCAAGCGCCAGATCGGCGAGCTGGAGCCGACGGAGCTGGTGCTCACGCTGCTCATCTCCGACCTTGCCGCCGTGCCGATGCAGGACTTCGGCATCCCGCTTTTGAACGGCGTGGTGCCGATCATAACGCTGCTCTCGCTCTCGATGCTGCTCTCCTACGGCAGTATGCGCTCGATCCGACTGCGGCGGCTGGTGTGCGGCAGCCCGACCACGCTCATCAAGGACGGCGTATTGCAGCAAGCCGCCATGCGGGCGAACCGCTTTACGCTCGACGAGCTGACCGAGGAGCTGCGCAGCCAGGGGGTGACGGACCTCACGACCGTGAAGTACGCCATTCTGGAGACGAGCGGGCAGCTCTCCGTACTGCTCTATCCCGCCGAGCAGCCGGCGACGCCCAAGCAGCTCGGCCGTGCGGTGAAGGACGACCTCTTTCTCCCGCAGGTGCTCATCAACGACGGGCGCGTGCTCGACGACGCGCTCGCCTACCGCGGGCTGAGCCGCGAGTGGCTTACGCGCGAGCTGTCCTCGCGCGGCTTTCACGCCGCGCGCGAGGTGCTGCTGCTGAGCATCGACGACGCGGGCAAGATCCTCTGCGTCGGAAAGGAGGGCGCACGATGAGAAAATACTGGCTCTCTCCCCTGCTGGTGCTCGCGCTGCTCTTCGGCGGCGCGATGGCCAACGCGCACTTTGTCGCCCGAAGCGTGGAGGACTGGTGCGCGGGCGTGGAGCTATCCCTTGCCGCCGCCGAGGCGGAGGACTGGGACGGTGCGCGCGAGGCGCTGGACGCCGTTTACGCCGCGTGGGACGCGCGGCAGACCTATTTTCACATCATGGTCGAGCACGAGGAGCTGGACGCGGCGGAGGCGCTCTTCGCCGTGTCGCGCAGCTTTGCCGCGGCGGAGGAGGGCGCCGAGTTCTGCGCCAACACCGCCGAGCTGCTCACGCAGCTTGCGCTTTTGCGGGAGATGGAGGAAATTTCGATCAAAAATATCCTTTAGGTCTTGTCGGCCAGGAGCTTATTGAGCTCGCGCATGAAGGTGTCGATGTCCTTGAACTGGCGGTAGACCGAGGCGAAGCGGACATAGGCCACCTCGTCCACCGAGCGCAGCTTGTCCATCACCTGCTCGCCGATGGATTCGGTCGAGACCTCGCGCTCAAGGGAGTTTTGCAGGTTCTGCTCGATCTCCTCGCTGATGCGCTCGAGCTCATCAAAGGGCACGGGGCGCTTCTCGCAGGCGCGGATCATGCCGCGCAGAACCTTGCTGCGGTCGAAGCTCTGGCGGCTGCCGTCCTTTTTGATGACGACCATCGGCAGGCTCTCGACCGTTTCATAGGTGGTAAAGCGCTTCTCGCACGACAGGCACTCGCGGCGGCGGCGGATGCTGCTGCCCTCCTCCGCCGGACGGGAATCGACGACCTTGCTTTCCTTGTAACCGCAATAGGGGCATTTCATATCGCTGCACCTCATTTTTTTGGTTTTGGTACTGTGCCAAGCTTATTGTAGCACAGTCTTTTTGAAATTGGTAGACATAATTTTGAGGTTTTTCAAAATATTGGGGCCTTCTTTTCATCAAAGGCATAGATGATGTAGGGCTGCGCGCCGATCTGCTCCACACGCGCAAAGCAGAAGAGCTCGGGGAGCGGCCAGGGGCGCGCGGGAGAATACGGAAGCGCCAGCTCAAGCCTCCCGCCGCGCTCGCGGCGCAGGGCGCAGGAAAAGGCCAGCTCCCAGCGCGCGTTCGGAAAACGCAGCGGCGCGCCGCGCCGCCATACCGTCTGAGCGTCCATCCTACCGCCTCCCCGCAAAAAAAGCTGCCTGTACACTCTATGCACAGGCAGCCTTGCTTATTTCGCTTTTTACTTCACCTCATAGGCGCCGCGCACGAGCAGCTTGGTGGTCGCCGCGGTCGCCTTGACGCCGCGTTCCTCTATGGTCATCATGCAGAGGTGATTTTTTGTGAGCGCCTTGCCGTTCTCCAGCGTCGTGCCGTCGGTGGAGTCGATGAGGCCGGGGCTCGAGGGCGAGACGACCGCCGCCGTGCCGACGCGCAGCATGACCTCGCAGCCGATCGCGCCGTAGAGCGTCTGTCCGCTCGTCATGGTCACGACCGTGAAGCTCTCCGCCGCGCCGGAGGGCGCGCCCGCACCCGCGCCCGCAGACTGTGAGCCGTATTTTTCCTCGAGCTTTTTGATGTCGGCGTCCACCTGCGCGGCGAGCGCCTTCGAGGCCGTGTCGCTGCGCGCGGCAAGCTTTTCGTCCGCCTTAGTCAAAAGCTCCGGCAGGAACTTTTCGTTGAGATAGCTCAGCGTCACGAGCGGATCGGACGACGAGCCCGCCGTGCCCGCGGCGACGACGGAGATCGAAAGAAGCGTCAGGCTCGCAAGCAGGAGCGTGAGGAGCCGCGTGAGCGCGTGAGGAGTTTTTTTCATGATGTACCTTGCCTTTCTTTCGTGCGGGTGGGATATGTCTTTTTCCGCGCCGAAGGAAAGGAACGCGCCGTTCCCTTCCTTCGGGCGCTTTCAGATCAGCTGCGTATTGCCAAGCCCGAAGCTCACTGCGATGGCGGCGTCGATGCGCTCCATGAGCGCGCCGTCCACACGCCCCATGCGCTCGCGCAGACGGCGCTTGTCAAGCGTGCGAACCTGCTCGAGCAGCACCACGCTGTCGCGCGGCAGACCGTGGTCCGGCGCGGAGAGCGCGATATGCGTCGGCAGCTTCGCCTTATTCGTCTGCGATGTGATGGCGGCGGCGATCACCGTCGGGCTGTATCGGTTGCCGGTGTCGTTCTGGATGATGAGCACCGGTCGCACGCCGCCCTGCTCGCTCCCGACCACGGGAGAGAGGTCGGCGTAATAGATATCGCCTCGTCTGACATTGGTATCCACGCTTCGTTCACACTCCGAGAAGAAGTTCCCGCCGCGGTCTTCACGGCCGGTCACATTCATTCTCCCACACTCGGGCGGGATTTATACGGAGCGCGCTGAATTTCTCTGCTCCCCCGCCCACGCTATCCTATGCCAAAAGCGCGGCGGCGGTGCTTATCCGTCAGCGCCGGGGGAGGGGGTCTGGGTGTCTTGCGTTATTGTATCACAAAAAGCAAAGCTCGTAAACTCCATATATGCGGTAATTTTTTCATTTTCCGCGATCTCGGCGTACAGAGGCGTGTCATCCGCGCCGAACCAAACGGCGGTCTCGATGGTATGGCCGTCCGCCTCGCTCTCAAAGCGCAGGCGCAGGGCGCGGACGGTCCCGCCGCCATAGCTGAGGTCTTCCTCGCCGCGCTCGAGCAGCCAGCCCTCTCCGACGGCGCGCAGCGCGAGCGGGACGCAGCTCACGGCGTTGACGCCGCCGATGGGTCCGCCCGCGTCGAGCACGAGGCCGTCGTATTCAAGCCTGAGCGCGTCCTCGCCGAGGCGCGCCGTCACGCCCGCGAGCAGCTCCGGCGCGAGGACGGTGACGCGCGTTTCCGTCCCGTCCGCGTCGAAGCGGAGCGTGCAGCGCACATCTTCCGTCTCGCCCGCAAGAGCGACCTCGGCGGCAGCGGCGTAGGCGAGGGGCGCGGCGTATCGATCCCGCACCCGCTCGGCGCGCGTGTCGGTCTCCTTTGTGCAGGCGGTGAGCGGAATCAGGAGCAAAAGGGCGCTGAAAATCGCGGCGGCAAGCTTTTTCATCGGTTGGCCTCCCTGAAAATGATCTGCTCATTTTTATGCCGCGTTCGCGCGGCCTATGTCCCGCGCGGGAAAAAGAGTTGCCCTTTGGCGCGAACTGTGTCATAATGGCGGCAGATTTCAAAAGCATCGGAGGTCGCCCATGAAAAAGAAACTGCTGTCCCTCGTCTGCGCGCTCGCGCTGACGGTCTCCCTGCTCCCCGCCGCGCAGGCGCTGGAGGGCGACGGAGCGCGTGCCGCGCGCGCCCTTGCGTCCCTCGGCCTTGTCTCCGGCACCGGCAGCGGCTACGATGCCGATGCCGACGCCACGCAGGAGCAAGCCGCTGCGCTGCTCGTGCGGCTGCTCGGCGCGGAGAAGGCTGCCCGTGCCGACAAACGAAACTGCGGCTGGAAGGATGTGCCCCGCTGGGCATGGAGCGCGGTGAACTACTGCGCCTATCAGAACCTGATCGACTGGAGCGAATATCTGCCCAACGGCGCGCTGGAGGCAAAGCTCTGGTGCGCGATGCTGCTGCGCGCCCTCGGCTACGGCGAAGAGCTCGGCTCCGACGCTGCGCGCACGGCGCTGCGCATCGGCTTGATCTCCCGCCCGCTCGACGGTACGCTCACGCGCGGCGACCTCTTTGAAACGGCGCTCGCGGCGCTGACCTATCCCAAAAGGGACGGCGGCACGCTGCTCGACACACTGCTGACCAAAAGGCTCTGCACCGCCGCCGCGGTCGACGCGCTCGGTCTGCGCGACGAGTATCTGACGGCGCGCGAGGCCGCCGACCGCACGCTCTCCGCTGTGCTCTGCCTGAAGCTCTACAACAGCGAGAAGGCGGTCGAGAAGGGAAATGCGTCCGCCAACGCCAGCGCCTTTCTCATCCGTTCGGACGGCCTTGCCGTAACGAATTACCACTCCATCGACGGCGCTGTCGCCGGCACGGCGACGCTTGCGACCGGCGAGGTGTGCGCGATCGAGCGTGTGCTGTACTATGACGAGGGGATCGACCTCGCGGTGCTGCGCATCGCGCGCACGAGCGAGGAGGGCGAGAACATCCCCCGCTTCCATGCCATTCCCCTTGCGGGCGCGAGGGAGGCGCGGGTCGGCGACGCGGTGTACGCCATCGGCAACCCGCTGGGGCTGGGGCTGGCGCTCAGTGAGGGCGTCATCAGCTCCACCGCGCACGAGACCGATCTGTCCGCGCGCCCCTGCATCGTCAGCGACGCGACGATCTCGCGCGGCTCGAGCGGCGGTGTGCTGCTCAATGCGCTCGGCCATGCCGTCGCCGTGACGACCGGCGCCTACGCCTATGGCAACAACATGTACCTCTGCGTGCCGGTCGATCCCGCGATGGAGGCCGAGCTCTCCGGCGAAGGCATGACGCTCGAGGAGGTGCGCGAGGCCGTGGCCGCGGCGCACGAGGCCGCCGAGGCGGAGGAATAAGAAGGATGACAAGCAGGAAGGACGCTGCCCGTCGGGCAGCGTCCTTCTCTTCGTCTGTTTGTCTTTACTTGATCTTGTAGCCGCGGTTGAGGCGCATTTCAAGGGCATCAAGCTCCTCATAAAGCTCCTCGGGCACCTTGCCGATCTTCTCGTAGTAGGCGCGGGCGTCGGAGCACTCCTGCAGCCAGAGGTCGCGGTCGACGGAGAGCAGGCGGCGCATATCGTACATGGACATCTCGAGGCCCTCCATGTCGATGTCGTGCGTGTTCGGCTCGTAGCCGAGCGCGGTCTCCGCCGCGCCGATCTCATCGTCCGCGCGGGAGATGATCCACTGCAGCACGCGCATATTGTCGCCGAAGCCGGGCCATGCGAAGTGGCCCTCGTCGTCGGTGCGGAACCAGTTGACGTTGAAGATCTTGGGCGGGTGGGGGATCTTCTTGCCCATATCCAGCCAGTGCTGCCAGTAGTCGCCCATGTGATAGCCGCAGAAGGGCAGCATCGCCATGGGATCGCGGCGCACGACGCCGACCTGACCGGTGGCGGCGGCAGTGGTCTCCGAGGCCATGATGGAGCCGACGAACACGCCATGCTGCCAGTTGAAGGACTGGTAGACCAGCGGTGCGGTCTTGGCGCGGCGGCCGCCGAAGACGATAGCGCTGATGGGCACGCCCTCGGGATTGTCGTACTCGGGGCTCAGGCAGGGGCAGTTGCGTGCGGGCGCGGTGAAGCGGCTGTTGGGATGCGCGGCCTTTTCGGGGCTCTGCGGTGTCCACGGACGGCCGCGCCAGTCGATCGCGCGGGCGGGCGGCGTCTTGTTGAGCCCCTCCCACCAGACGGTGTTGTCACTCAGGTCGAGGGCGACGTTGGTGAAGATGGTGTCCTTATGCGTGGAGATGAGGGCGTTGGGGTTGGACTTCATCGAGGTGCCGGGAGCGACGCCGAAGAAGCCGTTTTCGGGGTTGACGGCCCAAAGCCTGCCGTCCTTGCCGATGCGCAGCCACGCAATATCGTCGCCCACGCACCAAACGCGCCAGCCCCAGCGCTGAAGTCCCTCGGGCGGAATGAGCATGGCAAGGTTCGTCTTGCCGCAGGCGGAGGGGAAGGCGGCGGAGACATACTTGATCTCGCCGCGGGGATTCTGGATGCCGAGAATGAGCATGTGCTCGGCCATCCAGCCCTCCTGCCGACCGAGGTTGGAGGCGATGCGCAGGGCGAAGCACTTCTTGCCCTGAAGCACGTTGCCGCCGTAGTTGGAATTCATGGAAATGATGGTATTGTCCTGCGGGAAGTGGACAATGTACTTGTTGTCTTTATCGAGATCGCACTGGCAGTGCAGCCCCTTGATGAAACCGGTATCGTCGCCGAGCGCGTCGCACACGGCCTTGCCGATACGGGTCATGATCGCCATATTCAAAACGACATAGATGGAGTCCGTCAGCTCAAAGCCGTACTTGGCGAACGGCGAGCCGATGATGGACATGGAGTAGGGAATGACATACATCGTGCGGCCCTTGTAGGCGCCGTCGGCGAGGGCGTACATCTTCGCATACATTTCCTTGGGGTCCATCCAGTGGTTGGTAGGGCCTGCATCCTCCTCACGCTCGCAGCAGATGAAGGTGCGGTCCTCGACACGGGCGACATCGTCCGGGTCGGTGCGGTGGAGATAGCAGCCGGGGAGCTTGTCCTGATTGAGCTTGATGAGGATGCCCTCCTCGACGGCCTGCGCACGCAGTGCCTCAAGCTGCTCCTCCTCGCCGGTGATCCAGACGATCTTGTCCGGCTGCGTCATGGCGGCCATTTCCTCCATCCACTGAAGGACGGCCTCGTTGCGCGTGAGCGCGGTCTTCTTGTCCAGCCACTTGAGGGCGGACTTTCCTGCGGTCTTTGTCATCTCGTTTCTTTTCTCCTCAGCATGATCCGCGGAGCAAAGGAAAAATTTTTGCCCCGTGGCTGTGTAGCGCGCTGTCATCCCGAAATGAGAGAGGGAGCTGGCCGATGCACAGAGAAAATTGCTATTGAGAGTCCTCCTGTTCCAGCAGTTTAGCAGAAAGAACGTTCAATAGCAATAAATCAGCTTATTATTATTTTCTATAAGTGGGTTTCCGCCGTCAAGACGGCAGGCGCGCGGCGAGCGCGCGGGCGAGGCGGGCGAACTCCTCCAGCCCGAGCTTTTCCCCGCGGACCGTCGGCTCGAGGCCCGCGGAGACGACCGCCTCGGCGAGCTGCTCTTTGCTGAGCTGACTGCCGAAGCCTGTCATCAGGCTGTTGACGAGCGTTTTGCGGCGCAGCGCGAAGGCGGCGTAGACGACGCGGAAGAAGAACTTCTCGTCCTCCACCGCGACGGGCGGCTCCCTGCGCAGCTCGGCGCGCAGCACGGCGGAGGTGACCTTCGGCTGCGGCCGGAAGCACTCGCGGTCGACCTCGAACAAAAGCTGCGGTGCGGTGTGGTACTGCATATAGACGGAGAAGGCGCCATAGGCGGCGGTCCCCGGCGCGGCGCACAGGCGCTCGGCGACCTCCTTCTGCACGAGCACGGTGATGCTCTCAAAGCACTTTGACTCGATGAGCGCGGTGAGGGCGGGCGTGGTGATGTTGTAGGGCAGGTTCGCGCAGACGACGGGCGTGAGCGGCGCGAATTTCTCGCGCACGAGCGCGGGGAGGTCGGTTTTGAGAATGTCGGCGGACACGACCTCGAAATTGTCGTAGTTCGCCATCGTCTCGGCGAGGATCGGCGGCAGGGCCCTGTCCAGCTCGACCGCAACGACCTTGCCCGCGCGCGCACACAGCTCATGGCTGAGCGCGCCGATGCCGGGGCCGATCTCCAGCACAGCGTTGTCCTCCCCCGCTCCGCTCGCCTCGGCGATGGCGGCGGGGATGGAGGCGTCGATGAGGAAATTCTGTCCCATGGACTTGCTGAAATGAAAGCCGTGGCGGCGCAGCAGCGCCTCGATGGCGGCGAGGTCACAATACTCCATGTCGTTCTCCTTGCGGGTAAAAGGTTTAGGACATTTTATCACAGCGCGCGGAAAAAGAGTAGCATTTTTTTCGTTTCTGTGCTATGATCTTGCCGATATTCATATAAAGAGGTCACATTTTATGGAACTGACGCCTGTTACCTACCTTATCGTGCTGCCGCTCGTGCTGCTCGGCGGCTTTGTCGATTCCGTCGCCGGAGGCGGCGGGCTCATCACCATGCCCGCCTATCTGATGGCAGGCATCCCCGCCCATCTTGCGATGGGAACGAACAAAATCGTCAACGGCACGGGGCTTATCGCATCCACCGTCAAATACTTCCGCAACGGCAAGATTCTGCTGCGCCCCGCAGTCACGGCGGCGGTCTGTGCGCTCATCGGCTCGGCGGTCGGCACGGAGCTGGCGGCGCTCATCTCCGAAAAAGCACTGGAAACGATCATGCTCGTCGCGCTGCCCTGCGTCGCCATCTTCCTGAGCGTCAAGAAGGACTTCGGAAAGGATATCCCCGCCGAAGAGCGTCCGGTCTATACGCCGCGGCAGGAGCTGATGCGCTCCGCCCTCGTGGGGCTGGTGTTCGGCTGCTACGATGGGCTGATCGGCCCGGGCACCGGCACCTTCATGATCCTCGGCTTCACGGCGCTTCTCTCGCTCGACCTGATCACCGCCGGCGGCTGCGCCAAGGCGGGCAACCTTGCCTCCTGCGCCGCCTCCGCCGCGGTGTGGGTCCTGCACGGACAGGTGCTCTGGGCGCTGGCACTGCCCGCCCTTTTGTGCAGTCTCCTCGGCAACTATCTCGGCGCACGCTACGCCATCCACGGCGGCAGCAAGAAGATCCGCAATGTGATGTTCCTCGTGCTGGGGCTGCTGTTTGTGAAAATGCTCTATGAGCTGCTGCTTTGAGAAAAGCGGCAAAAAACCGGAAGCGGATGCTTCCGGTTTTTTCTTCTCTATTCTTCTCTCAGTCGAGGAAATAGGCGATGGAGCTGCGGCGGCCGAACTGGATGCACTCGTCGTAGGTATCCATATAGAGATCGATCTTCGCGCCGCGCACGCCGGTGTCCTCCGCATGGCTCATACCGTAGGTGTAGGAGCCGGAGGCGGTGGTGATGAACATGGTCGTACCCAACGGAATGACCGACTTATCCACCGCCACGCAGCCGCGCGCCACGCTCGTGCCGGTCGCGGTGCGGGTGCCCACGCCATCGTGGCCGGTGGTGTAGGCGGTGCAGGTGACCTCCATCGAGCCGCTGAAGTGCAGCGAGTCGCCGGACTTCATGCGCAGATAGCCGCTGCCGTCGCTGTTTTTGACGACCGAGGCGATGGTATCGCCCGCCTGCACCTCCTCCACGAGCGTGCCGACATAGGCGTATTCGGTGACGCTGGTGTTGTTCTGCTCGGCGACTGCCTGACGCGAGACCAGCTCGCCGTCGGCGTAAACGACCTCATAGACCACCTCGCGCGTACCGTCGATGCCCTGCTGATAGACTTCGGTCTTGCCCTTGGGAATCCGGCAGTTCTCGGCGTAGACCGTGGCGTGCGCCGCCGACTCGGTGAGCGTTTCGTAGTAGGTGAAGCTGGAAGCGATCTCAATGGCGATGTCAGGCTCGCTCACATCGACCTTGACCATTTCCATCGGCCCGACGGAAACATCCATGCGCTTTAAAAGCGCGGCGGCCGTTTCATTGGCGCGGGTCGTGGCATACTGCACAAAATCTTCACCCCGGGTGACTGTGACCTTGTGCCCGCCCTCAAAGCGCAGCTCGGCAGAGCCGTCCGCCGAACCGACAACGATCAGTTTGTCTGCCGTCACCGGCTCGGCAAGGCCGACCGCTGTGGTCTCCTCGCCGTCGGTAATCAGGTAGAGCGCGCTTGCGCGCAGGGCGGGGACCGCATTCACAGCCAGCACCAGACACAGCAGCATGGCGAATACCGCCTGCCGCCGATTGAGCGGAAAGATCCGCTCCTTCCAGTTTGCTAACATAGATGACCTCCGTTTTTTTGCGTTGCGCCGAAAAGACCGGCGCTTTCAAATGGTTACAATTGTCATTTTATTGTAACCATTTTGTAACTTTTTAGACCTGTGGAGTATAACCCATTCCCCGCGATTTGTCAAGTCATGTGCATCGAATGCAATATTTTGTGCTTTAAATCAACACTTTTCCGCAATATACTGTGTATTCCGCAACAAAAATCAAGAAAGAGCCACGCCCACTTTCGGGCCGTGGCTCCTCTTTTTTTGGCGAGGGTGTATGAGGATCGAACTCATCCGGCAGGTTTTGAGCCTCCCGCAGACGGTTTTGAAGACCGCGGGGCACACCAGCGCCCATCCACCCCCATAGGTCTATTGATACAGTGCGCCGCCGGCGCGCCGCACCTCGCCCTCCCGCCTGGTAAGGCCGCTGCGGTCGAGACATTCGAGCAGCAGCAACGCCTGATCGCGCGAGGTGGCGAGCAGGTCGCGGAAGTGTGCGAGCGTGAGCGTATCGTGATCGGCAAAGTGGGCGCGCGCCGTCTCGCAGACCTGCGCGTAGACCGCGCCGGAGAGGTAGGTCTGCGGCGCAAGGCGCACCAGCGCGCCGTCGGTGAGCAGGCTCTCGAGCACGCGCTCGGCCTCGGTGCGGTCGCGCGCGGCAAAGCGGGCAAGCACGCGCTCCGTGCGCTCGGGACGCAGACCCATCGCGCGGTAGGTCTCCAGCAATTCGGTGCGCAGCGCCGCTTGGCGCTTCGTGTAGCGCACGGTGAAGTCCGCAAGGGCATAGCGCCCCGCGGTGCATCTGAGTTTTCCCTCGCGCACGAAGAGCGTGAGCAGTGCATCCGCGCGCGCCGGCTCGGCGGTATGCAGGAGCTTTTGCCGCAGCTCCGAGGCGCGGATGCCCGCGTGGAGCGGATTTTTCGCGTGATAGCCTGTAAGCAGCGCCTCGCAGCGCGCCCAAAGCGCGTCGAGTGCCGAGGAGGCGGCATAGCGGCCGGACAGCGGCTCGGCGGCCTCGCCCCGTGCGAGCAGAGCGGCTATCTCCTGCGCAAGCCGTTCCTCTTCCGCGCCGAGGCGGGCGGCAAGCTGCGCCGCCGTGGGCAGCGCGGTATCAAAGTCCGCGAGCGCCTGCAAAACGCGCGCCGCGCCGCTGCCGTTTTCGCGGACGGCAAGGGAGGCAAGCACCGCGGCGTCGTTCCGCTTGTGGCGCGCGGGCGCGTCGTCGAGAACGATGCCGCCGCCGATGGTCTCAAGCGGAGAATAGAAGCGGACGACAAAGCGGTCGCCGCACTTCGCGGCGACCTCCTCCGTGAAGCGGAGCTGGGCGTAGGCACTCTCGCCGGGGGCGAGGGCGTCGCGCTCGAGCAGGACGACCTTGGCGAGCTGCACCGCCGTGCCGTGGCAGAAGTGGACGCGCGAGCCGTTTTCGATGCTGCGCGCGCTCTCGCGCAGGCAGGAAAGGCGCACGTCGAGCAGGTGCGATAAGCGGACGCTGTCCGGCCTTGCCAGCGTTTCGCCGCGGGAGACCTCCGCCTTTCCGATACCCGCAAGGTTCACCGCTGCGCGCTGACCTGCGTAGGCGCACACAACGCTTTGGCCGTGAATTTGCAGGCTGCGCACACGCGCGCGCTTGCCCGAGGGCAGCAGCTCCGTCTCGTCGCCAAGGCGCAGCGCACCCTCGATGAGCGTGCCCGTGACGACGGTGCCAAAGCCGTCGACCGAAAACACGCGGTCGATGGGCAGGCGGAACGGAAGACGGACGCTCTTCTCCGGCGTTTGCCGCAAAAGCTCGTGCAGGGTCTCCCTCAGCTCTTCGATGCCCTCTCCCGTGGCGGCAGAGGTCTCGACGACGGGCGCGCCTTCAAGGAAGGTCCCCGCCGTGCGCGAAGCGATCTCCCCGCGCGCGAGCACGAGCGTTTCGGCGTCGGCCAGATCGCACTTGGTGAGCACGACCGCGCCGCCGCGCACACCGAGCAGCGAGAGGATGCTCAGATGCTCGACCGTTTGGGGCATGAAGCCCTCGTCCGCCGCGATGACAAGCATCGCAAGGTCGATGCCGCCCGCGCCGGCGAGCATATTTTTGATGAATTTTTCGTGTCCCGGCACATCCACCATGCCGGCATAGCTGCCGTCGGGAAAGTCGAGCCGCGCAAAGCCCAGCTCGATGGTGAGCCCCCGCCGCTTTTCTTCGGCGAGGCGGTCGGTATCCACGCCGGTGAGCGCCTTGACCAGCGCCGTTTTGCCGTGGTCGACATGGCCGGCGGTGCCGATGATGATGTGCTTCATCGCCCGCACTCCGCGACGGCGGCGGCAAGCGCGTCCAGCTCGTCCGCGCGCAGAGTGCGGACGCACAGCAGCAGCCTTTCGTGCGCGATGCGCGCAACGACGGGTACCTCGCGCTGCCGCAGCCTTGCGGCCAGCTCATCCACGCGGCAAGCACGCGGCGTGACCGCCGCGGCATAGCCCGGAAGGGTCTGCGTCGGCACGCTGCCGCCGCCGACCGCGTCCTCCTCCGAAACGGTCTCAGCGCAGACCCCCTTTTCCGCAAGACGCGCGCAGAGCGTTTCCGCGCGCTCGCGCAAAGTGTCCGGCGGTGCCGCGAGCATGGCGAGCGTCGGGAGCGTATTTCCCGCCGTGCCGTCGGCATAGGCGCGCAGCGTCGCCTCCAGCGCCGCGAGGGTCAGCTTGTCCACGCGCAGGGCGCGGGTGAGCGGGTGGCGCTTGAGCGCGTCAATGTACTGCTTCTTTCCCACGAGGATGCCCGCCTGCGGGCCGCCGAGCAGCTTATCGCCCGAGCAGGTGACTACATCCACGCCCGCGCGGACGGAGCCCTGCACGGTCGGCTCGCCATGGATGCCGAACGCTTCCAAGTCGAAAAGGCTGCCGCTGCCGAGGTCCTCGAAAAACGGCAGACCGTGGGAGTGGGCAAGCGCCGCAAGCTCTGCGCGGTCCGCGCTCTCGGTGAAGCCGACAACGCGGTAGTTGCTCGTGTGAACCTTCATCAGCGCGCGGGTATTCTCGCCGATGGCGGCGGCGTAGTCCGCCGCGCGGGTCTTGTTCGTCGTGCCGACCTCGCGCAGCACCGCGCCGCAGGCGGCCATGATGTCGGGCACGCGGAAGCTGCCGCCGATCTCGACGAGCTCGCCGCGCGAGACGATGACCTCGCCGCCGGCGGCCTGCGCCGTAAGGAGCAGCAGGACGGCGGCGGCGTTGTTGTTGACGACCAGCGCGCTCTCCGCGCCGCTCAGGCGGCAGAGCAGCGCCTCGACATGGGCGCTGCGCGAGCCGCGCTCGCCGCTTTCGATGTCGTATTCGAGCGTGGAGTAGTGCGCGGCGGCATCAGCCGCAGCCTTCGCCGCGCGCTCGCTCAGGCAGGCGCGGCCGAGATTGGTGTGCAGCACGACACCTGTGGCGTTGATGACCGGACGGAGCGAGGGCGTCTCCGTGCTGCGCGCGTATGCGACGGCAAGGGCGCAGAGCGCGTCACGCCCCGGCAGCTCCCGCGCCGCGCCCGAGAGAATATCCTTCCGCAGCGCGTCGAGCGTGCGGCGCACCGCCGCCGTGACGGCGGCGGATGAGGCGTTGGGGCAGAGCGCGCGCACGGGGGCGAGCAGCTCGTCCACCCTGGGGATATTGCGCAGCAGCGCCTTGTCCATCTCTCCGTCCTCCCTTCTCATTCCGCGTCGGCCCAGCCGTTCGCAGCGATCTTCGCAAAGTAGGTCATAGCCTCGACCGGATACTCGCCCGCGGCGGTCTCGCCGGTGAGCAGCAGATAGTCCGCGCCGCTCTTTGCCGCCTGATAAACATCCGTGACCTCGGCGCGCGTGGGCACGGCGGCGTGGTGCATCGAGTGGAGCATCTGCGTGGAGATCATGAACGCCCGTCCCGCCGCGCGGCACTTGCGTGTGATGAGCGATTGCGCGCGGGGCAGCTCCCAGAGCGGCATGGCGTTGCCGAGGTCGCCGCGGGCGCAGATCACCACGTCCGCGAGGGGGATGATCTCGTCGAGCCTGTGCAGTCCCGTCTGATTTTCGATCTTGGCAAAAATTTTCAGCTCCTCCGCGCCGGTCTCGCGCAGGGCAGCGCGCACGGCGCGCAGATCGTCCGCGCCGCGGACGAAGGGCTGCATGAGTGCGGTAACGCCATACTCCTTGGCACGGCGGAGATTTTCCATATCCATCTCCGTGAGCGCGGGTGCGGGCAGCTCGCGGCCCACGACGGCAAGGCTCTTGCGGGAGGAGAGCACGCCGCCGCGCTCCACGCGGCAGACCAGCCCCTCCGCGTCCGTCACGCGCAGGGAGAGTGCGCCGTCGTCAAGCAGCAGCTCGTCGCCGTCGAGCAGGCTGCCGCGCAGGCAGGGCGGCACGGGAAATGCCTCGCCGAGCGTGAGTGTTTCGCCCGCGCGCAGCGTCAGCGGAGAGGCGAGCGCGCCGATGCGCAGCTCGGGTCCTTGCAGGTCGATGAGCAGGTCGCAGGAGACGCCCTCCGCCGCCTCGGCGCGGCGGAGCGAAGCGAGCCACGGCGCGCTTTCTGCCAGCGTGCAGTGGGAGAGGTTCAGCCGCACGCCGCGCATCCCCGCGCGCAGCAGGGCGCGCAGGGTATCGGGATCGGCACAGCTCGGACCGAGCGTGCCGTAGAGTTTTCCGGTCATGTTGTTTCCTCCTTGGGGTGAAAATGGTCGTACACCGCGCAGCCCGCGGCGCGGCCCAGCTCCGCCTGCAGGGCGCTCAGCTCCGCCTCGCGGATCGCTTTGACGCTCTTGAAGCGGGCGAGCAGCCTGCGCTTTCGCGCTTCGCCGACGCCGGGGATGGCGTCGAGCGCGGAGGCGACGGAGCTGCGCGTGTGGCTCTCGTGGTGGTAGGTGATGGCAAAGCGGTGCGTTTCCTCCTGAATTTGCCCGATGAGGGCGAAAACCGCAGGATCGGCGCGCAGGTCGATCTCGTGTCCCTCGGCGGTGGTGAGGGCGCGGGTGCGGTGGCGCTCGTCCTTGACCATGCCGAAGATGGGAATATGCACATCGAAGGCCGCGCAGACCTTCTCTGCGACCGCGGCGTGCGTTCTGCCGCCGTCGATGAGGAACACATCGGGCAGCGGCGCGAATTTCTCGTCGCCGTCGGCGTAGCGCCGCAGGCGGCGGGTGAGCACCTCCTCCATTGAGGCGTAGTCGTCGGGGTGGGCGCTGACAGACTTCATTTTGAAGCGGCGGTAGGCGCGCTTGAGCGGCCTTGCGCCCGCATAGACGACCATTGAGGCGACAATGTCGCTCGCGCCTGTGTTGGAGATGTCGTAGGACTCCATGCGCCGCGGCGCGGCGGCAAGACCGCACATGGCGGCAAGGCTTTTGAGCGTTTTATCCTCGCGCTCGGCGGCGGTGGTGACGCGCTCGACCTCCTCGCGGGCGTTGCGCTCGGCCAGCGCCAGCAGCTCTGCCTTCTCGCCGCGCTGCGGCACGCGCAGCGTGACGCGATGCCCCGCGCGGGCGGTGAGCACCGTTTCGAGCTCCGAACACTCGTCGACAGCAAAGGGCAGCAGGATCTCGCGCGGCAGCACGCCGCGCGGGAGATAATACTGGGAGAGGAGCGCCGAGAGCGTGTCTGCCTCGGTCTCGTCGGTGGGGGCGGCGAAAAGGCTCGTCTCGCGGCCTGTCACGCTGCCGTCCTCGACATGGACGACAGCCCAGCCGGACTTGGCGGCGCCCGTGTAGAGGCCCCAGAGGTCGGTGTCGGCGCAGATGCCCGCGATGACCTTTTGGCGCTTGCCAAGCAGCTCAATGGCGCTGATGCGGTCGCGCAGGACGGCGGCCTGCTCGAAGTGCAGCTGCTCCGCCTCGTGCTCCATCTCGGTCTTCAGCTCGCGTGCGAGCGTCTTATAGTGGCCCGAGAGCAGGGAGCAGGCCTGTTCGATGCGCTTTTGGTATTCCTCCGCGTCCGGTTCGCCGCGGCAAAAGCCGTCGCAGCGTCCCATGTGGTGGTTGAGGCAGGGGCGCTCCTTTCCGATGTCGCGCGGAAACTGCCGCGCGCAGGTCGGCAGGCGGAACGCCGCGCAGACCGCGTCGATGGCGGCGCGCGTTTCGCCGCGCGCGCCGAAGGGGCCGAAGTAGCGCGCGCCGTCCTCCGCCGTGCGGTTGACCATCGTAAAGCGCGGGTAGGGAGCGCGGGAGAGGCGGACGAAAGGGTAGCCCTTATCGTCCTTGAGCAGGATATTGTAGCGCGGCTGGTGCTGCTTGATGAGGGAGTTTTCGAGCACCAGTGCCTCAAACTCACTGGAGACGAAGATCGTGTCGAAGCGATCGACCTGCGCGACCATGCGGCGTGTCTTTTCGTTGTGTCCCGTACCGAGCTGGAAATACTGGCTGACGCGGTTTTTGAGGTGTTTCGCCTTGCCGACATAGATGACCCGGCCCGATGCATCCATCATCAGATAGACGCCCGGGGCAAGCGGCAGGTCGTTTGCCTTTTCCAGCAGCTCCTCCTTCGTCATCGTGCTCCCCTCCCTTCTTCGCGGTTGGAAAAAGGCGGCTTCGCCACGCGAAACCGCCTTTCCTTTAAGATGTGATGATCATTCGCCGAAGTTGCCTGAAACCAGCTCGCAAAGCGCGGCAACGGCTTCCTTTTCATCGCTGCCGTCGGCAAGCAGGGTGATGGTGGTGCCCTTCGTGATGCCGAGGGACAGCACGCCCAGCAGACTCTTGGCGTTTACGCGGCGCTCGTCCTTCTCCACCCAAATGCCGCTTTTGAACTCGTTGGCCTTCTGAATGAAAAAGGTCGCGGGACGCGCGTGCAGGCCGACCTCGTTGTTGATCGTGACTTCCTGTGTAACCATTCTCTCAATCCTCCCAAATCAGACTAACGGGATATTGAGTATATTATACCATCTGTCCGCCATTCGTCAATCCACTTTTTTACAAACTTCGGAGAAATCGCGGCTTTTCGTTCGGACAGTCTGCCGAAAGTGGCGATTTGTCCATATCGCGCGGACAGGGCATCACTTGAATTCCACGATGGTCACGCCGCTCTCGCCCTCGCCGTAGTTGCCGAGGCGGAAAGACTTGACCATCTTATTCTTACGCAGGCTCGCCTGCACCGCCTTGCGCAGCGCGCCGGTGCCCTTGCCGTGGATGATGGTGGCAGTTTCGAGATGCGCGCGGAGCGCGGCGTCGAGGTAGTTTTCCAGCACACTCTCGGCCTCAAGCGTTTCCATGCCGCGCAGGTCCAGCTCGCGTGCGGCGGCGGCTGTATTGAGGATGCGGCGGCTCGGCTGCGCGGGTGCGGAGGGTTTTTTGAGCGCGGCGCGCTCATCGTCCTCAATGAGGCGCACCTCGTCGTTCTTGACGGTCATGGAGAGAACGCCGGCCTTCAGCACCAGCTTGTCGCCCTTGACCGCCGTGACCTCGGCGGGCTTTGTGGTGCCGGGGATCTCCACAAGGTCGCCCGCGCGGATGGGGCGGGACGGCGCGGGGATCGGCTCGCGCGATTCGTCGTGTACGCCCGCGCGCTCACGCGCGGCGTTGAGCTCGGAGACGATCTCCACGCGCTTTTCGTTCATCGCCTGCGCGTCGAGCTGCTTTTTCTGCGCACGGCGCAGCGCGTCCAGCTCGCGGAAGGCAGCGTCCGCCGCGCTCTTGGCGTCGGAAAGGATGCGCTTGGCCTCAGCCTCGCCGCGGCTGCGGGCATTCTCCTTCGCGCGCTCCATCTGGGCGCGGAACTCGCGCGCGCGGCGGGAATCCTCCTCCTGCCTGGCGTGCAGGCGGTCGATCTCTTCCTTTTCCTTTTCGAGCTGCTGGCGCTTGATCTCAAGCTGGGTCAGCACATCCTCAAAGCGGATGCTCTCGGCGTCCATCTGTGCCTTGGCGGTCTCGATGACGCGCGGGTCGAGGCCGAGCCGCGCGGAGATGGCGAAGGCGTTGGACTTGCCGGGGATGCCGATGAGCAGCTTATAGGTCGGGCAGAGCGTTTCGACATCGAACTCGCAGCTGGCGTTCTCCACGCCCGCGGTGGTCATGGCAAAGGTTTTGAGCTCGGCATAGTGCGTGGTGGCGGCGACCCTCGCGCCGCGCGCGCGGACATGCTCGATGACCGCGATGGCAAGCGCCGCGCCCTCGACCGGGTCGGTGCCCGCGCCGAGCTCGTCGAAGAGGACGAGAGAGCTGCCGTCCGCCTCGTTGAGGATATTCACGATGGTCTTCATGTGTGCCGAGAAGGTCGACAGGCTCTGCTCGATGCTCTGCTCGTCGCCGATGTCGGCAAGCACGCCGGTAAAGACGCTCACGGCGCTGCGGTCGCCCGCGGGAATGTGCAGCCCGCACTGTGCCATCAGGCAGAGAAGGCCGAGGGTCTTGAGGCTGACGGTCTTGCCGCCGGTGTTCGGGCCGGTGATGACGAGGGTATCGAAGCTGCGCCCCAGCTCGATGTCGATGGGCACTGCCTTGGCGGGGTCGAGCAGGGGGTGTCGGGCGCGGCGCAGGTACACGCTGCCGTCCGTTCGGATCTCGGGGCGTGCGGCGTCCATCTGATAGCTCAGCTCGCCGCGGGCGAAAATGAGGTCGAGGTGGACGAGAATGTCATAGTCCCACAAGATCGCCTCGGCAAAGCCCGCCGCCTCGGCGGAGAGGGCGAAGAGGATGCGCTCGATCTCCTTTTTCTCCTTGGCCTCCAGCTCCTTGAGCTCGTTGTTCGCCTGCACGACGCCCATCGGCTCGACGAAAAGCGTCGCGCCGGAGGCGGAAATGTCATGCACAAGACCGGGCAGGTCGCCGCGGTGCTCCGCCTTGACGGGCACGACAAAGCGCCCGTCGCGCTGCGTGATGAGCGCCTCCTGCAGGGTGCTCTTATAGCTGGGGGAGGAGATGATCTTCTGCAAGATCTGCCGCCCCTTCGCGCTCGCGGCGCGCTTGTGGCGGCGGATGTCCGCCAGCTCCGTACTGGCAGCGTCGGCGATCTCGTCCTCGGAGAGGATGGAGGTGGTGATCTTTTCCTCTAAAAAACGGTTGGTGTGGAGCGAGGCAAACATCCGGTCGAGGACGCTGCCCTCGCCCTGGTCGGCCTCGTAATATTCCCGCACGCGGCGGGAGTTCGTCAGCAGTCCCGCGACGGTCAGCAGCTCGCGGGGGTTGAGCATACCGCCGCGCTCGGCGCGGGAGAGCGATTCGCGCACATCCTTCACGCCGGAGAACGACGGGCTGCCGCGCAGGCCGATGAGGGCGCGGGCGGCGTCCGTTTCGTCCTGCAGGCGGCGCACCTCGTCCGCGTCGTCGGCGGGCGTCAGGCGCAGCGCGCGCTCCTTCGCCGCCGCGCTGACCGCCTTTTGCGAAAGGCGCTCCAAAAGCTGCGGCAGCTCGAGCACACGGATGGATTTTTCAAACAGTTCTGTCATGATGTGTTCCTATTTTATGTCAGCTTGATGGATTTGTAGAAATCGAGCGTTTTGAAGCGTCGGTCGAGCTGCGCGGCGGCAAAGGTCTCGCAGGCCGCGCTCAGGCGCGCGAGCGAGGCAGGCTCGAGCGTGAATGACAGCAATCGCTTGGACGGCGCGCCAACGATGTGGCGCATGGCGGCAAGCGCGCCCGCGTCGAGCGGAACGCCGCCGGTCGGCCCCGCGCATTTTCTGCACAGCACCACGCCCTGCATCGCGTCGAAGAGCGGCTCGGCGGGAGACTCCTCCCCGCACACGGCGCAGTCAGCGAGCAGCGGCTCGTAGCCCGAGAGCGAGAGCAGCTTGAGCTCGAAGGCAGCGCGCACCAGCTCGTTCGGGCGGTCGAGCGCGTCGAGCGCGTAGAGCGAATTGAGCAGCAGCGACAAGACCTCGTCCGCGGGCAGGTCCTCGCTCGTGACCGCCTCGGTCATTTCGGCGAAATACGACGCGAGCGAGAGCTTCTCGAGGTCGGCGCGCAGACCGTCGAAGAGCGTCAGCGTGGACGCCTCGTCGAGGTAGTACCAGTTCCCGCGGCGGTAGAGTACCAGCTCGGAAAAGGCAAGGTGCTGGCAGGCGGCGGCAAGCCGGCTCGAGCGCCGCCGCGCGCCGCGCGCGATGACGGAGAGCCTGCCGTGCTCCGCCGTGAGGACGGTTAAGATGTAGTCGGCCTCCTTTGTCTCCGTCGCGCGGAGCACGAGGCCGCGGGTAACAAGCTTATCGGGCATCGCTCAGCTGTTCACACTCCTCGGTCTGCTTGGCCAGCAGATAAAAGGTCGGGCTGCCGGTTTGCAGAAAAAGCTCGTAGTAGCCGTTGTCCATGCGCTTCACCTCTTGGGCTTAGCATGAGAAAAAGAAAAGGGAATATGGCTGGAAATTTTTTATTGGTCGTTGTAGCCGAACGAGCGGATATAATTCATGTTGTCGCGCCAGTTTTCCTTGACCTTCACCCAGGTCTGGAGGTAGACCTTCGTACCCATGAAGCGCTCGATGTCCTGCCGCGCCTCGGTGGAGATCTTTTTAAGCATCGCGCCGTTTTTGCCGATGATGATGCCCTTGTGGCCCGCCTTTTCGCAGTAGATGGTCGCGTCCACCTCGATGACCTCGTCGTCGCGCTCGATGAAGCGCGTGATCTCCACGGCGGTGCCGTGGGGGATCTCCTTATCAAGGTTGCGCAGCAGCTTCTCGCGCACGATCTCGCCCACGACCTGCCGGTCGGGCTGGTCGGTGGTCATGCCGTCAGGGAAGAGCTGCGGGCCTTCGACGGCGTACTTCTTGAACTCATTCAGCAGCTCGTCGAGCCCGTCGCGCGTGCGCGCGGAGATGGGAAAGATGGCGTCGAAGGGGTAGGCCTCGCTGTAAGCGGCAATGACCGCAAGCAGATCGTCCTTTTTCGCAATGGTGTCGATCTTGTTGATGCACAAAACGGCGGGCAGGTGCGCCTGCCGCAGCTTCTTGATCAGCTCCTGCTCGGGGATGCCGACATGCGGCACCGGCTCGACGAGCAGCGCGACGAGGTCGACATCCGCGATGGAGTCGCGCGCGACCTTGACCATGTAGTCGCCCAGACGGCTGCGCGGCTTATGGAAGCCCGGCGTATCGAGCAGGACGAGCTGTGTGTCGCCCTCGGTCACGACGCCGCAGATGCGGTTGCGCGTAGTCTGCGGTTTATTGGAGACGATGGCGATCTTCTCGCCCACAAGCGCGTTGGTCAGGCTGGATTTGCCGACATTCGGGCGTCCGCAGAGGGTGATCATCGCGGTTTTTGTCTTTTGCATAGCAGGTGATCCTCAACTTTCTTTGGTGTTGAACAATTTAATAGTGGTACTATGTTTTTATCTCTCAAGGTCGAGGCGTTTCATCACAGTCTCCTCATGCTCGCGCATCTGCGCCTTCATGGGGCCTTCGTCCATGTGATCGTAGCCGAGCAGATGCAGCACGGAGTGGACGGCGAGGTAGTTGATCTCGCGGGCGAAGCAGTGTCCGAATTCCTGCGCCTGCGCCTGCGCGCGCTCGATCGAGATGCACATATCGCCGAGCGGCACAGTGTCGCTGCCGGGGTCCTCGTCCTCCGCAGTCGGATGCTCGCCGGGGGCGAGCTCAAGCATGGGGAAGCTGAGCACATCGGTCGGCGCGTTCACGCCGCGCATCTGCTCGTTGACCTCCTGAATACCCTCGTCGTCGGTGAGCAGCACATTGACCTCGCAGGGGAGGTCAACGCCCTCGGCGTCGAGCGCGGCGGAGATGGTCTCGCGCAGCATGGCAAAAAGCTCCTCGTCCTGAAGCGCGTCGATGTCGCTTTCAATGGTGATGAGATGTTCGTGTTTCATTTTATGTCAACCTCTTGTCTCTTTATTTTCTCTTGCTGTTTCGCGCGTCCTCATAGTCCGCGTAGGCCTTGATGATGCGCTGGACCATGACATGGCGCACGACATCCTGATCGGTCAGCTCGCAGATGCCGATGCCCTCGACATTTTTGAGCACCCGCACCGCCTGCTTGAGTCCGCTCAGCTTGTCCACGGGCAGGTCGATCTGCGTGGCGTCGCCGGTGATGACCATTTTCGAGCCGAAGCCCATGCGCGTGAGGAACATTTTCATCTGCTCGCAGGAGGTGTTCTGCGCCTCGTCGAGGATGATGAAGCTGTCGTCAAGCGTGCGGCCGCGCATATAGGCCAGCGGTGCGACCTCGATGTTGCCGCGCTCAAGGTACTTCTGATAGGTCTCCGCGCCGAGCATATCAAAGAGCGCGTCGTAGAGCGGGCGGAGGTAGGGATCGACCTTGCTTTGCAGGTCGCCCGGCAGAAAGCCCAGCCGCTCGCCCGCCTCGACCGCGGGGCGGGTCAAAATGATGCGGTTGATCTTGCGCTCGCGGAACGCCGCGACCGCCGCGGCGACGGCAAGATAGGTCTTGCCCGTGCCGGCAGGGCCGACGCCGATGGTGACGGCGTTTTGGAAGATGGAGTCCACATACTCCTTCTGGCCGATGGTCTTGGGCTTGATGGGGCGGCCCTTGGCGCTGATGCAGATGACATCCTGCGTCAGCTCGCCGATCTTATCCTCCTGCCCCGTACGGGCGAGGCCGATGACATAGCGGACATTCTGCGCGTTGATCGGCTCGCCGCGGTTGCTCAGCGTGAGGAGCGCGGAGAGCGCCTTGCAGGCAAGCATGGTATCCTCCGGCTCGCCGTTGACGCGCAGCTCGCCCTCGCGGTTGGCGACGGTGACATGAAACTCCGCCTCGATGAGGCGGATATTCTCGTCAAACGAGCCGAAGAGGTTGATCGCCTGTTCAAGGCGCTCGATGCTGATGCGCTGTTCCATAAAAGAGCTTGTCCTTTCTCTGCACCCGCGGCGGCGCCGCGGGAAAATGTGTTCAGTTCGCCGTCATAGGCACGACCCTGCCAATCTGCTCGCGGCACTCCGCCGAGAGCGTGACGAGCAGCTCCCCGCCCTGCACCGCCGAGGCGACGCGCGTGGCGGTCACGCTGCCGTCGATGCGCGTGAGAAGGCAGGCGGTGAGGAGCCGCGCGCCCAGCTGCTCCGCCTCCTCGCGCGAGCGGGTGACGGTGCGCGTTTCATAGGGGCGCAGCGTCGTTTTCTCCCAGACGAGCGGGAGCACCATGCCGCCCGGCAGGGTCAGCCTTGTCTGACATATTATTTTATCACAACCGCCGCCCAAATTGCTACTCTCTTTTCTGCCAAATTTTACCCGATTTTCACCGATGATCAGGGCGTAGCCGTGCTTTTCGGCGCCATAGCTGCATTTTTCCTCATATTGCAGAGGAATTTTCACGGAAAGCTCGTACCATGTCCTCCCCCACACCTCGCCGCGGCCGGCGAGCAGGCGGCTGGCGATGTTCGGCCGCTCGACGCCTTCGGTCTGCACCGCGCCGGAGATCAGGAGCTGGCCCGCCGTGACGGTCGAGCCGCGGCGCACCACCGCCTTGCCGTCGTAGGCGCGGACCTCGGTGACGAGGGCGTCGCGCCGCGCGACGACATTCGTGGGCGTGTGCTCGTCGGCAAGCACCGGCTTCGGCACGCGGTCGCGTACGCTGACATAGGCGCGGCAGCCGCGGACATTGACGGTCAGCCACGCAAGCTCGGGCAGCTTGGGCAGGGCGCGGTTGCAGACATCCTGCGGGCGGAAGGAATAGGCAAAGCTGCCGCGGCGCAGCCCCTGCTCTTCCAGCACACGCAGGATCTTCTCCGCCGGCACGGTCTCGCTGCCGCTGACGGAAAAGTCCCAAATGAAGAAGGAATTGAGAAACAGCAGCGCCGCGAGCGCCGCAAGGCCCGCGAGCAGGGCGTAGCGGCGGCGCAGGCGGCGCAGAAAAAAGGGTGCGCCCGCCGCGCGCTCGACGCGCAGCGAGGCACCGAGCGGGGTGAGCAGCCGCTCAAGCTTTTTTCGCTCGGCGGCGCGGACGGTGAAGGAGAGCGCGCTCGCGCTCTCCCAGCGAAGGTCGGAAAAGGCGACGCCGTGCGCACCGCAGAGATTCAGCACCCGCTCGGGAAAGTCACTCTCCACACGCACGCGCACGCTCCCGCGCAGCAGCTCCACAGCACGGTTCATTTTCTTTCCCTCCCCGCTACCGCAGAAATTCGATGCCGTCGATGCGCCCGCCGATGCGGACCTCGCGCTCAGTCATGCCCTTGAGCGTCAGCCCCGCGCCGATCACGCGCACGACCGCCCCGCCCACGCTCAGTTCGATCAGCTCCGTACCGTAGGCAAGCAGACCCTCGTGCCCCTCCAAAAGGAGCTGGCGGTCGCCGAGCAGCTCCATGTGGCTCAAGCCCGCCGCCGCGTCGGCAGGCAGGTCGAACAGCTCCGCCATGCGGGCGAGGTATTCCCTTCCCCTCTCTTCCATCGCGCGTCCCCCCTTCGTTTGTCCGCTCTGAGCGTATGAGCGATGGCGCGAAAACTTGCCTGTCCGCTTGCGCTTGCTTTTTTCCCGCTGTGCTTTTATACTGGAGGAAAGTGACCGCAAGGAGGCAAACCATGGGAAAGAACTGTTTCCGCGCCATCAACTCCACCCTCATCTACATCGAGCGCGGCGAGGAATATCTGATGCTCCACCGCACGAAGAAAGAAAACGACCTCAACCACGACAAATGGATCGGCGTGGGCGGCAAGTTTGAGGAGGGCGAGGCCCCCGAGGACTGTGCGCTGCGCGAAACGCTGGAGGAAACGGGCCTGACGCTCACAAGCTGGCGCTGCCGCGGCATCGTGACCTTTATTTCCGACATCTACGAGACGGAGTATATGCACCTTTTCACCGCCGACGGCTGGACAGGCACGCCGCGCGAGTGCGACGAGGGCGAGCTTGCGTGGATCAAAAAGAGTGAGCTATTGAAGCTCAAGCTCTGGGAGGGCGACAAAATTTTTCTGCGCCTGCTCGACACCGACGAACCGTTTTTCTCGCTCAAGCTCAAATACGAGGGCGACACGCTCGTGCTCGCGCAGCTCAACGGGAAGAGATTGGAGGTCGGAAGATGAAGCCGAAGCTTCTTGTAAGCGCGTGCCTGCTCGGCACGCCCTGCCGCTACGACGGCAAAGCAAAGAAAAACGAGGCTGTATGCGCCCTCGCGGAACGATTTGAGCTGATCCCCGTCTGCCCCGAGGTGCTCGGCGGACTGCCCACGCCGCGCACGCCGAGCGAGCGGCGCGGTGAGCGCGTGGTGATGCGGGACGGGCGCGACGTGACGGCGGAATACCTCCGCGGCGCGGAAAAGGCGCTGGAGCTCGCGCGGCGCGAGGGAATCGCCGCCGCCGTGCTCAAGGAGCGCAGCCCGAGCTGCGGCAGCGGCGAAATTTACGACGGCAGCTTTACCGGCGCGCTCACGGCGGGCGACGGTGTGACGGCAGAGCTGCTAAAAGCGGAGAGCATTGCGGTTTATAGCGAAGGCAGTCGCGATTTAGCGGATATTTTATGTCATTTCGGTCATTCTACCTAAGTTTTTCCATGTGCTTTCGGCGCATGAACGACTTGTTTTTTTATCGGCTCTACGGTATAATTTTATGTTGTTGTGAACGGCTCTTTGCAGATTGCGGAGGCCTATGTGAAAATATGACATAAGGAGGAACCCTTTATGAAGTTTTCCAGCAAGGTCGAAAAATGCGGCCAGTCCCCAATGCGCAAGTTCCACCCCTACGCGGTGGCGGCCAAGGCGCGCGGCATCAACGTCTATCACCTGAACATCGGCCAGCCCGACGTGCAGACGCCCCCTGCCTTTTTTGAGGCCATCCGCAAGTTTGAGCAGCCGGTGCTCGCCTACGCACCCTCCCCCGGCATCCCCGAGCTGATCGACGCTATCCAGGGCTACTACGATAAGCTCGACATGCACTTCGACACGAGTGAAATTTATATCACCACCGGCGGCAGCGAGGCGCTTGCCATCACCCTCCAGTGCATCCTCGACGACGGCGACGAGATTTTGATCCCCGAGCCGTTCTACCCCAACTACAACACGATGGTGCGCACCTGCGGCGCGTCCATCACCCCCATCCCGACCTGCCCCGAGGAGGGCTATCACTACGCCGAGCGCGCGAAGATCGAGCCGCTCATCAATGCCCACACCCGCGCCATCATGGTCACGAACCCCGGCAATCCCACCGGCGTGGTGCTGACGGACGACGAGATGAAGATGCTCGTTGACCTCGCCAAGAAGCACGACCTCTTCCTCATCGGCGACGAAGCCTACCGCGAGTTCGTCTACGGCGGCGAGCCGCTGCAGTCCTTCGGCTCCTTTGCTGAGGAGGCTCCCGACAACATCGTCGTCATCGACACCGTTTCCAAGCGCTTTT
>NZ_JAFBIQ010000020.1 GCF_021531315.1 Oscillibacter valericigenes | reverse complement strand
CGAACCCCCGGCCTTCTGGTCCGTAGCCAGACGCTCTATCCAGCTGAGCTAACGGCGCGTGTCCTTTCAGACAACAACGGCAGTATAGCACTGTCCGCAGCAAAATGCAAGCCCTTTTTCAAGATTTTTTCCGCATTTTGCTTGAATATACCGGGGTGCGGCCTGTATTTCGGTAATTTATGCAGGGGACGGCGGTGAGATATACCACCGCCCCCTGTTTTTCGATGCATTTTTCTTACAGGTCGTCGCGGTTGACGGGGCAGGACATACAGCGCGGACCGCCGCGGCCGCGGGAAAGCTCCGCGGACGGGATGGAGATAACATTGATGCCCTTCTTGACCAGCAGCTCGTTGGTCACATAGTTGCGGTCATAGGTGATGACCTTGCCCGGCGCGATACAGAGCGTGTTCGAGCCGTCATTCCACTGCTCGCGCTGTGCGGCCAACAGGTCGCCGCCGCCGCAGCGGATCAGGTCGACCGCGGGCAGCTTGAGCTCGAGAGCGAGGATGTCCTTCAGCTCGTCCTTGAGGGCGCTGAACTTCAGCTCGCCGTGCTCGTCGAGCATCATCTCGTAAACGCTCAGCGGGCCCTCGATCTCGGGATGGATGGTGAACTTGTCGTAATCGACCATCGTGAAGACGGTGTCAAGGTGCATGAAGGCGCGCGTTTCGGGGATATCGAAGGCAAGGACCTTCTTGAAGTCGGAGTTCTGCAGCAGATTGCGGGCAAAATTCTCGGCACCGGAAACGGTGGTGCGCTGAGAGAGTCCGATCGCCACAATATCCTTGGAGAGCACGAGCACATCGCCGCCCTCGATGGAGTAGCTGTCAGAAAGGTCGTACCACTGCTTGTTCTCCTCCGTGGCAAAGTCACGGTTGTAGAGGTACATATACTTCAAAAGCAGGCTCTCGCGCTTGCGGGCAGGCGTGTGCATACGGTGGATGTTGATGCCGTTGCCGACGCAGGCACCGGGGTCGCGGGTGAAGTAGAGGTTGGGCATCGGGTCGGAGACGAAGGGATAGTCGTCCTCAACGAGGTCCATGAGGGAGGTGACCTCGCCGGTACTGACCTCGCTGCGCTTGATGCCGGCGATCAGCTCGGCAACCATCTCCTTCGGCGGCATATTGAGAAGGTAGCTCGTCATGGACGCGCGCAGGCCCTTGGCGTGGATCTTGCTGATGTTCAGGAAGTCGTTCACAAGCTGGATCTGGCGGGCGGGGTCGGCGATCGCCTTGGCGACCTCATCCACATAGTAGATGACCTCGACGCCGTTCTCACGCAGGACGCGGGCGAAGTTGTCGTGCTCCTCCTGCGCGATCTTGAGGTAGGGTACATCGTCGAACAGCAGGCGTTCGAGCGTGGCGGGCGTCAGCGCCTCGAGCTCCTTGCCGGGGCGATGCAGCAGGACCTTGTTGAGTTTACCGATCTCTGAAAAATTATGGATACCGGGATACATACTTGCTCCTTTCCCGGGACAGCAGCGCAGCGCGCAACTCTCCCGACGGCCCGAATAACATCTGGAAACGCTCCAGCCGCGTTATTCAGATTTAACAATTTATTTATTTATATTCTTGCGTTTCTCATTGGTTTTTACTAAAATCAGTATACGCTTTTGCGCGAAAAATGGTAGTATCAGCGTTTTTTGTTTTTCATGTGCCAGTCACGGAGGCCAGCATCTCCTCCAGCGTGGCGCGGAAAATGTCCATGCCGGCGAGCAGGCGCTCGTCGGATTCGTAGGAGTAGTTGATGCGGACATGGTTCCGTCCGCCGTTCTTGAACGGGTAGAACACATGGCCCGGGATGAGGATGAGGCCCTTGTTGTAGGCCCTGCTGATGAACTCCTTGCAGTCGATCCCGTCGGGCAGACGGCACCAGATGTACACGCCGCCGTGCGGGCGCTCATAGGAGACGCCGAGAGGGGCCAGCTCGTCGAGCCTTTCGCACACGAGTTGCTGCTTGCGGCTGTATAGCGCGCGGAATTCGTCGAGCGCTTTGTAGTAGGTGCCGTCGTCGAGATACTTGCCCAGCAGCTTCTGCGTCATCCAGTCGGACGCCATCAGCCGCACGGAGACCAGATAGCTCAGGCTGCGGATAAAGTCGGCGTTCGCCACGACGAGCGCGATGCTCAACCCCGTAACAAAGGTCAGCGAGAAGGAGTAGATATAAATGACGTTTTCGCAGGTATCGAAAGCCTTGATGGGCGGCAGCTTCTCCCCTTCATACACCAGCTCGCTCGCGGCATCCTCCTCGACGATAGGCACACGGTAGGTGTTGGAGATCTCAATGAGCTTTTTCCGCCGCTCAAGCGAGAGGATATTGCCGGTGGGGTCGTGAAAGCTGGAGTTGACGAAGATGAAGCGAGGGTGCTTGTGGACGATCAGCTTTTCCAGCAGATCGCAGCGCATCCCGTCGCGGTCGACCGGTACGGTGAATATCTTCGCGCCGGCCAGCTCCATCGCGCGGGACATATCAGGGTGTACCGGTTCCTCCATGATCACGGCATCGCCGGGGCGGACGAGGAGGGTCACGATGAAGTCGAGCGCCTGATTGGTCTCGGACAAGATCTGAATTTCGCCCGTGGACGCCTTGATCCCCATGGTGCTGAGGAAAGATACGAGCTTCTGGCGCAGGAATTTGTCGCCCTTGTAGGGGCTGTAAAAATACTGGCAGCAGCCCGCATCCGCCATCAGCGGCGCAATGTCGTGCGCTACCTGCTCGGGGCGGAACACCTCGTTGGAGGAGATGCCGCTGCCGAGGGAGTATTTGCTCCTATCCGTGAATCGCTGAAAGAGATCATCGAAGGTCTTTTCCATGTCGAGGCAGCGGTCCTTGATCTCGCTGACCCAGTTGACGCGGCGTCCCGCCCGCACAGTGTCCTGCGGCGCTTTGTCGCTGTCTGCCGTACCCGGCTCGGCGACCACATAGCCGCTGCCCTGACGGGACTCGATCCATGCGTCGCTCTTGAGCTCGCCGTAGGCCTTGACGACCGTGTTGCGGTGGATCTCAAGCATCTGGGCAAGGCCGCGCTCGGAGGGCAGGACGCTGCCTGTCGGCAGCGCGCCGCACATGATCTGCGCGCGGAGCTGATCCGCGATCTGCAGATAGACAGGTATTTTGCTCTGCTTGTCCAGCTTGATGTCCATGCGTTCTCCTTTCACGCCGCGGCTCTTGCGGAGCAAGAGCCGGAGAACCTGTACGGTACTCCGGCTCTCGTTGACTATGTAACGATGGTCTTGACCGCCTTATCTCAGAACAGCAGATGTGCGATGGGGCAGACGATCAGCAGGCTGATGATGGTACGCTCCAGGAAGATCACGAACAGCTCCCAAATGTTGAGGGGCAGCTTGGAGCCGAGGATCAGGCCGCCGACCTCGGAGAGATAGAGGACCTGCGTGACGGAGACGACCGCGACGATGAAGCGGGCCATGTCGCTGGCGCACTCCGCGATCAGGATGGCGGGTGTGAGCATATCGGTGAAGCCGACGATCATCGTGGAGGCGACCGCACCGGCCTCGGGCACACCGAGCAGCTCCAGCAGGGGCTTGAAGGGCAGGCCCAGCCAGGTGAAGATCGGGGTGTGGTTGGCAAGGATTAAAGCGACGGTACCGACAGCCATAACGGTGGGCAGAACGCCGAACCACATGCTGCAGGCATTCTTGGCGCCGCTGGCGAAGAACTCGCCGATGCCCTTGTGCTGAGCAACGCGCTTGAGCGCGAGGTCCATGCCGTACTCAGTGGAGTTCTTGTAGCCCTCGGGCAGCGTGTCGGGCGCGGCCTTGCCGGGAACGAGATAGGTCTCGGGCTTGCTGCGCAGCGGATAGAGGTAGGGGCAGATAATGGCGCAGACGATACCGACGAGGCAGACGATCAGGTAGTAGATGCCGAACTTGTCGAGCATACCGACCGTATCGAGAACGACAAGGGTAAAGGTGATGGAAACAGCGGAGAAGAGCGTCGCAATGATGCTCGCCTCCTTGGCGGTGTAGTAGCCGCCCTCGTACTGGTTGCAGGTGAGCATGACGCCGAGGGTGCCGTCACCGATCCAAGAGGTGATGCAGTCGACCGCGGCACGGCCGGGGACCTTGAAGAGCGGACGCATGACCTTGGTGAGCTTGGCGCCAACGAACTCGAGCAGGCCGAAGTCGAGCAGCAGAGGCAGCAGGATGGCTGCGATAACGAAGATGATGACGAGGGTGGTGAGCAGGTCGTAGAGCACGAAGCCGCCCTGATCGCCGCTGGTGATGAGGCTCACAAGGCCGGTGCCCTCAGAGCCCACGCCGAGGTAGGTCAGCCACACGAAGATGGCGGCCAGCACACGGATGACGACCCAGATGGGGCCGCAGGCAAAGCACTCCTTGAGGATGGGGCTATCCATGATGAACTTGGGCTTGCCCAGTGCGATGAGGCACATGACGGCGGAGACCGTCAGGATGATGACGCACAGCAGGGGCAGGAAGCCGCCGATGGCGCCGGAGATGATGTCCGCGATGATCTTGACGACGACCGTCCAATCACCGTCCGCGTTTTTGACGGGGATCATGAACAGGATAACGCCGATGATCGAGGGGATGAGGAACAGAGCCTTCAGGCTGCCCCTGCTCTTGGTGGTGTTGTTTTCCACTTTCTTCTCTCTCCTTAAATGTTAGATTAACGCGAGAACCAAAAACCGATCTCCCTTCCCGGATTTTTTTGGTCAATTCGCTGTCATTTACTACTTTACCTGAAATCAGCGAGTTCGCAAGTACCAGTTCGTTTTCCAAAACGCATACCAGTTTTCCCCATTTCGGCGTTTTGTTAATTTTTATGTGTATTTTGCAAAAAATAAGCTGCCTATTTTTGGCTTTTCCGCTTATTTTTTTGCCCCGCCAGGGCAGATTGACCACATTGACAGGCCCTATTTTGGTTCTTTGGCAGAATCCGCCGAAGCATCAGCGCGGAAGGAGGTCGACCGTGAGTCGATTTTCGCTCAGCGTTTCACCATGCAGGATGAGACGGTAGCGCAGCTCCAGCGTGCCGCGCGCACCGTCGAGCGAGGCGCGAAGGCTGTCGGTATTCACCTCCATCGTCAAGCTGCCGGCAGAGAGCGCATAGGATACCCTGTGGCACTCCCCCGCCGCGAAGGTCATCTCACTGCGCACCGTGCCGCGGCGCGTGAGAATGAGGCGGCCGTCTGAAAAGCGGAGCAGAGCCTTCACGCTCCCCTCTGCTGAGGGCTCATCGTAGGCGAGCAGCCAGCCGTCCGCGGTCTTCCTGAAAACGCCCTCACACGCCAGCTCCGTGACCTCTTCCCCACCGCCGCAGCGCTGTACGCCGCGCACGCGGACGGAAACGAGCTCTTTCACAAAGCCTCTCCCCTTTCTTTTTCACATTCTGCCTGTTTTTGTTATAGCTTTTTTGCGCGGAGTGTGCTATCATCATGAAAATATCAATTCTGCATCACAGGAGGCGCAGCATGAAAATCGAATTGACGGAAAAGCAGTTCCGCCGTCTTCTTGATCTGGTCTATATCGGCAACTGGGTGCTCAACTCCACACGCGGTGACGACCGCATCCGCGAGTACGACGAGGTGGAGAGCACCGTATTCTCCAATTGCATCAACCATGGCATGGTGCCGCTGGTCGAAGCCTATCAGGGCGAGCTGATCCCCTCGCGCGCCTTCGCCGAGGGCGGCATCCACGAGGCCATTTTAGCCTATGAGGACACGATGTTCTTTGAGATCCTCGCCCAGGAGCTTGCCCTGCGCGACATGGACTCCGACGCGCCCACCCCGGAAAACTACGACGAGCTGCGTGAGCGCATGGATGTGTACTTAGGCGAATTTGAGCAGCATGGGACCGACAACATCACCGTTGAAATGTAAGTGCAGAAAAAAGAAAAGCCGTGCTGCGCGGCTTTTCTTTTTTCTATTCTGCTATGATCGGATCGCCTTGCGCTCCCATCGCCCGCCGCGGTAGCGCACGATGAAGATGACGCTACGCGATGCCCAGTCGAGGATGGCGTGGGCAAACCACACGCCGACCACGCCGAAGCCGAGGTAGCGGCCGAGGACATAGGCGCCCAACACGCGCACGAGCCACATGGTGATCATGCTCACGACCATCGTGAAGGTCGCGTCTCCCGCGGCGCGCAGGAAGTACGGGATCATGAACGAGGGCATCCACAGCACGATAGAACTGCCGCCGTGGAGCAGCATGACCTTGCGCGCCAGCACGGCAGCCTCGGGCGCAACATCGTACACGCACAGGATCAGCGGGATGCAGAGGATGAGCGTGAGGTTGACTATGCCCATGACCGTGTAGGCGACAACGGTCAGCTTTTTCATGTAGTAACGCGCGCGGTCATAGGCGCCCGCGCCGACGCACTGGCTCACAACCGTTGTGAGGCCCATGCTGATGGCCACGCCGGCAGACACATGAAAGTTGCCCATCGTGTTGCCGATGGCGTTGGCCGTGATGCTCGCCGTGCCGAAGGTGGAAATGAGACTGAAGAGGATCAGCTTGCCAAACTGGAACATGCCGTTCTCCACGCCGCTGGGAACGGCGATGCGGAAGATATTGTGCATCACGCGCTTTTCAAAGCGGAAGGCGCGGATGTCGGCAAGATGCAGCTCGAGCCTTTCATTAAAGAGCAGCCACACGATCACGCCCGCCGCCACCGTGCGTGAAACGAGCGTGGGGATGGCGACGCCCGCCACATCGAAGCCGAAGCCGAAGATCAAAATGGCGTTGCCCGCCACATTGATGCCGTTCATCAGCAATGACACCTTGAGCGACACATCGGAACGCGACATCGTGCGGAAGAGCGCCGCGCCGCCGTTGTAGAGCGCGATGCCCGGGATGGAGGCCATGACATAGCTGTAATAGGTGTTCGTCGCCGCCATGACATCTGCCTCGATGTGGCCGAAGAGGTGTGTGATGAGGAAGTTCTTGAAGACATACAGCAGCGCCGTCACGCTCAGCGACACGACGCCGAGCAGCACCATGAGCTGCTGCGCGCTGCGGCAGGCCTCCTCCCGTTCGCCGCGCCCGAGATACTGGCCGGCGACGACCGCACCGCCGGTAGCCATGGCGGAGAAAATGTAGATCATCAGCGCGCTGACACTGTCCACGAGCGACACCGCCGAGATCGACGCGTCGCCCACGGTCGAGACCATCAGCGAGTCCGCAAGGCCCACCGTGATGCCGAGCAGCTGCTCGGCCAGCAGCGGCAGGATCAGCGCCGTGAGCTGGCGGTTGGTAAATGTAACATTCTGTTTCCCCGTGAGCGGAGACATCTGTTCACTCATAATAAAAGCACAGGTGCATTCCTTTCTCTGTCCGCCCCCCGCCGCAGAGGCGGAGGCATATTTGATTATACCGTCTCCCGCCGCCCGCGTCAAGGACGGCGGCGTGTTTTTGCGCCGCGCGGGATAAAATTTACCGTCCGACACCGAAAAAGGGGGGCAGCTGCTTTGCGCGGCCGCCCTCCTTTTATGTCTCTATAAGCTTTTACGGCTGGCGCGCCAGCAGCGCCGCGCCGATGACCCCCGCGCGATAGCCGAGCGTGCATCGCTCAATTCGCGTGTGGCGCGCGGCACAGTCCGAGGCGTAACTCAGCGAACGCACCCTCTCCCGCAGGGGGACGAGCAGCGCCTCGCCCTGCTCGGCTATGCCGCCGGAGAGTGCGATGACCTCCGGGAAAAAGATGTTCACGAGGTTCGCAAGGCCGCAGGCAAGATCGTCCGTGTATCGCTCCACGACCGCGCGCGCCGCGGCATCGCCGCGCTGCGCGGCGACAAAGGCCGTGCGGCCGTCCACTGTGCCATTCTCCTTGGCGACAGTGTGCAGCAGACTCTGGGGCTGCGCGGCCATCGCGCGCTTTGTCTCGCGGATGAGTGCGGTCGCGCTTGCGTAGGCCTCGAAGCAGCCCTCGCGCCCGCAGGCGCACTTCTCGCCGCCGCTGTGAATGACCATGTGACCCGGCTCACTCGCGGCGCCGGTGCAGCCCGTGAGCAGCCTGCCGCCCAGTACCACGCCCCCGCCGACGCCCGTGCCGAGCGTGACGATCACGGCGCTCTGCGCGCCTTTTGCACAGCCGACGAGCGTTTCGGCCAGCGCCGCCGCGTTAGCGTCGTTGCCAAGGCGCAGGGCAAAGCCCGTGCGCTCCTTCACTGCGGCGCGCAGGTCGAAGTCCCTCCAGCCGAGGTTTGGGGCATAGACCACCCGTCCGCTCGCGTCATCCACCGTGCCGGGGCAGCCGATGCCGACGCCGCCGATAGCGTCCGTACCCTCCGCAAGCGCCGTGATGACTGCGGCGATGCCGTCGCAGACGGTCTCCGCACCCAGCGCAGCGCGCGTCGGGCGGCTCTCCTCGCGCAGGATCTCACCCGCCTCGTTCACGAGCGCGCCCTTGATGTTCGTCCCGCCGAGGTCGATGCCGATATAGTACATAAAATAAGCCTCCTCGTCGGCAGATTTTTCAGTTGTATTATACCCGCTGCGGCGCGGAATCGCAAGGCTCAGCCGCGCGAGCCGAGCGCCTGCTCAAGCTTTTCCAGCGCCCGCTTCTCGATGCGCGAGACATAGCGCGGGAACTAATGTAAGTGATTTCGTCTTGAAAATCGCGCCGCTCCTAACGGCGCAAACCATTGATATGACTGGATTTATCCCGCTTCATCAAGCTCCGCAAAACGGAATTTGATGATGACCCGCTTCTCCTCGGTCAGCTCGATCCGGTCAATGAGGCTGACCAGCAGCTCCCGGTTGGCATATGCCGTATCAAGGTATCTTTGTACCAAATCTTTTGCTCGCTCTGTTTGGCTGATAGGGTTCTTTTGCTGCTGTTGAAGTTCCTTGATTCGTTCCTCCAGCTGTGCCCGTTCATCCTTGATACGGGTGAAGATACGCTGAAAGTCCTCCTCCGGCAGCAAACCGGAAAGACGGTCGGTGTACATTCGGTCAAGGTGCTCTGTAAGGTTGGCACTCTTATTTTGCAGAGCGCTGATCTCCGCCGCCGACTTGTTCTCCTGCGACGCCTCCTTCACCGCCTTTTCCGCAGCGGGAAGCAATGCTTCCGCGGTCAAATACCCTTCGCAGACCTCTCGAACCTTGGCAATCACTGCATCCGTTACCGTTTTTTCCTTGATATAATGTGTGGTGCAGGCACTGTTCTTGGTAAAACGCTGATAGGTACGGCAGACGAAATACAGTGTCTCTTCTCCCTTGGCGTTGGGGCGATTCAGCACGCCCAAGGGATGACCGCATTCGTGGCAGAAAATCAAGCCCTTCAACAGAAAATCATAGGTACGGCTTCGGGTGCGTTTGCGGCTGTTCACCAGCATCCGCACCTTGCGGAAACTCTCAGCGTCGATCAGTGGCTCATGGGTATCTTCAACCACAACCCAATTATTACGATCCTGATGCAAACACTTCTTAGACTTGTAGCTGATCTTCACTTGCCGCCCCTGCACCATATTGCCGATGTAGGTCTCATTTTGCAGCATATTGGAAATGCGCTCGCTGCTCCACAGCCCCGCATAGGGTCCTTTGCGGCCCATGTTCCAGCCGCAGTAGGTGGCCGGTGTGAGGACGCCCTCCTCGTTCAGCGTAGCGGCAATTTGGCGGCAGCTAACGCCGTCCAGCGCCATGGCAAAGATCCGCCGCACTATGGGCGCAACCTCCTCATCAATGATGATCTTGTTCTTTTCAGTCGGGTGCATTTTGTAGCCATATACCGGTTTGCCGCCGATAAACTGCCCCTTGCGCTGCTTATCCCGCTTGACGGACTTGATCTTCTTGGAAATGTCCTTGGCGTACATGTCGTTCATAATGGCGCGGAAGGGCGTAATATCATTGGCGCTGGACTCCACGCCGGTGTCAATACCGTCCAAGAGGGAAATGTAGCGCACCCGATGCTCCGGGAAGTACCGCTCCATATAGTGACCGGTCATGATGTAGTCACGTCCCAGACGGCTCAAGTCCTTGGTAATGACCATGTTGACCTTCTTGGCCTCAATATCGCCGATCATTCGCTGAAAATCCGGACGGTCAAAGTTGGTTCCGCTCCAGCCATCGTCAATGTAGGTGTCATAAACTTGTAAACGGTGCTTTTGGACAAATTCATCTAAAAGAGACTTCTGATTGGTCACGCTCTGCGATGGTCCTTCGCTCTCATCCTCCTTTGATAGTCTGATGTATAATGCCACATGATAATCCATAGGGTTGCTTATCTCTTGATACATACTCTAACCTCCTGAGATAAGCGGCCATTCATCCCGTCTATCATACAGGATGTTCCTGTGCGGGCGCAAATTTTCCAAGCTCCCGCTTGAGGAAGGCAGCGAAGGATGAATATAGCAAGTCCCGTATGGACTCCCCATCATTATCGTAAAAACAGCTGATTACCAGTTCCTGTGCTTTCATGGCACACCTCCTTCATGAATTGGTACAGACTATGCGGCAATGCAGGTAAATTTGCTTTTGCTTATAAGAAAAGCGATGGGTCACATGGACTCATCGCTTTTCTTCTCAGAATGGTAAGCTGTATGCTATTTTTATTAATCTTCGGTGATTACACACTCTACCTACCATCACGCAGCGAACCTGCATCTCAATCAACTCATCACTGATTGCATACGCTATCAAATTCTCTAACCGCTTGTTAAACTGAGACTGCCACCATATGGGGGAGATCTTCGTTACAGCACATTGAAACGCAGATGCCTGATCCAGTAAAGCATCAATTTGAAAATCTGAAACATCACCCGCTTTTTTACAGTTCTGCAAGGATATGTTCAATTGCTCATTCAGATTTGCATCAAACATTTTCTGATATTCACTTATATACTCTTCACGGCCTTCAATTCCACGATTCTGCAAAGCAGATAGTTCCCCCTGAAGTGTTTCCAAGAACATGTGAAGTTCAGATTGAAGAATCATCATCAATTCTTCATGGGCAACCCAATTATCACTGCCGCAGCGCGGACAACGGAAGGCAGCTTCCTCCGCAAACATTTTTAAACCACACTCACAATAAACCGGTATTTCATCGAAACAGGACCATGTTGATGTCAATCTGGTTGGTGCAGGGTTTAGGGCTTTCTCCAGAATATCAAATGCAATGTATGCCGGTATAAAATCCACCCGGCCTGACTGAAGCAAAGACGATCGCTCTATGGAATAGCTTGTCCCGTTAAAGCGTAAGTCGCTGTGATCAATCATGATTCATCACCCCTTTGGTACGGTCGCGCAGGGGTATCCACTCAATTCTCAGAATGACAAAAACCCTTATTTGCAGGAAATATTTTGGATTCTGGTAAATGGATGTACACGCTATGCGGTATCGCAAAGTTTTTTTAAGCATATTGAGCAATGCGTTCGTAAGATCGATAAGAATGTCCTCTGGTAACAGCGTGATTGGTTGTCCATATCTTATTTATGATATGAGCACCTTGTCGCTGTGACAAAGTGCTCATAATGCAGTGTATTCAATTTGCCAGTCGCGACCGGCATTTTTAAACGAAATCTTCTTCAGACGCAATCTTTCGATGGTGCTCCAGCAATAAGGATTTCATCTCTTCTCCGGATATTTCTCCGTTTTCCCATTGCTGCGAAAGCTCTTTGGCATAATCCGAAACAGGGACTCCCTCTATGGTATTGAGTGCATCTGCTAATTTGCCCGCTTGTATTCTCCGGTTTTTGATTGAGTAATCTATCTTCATCAGATGCACCTCCCTGCAGAGGTATTATACATGATTTCCGCTGGAAAGTGAACTAACTTACGTTTTCACAAGATGGCTATTCCAATTTCTTTACCGGTTGAGTAACCATACTCCAAAATTGAGATACGCTGCAAATGTCACCCAAAGCAGATACGGAATTTGCAGCCATGCAGCCGGTTTATCCACTTTCCGGAAGGACAAAATCATCAACAGGATTAAGACCCACAGTGCGATCAGCCAAAGGAACGCGAACCCAACGGCTTGTAAATTAAAGAAGATGATGCTCCAGAAGAAATTGAATGCCAGCTGCACGAGAAACAGCAGCAGGCTGCGTGACCGGGCATTGGACGCTGGAGCCAAATAGATCCGCGCAGCTCCAATACCCATGAGTGCAAACAAAATCCCCCAAACGATGGGGAACACAATGCTCGGCGGAGACAATGGCGGCTGCTCGACGATTGCGTTGTAGACCTTGACACCTTTTCGCGTCAGCCAGCCAGAGAGCGCGCCGACTGCTTCCGCCAGAACGATCCAGAAGTCATAGGTTTTCCAAGTTGATTTCTTCATAAAAGATCACCTACGGTTAGGATATGTAACTTTCACCACAAATTATACCTGTAAAAATCAACTCGATAGTTCAGAGAGAATTTCGCAAAAATCCGCGAGGAATTCTCCTGCAAAATCACACTTATCTTTTTCGGCGTTGATTCTGTCGTAAAACTCCTGCGGCAAAGCAATTCCCGATGTTCTAAACAGTGTGTAGATCGAATCAAATGCTCGGACACAGCAGCCATTGTTGTAGAGCATCGTCAACATCCGCAACAAGATGTTCAACCCTTCGACATTTTGGTATTCTGCAAACAATTCGCTAATCAGTGGGAGCGCAAGCGCACCCGACAAATCGTTGATAGAGATCTTATACTCATCTTTCATATTTGTTGATTCCTCCCTTTTGTAAATTAGATGATTTATTTCATGCCGGGACTTTCGCCCCTTCTTGTTGTCAATTCCGTAGGGTTTCTCCTTGTGAGGGCGATGTCAAATTTGAGAGTATGCGTGGTAATCGTATCGTTTCCTGTAATGCGAAAATTGGCACCTGATACTTTAAAACATCGAGCTTCCGCCTCCTAAGCGGATGCTCTACACCTGCCGATGGCACCATTTTTTCCAAAATTTCATATCTGCGTCAGTAGCTCAGCTGGATAGAGCGCGCCCCTCCTAAGGGTGAGGCCGGGGGTTCGAATCCCTTCTGGCGCACCAAAAACACTGTAATTCCAAGGAATTGCGGTGTTTTTCTTTTCAAAAAGTTCAGGTCAAAGCAGAATAAGGAGTATCTCATTTTGCGGTATCGCTGCCTTTGGCACTCCCAAATTGATAGCAATGGTTTTCGCACCGTTCTGGGGTTTGGCACCGTCTTGGCACCACTCCTTATCGCCCCGCCTGATCCAAGATAAGCGATGTCAGGTTCGACAAGAGTTCCGGGGACTGCTGAAGCTGAGACAAAAGAGTTTGCGCATCCAGCACCGGCTGCGTTTTTTCTTCCTGCGGAGCATGAACGCTTCGCAGATCGGGGTTCGCATAAAATGCGGATTCAAACTTCTGCGCGTTGACTTTACGATCCTCATCCAGAATATGCGCATAGATTTTTGTAATCATGTCCACCTGGGAGTGGCCGGTGTCACCCTGCGTCGCTTTCAGATCCCCGTGATTCAGTTTCAGCTTGTAAGTCGTGCTGCTGTGCCGGAGGGAATGAAAAACAACATTGGGAAGGTTGGCTTCTTTCTTGAGCCGTCTGAAGGCGTTATTGATGACGGTTTCCTCACAAGGACGACCGTTAGGCAAAGCAATGACAAGACCATAATCCAGATACTCATCGCCAAGAAACGCCTTCTGCTTGTCCTGTGAAGCCTTCCATTCCCGGAGAATGTAAGCAACCGTTTTGGGCATCCACACTTTGCGAACACTGCTTTCCGTTTTCGGCGTTTTCAGAACGATGACCGTGCTGGCATTCTCCAGATACATGGTTCTGGGGAAAACCTTAATGATTTCCTCCGTTCCCAGCATATTCAGCGTATCTTCACGGACACGCCAAAGGACTTTCTCCACGCACAGGTGGGCGTCATCGCGCGCTATATCGGCATCACTGATATGGATGTTATCCCAAGTCAAGCCAAGGATCTCCCCAATCCGCAGCGAGCAGGCAAAGGAAAGGTTCATAGCAACATAGAGTTTACTATCTTTACACGCATCCAGAGCCTTACGAATCGTCGCGGCATCCCAAATCGCACGGGGTTCGCGCTTTACTTTCGGCAGGGTGGTATTCTCAAATGGGTTCTTAGAAATAATGTCCCATCGTACAGCCTGCTTAAAGGCGCATTTCAAGAGTTTGTTGATATTTGCGATTCCGGCAGGGGTCATGTACTGCGTGGAAGAATAGCGATTTTTCCGAACAGCGCAAGGGGTCTTTTGCAACCGTGTGAGAAACTTATCCGCCGCCATGGTGTTTATGTTCTGAATCAGCTCATCGCCAATAAAGGGGTTGATATAGTTTCGGATCAGTCCGCAGTTTGCTTCGTAAGTGGAAGGCCCCCATTTCTTTACACCATACAGGGAAACAAAGTCCTCCAAAAAGGCAGCTACCGTCAGATTGCTGGGAGCAATAAAGGTGTTGACCTTCATTTTGTATTCAATTTCTGCTTTGCGCGTCTTTGCTTCTTCCTCGGTATCGAAGGGCTCCCACTTCTGCTTGCGCTCGCCCTGGTCATTCGTGTAATAATACACGACATTAAATTTGTTTCTACGCTTTCTGATTGAAGCCATGATAAACCTCCTGAATTACATCTGTCTATCAAGCCATTCATCAAAAGATTGCTTGGATACTCTGATCGTTGTTCCGATCTGTACGGTCTTGAATACGCCAGAGTGAACAAGTTTATAAGCGGCAGTTCTCCCGATACCAAGGATGTCAGATATTTCTTTTACTGTATAGGTTCGTTTGCCGGAATGACTATTTATTGTGCTGCTTTCGTAGTCCATAGCAGCCTCCTTTCCAAGCAGCATCGTACCGACAATCAAAATTGTAATACGGTGCCGCCAAATTCACAAATTTTTCAGGTCATAAAAAAGGAAAACAGACAGACGGCTGCTGGCAGCAGCTCCACAGGATTTTCACCTCGGCCCATGCTGATGGGTGCGCCGAACAATGCTTTGAGGGCGTTCAATTCGGGAGTATCATTAGGGGTGGCAAAGATCATGGCCGGCAGATTGCCAGTCTGCTTTCCGGCTGGATCGTAATCGCTCGCTCTGCAAAAAGAGGTCTTGGCGGATCTGCCGCGTGGCTCACTTTGACACGAATGTACCTGTCTGCCGTATTCTGCGTCCATAAGCCGCTTTCTTTTTCAAGGTGCGATTAAGGCTCCTGTCGGCCCGTATCAGCCATCAAACAGAGAGATTGATAACTGATACCCGCAAGCAGGAAAAGCCCATAGCGGCGGCGTGGAAAGGGGGACACGCCGCCGTGTATGAACCGGGGTTATGCTGCCTTTACGAGTTCAAAACTGAGGATCTTCGTAATCAGCTTGATTTCCAGCGTCTTACGCAACTCATCGTCCACGCACAGATGCGGCACACCGTTTTCGTCATAGAGGCGTCTGGTTGCCAACGCCGCGATGTACGGCTCGTAATGCTTCAAGACGGCATTAATTGCGTCAACATTGCCGGTTGTTGCCGCTTCGATCACAGAAAACGGAAGCAGGGTATGCTTGTTATTCTGTTTCTTGTCCATCCTCCTTAACCTCCAATCTTAGTTTCAATTCTTTGAGAGAGCTTGTCCGCCTGCGATGGATGGTCGAACCGACCACCTTGAGCTTTTCAGCGATCTCCGTATCGCTCATGTCCAGGAAGTACGACAGCAGGAGTACATCGCGCTTCTTGCTCGGCAAAGCCGCCAGCGCTTCTGCAAGTCGGTCATCCTTGACTGCCACACGGTAATCCAGCACATCAAAGAAAGTGCTGTCAGAGGGGTATTCGTCCATCACATAAAGCAGACTGAGTTCCGTTTCTGACAGCTCCGAAAGGTTTACTTCCTTTTCGGCTCTGCGGGCAAACTGCTTCTTGTAGTTGCGGCTTTCCTCCCGCAGCACCTTTCTGCACAAGCTGTCAAACTGATGCCTTACGGTTTTCATTTGAGATGGCGATAGCTTCAAGAGTTTTCACCTCCTCTCATGCACCGAGAGGTCGGCTTATTTCCCCTTTCACTCTCTATCCCAATCCGAACAGGCAAAATCTTGCGTTTTTTGAAAAAAATTTGAAAAAAATCTCCAACAGGCCAATTCCTGCTGGAGATGACGCAAAGGCGGCGGCAAGGAATATTTCTATTCCAAGCCGCCGCCTCTCTTATGGGCTTTTGCTCTGCCGCTGTCAGACAGCGGCTTCGATTTTTAGATTACCCGACCAGCCAACGGTACAGGAAGGTCACGATCTGAGCCCGAGAGCACTCATTGGCAGGTCCAAAGAGCCCACTGCCAATGCCACTGGTAATGCCGTTCTGCGCGGCCCAGGCCACGGCGTCGGCATAGTAGCTCTCAGCGGTAACATCGCCGAACGCGATGTCATCAGAAGCCGTGGGAGACCCGGCTGCGCGATAGAGGAAGGTCACGCTCTGACTGCGGGTGCAGGTGGCATCGGGGCTGAACATACCGTTGCCGGTTCCTCCCGTGATGCCGTTCTCCAATGCCCAAGCCACCGCCTTGGCGTAGTAGGCGTCGGCGGGAACATCGGAAAGGCTGCTCAAGCCCTTGGGCTCAGGAGACCCGGCCGCCCGCCACAGGAAGGTGACGATCTGCGCTCGGGTGCAGGAAGCGTTGGGAGAGAAGGTGGTATCAGAGGTGCCGTCGGTGATGCCCCGGGCAGAGGCGAAGTCCACGGCGTCCTCTGCCCAGTGATTGACGGAATGAATGTCCTCGAACACCTTGACGTTGTCAATGACCTTCACGGTAGCGCTGCCGTCCAGGGTCAGCACCACGCCGGTTTCGGTAGGGATAGAGATAGACACGATCTCCTCGGTGCCGTCGGCCTTCACGATGACGGCCACGGTGCCGGGAGTGACGGTCTCCACGGGGATCTCCACCTTGACGGAGCCGGCGCTCTTGGGCACGGAAACTTCCACGGCGGGAGCGTCCCCGGTGGTCTTAGCGGCGGGGACTTCCACGGGCAGGGTCACGGCATCGCCGGTTTTGGCGGCCTCCGTGACAGCGGCGGAGGAAACGGAAACCTTGACCTCGGCGACCTCGCCGCTGCTGTCCGTAACAACGGTGCTGGTGGTGCCGTCAGCGGCCTTGACGGTTTCGGTGACGGTGCCGTCCTTCTTGGTCTCCACCACGGTGGTGCTGCCGTTGGTGTTCTTGGTGGTCTCCGTCACGGTGCCGGTGGTCTTGTCAGTGACCGTCGTGGTGGTGGAGCCGTCGGGATTCTTCTCCGTTTTGGTGGTGGTGCTGGAGGAGGAGCCGCCGCCGGAGGAGGACACCACATAGGGCGTAATACTTCCGGTCAGATTGTTATAGTTGTCCGTGTTGGTGGGAGTATAAGTCCAGTTGTAGGCGGTGTTGGCTGTTACAGCGGTGTCGGCGGCAACGTCCCACGCGATGGAACCGCCGGCGGGCGTGATGCTGCCCACGGCCAGAGCCGCGTCCGCCAGGGTCTTGCCACCGGTGGTGATGGCGGTGTAAGCGGGCGTACCGGTGGGGGTGGCCTTGTTGATGGTCACCTTGATGATATCCTCAACCGTTTCATAGTTGGCCGTATCCGTGGGGGTGAACACCACGGTCACTCTGTCGCTGCTGTCCGCAACATTCACGGGAGCCGCGTTCTTGAAGCTCCAGGTGCCTTCCACGCTGGCGGTGCCTTCCACGCTGGCAGTGCCGGTAATGGCGCTGTCAGGAACAGCAGAGCCGGTGTAGGTCACGGTGATGTCGTTGGCTTTGACCGTGGGAGTGTCCTTATCCGTCAGGGTGATCACCACATTGACGGTGGAATCCGCGTAGTTGGTGGAGGTGATCTTGATGGGCAGGGTCACAGTGTCGCCAACGGTGCCGCCGGACAGCGTGTAGGTCACTTCGCCGGTGGTGTTGTTCACGCTCCAGCTGCTGACGTAGGGAATAGCATCCTCGGTGCCCTTGGCATAGCTCAGGGTGCCAGCGTCGGCGGGCATCCCCGCGCGGCCGATGTCTTTGCTCTGCTGGGTGGACAAGGTGTACTTCTGCCTGACAGAAATATCGTCCAGCACCGGAGCGGCGGCCTTGGTGATGGTATACGGCAGTGTTCTGTCCTCTGCTTTCTTGGTGTCCTTCCAAACGGTGTTCGCCTTGTCCTTACGGCATTATTATCCACTTACTCTGTCAGCTAACTGCTAGCTTCCCGCAAAGCGGATACTAATCCCTGGCAAAAGCAGGATATTGAACTGCAATTGCCAGGGATTTTCGGCGTTTTACTAGAGAGGCTTTCGCGGGAAAGGAGTTTGTTACTCCCTATTCTTCAACATTATTCCGCCAGTTCCACTTGAAGGACAACCCCGGTGAAGGGATCGATCTCCGACAGTTCTCCAGTATAGGTCACCGTCACTACGTCACCCACAGCGACGTCCGACAGGCCCTCAGGCTCCTTCTCGAAATTCAGGGCATAGCTGGTTCCGTTCTGGTCTGAAACCACGAACATAAAATCCTTTACCTCGTCCAGGGTTCCGGTGAGGATCTTCTCCTCAGCCGCTTCTCCGGACTTCTTTTCGCCGCAACCGGCGCAGGCCAGCAGCAGCATCGCCGCCATCATGCAGGCGAGTATCCGTTTCATCATCTTAATGTCACCTCATTTTAGTAATGTTTCATAGATTTCCGGCGGAATGACAAATTCGGGCATTCCCATAGAACCAGGAGCCACGGTGTATTCATCGAACACCAGCACCAGTTCACCCTGCTCATTCCAATAGAAGTTTTGGTTCGGATCAATCTCTGTCAGCTCCTCCGGAAAATAGGCGGCACCAGAGTCCGCAGCCATTTGCTCCTCCATCTGCCGCTGCACCTCCTCGGTCAGCACACGGGAATAATCCGAATTCTCACGGAACAGGTCTTCCAGTTTCACCACCTGGTTTGTGGTTTTGTCAATGTGATAGAAGCGACTGAACTGATAGCCGCTGGCCTGGGTTTCCACCGCATCAATGCGGAGGGTGAACCAGACATCACTGTCTGTTACCACGGAGTTGGTAACGGACAGGTCTCCGTAGTTCTCTTCCATGGTCTCGCAGGTCTCCTGAAACTGCTTGATAAGCCGGTCGGTGTAATCCTGCACCTGTTTATTGACTGTCTGAGCAGCTTCGTCTCCCCCCAACTCCGGCACGGAGATGTCCGCGCTGTGGAACCCGTCGTCATAGACATAATTCCGGAAGGTTATCACCCGCACGATGGCACCCAGCACCGGTACATCTGCCATGGCGGCTGCTGCCGCCGGAGACACATTGGGCACCACGATCATCAGTGCTAGAACCGCTGCGGCCCAGGTTACCTGCCGAAAAGGGTATCGCTTCCGAGGTTTTGGCTCCTCCAAGGCAGCGCAAGTCTGCAAGACCCGCCCGGCATAACCCTGCGGCAGGGGGAAGGGTTCCTCCCTCGCTCTTTTTTTCAAAATTTCATCAAACTGATTCATTTCTCACCTCATTTTTCTTCCAGCAGAAGGCGCAGCCGCCCCCGTCCACGGGACAGGCGCGTTTTCACCGCCGCTTCACTGATCCCCAGCACCTGTCCGATCTCACGCACGGAAAGGTCCTCGTAATAAAACAAGGTAACAGGCACTCGCAGGTCTTCCGGCAAGGACAGTACCGCCTGCCACAGCGTCATCCGCTGATCGTGGTCCTGACTCTCCGATGGTAGTCGGTCTGCCATATCTTCCAGATCTACGGTGGGACGCCGTTTCCGGCAGAGGTCATAACACTTGTTGGTGAGAATCCGCAGAAGCCAGGGCTTGAACCGCTGAACATCTCGCAGAGAGTCCCGACTGGCAAAGGCTGTGCAGATGGCGTCCTGCACAGCATCCTCGGCATCCTCATCCTGACGGAGAATGCTCTTGGCCGTACGGAACATGGTCTCCTGACAGGCAATCACCAATGTGCAGAAAGACCCCTTATCCAAGATTTCATGTGGTGTAAACATCCAGCGGCCTGCTCCTTCCTTGAAACAGAGAACGTGATAACAGAAACATCACGTCTCCGAATGACCGGTCATATAGATAGACGGTCCAGCCCGCTGATAGGTGACAACTATTTTGAAAAAATAACGGACGAAGTTCATTGCGATTCGGTGACACCGCTCTGATATGGACATCTTGCACTCCGTTAGGTTGCCGTTCTTCCAGGGACTGTTAATTGCAACATTTTTCGTATTGGAATGCTTTTTTGGTGATTATACCGCATCCGACACGGCCTAGTAACAACGCACGGTGGTTATAAAAAGTTAGATGAAAAATTTACAACCCTATTCTAATAAAAATTCTCAATTTGTCAACAAATACGGGACGAATCAACGTCTAGCGGGACGAATCGACATTTTTCATCCGGCTCAGCTCTTTTTCCCGCAACTTCTCAAAATAGAGCATCAGCGCGCTCTCCACATCGTTGCTGCTTTTGGTGAATTTGATATCACTTCAGCATCAACACCAAGTAAAAAAACTCCGCAGAAAACCTGCGGAGTTTTTTGAATTATCCTATAATCAAAGCCGCCATTCCCAGCACAACAGATGCCGCTGCCAACACCTTCGCCGTCAAAAAGGATTTTTCGCTTTTGTCGCAAATCTGTACCAGCAGTGCAATCACAGCCAGAGCGCCAAATGCCCAAGAAATCAACTGCTCCTTGATAAAATTGGTAGGATAACTATTCGCCGTCATCCATGCGATGACCATGCCCCATACCGCCATGAAGTAAAACACAGGCTTCTGCCTTTTTTCTCCTTTCAAAAGGAACAAAAGCACCAACCCCATCACACTAATGATGGTCATTACCATACAGATGATGCCATTCTCTGCATAATCAACCAGGAATTCTTATTGAATAAAAGCATCTCACGGTGCAATGCGATTTCAATGTTTTTCGCGTTGCACCGCGAGTTTTTATTGCTATTGGGCGTAATACTGCGGTCGGGCGATGGAAGTAAATCCCTCTACCATAGCTTGTCCTCTGTTGCATAATTTTGCTTATTTGCTTCAGACAGTTCGGATAAATCAATGGCATACTTTTTAACAGGATAGTATTTGTCTGCATACTGTATTAGGAGGCGTTCTCTTAACGCAAATTCAGTCTGATTATCACGCATCAACCGTTTGCTATACAAATTACTAAGAAATAGATTTTTCGCACCTTCCCTCCCCACGGGGTTAAGAATATTCCTTTTGGTTGTGTCACGTTGGTTTTTCTTATCGAATGAGCCAAACTTTATATCCATGTTAGATTGGCAATATTCTATACCTTGTGAAGGGTCAAGGATCGGGTCATATACCAATGTCGCAATGATCTGGCCTGTGTAGTATCCGTTTCTTATCAAGGATTTGGGCATAGGGAAATCCATAATGTCAATTTTTTCGCCCTTAGCAAGGGTATCGCGCAAAATAAGGGTAGCTTCGTACGGAGTATTATAAAGAATTTGCGGGATACTCTTCGGTACACCAAATCCAAGCTGATTCGTACGCTCTGTTTCCGGTATTAACAACTTTTCAGAATATGAAGCTGAGTGAATGATTAAGCCTTTCAATAGCAATGGATCAAAATCCTCATCTAATTCTTGATACAGGCCTGTAGCTAGCGAAGCAATACGCGGTGTTGAGAAGCTCGTTCCAACACTCTTCGACAGACTTCCGTCCTTTGAGAATGATGTTACACCAGTTGTGACAAGATTTCTGTCCTTATCTACTCCAGCATTTCCACCGTAATGCGCCACCTCTGGTTTAATAATATATTCTGGGCCAGGTCCTACACGAGAAAATGGCGAGGGGTTATCAATCTCGGCATAATCATCAGGTCCCTTGGCTTGAGCCACAGAACCTACAACCAGTGACCGAACAGAGTCCGCACCCTCGTGAATTCTCCCTTTCGGACGTCCAGAGATAAAATTCGTACAGTTGCCTGCAGACTTGCAGATAAGAATGTTGTACTTGGTTTGCAGATCATCAAGTGCTATTGCAAAATCAGAAAATTTTGTATCACTTATAGGTCGAACAACGCTTATTGAAAGATTCCATACCTTCACTTTTTCATGATTTGCTTTGATGGCTTCTTTAATGTTTTCAATAAGTTCATCTTCTTCAACGCCATTGGGATTATTCGGGAAAATGGCTGCATCAAACAGTCTAATACCATTGTGTCCGACCCAGTCTTTTCTTTCACATATGTCCCCGTATAGTGCAACTCCAGCTACAAACGTTCCGTGTGTCGGGTCAATTTCGGAATCAGGATATACCGTCCATCGCTCATCTGACATCCACGGTGTTAAATGTGGAATTGCAGCAATTCCGTTATCTAGAATGCCTAGCGTCTCATAGCGCGTTCCTTTGAGTGGTTTCACAACATCAACGGGAGCATCACCCTGCATCGAATCAAGCGATACAATATACTTCGGCATAGGCTCAATAGAGAAAAGCATCTCATATGCATCATCACCATAGAGTGCATCAAGGATAGCCTTTGGTGTCATATCTATCTTATATACCGGAAACTGACTCGTATAGCTTGATTTTTTATATTCAATTTTCCGCGAAGTCAGCGCATGTTCAAACAAACGTTGCATAGCTATGTTTGTTTCGTAGTCCTGAAAATCAATTAACTTAACTTTGTAAGCAGATTTTTCTTCACTCGACTCAACTTCTGGCTGAAACTCCCAAAATGTATCCAAACAAGAAATGGCATAACTATTGCGTTCACAGTCTTTTAGTCGAGCGGAAATTTCATCCATTTGGGATACGGAATCGATTTTAACAACTAACTCATCGGATGCCGTAAGTCCAATTACACTAGGCTTATCGCCCACTTGAAACAGTGATGAAATATCTCCTCGTCTTGATTTAGCTGTCGCATCATTGCACATCTTGGCGACAAATGTAAATGGAACCGCCGATTTTCGCGCTGCTCGTTCATTCACTTCTTTCGAAAACTGCGCAAATGCCTGATTTAACTCGGCCGCTCGTTGCGTTAGTTCATCTCCGGTCAGTACCCAGTTTGGTACTTCGGAATTTCCTCCGGGTTCTACTCTTAATTCGTCAACTTCTCGCGGAGCAAAAAATTTAATCGGAAGTTTCTCGACATCCATACTTTACGGCTCCTTTCTGTCAACATTTTTTGAAATGCCTTGAATTTTGCGAAGAGGGATCTTCATGCTTTCGTTGATTTCTTTGTGTGTGGCACCATTTTCCATAAGATACTTAATGAGTTCATCTTCATCTTCAACTGTATGGTTTCTATGGAAATAGATTTCTTTTAGTACATCACAGTTTGTCAGGCAGTCTCTATCCGATAAGATGACGCCGCGCATTGCATTGAAAATAATAGTCTTAATATCAGAGTGACTTAGTCCAACCAGTGCGGCTTCAATAAAATCTAGTTTTTTAGGAACTGCAAGAAAATTTGTCGATTTTCCGTTGAGAATAACAAAAAGCAATTGCTTTATTTCTTCTTTTTGTGGTCTGTCCAATGTTATAACAGTCGTAAACCTGCGCCATATTGCAGGATCAAGCAGTTCTTGATGATTGGTTGCAGCAATCAAAATACTGTCGCTGCTAAAGGTATCGATATTTTGAATCAAACTATTTACGACTCGTTTTAGCTCTCCAAGCTCATTCTTGTCATCACGCAATTTGGCGACAACATCAAATTCATCCAGAAATAGAATACACTCTCGTCTTGATGCATAATCAAATATCTTGCGAATGTTTTTTGCTGTGCTTCCAAGTAGGGAAGATACTAAGCCGTCAAGTCTGGCCGTTACTAGGGGAAGTCCAGTAATACTAGAAATGAATTGAGCTACCGTGGTTTTACCGCACCCAGGAGGGCCATAAAGCAACAAAGAATTTGAGGCATCAAAACCAGATTTGAGTAGTACATCTCTACGATTATAGCTTTCAATAAAGTTATATATTGCTTCCTGCGTGTATTTGCTCAATACTATTTGAGCTGCATCAACTTGTGGATATGAGACCTCAACTATGTCCATTCTGCTTTCTGCATCGACAGGCTTTGTCGCAAAACTATCCAGGGCTGTAAGCGCTCCTTTTTTTTGAATTAATGTTGATCTTATTTTCTTTGCCAAAGAAATATCACCTTGTTTTTCCAAGTTGTTAGCTAAGACAGTGGCATAATTAATTACTTTCTCCTTGTCATTAACCAGTCCACCTTCAATAATTTTTACAATTTCAGTATACATTATCAGGCACCTCACTTATGTTATTAGTATACGTTGTTTGTGCCCATTAGTCAACACAAATGTTATTGATATTTAATAAATCGTTATTGAATATGGAGTATCCGTTCTTGAATTCGATTAAAATGTAGATGAGTTATAATATGATCGTGTTGAGATACAAATAGCGTTATTTTTTGATTGCCTATAGGCGAGTAAGACACGCACCTTCACCTAACGCTATCAATTTTTAGGCTATTAAAACAACCAGTAATATCGAATGACAGAAGTAATTGTTTGGGTATGTTCAAAATGTTAGTACAAAATGCAAATCCCTAAAACTGCCAATATATAAAACAAGAGGGAATGCTTTTCTACATTCCCTCTTGCAGCGTATTCAAGATTAAATCAGAGCATTTGAAACGTTCTTTGACGGGCTTGGATAAGTGTGTGGCTAATAAAATGTGCTAATAAAGTGGCTAATACGGGGGCTGATTTTACCCCGAAACTGGCTAATACGGCGGAATATCTGGCACCACTGCACAGCACAAAGTTCGATTAAAAGTATTGATTTTTAAGGATTTTTCGGTATTTTCGGGTACTGTGAACCATACGATACGAAGCGGACAACTTAACTCCTAAGCGGACGCTCTTAGGTTCAATTACACGAAATAGTGCCACAATTTTGATAGAATTCTTTCTCAAATCTCTCCGTATTTTTACGACGATTTGCATCCAGTGTGTGACCATAAATCTCTGTGATCATGTCTGCTTGCGAGTGGCCCGAATCACCCTGCACTGCTTTAATGTCCCCGCCTGTCAGAATCAGCTTATAAGTAATACTGCTGTGGCGTAAGCTGTGAAAGGTCACTTTCGGGAGATTGCATTTCGCCAGAAGTTTTTGAAAATGATTCGTAAGAACGCCTCCTTGCAGCGGCAGGTTATCTTCATAAGCGAAAATCAGCCTCGGCAATTCACCGATGGCTGATTTTTTCTGCTCATTTTGCCATTCAAACAGGGAGCGCTTTAACGATGGTGGAAAATAGACAATGCGATTGCTCGATTCAGTTTTGGGCGATTTTAGAACGAGGGCTGTTTTGTTGAGAGCGTCAGTTGGGAATATGCGCAAAACATCTCGCTTATCTAACATCAGCATGGCATCTTTACTGACCCGGCACAATGTCTTACTGATCTGCAATGAATTCTGTTCCCAGTTAATATCGTCCCATGTCAACGCCAATAATTCACCTCTGCGTAGTGTGCATACGAAAGAAAGTTCAATCGCTAACCGCAGCCACGACACGCTGCAATGGCACAAAAGGAGTTGGATTTGCTCCGGGGATAGGAATACCGATGGTGTTGATTTGGTTTTAGGGAGCGCTGCTTTATGAAAGGGGTTGCGATCCACATATTCCCACAGAACTGCCTGCTCAAAAGCGCTATGCAGCAGTTTATGTACGCTCTTTAATGTACTGGCAGAGACAGTTTGTCCCTCATATTTGTGATATGTCCCGCAGTATCGCGATTCCTTTTGAAATTCCATGTAAAGTTTAGATACCAACCGTGGCGTCAGTTCCTCCAAGCGAACGCTGCCAAAGTAGGGATTGATGTAATTCTGAATCAATCCCCGACTGGATGTGTACATGGACAGTGACCATTTTGCTCTTCCATATAACCATACATATTCCTGAATTAGCTGTTTTACCGTTTGCGGGCGATGGGCTAGTTCTTTCTTTGTCTGTTGGTAATACTCGACCACACGTTTCCGGTGCAGTGCATCTTTTTCAGTGCGAAAACTCTCCCACTTTTGTTTGCGAATGCCGTTTACCTGTGTGTAGTACACCACGCTGTAACTTTTGCCCCGCTGAACAATTGATGCCAAAGTGGTTCCTCCTTTGTTTTTGATGTGCAAAATAAGAATAACATCACTCAAGTCACGGTAAAACATGATTGATGAAAGGAGTGATGTTTGATATAATAATATAAACAAGTTTTTACATGAGGTGGCAGGATGCGGAACAAAAAACCTCCTTTTGAAATTACAAATGCGATGATCGACCATGTCGCGGAAATTGCGGAGCTAGTTGGACGGTTGATCTCTATGAATCAGCTATCAGCCAACCCTACTTTGCGGCGCACCAATCGCATCCGGACAATTCATGGCTCGCTGGCCATTGAGCAGAACACCCTTACGCTGGAACAGGTCACGGCTGTTCTCAACGGCAAGCAGGTTCTGGCTCCGCCCAAGGATATTGCCGAGGTTAAGAATGCTTATGAGATTTATGAGCGGTTGGACGAGCTTGACCCCTACTCAGTGGATGACCTGCTGACCGCTCACGGCATCATGACCCGGGGGCTGGTGGATGAGTCCGGGGTGTTCCGCTCCAAGCCTGTCGGCGTCGTGGATCAGGAAGGGCATGTCCTGCATTTCGGCACTCTGCCGCAGTATGTCCCGGATCTGGTCATGGAGCTGCTGGACTGGGTGAAAAACAGCAACGTGCATATGTTGATACGCAGTTGTGTGTTCCATTATGAGTTTGAGCTAATCCACCCCTTTGCTGATGGAAACGGTCGTGTGGGTCGCCTGTGGCATACGTTGCTGCTCTCTAAATGGAATCCTGCTTTTGCCTGGCTGCCGGTGGAATCCATCATCCATGACCGTCAGCAGGAGTATTATGCAGCCATCAATGGCTCCAATGACGCCGGAGGGTCCACGGTGTTTATCGAGTTTATGCTCTCAGCCATCAAAGCATCGCTCATGGGTGCCATCAACGCAAGTGATGAAATGAGCGATGTAAAGGTGGATACGGCAACTTTCCGCTGGAACAAGATCCAGGAGTATTTGAAAACCCACGACTATATCATGAACGCTGATGTGCGAGAGTTGTGTGGAGTGTCGGCAGCGACGGCAAATCGAATTTTGGTTGAGTTAGTATCAGCAGAAAAGATTGTAAAACTACATGTGGGCGGACATTGGAAGTATAAATTGGTGCAATAACAAGTGCCCTTTTATATTACAGAATTCGGGTTATAGCAATTAGAGGAAGTTGATATTCTATAAAAAGCAGTTCTTCGAATTTCAGCTACAGATCTGCGTACTTTATCTCAGTTGCATAATCTTCCACAGATAACTATAATGGAGCCGTAGTGTCTAAGAGTAAAAACCGATAATCACTTATTTATCGGTCGATGGTTCTTTAAAAAAATATAAAGGAGAGAAAAGAACAATGTATAATGACTTAACAAAAGGAAATTTGATCACCATTATTATTAGCCTTATTGCAACGATTGTTTCTTACGTCTGTGCAGTTTATCTCATTCCGATAATTACCAGTGACGAACAAGTTCAACTTTTCTTTACTACAATAGTGTCTACTATTGGTGCCGCATTTCTTGTTAATTTCTTGTGGGAGATATTTGCCAAAAAGAGATTCGCTGAATCGATATTCGAGGTGGCAAAAATTTCTAAGAATATTGAGCAAAGTGGTGTTGACCATATTGATACCGACTTTTCCGGTATTAACTGGAAAGCCGAATTGTCAAAGACACATAATTTTACAGCGATTTTTACATACGCACAGACTTGGCGAAATTCCAATAGAGTTGCAATACAAAAATTCACAGGAAAGAAGAAGAACAAATTTACGGTCATTATGCCTGATTACGAAAACGACGATATTATGGCTGAATTTGATCGGAGATATAATTATAACTCCGGGAAAACAAGAGAGTTAATCAAAGATGCGATAATAGATTACTGTGAGTTAGGAGCAAAAGTCTATCTTTTTAATAAAAGCCTACAAGCCACATATTATGTGATGGATAATGTTGCACTAATGGCCTTTTTTAAGCACTCCCCTGGAAAAGCAACCGTCCCCTACATAAGGGCTGAATCGACCGGTAGTTTTTACGATTATATTGTATCAGAAAAAACTGCCATTTTAGATGCCTCGGTAAGCGTGTCTGTTACTACTGACGCAAATGGAAATAAGATTATTAAAAAGGAGAAATGAATCATGGCTCGATTGCTCTTTATTGATACTGAAACCGGAGGATTAGACCCTGAAAAGCATTCTCTCCTATCAGTCGGTTTTGTTGTGTGGGACTCTGTTCTGGGTGAATGCTACAGCGCAGAGTACCGCCTAAAAAACGAAAACTGCCGGATTACCAAAACGGCGCAGAGAATTAACAAATTGACAGATTCTGATTTTAATGATGCCATTGTCCCTCAAGCCGTGATAAAAAAATTCGAGGAGATTAAGGAAGTATATTTTGCCGACTATACAGCCATTCCTCTGGCTGGGCATAACACACAGTTTGATGTACAGTTTATCAAAAAGATGTTTAAGGATAATCGCAGAAGTTTTGACAACATTTTTCTTCATAGGATTGTTGATACTTATTCTGTATTAAAATTTCTGCAAGATGGCGGCATAATAACAGACACAATAAATAGTTCGGCCCAAGCATTCAAATTTTTTGGAATCACTGTGGACGGAAGGCATACTGCTTTAGGCGATGCAAAAGCAACAATGAGATTGTATGAGAAAATGCTTCAACTTCTTCATGGAAAATAAACTTGTCCGTTGTACCAACGATATTTCAACAGCCCTGAAATCTATTGGACTTTGGGACTGTTGTGTTAAAGTTGTGTTAAATGCTAGTATTTGCACAATTGATCAAAAAAGCTAGGTAGTATCAAGAGTTGGACCTGTTGACGGCACCTTATTCATTTATTCTAATCGATTCACCAATATTCTAAACATAGGCATATTTTTAATCGGAAAGTTACCCTCAAATAGCTGCTGCCCGGAAGGACTTTCATTTTCAAGTCTTTCCGGGCAGTGCTTTTATATTACTCTTCACAAAAAGTATACTGGATATTTTCGTATCTGTTCATATACGGCCTGCTCGACTCTGGCAATAACCGCGCTGGAATATACTCCTCCGACAGCATCTAACATTTTGGGAATATCATGCCGGACAAATGAAAATTTTAACTGTGCTCCATACAATTCTTCGGCAGCTTCGACCTGCACATCAAAGTCCATATCAAAGGGCTTGGCACGAACGCGCCTGATGCAATCATAAACATCCTTGTCCACAGGATAGTCATTAAGATCCGACAGCAAGGCCAAACCATTATCAAAAATCGGACAGAGACGAAATTCCTTCGTCTTCTCATTTCGGATAACAGCCAGATTGTTTGTATGGCGGTCCTCGTTCAAAAAGAAAGAATCCAGCTCCAACAGCAATGTCAGATATTCTCCCATTCCGGTCAGGCCGGTAGTTTGTTCAATGAAGTCTACCGTATAGCGAATCCGTTCCCGCGGTTCATTTATCCCGCCAAGCGCTGCCGCCAGACCTCGACCTTTATAGGCACGGTGCAGCCGCTCAAATGGCACCAACATCTCATCTTTTCTCCGAAAGTTTTTGCTGACACAACCAGGAGTTTCTTTTCCCTGATACTGAATCAGCACAGGCTCATATTCTACAAAGTCGGGCACATTGGACTGTTTCAGCAACTGTGATACCAAAATTTCAGCCAGCGCCTCATAGCCCATGTGGTCAGCTTTGTACCACTTGCCATCCAGCTGCCATTTCGGCTGGTCGCCTTTCGAAGTGTGTCCTTGGATTGGTTCCTGCTCAACAGCATCAAGATTGATTCTGTCCATACGCCGCTCCTTCCATCGGGTAATAGTTGAACTTCAACCACATATCATCCTCAGCTGTCCGACCCCGCGTTTTTTCTATGATCTGCAAGGGATCATAGGATGTGAGCTGAAGTTCCTTCAATAGTTCCTTGGCATTGCCGCGAGTAGCGGGAAAACAGCGATCCTTTAAAAACATCTCAAAGTCATTCCATGTAGGTTTTTCAATGACGCCGAACGCTCGGTGAAGCATGTCCTTCGTTTTGTTCTGAACCATGATTCTTTGATTCAGAAAATCCACATCAATAATGGTACAGGGGTGCTGCTGATACATATAAGTCAAGCGCAGCGTATAGCCTTCTGCCGGCTTTTCATTGAGATACCTTCCAATCACCTGTCGGGAGGTTTGGAATCGCTCCGCCACTTCGTTCACGGTCATTCCGTCTTCCATCAAGCTGCGGATCGTTTGCACATCCTCCGCAGTAAATTTTTTCTTGCGGCCCGCCTTGCGAGGATTCTTTTCCTTGCATATCCGGGCGATCCTTGTTAATTCATTTACATCGTCCGTTCCAAACAAGTCCAAGCATAATTTGCGATAATCCACGTTCACTACGCCTCTCCCCTTTGTAAATTATATGCAATTATTTTAATTTAATTCCATTATAATAGAAACACTAAAATTGTCAACTGCATTTGTAATTTGTGATGAATGGCCGCTTGGTTTTTTGTGCCTTTTACCACTTACAATAAGCGCGGCTTGTTTTGACTGTTTTTTACAATTTCTTACAGCCCGGAACCCCTTGCAAATCAAGGCTTTCCGGGCATCGCTTACATTAGTTCCGGCGGGATACATAGCTCCTCGAGATGCCCATTTTCTTGGCGATCTCGCGCTGGGTGCGCAGCATCCCGCCGCCGAGGCCGTAGCGCAGCGTGACAATCTCGCGTTCACGGTCGGTCAGGCACTCACGCACGAGCCGGCGGACCAGTGCGCTGTCCTCGCGATCCTGCAAATCTGAAAGCATCGTATCGTCCACGCCGACCACATCCATGAGCATGAGGGCGTTGCCGTCCTGATCGGTCTCAATGGCGTCCGAGAGCGAGACCTCGCCCTGCAATTTCTTGCGGCTGCGGAAATACATCAGGATCTCATTCGCTATCCTCTCCTGACGGACACATAAGCTGCCCTATGGGCGGCAAATTCAGCTCTCCATCCTCCGCAAAGAGGTATACATAGACGTTTTTGCCGTCCCAAACCACTTTTTTGACGATAGTACGCAGCAGGCGGCGCCGTTCTTCAATAGTAGTCGAATCCACCGTGTCGGCGAATGACTCAATCATATCTCTATAGAAAAATAGATTTTGGCTCAGAGCATTACTCTGCCTAGCAAGCTTTTCCAATTCAGCAATTCTTGTCTGCTCCTGTTCGCTCTGCCGGTGCAGCTCATCGATCTGCTCCATGACGTATTTGGCCGAGGTCTCGCTGGCAACGGACAGAGATTCCACCAGTCGTTTGATGCGGGCTTCTGTTTCAGCATGGTTCTTCACTAATAAAGTCAACTCAGCTTCATAACTTGCTTTGTTGTCATTGATTACTTTCTTGGTTTTTGACAGTAACTGGCCAAAGTCTTTTTTGTCGGTGGCAACCTTACGTATTTCCTCAACAATCTTAGCATCTAGAGTGTTGCCGTTGCAGTTTTTCATACTACAGACAGTACCATGACTGCGCTCTTTGGTGGAGCACATATAGGTGTAAATCAACTCCCCATTAGCATTAGTGCGACCAGTCAGTTTCGGGCGCATATAGTCACCGCACTCGCCACAACGCAGAAGGCCGGACAAAAGCGCCACATTGCTGCGCGGTTTGCGATAGCTCTTGGATTTGTTCACGTCCAGCATAGACTGTACTCGTACCCAGTTTGCACCGGAGATAATGCCGGGATGTTTCCCCACTGCCACAATCCAATCTTCCATCGGGCGAATCTGAGTAGCTTTGCCAGGACGTTGGAGTGTGCGGTTGTAGGCCATAATACCGTGCTCACCGTCAAACTCCGATGGCTCAGCAAAAAGGTCTACGTTGTTCTCCTTGAGATACTGATACGCCGTATCGTCAGCAATCATATAAACCGGATTTGTCAGAATACCCCGGATGGCAAAGCGTGTGAACTGCTTGCCGCGCTTTGTGACACAGCGGTGCTCTAATAAGTACTGGTCAGTTTTACTGAGGGAGCCACTTTCCGTGAACACAGAAAAAATTGTCTTTACCAGCTGAATCTCCTCCGGAATAGGTTTGAGCTTACAAGCTTTTTTAACCTTGCCATCTACTGTTACGCTGGACAAGCTTTCCGAAGCGTAGCCAGTTGGTGTCGTCCCGCCCAGCCAGCGTCCGGTCTTGGACAGCTCATGCATGTTGTCGCGGATACGCTCGGCTATGGTTTCTCGCTCCAGCTGGGAGAACACTGACGCGATATACATCATTGCACGCCCCATTGGAGAGGACGTGTCGAACTGTTCCCGGATGGAAATGAAGTCAATGTGCCGGTCACCCAGATCCTCGATGAGCTTTGCAAAGTCACCAATATTGCGGCTGATACGGTCAAGGCGATAGACGACAATAGCAGCGAACTCAATCTTCTGGGAATCCTTCATCATCTGCTTGAACTGCGGACGCTCCAGATTGCCGCCGGAAAACCCCTCGTCCTCATATACAAGCGCATGCTCCGCCTCGTCTTCGCCAAAGTGCATTGCAATATATTGGCGGCACAGCTCAATCTGGTTCTCAATACTTTCGCCTTTCCCGGTAAATTTGGATTTGCGGGAATAGATGACGTATTGCTTCACCTGCGGCTGGTCTGTTGTTTTCATAGCAACACCTCGCATTACATTGTTAGGTTGTTAGATATATTGTAACGGATTGGAACCCATTTGAAAAGGTGCAAATGAGATTTTTTGAAAAGTTCTCCAAAGAACGTTATACCCCTTTATACCCCTTACAAAAGGGTATAAAGGGGTATAACGTATTCTCACTGCCAGTTTCGTTTCAGGACTTCACTTTTGAGATACAGCGTGCTCTTTTCCGATGTTTTGATCGGATGGAGCTTTCCGCGTTTCGTCAGGTCGATGATATTCTGCCGGGAGCAGCCCAATATCTCCGCCGCTTCCGCTGCGTTGATGACTCTATGGGAGGCAAAGTTCCGGAAATCAGCCGCCGTCAGAGGAACACTTTTGCCGATCCGGTAGAGCATCGCATCCGAGACAGTCATGTTCACATCCCACGCAACGCCGTATCCGCCCGTCTGCATCTGCACGTGCTGAAAATAATCCGGCTTTTTGATAAGAATCTGAAATGCTTTTGTTTTTTCAAAATGCTTCTGCAAATCGCACTTCTTCACCGCACCATCCCGGAAAAACACCAGCAGGCAATGATCCTCCAGCGGCAGCACATCTTCAATTCTCTTGGAGAAGCGCTTCGTAATTTCTTCCGGAAGCTCCTTCTCATCAATGGGAACGAGGTAGTAATCGTCCTGTGCGCATCGTCCCATCGCCAACATCAATAGCTCGTACTCATCGTATTCCTTCAGATGATTGTCGCGCAAAATCTCGCCAATGTTCTGGCGGTCGGTCGGAACGATCCGCTGCTGAACCCAGATTTTGCTCCAATAGGAATTGACTGTGGTTTCTCCGCGCTTCACAAAGGAGTCCAGCAGCAGCGGTGTCTCCCATGCGTCCGCGTTCTCCGGCAGCTCAATGTAGAACCGCTTTTCCTGCTCGTAGTACAGGAGGTACGCCAGATCCTTCTGCTCCTGCGTCGATTCATCTCGAATTGCAAAAATCTTCATATGCGCTCCACCTTTTCCAAATCATTTCCCATACGCCTTCAGAAAAGACCCACCAATTTCGATAGAATTACGGTGGACAGACCATGACAAATGGGTCAACTCCTGTTTTTCCTTCATAAGCTGCATATGTACATTCTCACTCCCCATTATCGTATTTCATTACTTGTCATACGTCAAGCTATATTGCAAAAAGTCGCCACCCTGATTTCACTCAGGGCGGCGGCTTAAACTTGTTTATAGCAAATCGGATAAACAAGTTGATACTATTGCTTAGAACGTAAATGTTCAACTACTGCATCGATAAGCTCCAACTTTTGTTCCGCGGGACAGGGCAACTTCTGCACCATCTTTAGTGCTTGTTCCGCATGGAACTTGGCCAGTTCCTTGCTGAGTTTCGCCTTTCCTTCCGGCGTGGTCGGCATAATAAAAAACACTTCCATAGTCTATTTTTGCGGTATATTCAATCCATTTTACAAGGTTGTGCATCAGATGCTGAAGATCAAGACTTTTTCGATCATCATCGTCTTTAAACTCCTTGAAAACCTTCGGGAATATGTTTAGCTGATGCCCTTTGTAGACAATAGTTCCAACATAATCCTTTGTTCGAATATTTTTCTGCCCGATAAAATCCAGGAATTGTTGTTTACTATTTACTTTACCGTCATCATAGAAGATAGCACGCTGTTCCCAGTTAGACTGTAAGAAATTCAATAGCTCATCAAGAGATTCTTGACTCTTCCATTCTGCCGGGAGTAATGCATTCTTAATGATTTTGTTTTCATAGTAATTTAGAATCATTAGAGGTCACCGTCCGTACCAATGGCAGCTTGCTCGACCAGTTCCATCCGTTTGGCAAAGGATACGCGGGATTCCGCACACCTTGCAGTTGGATCGCTCCGTACTTGGCCACTCTTGACGAAAATATCAAGGTCGTTCGGACGGCTGCTCAGGCCAAGCAGAGCATTGTAGGCTTTCTTCCAGATCGGATACTGGAGGCAGAAATGCTTCAGTTCGTAATACCGGTGCTTGCCAATCCAGTATGGATTTTTCTCAGACAGCTCCGGACGGATTTCCGTTGCCATTATTGTCGTTCTCCTTTCCACAAAAATCCGGTCTCCTCGTAGAGACGCTTTGGGGAGATGTAAAAATTGATACGACCGTAGCGCGAATCCATCTCCTCGATGGTGGTGACTAACTTTCCGCTGCGAGTGGCTTTGCCAATCGGGAGCCACCCTGAAATAATTCCGGCACGGACCCATGAAGCATCTTTGCCATAAACACGGGCCGCAACAGCAACGGGGACAGACCCCTGAGGGAACTCTTGCTCGTTCATTGGCGTTTACCTCCTTTCAACGGCTATTCTAAGTTAGCAACTGCGCTTTGTTAAAACAACCTCGGTGGTCCAGTCCTGAGCCTGCCATCGGACCATCGTCATTTCGCAGGGATAGTCCTCAAAGCCGATGGTTTCGCAGGTGATAAAGCCCTCCAAAACACCGATGATGACTTCGGCCTCGTACTGTTTGTACGGAAATATCAGTTCGGGGAGTTCTCTATGTACTGAACCGCAGCGAGTGCATTGAAGCCGCCGCATGGGAATCTTCCAGGTCTTTCTTCCTTTCGTCCGTACAATCCGAGTAACACGGTCATAATATTTCAAATCACCGCCGCATTTGGGGCAGGTTGATACATCATTTGTAATCATATACATCGCTCCATCAAAAAATAAAATGTAGGAATAACTTGACAACTCCTACACCATAATATATGATTACAAAGGACAAATCAACCACGGAGGTGTAATTCATGCTTGTGAAATGCCCTGAATGCGAATTGCAGGTAAGCGACAAGGCTCCGGCTTGCCCTCATTGCGGCTATCCCATGAATCCGTCTGTAAAGCGAAAACCGAGAGCCAAAAACAATAAACGAAGACGCCTCCCGAACGGGTTTGGCCAAATCAGCGAAATAAAAAACCGCAACCTTCGGAATCCCTTTCGGGCGATGGTTACGGTGGGAAAGACTCAGGACGGCAAGCCCATTTGCAAACCGCTCAAGCCTGACTCATATTTCGCGACTTACAATGACGCCTATGCCGCGCTTGTGGAATACAATAAGAATCCTTATGACCTGGGTGCCGCGATCACAGTCAAAGAGCTTTACGACAAGTGGTCGGAAGAGTATTTTAAGACGCTCAAATCGGATGGCAGTTCACGGGCCGTTACTTCAGCTTGGAAGTATTGCTCGGCTGTCTATGATATGCGAGTAATGGATGTCCGTGCCCGCCATGTGAAAGGCTGCATGGACGAGGGTGTTGCCACTGTCAGAGGGAAAGAGCAACACGCCAGCGCATCCATGAAGAACAAAATCAAATCCTTGTTCAACCTGATGCTTGACTATGCTCTGGAATATGAGATCGTCGATAGAAACTACTCGCGCACATTCAAGCTGACTGACGAAACGATCAAAGAGATCCAGAAAGTCAAGAAAGAGCACATACCTTTTACGGACGAAGAAATATCAAAGCTCTGGGAGCATGTCGACGATAAGAATTTCGTTGATGTGATACTCATTCAGTGTTATTCTGGATGGCGTCCACAAGAGCTCGGCCTAATTGAGCTTGCCAATGTAGACCTTGAGAATGGAACTTTCAAAGGCGGCATCAAGACCGAAGCTGGTGAAGACCGCGTCGTGCCCATCCACTCAAAAATTCGTTACCTCGTGGAGCGACATTACAATAAAGCCAAAGAAATCGGCAGCCCGTATCTCTTCAACTGCAAAGACAAGCGCAGCGGCAAGACTGTGATGATGAGCTATCAACGCTATAAGGCCGGCTTTGAGATGATCCGTGACGAGCTTAATTTTAACCCGGAGCATCGTCCTCATGACGGAAGAAAGCACTTTGTCACAGCCGCAAAGAAAGCCGGTATTGACGAATATGCAATCAAATACATGGTCGGTCACAAGATATCCGACATCACCGAAAAGGTCTATACCCAGCGAGAATTCGACTGGCTGAAGGAAGAAATCGAAAAAATAAAATAGGGTGTATTCTGTGTAGGAATGTCGATGTAGAAATAATATAGGAATAATATAGGAATAATATATGACTTACATACATTTCTACCCTTTCAACCACATCTTACTACTGCTTAAACCATTGAAATAACAGCACTTAGCAGCGAGTAATCCGAAAAGATGTTTCTAATGAAACATTTTTATATCGATTAATCTTTTGAAATCCATATTCAAGCTTCATTTGGTCCAAATACTGAAGAAGGTTTTCTTTGCTAAAACGGTATTTGTAGTCAGACTCAAACTCAAAAAATTCGTTAAACTCTTTCGTATTGCGCGTTGATCCGACAAATAGCTTTGCCTCTCCAGCACCCGTGTCAGAATACAACTTCATGTTTTTGGCCACGAAGCTAGACGGTATGGCCTTAACTTCAATTTTGCTCATTATATTTTACCTCCTGGAAATTGCTTGTTCCTAAAGCGGTAATGATAGATGTCATAATTGAGATTAGGACATCGACAACGATTGAGTTTCCTGCCTGCTGGTACATTGAAGTATCTGATACAACAATCTTAAAACTATCACTAAACCCCATGAGCCGTAGACATTCCCTCGGAGTTAGTTTGCGCAAACGCCCCTGAGTAGTAACATAGTTATCCACGCCAGCACGATGCATCTTATGCATTGTAGTTAGCAGCGGCCGGGCAATATCAAGGTCAACAGCGGGCTTGCTGTAAAAATTTTTTGTACCGCTGGATAAAACATACTTTCGAACCTTTTCAGAAAGAAAGTATTTTTCAAGATCGGGGATTCCTTTTTTCTCTGCTTCTTCCTCAGACTGAAAAACGAAGTCGCCATGCCAGTTGAATTGCTGGTTCTTCTTTTGGCACAGTTGAATATCGCCATCAATCTGTGTGAATTTTTTAGAAAGATTCTTCTCTAAGGTTACAAATTCAACACCTTTCTTCGGAAGAAAATACCCGCCAGAAGCATTATCTATTAAGAAATCCTTCATGGTCTTTGTTAGAGGAATCGGCTCAGGGAATACAAACTGTTCATTAAGCAGAATGTCATTACGAATGCCAACAACAAATAACCGTTCTCTATTTTGAGGGATCCCATAGTTCTTTGCATTCAACACATCCCAGGAAAATGCATATCCGAGTTCATTAAAAACTTCTTGCATTTTCTTCCATGTTTTTCCTCCATCGTGGGATGTAACAGCCTTTACATTTTCATAAATAAAAACTTTGGGTTTTATTTCATCGATTAGGCGAGCATATTCGTAGAACAACGTTCCTCGAGTATCGTCAAGACCGCGCTGCTTGCCAACGAGAGAAAATGACTGGCAAGGGCTTCCTCCGACAAACAGGTCAACTTTTCCTCGATATTGAGTACCATCTAAAAAAGCAACATTCCAATGAAAGTGTTCTTTTGGAACACTGTAATTCGCCATGTAGGATTGTTTTACCTTGTTGCGGCTTTCAAGTCCTTCATACAGACTATCAACGAGTTTTTTCTTGGCATTCCAATCATCTCCAAACACATTCAGCTCGCGTTGAACTTTTAGATAGTTTATTTTTTCGTGGAGTTGACTCGTACGCTGAGAAAGGTCTTGAACTTTCCTGATGATTTTCTTTCCATCGTTTTTTTCAAGGAAATCATATGCCTGCTTCAACTGCGCGCTCACAATTTTCCAATCTATCTTATCAGCACTGTTAAATTGGCCATTGCTTCCGAGCTTATCCAAGTCGTTATCTTTTTTGAAGTCATTGGAAATCTCTAAAATGGTCTGTAACGACTTAAACTTCTGTTGAGAAGCAGATCCTGACTTGAGATTAGAAAGTGATGAGCAAAACAGGCAGAAGGAGCAGCCCACAAACAAGGGAAACGGGAATCAAAAGAGCTTAGGGCA
>NZ_JAFBIQ010000001.1 GCF_021531315.1 Oscillibacter valericigenes | reverse complement strand
CTGAAAGAGAGAAAGCATGAGCAGATGCAGCAGCGCATGAAAGCCGGTCTTGCATGGCATGGATGGGGCTCTGCGGAAGAACAGAATACATGGTTCGTATTCACGACGGAATTTGGCGACCACTACTGCCCGCAAACCGTATATGATCACTTCAAGAGGATAGCCAGACAGATTGGCGCGGAGAAAGCCAATGTTCACAGTCTGCGTCACACCTACGCTGTTCTATGCCTTCAAAACGGGGACGATGTAAAAACCGTGCAGTCCAATTTAGGACACGCAACTGCTGCCTTTACCCTTGATGTTTACGGTCATGTTTCGGAAAAAATGAGGCAGGACAGCGCAAACCGCATGGAAGCATATCTTCAAAGAACGATCTTCGGGAGGCAGGCGTGAACCGGATAAAGGGTCAAATAAAGGGTAAAACGAAAAAAGAAGTCCCAAAACTCTATGGTTTCAAGACTTCTTTTGGTACGCCGTGAGGGATTCGAACCCCCGGCCTTCTGGTCCGTAGCCAGACGCTCTATCCAGCTGAGCTAACGGCGCGTGTCCTTTCAGACAGCTTGTGTATCATAGCACAGCCGCGCGAGAAATGCAAGAGTAAATTTCACTTTTTTTGCCATCAGGATCGCAAAAAAAGGATTGCGGCGGAAAAACGGTACGGCACAGCATACTTTGCTGTGCGGAAGGAGAGGCTGCTCGACCGCCCGCGCTTCGCCCAAATGGCCGAAACACGGACGGCGCTCACCGCTCAGTCGCCGACACCTGCGTGGATCACCTTGCCGATGTTCCACAGGTGCGCGACCTGTTTGGCCGCCGCGAGGCGTTCCTCGCTTGTTTCATAGCTGGCGTGAACGGTGTGCGAGCCGCAGTCGAGGCAGTCCACATAGACGCACCAGCCCTGCTCGTCCTGCATGGCGCCGACGCCGCCGCAGTGGGGGCACACCTCCAGCTCGATCTCATAAATAGGATCCATACGATCGCTCCTTTTTATAGCTGACGACAGTATACTGCGCCGCAGGGGAAAGAACAATGGGGAAAGGAAAAAATTCTCAGAAAAAACGGCAGAGCAGGATGGGGAAGAACACGGCGGGAACATAATTCATCACCTTGATCTTCGTGATGCCGAGCACATTGAAGCTCAGCCCCACGATGAGCAGCGAGCCGACGCACTTCATCTCCGCAATGACAGGATCGCTCAGAAAGGGCGCGATGAACGACGCGCAGAGCGTGATAAGCCCCTGATAGAGAAACACCGCGATGCCCGAGAGCGCCACGCCCACGCCCATGGTCGAGCCGTAGACGATGGAGGTAACGCCGTCGATCGTGGCCTTGGCATAGAGCGTTGAGTGGTTGCCGGTGAGGCCGGAGTCCAGCGCGCCCATAATGGCCATCGCGCCCACGCAGAAGAGCAGAGAAGCGTTCACAAAGCCCTCGGAAACAGAGTGCTTCGACTTCCTTTTGGCAAAGCGGTGCTCCACCCAGTCGCCCAGCGTGTGGATGCGCCCGTCAAGGTCAAGCAGCTCGCCGACGATGACGCCGAGCACGATGGAGAGAATGGCGACAAGCACATTGCTGCCCGCAAGCATTCCCTCCACGCCGATGTAGAGCACGCACAGGGCAATGCCCTTTACGATGGCGGTGTTGAAATGCTTGGGAATGAAGCGTCCGAGTGTTACGCCCACAAAACAGCCCGCGAAGATGGCGAGCATATTGACAAGGCTGCCGGTCAGCATTCTGACGCCTCCTTTGCGCGGCGCACAAGGTCGAGCACAGCCTCGCCGCCCATCATCAGCCCGCCGCAGCCGGGGACCCATGTGACGCTCGCCGGCACACTGCGCCGCCCGGGCGGGGGAGACTCCTTCTGCTCCGTTTCGGCGGGCAGCTCGGGGGAGAAGAGCACGCGCGTGTGCAGGATGCCGCGGGCCTTGAGTTCACGGCGCATCACACGCGCGAGCGGGCAGCCGTAGGTCTTGGAAATATCCGTGATCTGAAGCTGCGAAGCGTCGAGCTTGTTGCCTGTGCCGAGCGCGGAGAGGATGGGGATGCCGCGCGAGAGCGCGGTCTCGATGAGGTCGAGCTTGCAGGAGACAAGGTCGATACAGTCAAGGATGTAGTCATACTGCGCGTCGAAGAAACGCTCGCGGCTCGCTGCCTCGTAGCGTCCCACGATGGGGTGGAGAATGACCTCGGGGTCAATGTCGCGGCAGCGCGCGGCGATGGCCTCGGCCTTGCTCTGACCGAGCGTGGAGTGCAGCGCCTCAAGCTGACGGTTGAGGTTGGTGAGCGCCACGGTGTCGTCGTCGATGAGCGTCAGCTCGCCCACGCCGGAGCGCACCAGCGCCTCGACTGCGTAGCTGCCCACGCCGCCGAGCCCAAACACGGCGACATGGCTGCGCCGCAGCACGGCTACGCCCTCCGCACCGAGCACCATTTCGGTGCGTAAGAATTGATTTTCCATACAGTTCCTCTTGAAAAAGCAGGGACCGGCGGCCTTGCCGGTCCCTGCCGCGTTGCGGATCAGCGCTCAGCCGACATACTCGATGGCGTCGAGCTGCTCGACGGTCACGCCGTCGGTGATGCCCTCATACCACGCGCTGACATCGGCGCTTCTGAGGCTGTTGGTTGCCTTGTATTCCCAGTAGGGAAGGGGGTTGGTCTCCACGAAGTACATCACATGGTAGCCATACTCGCTCTTGATGATGTCCGTGTCGCCGCTCTGGCGGCCGGGATAGAAGCACCAGTCCTCGAAGGCCTGCACGGTCTGCCCCTTGCGGACATCGCTCATCAGGCCGCCGTTGGAGGCAGTGCCGCTGTCGGTGGACTTGGTGGCGGCGAGAGTGGCAAACTCATTCTCGGTTTTGTCGCCGGTGTTGTTGAACTGAGAGTAAATGTCGGCGGCGGTCTGCTCGTCCGCGACCAAAATGTGGCGGACGGTGACGGAGTGATAGTCGTCGCGGCTGCGGGAGTGGAAGAGGACGGCGTTGTAGCCGTTACTCTGCTCGGCGACGGTAGTGTCGCCTGCTGTGCGGTCAGCGGCAAATGCCCAGGTGAGCATCTCGCTCGTCACACTGCGGTCGGCGTTCGTGCGGTGGGTGTAAGTGCCGTCACCGGCGCTCTCCTCAAAGCTCTTGCCGCTCTCGTAGGCGGCGAGCACGGCCTCGGCCTTCGCCTTGGCCTCCTCCATCGCCGCGGACTTTTCCTCGTCGGTGGCGTCGCTCGAAAGGGCGGTCGTGAAGGTGACATACTCGATGTCCACGCTGCAATAGGCATCGGGATCGGCGTCATAGGCGGCTTGCAGATCGGCGGCAGAGTAGGTCAGACCGTCGGAATAGCTCTGCTGATAGGCGCTCGCCAGCGCGTCGCGGCGGACGCTGCGGACGAAAGCATCCTCGGTCATATACTTGCCGAACATTGCGGTGAGGTACTGCGCGCGCGTCACACTGCTGGAGCCGGCGTAGAGATCGACCATGGAGAGGTTGCTGCTCTCGGCGGCGTCCATCTGCTCTGTGCCGTCAAAGCCGGCGGCCTCGGCGGCGTGGGCAACGGCGACGCTGCTCTTGAGATAATCCAGCGCGGTCTCAAGGAAGTAGTCATGCCAGGTCTTGCCCTCGGTGTACTGCTGCTCGCGGGCATCCTTGCTGCTGTCGAAGCCGAAGGAGCTGCCATTGTTGGCGAAGGTGTTGTAAATGCTGCCGTAGTAATAGGACACGTCGTTGACGGAAAGCTCCTCGCCGTCGATGCTCACGGCGGTCTCCGCGCCAATGCGCGCATTCTCCTTGGCCTCCTTGTCCGCTGCGATGCGGTCAGACGCGAAAAGCGCCGCGCCAAGCAGCACAAAGGCAACGATAACGGCGGTGTAGATGCGGGTAGTCCGGCGATCTTTTGCCTTCTCTGCGGCCTCGCGGGCCTTGCGGGGATCGACATAGCCGGATTCGTTCAGCTCCTGACGGGCCTTCTTTTCTCTCGATGCACTCATGGTTGATGGTTTCCTTTCAATTTGCTGTTGTGATACAAAAATTGCTGCGCAAAGCGCTTGCGCGCCTTCCGGCGCGGCCGGCACCGCGGAGCGGGGGCTTACTTTGTGCCGAAGATGCGGTCGCCCGCATCGCCGAGACCGGGGACGATGTAACCGTTCTTGTTGAGATGGTCGTCGAGCGCGCCGGCGTAGATCTCCACATCGGGGTGGAGCTTCTGGATATGCTCGATGCCCTCGGGGGCGGCGACGAGCACCATCAGCTTGATGTGCTTGCAGCCGCGCTTTTTCATTTCATCAATGGCCTCGGCGGCACTGCCGCCGGTGGCGAGCATGGGGTCGACGATCAGCACATCGCGCTCGGCGACATCCTTGGGCATTTTGCAGAAGTAGGGATGCGGCTCAAGCGTTTCCTCATCGCGGTACATACCGATGTGGCCCACACGCGCGGAAGGCACCATGCGCAGAACGCCGTCCACAAGACCGAGACCGGCACGGAGGATGGGAACGACCACGAACTTGCGGCCGGCAAGGGTGGGGGCATCCATCCCGCAGATGGGCGTTTCGATGTGCTTGGTGGTGAGCGGCAGGTCGCGGGTCGCCTCGTAGGTGATGAGCATACCGATCTCGCTGACCAGCTCGCGGAAATCCTTGACGCTGGTGTTCTTATCGCGCATGATCGTCAGCTTGTGGGCCACAAGGGGATGGTCCATAATGTGTACCTTGCTGCCAAATTTCGTTTCCATTGCTTCATCCTCCGATAAAATATATTTATTTTTGCATTGCTTCCTGCTGTAACCTTGCGTTGCGCTCACGCTCCGCCTGCGAGATGCGCAGATAGACAGGCGCAAGCGCCTGCGCGCTCACAGCTGTGCCATGCTCGGCGGCAAGACCGACGCCCACGGCGTTCTGATAGAGAAGCTGCGCGGGGGCAAGCTCACTCTCCACACCGAGCGCCGCGAGCCCGTCGCGGCAGAGCCTCCCGCCGTCGCCGAGCACCAAAAGGCGGCACTTTTCGCCTCTCAGCTCGTTCGCCAGCTCCGCGACCGCGATGGCGCGGTCGGGCGTCAGACGCGTGAGAACGCCTCTCTTTGCTTCAAAGAGCGCGTTGTAGACCTGATTTCTCCGCGCGTCCATCGCGCAGACGATCAGACCGTCCATGTGGGCGAGGTTCTGCGCCATCGCCTCAAGCGTGGAAACACCGAAGCAGGGCTTGTCCGCCGCCCACGCAAGGCCCTTGACCGCGGCGACGCCGATGCGAAGCCCTGTAAACGAGCCGGGGCCGGCGGCCACGGCGACTGCGTCCATATCCGCGAGCGTCAGGTCGGCGTTTTTGAGCATCGCGTCCGCCATCGGCATGAGCGTGCGCGAGTGGGTGAGGCCGGTGCATTGATAGGCGTAGGCCAGCGGCGCGCCGTTTTCGACCACCGCGGTCGAAACGGACTTGGCCGAGGTCTCGAACGCGAGAATTTTCATAGCCCCTCCACCCCCGTGATCGTGATGACGCGCCAGCCCTCATGCTGCGCGTCGCGCCGGAGATCGACGCGCACGGTGGAGATGTCAAAGGCATCCTCCGCCCGCTCGCTCCATTCGACGGCGCACACGCCGCCGCGCGCAAGATAGTCCTCCCAGCCGATGTCGAAGAGCTCGTCCGACGAGCCGAGGCGGTAGAGGTCGAAGTGAAAGAGGGGAATGTCCCCCTCGTATTCGTTGACGATGGTGAAGGTGGGGCTGCTGACTCTTCCGCGGCAGCCGAGGCCGTGCGCAAGGCCGCGGGTGAAGGCGGTCTTTCCCATGCCGAGCTCACCTGTGTAGGCGACAACGGCGCCACGCGGCAGCCTTTCGGCCAGCGCTGCGCCGAGCTGCTCGGTCTCCTGCTCACTGTGTGTCAGATGCTCCACGGCACAAATCCCCCTTTCAGCCCATTCTAAAAGCGTAGTATAGCACACCGCCGCGCAATGCGCAATTCCTTTTTGCATGAACAGAATGTAAACAGTGAGGGAGAATAAAAGGCGCGGTTTACACGAGGGCAAAACCGTGCTATACTAATAGGCTGAAGTAGTTTCAGTAGTTTCAAAGAATGCGAGAAAGAGGGGGGAGAGCGATGGGAAGGCTGCGCGAAACGCTGCATGACACGCTGCGCCAGACCGACGCGGTGCTGCTCGCACTGTGTACGCTCTCGACGCTCTACGGCATGGTACTCATCGCCAGCGCGACAAATTTTCGCGGCACCTTCAAGTATGTCACCGTGCAGGGGCTCGGCCTGCTCATCGGGCTGGTGCTCTACTTCTTCCTCTCAAGCATCGACATTTTTGAGCTGGCGAAAAAGTGGAAGTGGCTGCTCGGCTTCAATGTCGGCTTTCTCCTGCTGCTGCTCACCCCGCTGGGGCAGACGCGCAACGGCAACCGCGCGTGGCTCGGCGTGAACGACATCGGCTCGAGGCTCGGCGTAGGCTTTTTGAAGCGCTTCCCCGTGACGGTGCAGCCGGCGGAGGTCGTGAAGGTATTTTTCATCGTGCTGCTCGCCCATCAGCTCGCGCTGCTCAGGGAAAACCGAGACCTGCGCCGCTTTGAGCATGTCATTCAGCCGACGGCGCATATGCTCTTCATGGTGGGGCTGATCGTCGTCATCTCCGGCGACGCGGGCAGCGCGCTGGTGTATCTGTTCATCTTCATCTGCATGGTCTTTGCCGCCGGAATGGCGAAGCGATGGCTGGCGCTGGGCATCGGCGGCGGCGTGGCGGCGTTCCTCGCGGTGTGGGAGCTGGACCTGCTGCCCGGCTATATGCGCGACCGTTTTCTTGCGGTTCTTGACCACAGCTTCCAGCCGGAGGGGGCGGGCTTCCAGCAGACGCGCGGGATGCTCGCCCTCGGCTCGGGTGAGCTGACGGGGCAGGGGCTTTTTCAAGGCACACAGACGCAGTCCACGAATGTCTGGAGCATTCCAGAGCGGCAGACAGACTTCATTTTTTCTGTCTGCGGCGAGGAGCTGGGCTTTCTCGGCTGTACGCTCATCATCCTGCTGCTGCTCGCCATCGTGGTGCGCTGCCTGCTCGTCGCGCGCGACGCGGCGACGCCGATGGAGAGCTATGTCTGCGTCGGTATGGCGAGTATGCTCATCTTCCAGACCATTGCGAACATCGGCATGTGCCTTTTCCTGATGCCGGTCATCGGTCTGACGCTGCCGTTTTTCAGCTACGGCGGCTCGTCCATCGTTACCCTCTTTGCTGCCATGGGCATCGTTTCGGGCGTGAAGAAACGCTCGCGCCCCGAATGGCTGACCAACTGAAAAATTTTGAAGGAGAGAGCGTCCCGCGGGACGCTCTCTTTGCATAAAGCTCCCTTTTTCGCAAAGAATAAGTCTGTCAACTTTGATAAAGGGAGGAACGATATGAATACCGATCAGAACAGGGTACTGCTGCATCGCGCGGTGCCGTTTGCTATGGCGATGCTGCTGCTCGCGCTCACGGGGCTCCCCGCCTCGGCCATCTTTGGCAGGGAGAAGGCCGCCGTGCCGGCGGCGGACGCGGGCGCGCCCATCGCTCAGAGCATGGAGCTGCGCGTCTATCGCGGCATCCCCTACACCGGTACGCTCACCGCCATCGACCGCAAGGGCGGTGAGGTGAGCTTTGCCATCGCCGAGGAGCCGGCGAAGGGCACGGTGACGCTCGACGGCGATACCTTCGTCTACACGAGCGAGGGGAACAAGACTGGCGCGGACAGCTTCACCTACACCGCGGCCGACGCGGAGGGCAACACCTCAGCGCCTGCGACGGTGCGCATCACCATCGTGCGCGCCAAATGCGGCGTGACCTACGACGACATGGCACGGAGCGCGGCCTATACCGCGGCGGTGGATCTTGCCGAGCACGGGGTGTTCGTGGGGGCGAGCTTTGGCGGCAGGCGCTTTTTCGAGCCGGAGCGCACCGTCAGCCGCGCGGAATTTGTCGCCATGGCGCTCGCCTGCGCGGGCATTCCCGCGGGCGACCTTACAATGACGGGCTTTTGCGACGATGCGGACATCCCGACCTGGGCGAAGGGCTGTGCGGTCAGCGCGCTGCAATGCGGATTGATCCGCGGCGTGGGTACGGAGGGCGGCATGGCCTTTTGCGCGCAGGAGGGTGTGACGCTCGCTGAGGCGGCGACCGTGCTCAATCGTCTGCTGCGCGTGACCGATGCAGACCTTTCGGGCTTCGACGCGGAGAGCGCCGACGCGTGGAGCGCACAGGCAGTGGCAAATTTGGAGTCCGTCCGCATCATCGCCAGCGGCAGCTTTGCCTCGGGAGACCGACAGCGCCCGCTCACGCGCGGCGAGGCCGCGCAGCTGCTCTCCGCGGCGATGACGCTCGCGGAGAAGAAACAGGAGAGCGGCGGACTTCTCACGGGACTTTTCAGGGGATAGAGAGGAAAGGCGGCGCGAGCCGCCTTTCTTTTGCTCGTAGTGCTTGTAATTTGCGCGGCGTTGTGCTAAATTGTAATCTGATAAAATAGCATTGATATGTGGTTTTTGCGGATTCAGGAGGAAACAGTATGCGTATCGTTGTTTTGGCAGGCGGACTGAGTATGGAGCGCAATGTGTCGCTTTCGAGCGGCACGCGCATCTGCCGCGCCCTGCGTGAGCGCGGCCATCAGGCTGTGCTGGTGGATATGTTTTTGGGGCTTGAGGGCTATGCGGGCGCGCCGGAGAGCATTTTCGACGCGCCAGACGGTCTGTGCGGCGACTTCTCCGTTGCCCGCGAGGAGCCGGATCTCGATGCGGTCCGCGCAAGTCGGAGAGACAAGAGCGCGAGCATGTTCGGCCGGGATGTGCTGACGGTCTGCGCGATGGCGGACATCGTCTTTATCGCACTCCACGGCACCTGCGGCGAGGACGGGCGCGTGCAGGCGGCCTTTGACCTGCTCGGCATCCCCTACACAGGCTCAGACTATCTCGGCAGCGCTATCGCCATGGATAAGGACCTTACCAAGCGTCTCGTCGCACCCTATGTCACCACCGCTAAGTGGCGCGCGCTCAAGTACACGGCGGAGGAGATCGAGACCATCGCCGACGAGACGGAGCTTCCCTGCGTCGTCAAGCCCAACGCCAACGGCTCGTCCATCGGCGTGACCATCGCGCGCACGCGCGAGGAGGTCGTCTCCGCGCTGACGCAGTGCCTGAGCTTCGGTGCGCAGGTCGTCATCGAGCAGTACATCCGCGGGCGCGAGCTGCAGGTCGGCATCCTCGACGGCAAGGCTCTGCCCGCCATCGAGATCATCCCCAAGACCGGTTTTTACGACTACGCCAACAAATATCAGGCGGGCGCGGCCGAGGAGGTCTGCCCCGCGCACATTCCCGAGGCATGGGAGGAAACGCTCCGCAGCGCGACAGAGACCGTATTCCGCGTGCTGGAGCTCGGCGTTTATTCCCGCGCAGACTTCATCGTCACCGAGGACGGCACGCCCTATTTCCTTGAGATCAACACGCTCCCCGGCATGACGCCCACGAGCCTTGTGCCGCAGGAGGCCGCCGCCGCCGGCATCGGCTACGGCGAACTGTGCGAGCGCATCGTGACGAGCTCCCTGCAAGTGCGCAAGGAGGGAAAAGCATGAAAACACTGACTGTTTCCGCATTGCTGACCGCTACGGGCGGCACCTTGCTCGCGGGCAATGAAAACGCCGCTGTGACCTCGGTTTCCACCGACAGCCGCACGGCGGGCGAGGGCGCGCTTTTTATCCCGCTTGCCGGTAAGCGCTTCGACGGACACGACTATATCGACATGGCGCTCTCCCTCGGCGCGGCGGGCTGCCTGTGCGCGAGGACGCCCTCGGCGTTCCAGGCGGGTAAATTCTATATCTCCGTTCCCGATACGCGCCTTGCGCTCAAGGCGCTGGCTATGTGGTACCGCGCTCAGTTCAACATCTCCTTTGTCCAGATCACAGGCTCGGTCGGTAAGACGACGACGAAGGAGATGATCGCCTCCGTCGTGTCGCAGAAGTACCGCACGCTCAAAACGGCGGGAAATCTCAACAACGACATCGGCACACCGCTCACGCTGCTCGGACTGGACGACAGCTTTGAGGCTGCCGTCATCGAGACCGGCATGGATCACCCCGGCGAGATCCGCTACCTCGGCGAGATCGTGCGTCCGCATATCGCCGTCATCACGAACATCGGCGACGCACACATTGAGTTTTTCGGCTCGCGCGAGGGCATTTTGAAGGCAAAGAGCGAGATCTTTGAAAATCTCGACGCAGACGGCGTCGCCATTCTCAACGGAGACGATATACTGCTCGACGCCGTGCAGCTCCCGCAGCGCATCGTCCGCTGCGGCGAGAGCGCGCACGCGGGCGTCCATGTTTCTGCGCTGCGCGACCGCGGCATCGACGGCATCGCCTGCGTGGTGACCACCGCACGCGGGGAATATCACCTCAGTATTCCTGTGCCGGGGCGTTATATGATCTACGCCGCATCGCTCGCCGTCGCGGTCGGTGAGGAACTGGGCCTGTCGGCCCCGGAGATCGAGCGCGGCGTGGCCGCCTACGAGCCGGCCGGCTCGCGGATGCGCATCCGTCGCCTGAGCGAGGGGCGTCGCCTGCTCGATGACTGCTATAACGCAAACCCCCAGTCTATGTCCGCGTCGCTGCGCGTGCTCGCGGCGAGCGAGGGAAAGAAGATCGCCGTGCTCGGCGACATGAAGGAGCTCGGCGAGCTGACCGAGTCCGCTCACCGTGCGATGGGCGAGCTGTGCGCGCTGCTCGGCATCGACCATGTGATCGCCGTGGGTGAGTGCGCCCGCGACATCGCGGATGCTGCGGATGAGAGTGCGGAATGGTATCCCGACGCCGAAAGCGCGGTTGGGGCGGCAAAGGCCGCATTTACGGCGGGCAGCGTCCTGCTGTGCAAGGCGTCGCGCTCCATGCACTTAGAGAAAATCGTAGAGGAATTGCTCAAAACGACATGATCGAGATCAGTGTAACGGGGCTTCAGAAGTCCTTTGATCTGGAAAAGAAAATACTCGACGGCTTGACCTTTCAGGTCAACTCCGGCGAGCGCGTGGGCCTGCTCGGCAAGAACGGCGCGGGCAAAACGACGCTCTTTCGCATCCTGACCGATGAGCTCGACTACGACATCGGTGAGGTCGCCATCGCGTCAGGCCGCCGCGTGGGGCTCATTTCGCAGATACCGGTCTACCCCGCGGGCTTCACAGTCGAGGATGTGCTGCAATCCGCCTTCGCACGGATGCGGAACATGGCGGACGAGATGGAAAAGCTCTCCGCGCAGATGGCAGGCGGCGACGAATCGGAGGAAACGCTGCGCCGCTACGGCGAGCTCTCCGCCCGCTTTGAGGGCCTCGGAGGCTACGACACCGCCACCGCCGTCAACAAGGTGGCAAACGGCCTTTCGATCCCCGCCGATATGCGCACGCGGTTATTTGACACGCTCTCGGGCGGCGAAAAGACGCGCGTGAACCTCGGCCGCCTCATTTTGGAGGATACGGATATTCTGCTCCTCGACGAGCCGACCAACCACCTCGACCTCCACGCCATCGAATGGCTGGAGGATTACCTCGCCTCCTTCAAGGGTACGGTCGTCGCCATCTCGCACGACCGCTATTTCCTTGACCGCACCATCACCCGCGTCATCGAAATTCTCGACGGACACGCGGAACTCTACAACGGCAATTACAGCTTTTATGCCGTGGAGAAGGAGCGTCGCTACCTCGAAAAAATGCGGCAATATGAAAAAGAGCAGGCGAAGATAAAGCAGCTCGAGGCAGCGGCGGACAAGCTGCACCTATGGGCTTTCATGGGCAACGACGCGCTGCACAAGCGCGCGTTCTCGATGGAAAAGCGCATCGAGCGGATGCGCACGACGGACAAGCCCACGCGCGAGCGCAGGCTGACCGCGCAGTTCCGCAGCGGAGAGTTCTTCGGCGACGAGGTGCTCACGCTCAAGGGTGTCGGCAAGTCCTTCGGCGCGCGGACGCTTTTCTCCGATGTGAGCCTCAAGGTCACCGGCGGCGAGCGCATCGCGCTCATCGGCGACAACGGCACGGGCAAGTCCACGCTCATCAAAATGATCATGGGAGAGGAGTATCCCGACGAAGGGCGCGTCAAGCTCGGCCCTGCGGTCAAGACCGCGTATCTGCCGCAGATCATTCACTTCGATGTGCCGCAGCGAAACCTCGTGGACACGATGCTCTGGTCCAAGCGAGACATCACGCCGCAGAAGGCGCGCGACCGTCTGGCGGCCTTCCACTTCCGCGGCGAGGATGTTTTCAAGTCCGTCTCCGTGCTCTCCGGCGGCGAGCAGAGCCGCCTGCGGCTTTGTATGCTGATGGACGACGAGGTCAATTTCCTTATTCTTGACGAGCCGACCAACCACCTCGACATCGCCTCGCGCGAGTGGATCGAGGAGGCGGTGGAGGCCTACGACGGTACGCTTTTGTTCGTCAGCCATGACCGCTACTTCATCAACCGCTTCGCTACCCGCGTGTGGGAGTTGGAGGACTGTATCATCACCGACTACCCGATGGGCTTTGCCCGCTACCGCAGGCTAAAAGCGGAACAACCGCCGAAAAAAGCAGAGACAGAAAGCCGTGTAAAGGAAAAGCACAACACAGAGAAACCGCAGCGCGGCAATAAGGGGCAGCAGGCGGCTCGCCGCCAGCTCACCATCTGCGAGCGCGAGATCGCGCAGCAGGAGGAGGCGCTCGCCGCGTTGGACGCGCGGCTGGAGGAGGCTGCGTCAGACTATGAGAAGTACAGCGCGCTCTACGCCGAAAAAGAGGCGCAGGAGCAGGCGCTCACCGCGCTGATGGAGCGCTGGGAGCAGCTTGCTGCCGAGGCGGGCGAGTAAGAAAATGGCAGGAAGCAGAAGAGAAACGCGCGGGCGGGGAGGCCGAAACATGGCGAAAAAATGGAAAGCGCTCACGAAGCGGGAAAACCGTCTGCTTTTGGCATCGGTCATTTTCCTTGCGCTCGAGGTGCTGCTGCGCTTCATTCCGGGGATGCGCTTTTCCGCCCTTCTCTGCCTGTGCGCCGCGGCGGTGCTGTTCATTTTCTATCTGCTGGAGCATTTTGCACGGCGCGGGCACCGCGCCGCGGCGTGGTGCGAGCTTGCGCTGATCGCTGCGCTTTTACTGGGCTTTTCCCTGTTTACCGTGCTGGAAACGATGGTCGTCCGCGGTTCGTTCGCAGACGAGTCCGACGCGCCGGTGAGCGCGGTCATCGTGCTCGGCGCGGGCGTGAACGGCGAAACGCCCTCGCTCTCGCTGCGCACGCGCATCGACGCGGCGGCGGCATATCTTGCGAGACACCCCGATGTGCCGGTCATCCTCTCCGGTGGACAGGGGCCGGGCGAGGCCATCACCGAGGCGGAGTGTATGCGTCGCGCGCTGGTCAGCCGCGGCGTGGACGAGGATCAGCTGCATCTTGAGGAACGATCGGCCAGCACGGAGGAAAATCTGCGCTTTTCCCGGGAAATGCTTGAAGGGCTGGGCGTCGATCTGACGCAGCGCGTCGCCATCGTCACCTCGGATTACCACCTTTGCCGCGCGAGGCTGATGTGGGGCGGTGCGAGTACCGCTGTGCCGGCGCACATGCCGTCCGCGCTCTATTTTCGCTGCCTGAGCGTCAACTATTATATCCGCGAGGCCTTCGGCCTTGCCGCCTATTTTGTCTACGGAGGTCAATGATGAACAAGGACATTCTGTGTTTGTATTACTCTCGCACGGGGAACACAAAATTTGCCATGGAGGAGATCGCCGCCGCGCTCGACTGCGAGTGCGTAGAGATAAAGGACCGCGTGAACCGCGACGGCGCCATCGGTTATCTGCGCTGCGGACTCGATGCCATGCGCAAGCGCACACGCGCGATGGAGCCCTATGAGACCAGCCGTGCCTTACAGGATTACCGCCTCGTCATTCTCGGCACTCCCATCTGGGCGGGGCGCTGCTCGAGCATCGCGCGCGGCTTTTTGAAGCGGCGCGGGCTGGAGATACAGAACATCGCCTATGTGCTCACGCACGGCAGCGAGGAGGCTTATAAAGATGTGTACGGTCAGATGGACCGCTATGTGGAGCGCCCGCATGTTGCGGAGGTCTCGCTGCGTATCGGCTCGACGGGCTATCACTTTTGGCGCGACGAGTTTGTCCGCAATGTGACGAACTACATGACGGCGGAGAACTGAAGCGATGTGGGAAAAGCTGGAACAGATCGCGCGCCGCTGCGCGGAGATCGGGGAGCTGCTGACCGTGCCGGAGATCTACGGCGATGCCGCACAGCTCCGAAAGCTCACGCAGGAGCAAAGGGAGATCGAGCCGGTCGCGCAGGCCTATGAGGAATACCGCCGTGCGGAGCAGACCATCGCCGAGGCGACGGAGCTGCTCTCCGACCCCGAGCTGCGCGAGATGGCGCAGGAGGAGCTGCGCAGGGCGAAGGAGGACAAGGCGCGGCTCTACGACGAGCTGCGCGTGCTGCTGCTGCCGCGCGACCCGAACGACGGGAAAAATGTCATCATGGAGCTGCGCGGCGGCGTCGGCGGCGAGGAGAGCGCACTTTTTGCCGCGGACCTCTACCGCATGTATGCCATGTACGCCGAAAAGCACGGCTGGAAGCTTGAACTGTTGAACTACAACGACACGGAGTTGGGCGGTGTAAAGGAAGCTGACTTTATCCTCAACGGCGCGGGCGCATGGTCGCGGCTGAAGTTTGAAAGCGGCGTCCACCGCGTGCAGCGCGTGCCGGAGACGGAATCCGGCGGGCGCATCCACACCTCGACCGCCACGGTCGCGGTGCTGCCCGAGATGGAGGAGGTCGATGTGGACCTTCGGCCCGAGGACATCGAGATGCAGGTCTACCGCGCCTCGGGCGCGGGGGGGCAGCATGTCAACAAAACGAGCAGCGCCGTGCGGCTTATCCACAAGCCCACGGGCATCGTCGTCGCCTGTCAGGAGGAGAGATCGCAGGTGCAGAACCGCGCGAAGTGTATGCAGATGCTGGCCTCCAAGCTCTACGAGCTCGAGCGCGAGCGCGTGGAGAGCGCTGTGACGAGCGAGCGCCGCGCGCAGGTCGGCACAGGAATGCGCAACGAGCGCATCCGCACCTACAACTTCCCGCAAAACCGCGTGACCGATCACCGCTTGACGGGAGAGAACAAGAATTTCAACATCGACGCCGTGATGAACGGCGAGCTTGATCCCATCATCGACGCGCTCACGATGCAGTCGCAGGCGGAAAAGCTGCGCGAGAGCACGGAGAGCTGAGAGCGCCGCATTTTCTTTGAACGCGAATAAGGGGGAACCTTTTTGAACACCCGATACTTTACCATCACCGATCCCGCGCGGGAGAGCGCGGCGGTCGGACAGGCGGCGGAGATCCTGCGCCGCGGCGGATTGCTCGCCATCCCGACCGAGACGGTCTACGGTCTCGGCGCGGACGGGCTGAACGAGGACGCCGTGCGGCACATTTTCGAGGCCAAGGGCCGTCCGCAGGACAATCCGCTCATTTTACATATCCCCGACGCGGGCTGGCTCGCGCGCTACTGCAAAAATGTGCCGGAGACGGCATATCGCCTTGCCGAGCGCTTCTGGCCGGGGCCTCTGACGATGATCCTGTCCAAGGCGGACTGCGTGCCGCTCGTCACCACCGGCGGGCTGGACACCGTCGGGATGCGCTGCCCCGACCATGCGGTCACGCGCGCGATCATCGCCGCCGCGGGCGTGCCGGTCGCCGCGCCGAGCGCCAACACCTCGGGCCGGCCGAGCTGCACGAGCGCCGCGCATGTCCGCGAGGACATGGACGGCAGGATCGACGGCGTGGTGGACGGAGGCGCCTGCCGCGTGGGGGTGGAATCGACCATCATTGACCTCACCTGCACGCCGCCGCGCCTGCTGCGTCCGGGCGGCCTGCCGCTCGAGGACTTGCGGGAGGTGCTCGGCGAGGTGGCGGTGGATAAGGCGGTCACGCAGCCGATGGCGGCGGGGGAGAAGCCCCGCGCGCCGGGCATGAAGTACCGCCACTATGCGCCCAAGGCGCCCGTCACGGTCGTCACCGGCGCGCCGCGCGCGAGCGCGCGGCGGCTGCTTGCCTCGCTCGGCGAACGGGACGGCGTGATCTGCTTTGACGAGTTCGCGCCGCTCTTTGCAGGGCAAATCGTCCATCGCCTCGGCGCGAGCGGCGACAAGTTAGCGCAGTCGCAGCGCGTGTTCGACGCGCTGCGCACCTTCGATGAAACGCAGGTGCCCGCCATCTGGGCGCAGTGTCCCGACAGTGCGGGACTTGGCTTCGCGGTGGGAAACCGCCTCAAAAAGGCTGCAGGCTTTCACACCGAGAGCGCCGATGAGGGCGTGCTGGTGCTCGGCATCACGGGCGGCACGGGCGCGGGCAAAACCACGCTTCTGCGCGCGCTGGAGCGGCATGGCGCGCTGGTGCTCGACTGCGACGCGGTGTATCACGAAATGCTCCGGTCCGACGCGCCGCTCCGCGCCGACCTGACCGCCGCCTTCGGCGAGGTCTTTGCCCCAGACGGCGGATTGGACCGGCAAAAGCTGGGCAAAATAGTCTTCGGCGACGATGCCGCGCTCGCGCGGCTCGACGGCATCATCTTCCGTCACCTGCCCCGCGCGCTCGCGCGGCGCATGGAGGCGAGCGGCGCGAGGCTCATCGCGCTCGACGCGATCAAGCTCATTGAGAGCGGTCTCGGCACGCTCTGCGATGTGACCGTCGCGGTCACCGCGCCGGAGGAGGTCCGTGTGCGGCGCATCATGGCGCGCGACGGCATCTCCGAGGACTACGCCCGCGCGCGCGTTCGCGCGCAGCGCAGCGAGGAGGACTTCCGCGCGGACTGCGGCGCGGTCTTTGAAAACAACTACCCGACTCCCGCGCAGGCAGCGCTTGCCGCGGAGGAGTTTGTGGATACCATCATCAAAAAATCCAAGGAGGACTGAACCATGGCGGAGAAGAAAAAAAACGAGTGGGCGGAAAAGCTTGCCTACGCGCCGAAAAACGGCTACGAGCGCTTGAGTGCCGAGGAGGAGCGGGCGATGAACGCCTACTGCGAGGACTATAAGTCCTTCCTCGACCACGGCAAGACCGAGCGCCTGTGCGTGGAGCACTGCATCGAGCTGGCAGCCGCGCGCGGCTTTGTGCCCTACGAGAAGGGCATGGCGCTTAAGACCGGCGACAAGGTCTATTATAACAACAGGGGGAAAGCGATTATGCTTGCCGTCATCGGCGAGCAGGACCTCAGCCACGGCGCGAACATCGGCGCGGCGCACACCGACGCGCCCCGCCTCGACCTCAAGCCCCGCCCGCTCTACGAAGAGTCCGAGCTGGCGTACTTTAAGACGCACCACTACGGCGGTATCCGCAAGTACCAGTGGGTGACCATCCCGCTTGAGCTGCACGGCGTGGTCGTGCGCGGCGACGGCTCGACGGTCGCCGTCCACATCGGCGCGGACGAGGGAGAACCGCAGTTCATCATCAACGACCTGCTCCCGCACCTCGGCCGCGAGCAGGGCAAAAAGCCCCTCAACGAGGCCATTCCGAGCGAGAGTCTGAATCTGCTCGTCGGCGGCCGCCCGCTCGAGGGCGAGGACTGCTCCGACCGCTTCAAGCTCAATGTCCTCAAGCTCCTCAACGAGAAATACGGCATCGTGGAGGAGGACTTCATCTCTGCCGAGCTGGAGGTCGTGCCCGCAGGGCGGGCGCGCGACATCGGCTTTGACCGCAGCTTCATCGCCTCCTACGGTCACGACGACCGCGTGTGCGCCTATGCCGAGCTTGCCGGCATCTTCGACGCGAAGAGCCCCAAGCGCACGGCGGTGTGCATCTTCGCCGACAAGGAGGAGATCGGCTCCGAGGGTGTTTCCGGTATGCTCTCGCAGGCATTCGAGTGGTTCATGGGCGATATGTGCCGCGTGCAGGGCGTGTCGCTTGCCGACTGTTTTGCCAATTCCTTCTGCCTGAGCGCGGATGTGACCGCCGCCTATGACCCGAACTTTGCCGACGTCTACGATAAGCGCAACGCCGCTTTCGTCAACTACGGCGTGGGGCTTTGCAAGTACACCGGCGCGGGCGGCAAGTCCGGCGCCTCCGACGCCTCCGCCGAGGTCGTCGGCCGCGTGCGCAAGCTCTTGAACGACAACGGTGTGTTCTGGCAGATGGCGGAGCTCGGCAAGACCGACGCGGGCGGCGGCGGCACGGTGGCCAAATTCATGGCGCAGCGCAACATCGACACGCTCGATGCGGGCGTTCCGGTACTGTCCATGCACGCGCCCTATGAAACGGTCGCTAAGCTCGACTGCTATATGACCTACAAGACCATGCGCGCGATCTTTGAGCAGAACTGACAAAAAACAGCGGGGCATTTTGCCTCGCTGTTGCCATTTTGTCAGTTTCCTGTAAAGATTCCGCAACCTCCCTTGTTTCCGCGCGCGCGGCGTGATACACTGCTTAGAAATCAGCGGAAAGGAAATTCTGCCATGACGAAGCTCTTTACCGACACCTCAGCCAACCTGCCCCTTACGCTGCTGCGTGAGTATGATATTACGGTCGTTCCGTTTTCCTACACGGTCAACGGCGTGACACAGGCATACAACGAGGAGACGGACTTCGACGGCAAGGCCTTCTACAACGCGATGCGCGAGGGGGACGAGGTCAAGACCTCGATGGTCAACCCCGCCACGGCGGCTGTATTTTTCGAGCGCGCGCTCGCGCAGGGCGATGATGTGCTCTACATCGGGATGTCAGGCGGCATCAGCGGCACGGCGCATGCCGCCGCGCTGGCTGCGGAGGAGCTGCGCGAGCGCTATCCCGAGTCAAAGATCGTGACCATCGACACCTACGCCGCCTCGCTTGGCGAAGGGCTGCTGGTGCTCGAGGCGGCGGAGCTGCTGCGCGCGGGCGAGAGCATCGAGGCGGTCAGCAGCCGCATTTTGGAGCTGCGGCCCCACATGTGCCAGTTCTTCACGGTGGACGACCTTGCCTACCTCAAGCGCGGCGGGCGCATTTCCGGCGCGGCGGCGCTGGTCGGCACGATGCTGGGCATCAAGCCGCTTCTGCGCGGCGACGAAACGGGCCACATCGTTTCCTGCGGCAAGGTGCGCGGCAATAAAAAGGCTTACGCGGAGCTGGCAGACTATTTCGACAAGCGCGCACTGGACAAGTCCGCGCGCATCGGTATCGCCCACGCGGACAATCAGGCGGGTACAGACTATCTCATGGGCCTTCTGCGCGAGAGGGGCTTCACGGGCGAGTGCCTGGAGGTCTACTACGAGCCGGTCACGGGCAGCCATGTCGGCCCCGGCACAGTGGCGCTCTTTTTCATCGGCACGGAAAAATAAGGAAATACAGAAAGAGAAAGCATACGGCGCGCCGTATGCTTTCTCTTTTTCTGCAAATCCTACCTTGAAAAAGGAGGAGATCGCCATGCACGATCCAAGCAAGCCGAACGGGCAGGAGGAACAAAAGACAACGCCGGAGCAGACGCCGCCTTTCCAGCCCATTGTGGACATGGGAGCCGCGACCACGCGCACCGCGCGGGGAACTGTTTACTGTCTGACGATCATCGGGCAGATCGAGGGACACAGCCTGCTGCCGAATACCGTGAAAACAACAAAATATGAGCACATTCTCCCGCTGCTTGCGGCGCTCGACGAGAGCGGGGAGATCGACGGCGTGCTGCTGCTCCTTAACACCTGCGGCGGAGATGTGGAGGCTGGACTTGCCATCGCCGAGCTGATCGCAGGCATGAAAAAGCCGACGGTCTCGCTCGTGCTCGGCGGGGGACACTCCATCGGCGTGCCGCTCGCCGTCGCGCCGAAGCGTTCACTCATCGCACCAAGCGCCTCCATGACCATCCACCCGATCCGCACGAACGGTACGCTCATCGCCGCGCCGCAGACCTACCACTATTTTGACCGCCTGCAGGAGCGCATTGTGCGCTTTGTGACGAAAAACTCCGGCATTTCCGAGGAAAGGCTGCTCGCGCGTATGTTCGCCGCCGAGGACATGGCAGCCGATGTCGGCAGCATCCTTTACGGCGAGGAGGCGGTGGCGGACGGGCTCATCGACCGCGTCGGCACGCTCGCCGACGCCTATGAGGAACTCTACGCGCTCATCGCCGCGCAGCGCGCAGCGGCGAAGCCGCGGCGGGGCAGGCCGCCGCGGGGAAAATCGAAGTAAAAAAGACGCCCGCGGGGCGTCTTTTTTACACTCTGTTCATCATTCGCTCTTGAAAAGCGAGGGGGAAAATGATATAGTACATGAGTTAAAATATGTCTTATTGTCTTCATTTTTACTCCCCTGCACAAAGGAGATCACGGAATGTACTTAAAAGCGCTCGAAATTCAAGGCTTCAAGAGCTTTCCCGATAAAACCGTATTGAACTTCGGCTCGGATGTCACCGCCATCGTGGGTCCGAACGGCAGCGGCAAGTCCAATGTGTCGGACGCGATCCGCTGGGTCATGGGCGAGCAGTCGAGCAAGTCGCTGCGCGGCGCGAAAATGGAGGATGTCATCTTCGGCGGCACGGAGAAGCGCAGCCAAATGGGCTTTGCGCAGGTCACGCTCGTGCTTGACAACACCGAGCATATCTTCCCGCAGATGGAGGAGAACGAGGTCGCTGTCACCCGCCGGTATTACCGCAGCGGCGAGAGCGAATACTACATCAACAAGCAAAGCGTGCGCCTGCGCGATGTGAACGAGCTCTTTATGGATACCGGTATGGGGCGCGAGGGCTATTCCATCGTCGGGCAGGGAAAGATCGATGAAATTTTGTCGGTCAAGAGCGCCGACCGCCGCGAGATCTTCGAGGAGGCGGCAGGCATCTCCAAATTCCGCCACCGCAAGGAGGAGACCGAGCGCAAGCTCGAGCGCACCGAGGAAAACCTTGTGCGCATCAACGACAAGATCGCCGAGCTGGAGCTGCAGGTCGAGCCGCTGCGCGCCCAGGCGGAGAAGGCGAAAAAGTACCTCATTTTCCGCGATGAGCTGCGCACACTGGAGATCTCCGTCTGGCTGGAGAATTTGGACAGGATCAGGACCGATTCCATTAAGCTGGACACCGACTATGCCATCGCCAAGCAGGAGCTGGAGCGCGCGAACGCCGCGATGGACGAGCTGTACGCCGCGGCCGAGCAGTTTGGCGAAAGGGTCCGCGAAAACGATCTGGAGCAGGAGCGCCTGCGCGCCGAGTGCGCCGAGCTGGACGCGAGGCGCAGCGAGCAGGATGCCGCAGTCGCCGTGCTGCGCACAGACATCGAGCACCACCGCGCGAACATCGGGCGCGTGGAGGACGAGCTGCGCGACCAGTCGGGGCGCGCGGAAAATCTGAGCGCACAGCTTGCCGCAAAGCGCGAGCGCATCGAGGCGCTGAGCGCGCAGACAGCGGCGGTCGAGGAGGAGCTTTGCTCCCTCCTTGCGCGGGCGGAGCAGCTTGCCCAGAGCGCCGGCGAGGCCGGCGGCGAGGTAGATGCGCTGCGCGCAAAGGAGGCGCTTTCGCTCTCCGCCGCGGCGGACGGCCGCGCGGAGGTGAGCGCGCTCAACGCGGGGCTTGCCGAGATGGCCGAGCGCCGCACCGCGCTTGAAGCGGAGGCGGAGGGCTTGGACGCCCAGCTTACTGAGACGCGCAGGGCTGCGTCCGCGTCCCGCTGCGCTCTTGAGGAGGCGCAGGAGGAGGCCGATGCCGTGCGCAACATCATCTCCGGCCACAGCCTCAAGCTTGAGGGCAAGGAAAAGCGGGAGGCGACCGCGCGCCAGAAGAGCATCGACCTCACCATGGAAAAAAACAACCTCGACTCCCGCGTCCGCCTTTTGAGCGAGATGGAGAAGGAGTATGAGGGCTTTAACAAGGCCGTGCGCCTTGTGATGCAGGCGGCGGAGAAAAACGCGCTGCGCGGCGTCCACGGGCCGGTGGCCAATCTGATGACGACCGATAAACGCTGCGCTGTCGCCATCGAGATCGCGCTCGGCGCGGGGATGCAGAATGTGGTCGTGGACCGCGAGGAGGACGCCAAAAGCGCCATTAACTTCCTAAAGCAGCGCGACGGCGGCCGCGCGACCTTCCTGCCGCTGACCGCCATCCGCGGCGATGTGCTGCGCGAGACAGGCGTGGAGCGCGAGTACGGCTATGTCGGCGTCGCGTCGCAGCTTGTGCGATTTGATGAAAAATACAGCGAAATTTTCAACAATCTGCTCGGCCGCACCGTCGTGGTCGAGGATATGGACTGCGGCATTGCCATCGCGCGCAAGTACAATAACCGCTTCCGCATCGTCACGCTCGACGGACAGGTCCTGAACCGCGGCGGCAGCATGACCGGCGGCTCGGTGAGCCGCAGCGCGGGCATCCTGAGCCGCGCGAACGAACTGAAAGAGCTGACTGCAAAGCAAAAAACCTTAACAGAGAAGCTTGACGCGGCGCTCCGCGAGGCGGAGGAGGCCAAGCGCGATCTGACCGCCGCGCAGTATGAGCTGGAGGTGGCGCGCGAGCAGCAGCGCGGCGCGGAGGACGAGGTCCTCAAGCGTACGGGCGAGAAAAAGCAGTATGATATGCTGCTCGAGTCGCTGCGCTCTCGTGAGAGCGGCATCGCCGCCGAGCTGGAGACCATCAGTGCGCGCACGGCGGAGCTGAAGCGTTCTATCGCCGCGCAGGAAGAAATAATCAAGAAGCATGAGGCCGAGGCTGCGCAGCACCGCGCCGCGTGTGAGGAAAAGCTCGCAGGACAGGGCGAATTGCAGCGCGACAGCGCACAGCTTGGCGATGAGATCGCCGCGCGCAGGAGCACACTCGCTGGCTTTACCGCCGAGCGGGAGGCGACCGAGCGCGCGCTCGGCGACCTCGAAGGACTTGCGCAGCAGATGCGCGGCGACGAGGATGGGCGCAGGGCGCTCATTGAGGGCTACCGCGCGAAGATCAAGGCCGCGGAGGAGGAGATCGCGCAGCATGACGCGGCGATTGCCGCGCTGCGCGCCGACGCGGAGGGGCGCAAGGCGCAGCTCGCGGAGCTGGCAGAGGCCAAGCTCACGCTTGAGGCCGAGCGCGGCGCAAATGACCGCCGCAGCCGCGAGTGCAACGATCTGGTCATTCAGACACAGCTCTCCGCAAGCAAGCTCGAACAAAAGCGCGCGGCCGCCGCGATGGAGGAAAAGCAGCTCCTCGACCGTTTGTGGGAGAACTATGAGCTGTCCCACTCGGCGGCGCAGGAGCAGAGGATCGAGCTGGAGAGCGTTCCCAAGGCGAGCCGCCGCATCAACGAATTGAAGCGCGAGATCAGCGGCCTCGGCAATGTCAATGTCGGCGCCATTGAGGAATTTGACCGCGTGAACACGCGCTACACCTACCTCACCGGCCAGCGTGACGATGTGGACAAGGCCAAGGAGGAACTGCTGGGCATCATCGAGAGCATCACGGGCGAGATGACGAGCATCTTCAAAGAGCAGTTCACCCTCATCCGCGAGAGCTTTCAGGAGACCTTTCTGGAGCTCTTCGGCGGCGGCAAAGCCACGCTCGAGCTGGAGGATGAGACCGCCGTGCTCGACTGCGGCATCGAGATCAAGGTGCAGCCGCCGGGCAAGGCGCTCAAGACGCTCTCGCTGCTCTCAGGCGGCGAAAAGGCATTCGTCGCCATCGCGCTGTACTTCGCCATCTTAAAGGTCCATCCCACACCGTTTTGCGTGATGGACGAGATCGAGGCGGCGCTCGACGAGCCGAATGTCATCCGCGTGGCGCACTATATGCGCCGCATCTGCGACAAAACGCAGTTCATCGTCATCACCCACCGCCGCGGCACGATGGAGGCCGCCGATGTGCTCTACGGCGTCACAATGCAGGAGCGCGGCGTGAGCAAGGTGCTGACGATCAACATGAACGATATGGCGAAGGAATTGAACATCAAGGGGTAAGACAATGGGTATTTTTGCAAGGATCAAAAAGGCGTGGTACGAGAGCATCGTATGGGAAACCATCGACGAGAATTTTTACGACGAGTTGGAGGAGAGCCTGATCATGGCCGACCTCGGCGCGGCGGTCGCGGCGGAGGCCGTGAGCGAGCTGCGCAGGGTCGTGTATGAAAAGAGCATTCAGCGCGGCGACGAGGTCAAGCAGGCGCTGCGCGACATTTTGGAAAAGAAGCTGGAGGTCGGCGACACGAGCCTTGACCTCTCCACAACGCCGAGCATCGTGCTTGTCATCGGCGTGAACGGCGTGGGCAAGACCACGAGCATCGGCAAGCTCGCCCACCGTTACAAGGAGCAGGGCAAGCGCGTGCTGCTGTGCGCAGCGGATACCTTCCGCGCGGCGGCGGCGGATCAGCTCGAAATTTGGGCGGAGCGCGCGGGCGTGGAGATCGTGCGCAGTCGTGAGGGAGCCGATCCCGGCGCGGTGCTGTTCGATTCTCTTGCCGCGGCAAAGGCGAGAAGCGTCGATGTTGTGTTCTGCGACACGGCGGGGCGCCTGCACAACAAGGCAAACCTCATGAGCGAGCTTGCAAAGCTCCGCAAGATCATCGACCGCGAGGTGCCCGACGCGGCGAAGGAGACGCTGCTCGTGCTCGACGCGACTACGGGGCAGAACGGTCTCCAGCAGGCGAAGGTGTTCCGCGAAACGGCGGGCCTGACCGGCATCATTTTAACCAAGCTCGACGGCACGGCCAAGGGCGGCATCTGTGTCGCCATCGCGCAGGAGTTGGGTGTTCCAGTGAAATTCGTCGGCCTCGGCGAGGGCATCGACGACCTGCAGCCCTTTGACGCGAAGGAGTATGTGAACGCGCTCATTTGACCGAGGGCGGCAGAGAGGGAGGTGCGGTATGGAGATCACGGCGAAATGTCCCTACTGTGGAGGAGAAATGCGGGACGGTGCGCTCCCCGCATACAAGTATCCGCTTGCATGGTGTCCGCGCAATGAGCAGGGCGGCATCGTGGAGGGGGAACCCGTTCGGCTGAGCAAGACGCCTGTGCTCGGAGGCGTCTATGCGTCCGCACGATACTGCGAGAGCTGCCGTGTGGTGATCGTGCCCGTGCCGGAGATCGAGACCTTCACAGACAGGGCCGGCAAATGGCTGGACAAAACGCTCGGCTCGCTCGGCGAGAAAATAGATCGGGCGTCGGAGTGCCGCGAAGAGGAACAGGCGGAGCGAAAGAGAGAAGAAAGACGGAAAAAGGATCCGTGGGAGGTATAGCATGAAGCTGGTGCTGGCAACGCAGAACCCAAAGAAACTGAAGGAAATGGACGAAATTCTCCGCCACCTCGGTGTTGAGGTCGTGAGCGAGGCGGAGCTGGGCGTGAAGGTCGAGGTCGAGGAGACCGGCGAGACCTTCACCGATAATGCGCGCCTGAAAGCTGAGGCGGTGATGCGCGCGACGGGCCTTCCCGCCGTGGCGGACGACTCGGGATTGTGCGTGGACGCGCTCAACGGAGGCCCGGGCGTATTCAGCGCGCGCTTCGGCGGCGAGGGGCTGGACGACAGGGGACGCTACATGCTGCTCCTTGAGATGCTGCGCGGGCAGACGAGCCGCGCCGCGCACTTCCACACCTCCATCGTCTGCGCGTTTCCAGACGGCGGCGAGCTGGTGTGTGAGGGCGACTGCCCGGGCACCATTGCCTTTGCGCCGATGGGCGAGGGCGGCTTCGGCTATGACCCCGTGTTCTTCGTGCCCGAGCTGCGCAAGACCTTCGGCCAGCTCACGGCGGAGGAAAAGGCTGCCGTTTCGCACCGCGGAAAGGCGCTGCGCGCCTTTGCCGCCGCACTCGACGATTATCTGAAAGGAAAGAAATAAATGGAACTGACCGGAAAGCAGCGCGCACAGCTGCGCGCTATGGCAAACGAGCTTGAGCCCATCGTCCACATCGGCAAGGACGGCATCGGCGAAAACCTTGTCAAGCAGGCGAACGATGCGCTCGAGGCGCGTGAACTCATCAAGTGCCGCGTGCTCGACAACAGTATGCTCACCGCCCGCGAGGCCTGCGACGAGCTGAGCAGGCTCACCCGCGCCGAGCAGGTGCAGGTCATCGGTACGAAGTTCGTGCTCTACCGCGAAACGCACGCAAAGCCAAAGGAAAAGCGCATCGCGCTGGTGAAGGACAAGAAGAAAAAGACCGTCTGAGAGACGATAGAGAGGGCTTTTTATTGAAGATCGGAATTTACGGCGGCAGCTTTAACCCGCCGCATTTAGGACATCTGGCCGCGGCGGAGAGCGCCGCGCGCTATCTGGAGCTTGACCGGCTCATGCTCATTCCCGCCGGCATCCCGCCGCACAAGCAGCTCTCCGCCGACGCGCCCGCGCCGGTGCATCGCCTTGCGATGACGAGGCTCATGGGCGCGCAGATCGAGCTGGATACGCTCATCCCCGTCGAGGTGTCGGATATGGAGCTCACACGCGAGGGAAAGAGCTATACCTCGGATACTCTGCGCCTTTTGCACGAGCGCTATCCCGACGCGGAGCTGTGGCTGCTGATGGGAACGGATATGTTCCTCACCTTCCACCTCTGGCACGCGCCGGAGGAGATCGTGCGCCATGCGGGACTTTGCGCCTTCGGCCGCACCGAGCGGGACGGTGAGGAGGTGTTTGCCCCGCAGCGGGCCTTTCTCGGCGAAAAATTCCCAGGCTGCCGCATCGTGACGATGACGCTTCCCAATCTCGTTGAGATCTCTTCGACCGAGCTGCGCGCGGGTATGGTGAGCGGCGAGAGCGAAAAAATGCTCGCCCCGCAGGTCTACGGCTACATCCTGCGCGAGCATTTATATGGAACAAATCTTGACCTCAAGCACCTGACTATCCCGCAGCTGCGCCCTATTGCGCTCAGCTATCTCAAGGCTAAGCGCTGCGCCCATGTGCTCGGCACGGCGGCGACGGCGGTGAAGCTCGCGGAAAAATACGGCGCAGACGCGCACCGCGCGGAGGTCGCGGGGCTGCTGCACGACTGCACGAAAAAGCTCTCGATGGCTGAGCAGCTCGCGCTGTGCGAAAGGTACGGCATCGTGCTCGACGAGCTGGAGAAAAAGGCACTCAAGCTGCTCCACGCCAAGACCGGCGCGGCGCTCGCGCGCGATGTGTTCGGCGTAGACGATGAGATATACAATGCGATCCTCTGGCATACGACCGGAAAGCCGAATATGACAGTGCTGGAAAAGGTTATTTACCTTGCAGACTTCATTGAGCCGACGCGCGATTTTCCGGGTGTGGACACGCTGCGGAGGACTGTGTGGGAGGATCTGGACCGCGGCCTTTTGATGGGGCTTGAAATGACGGTCGAGGAGATGCAGGAAATGGGAAGCCCCATTCATGTCAATACCTTGACGGCACGCGATTATCTGAGAGGAAAAGAAAATGAAGGGAAAGCGTGAGGCAGAAAATAACTGGAAATTTGAGAAGCTTGAGGCGCTGCAAAGCCGTGTAGACGAGACCTTTGACGAGCACGGCGACGAGGCGTGGGAGAAGATCAAGGGCATTTTTGCCCATCCCAAAAGGCTGATCCTCACCGTGCTGGCGGCAGTGGTGCTCATCGGGGTGATCGTCGGCGGCAGCTACCTTTTGAAGATCCGCGCGCCGGAGCTGCCGAACAAGGACAATGCGCAGAAGGATCCCAACCGGCCGCAGGTCGATGAGATCGACTACGGCGACGGTGTGCGCCCGCGCGTGAGCGGCGAGCGCAAGAGCAAGGACTTCTACACGGTGCTCGTGCTCGGACGGGATACGGGCGGCGGCGGAAACACCGACACGATGCTGCTTGCAAGCTACGATGTGACCAACCAGAAGGCGACGGTCATGTCCATTCCGCGCGACACGATGGTGAACGTCCCGTGGGATGTGAAGAAGATCAATTCCGTCTACAACTACTACGGCGGGGGAGAGAAGGGCATCAAGTCGCTTTATAAGGAGATCTCCCAGCTCGTCGGCTTTGAGCCGGACTATCAGGTGGTCGTGGAGTGGGAGGCCGTCGGCGCCATCGTGGAGGCCATCGGCGGCGTATATTTCGATGTGCCCTATGATATGGACTACCACGACAAGTATCAGGATCTTGTTATCGAGCAGGCAAAGGGCTACCGCAAGCTCAGCGGCAACGATGCCATGCAGGTCATCCGCTGGCGCAAAAACGATAGAAACAGCCCCTACGGAAACCCGGAGATCGGCGACAGCGGGCGCATGAAGATCCAGCAGGACTTCCTCAAGGCAGTCCTCAAGCAGCTTTTGCAGCTCAAGAATGTGGCGAACATCGGCAAGATCGCCAAGGTGTTTGAGGAGAATGTGGAGACAGACCTCAGCTTTGAAAATATCCTGTGGTTCGGCAAGCAGGCGGTGTTCGGCGGCCTGTCAACGGAGAATGTGAGCTTTACGACCATGCCATGGTACGGTGTGTATGTTTACAGCCGCTCGCTCAGCGCATCCTACGGCAAGCCCATGAAGCTCGATTATGTGGTGCCGAAGGCAAGCGCGCTGCTGGACCTTGTGAACAACTCGCTCAGCCCGTTCACGGAAAAATTCACGCTGCGCGATCTGGACATCATGTCCGTCAACGACGACGGCTCACTCGCCTCTTCCACCGGACGGGTGGAGGACAGCAAGGCGGCGGCCGCGCCGCCGGTGCATATCGACCCCTATACGGGGAAGATTTCGGGCGGGACGAGCGGCGAAAGCGAAAATGGAAACGGAGAAAACGGGCCTGTGCCCGAGGTGACCGCGGGAGACCTGACGGTCATCGGTGAGGCGACGGGAAACGAATAAGAACGAAAGGAAAATGAGAATGGTAAACGCAAAGGAAATGGCGCTCGCGGCAGCCAAGGCGCTTGACAGCAAGAAGGGCCGCGACATCAAGGTCATCGGCATCGACAAGATCACCACGCTGGCGGATTACTTCGTCATCTGCTCCGGCGGCAGCAACACGCAGATCAACGCGCTGTGCGACGAGGTGGAAAAAGAGCTTTCCGCACTCGGCGAGCAGCCGCTCCACCGCGAGGGCTATCGCGGCGGCACATGGGTGCTGCTGGACTACGGCTGTGTCGCCGTCCATGTGTTCAACGAGGAGGCGCGCGCGTTCTACGGTCTTGAGCGCCTTTGGAGCGACGGCCACGAGCTGGACCTCGCCGGTGTGCTGACGCCCGACTCCGCCAAATAAAAAACGCATAGCGTCCGCCGCGGTGCGCGGACGGAAAAATAGAAGTACCTATGGAAATAGAAGGAGAAAGTCATGAAGTACGATTTTGAAGCCATCGAAAAGAAATGGCAGGAAAAGTGGGAGGAGAGCAAGCCCTACGCGGCGGTGACCGGCGACTCCAGACCGAAGTTCTACGGCCTGATCGAGTTCCCGTACCCCTCCGCGGCCGGATTGCATGTCGGCCATCCGCGCCCCTTTACGGCGATGGACATTATCTGCCGCAAGAAGCGGATGCAGGGCTACAATGTGCTCAACCCCATCGGGTTTGACGCCTTCGGTCTGCCGACGGAGAACTTTGCCATCAAGAACCACGTCCATCCTGCCATCGTCACGCAGCAGAACATCAGGAACTTCACCCGTCAGCTCAAGATGCTCGGCTATGGCTTCGACTGGGACCGCGTGGTGGACACCACCGACCCGAGCTACTACAAGTGGACGCAGTGGATCTTCCTGCAAATGTTCAAGCACGACCTCGCCTACAAGACCACCATGCCCGTCAACTGGTGCACGAGCTGCAAGTGCGTGCTGGCGAACGAGGAGGTCGTTGAGGGCGTGTGCGAGCGCTGCGGCAGCGAGGTCATCCGCAAGGAAAAGAGCCAGTGGATGCTGCGCATTACGAAGTACGCCGACCGCCTCATCGACGATCTGGACGATGTGGACTTCATCGAGCGCGTCAAGACGCAGCAGCGCAACTGGATCGGCCGCTCCACGGGTACCGAGGTCACCTTCAAGACCAATACCGGCGACGACATCACCGTGTATACTACCCGCGTCGATACGCTCTTCGGCGTGACCTATACCGTCATCTCGCCCGAGCATCCGCTGCTCAAGAAGTGGCAGCCCCTCATCAGGAATTGGGACGCGGTAGCCGCCTATCAGGAGGCCGCCGCCCGCAAGAGCGACTTTGAGCGCGGCGAGCTGAACAAGGAAAAGACAGGTGTGCGCCTCGAGGGCATCGAGGTCGTCAACCCCGCCACCGGCAAGGTCGTGCCGATGTTCGTCTCCGACTATGTTCTCATGGGCTACGGCACGGGCATCGTCATGGGCGTTCCCGGCCACGACCAGCGCGACTGGGACTTTGCCACGGCCTTCGGCCTGCCCATCGTCGAGGTCGTCGAGGGCGGCGACATCACCAAGGAGGCTTTCACGCTCAAGGACGATACCGGCATCATGGTCAACTCCGGCTTCCTCAACGGCATGACTGTCAAGGACGCCATCCCCGCGATGAAGCAGTATGCCATCGAGCAGGGCTGGGGCCATGAGAAGGTCAACTACAAGCTGCGCGACTGGGTGTTCTCCCGCCAGCGCTACTGGGGCGAGCCGATCCCGCTGGTCAACTGCCCGAAGTGCGGCTGGGTGCCCGTTCCCGAGGAGGAGCTGCCGCTCGTGTTGCCGCAGGTCGAGAGCTACGAGCCGACCGACGACGGCGAGAGCCCCATCTCCAAGATGACCGACTGGGTGAACACCAAGTGCCCGAAGTGCGGCGCCGCCGCCAAGCGCGAAACGGACACCATGCCCCAGTGGGCTGGCTCGTCGTGGTACTTCCTGCGCTACATGGACCCGCACAACGATAAAGAGCTCGTCTCCCACGAGGCAGAGAGCTACTGGGGCCCCGTGGACTGGTACAACGGCGGCATGGAGCACACCACGCTCCACCTGCTCTACTCCCGCTTCTGGCACAAGTTCCTCTATGACATCGGCGTCGTCCACACCAAGGAGCCCTACGCCAAGCGCACGAGCCACGGTATGATCCTCGGCCAAAACCCGCACTATGTCGGCAACGCCAAGACCGAGGAGGAGAAGGAGGCGCTGATCGCCAAGTACGGCAATCAGGCGCTGCGTCCGGCGGTCAAGATGTCGAAATCCCTCGGCAATGTCGTCAACCCCGACGATGTGGTCAAGGCCTACGGCGCGGACACGATGCGTCTCTACATCATGTTCATCGGCGACTTCGAGAAGGTCGCCACCTGGTCCGACGACGCGGTGAAGGGCTGCAAGCGCTTCCTCGACCGCGTGTGGAACCTCATGGACATGGCGAGTGCGGACAAGGCCGTGTCCGAAAAGAACGAGCCGATCATCCACAAGACCATCAAGAAGGTCACAGACGACATCGACTCGCTCAAGCTCAACACCGCCATCGCCGCGCTCATGGCCATGGTCAACGAGTTCTACGCCAACGGCGTCAGCCGCGGCGACCTTGAGGCGCTGCTGCTTCTGCTCTCTCCCTTCGCGCCGCACATGGTCGAGGAGATGTGGGAGCTGCTCGGCTGCGCGAGTGAGCACGGAAAAATGGCGATGCAGATGCCCTGGCCCGAGTATGACGAGAGCAAGACTGTCGCCGCGCACACCGAGATGGCGGTGCAGGTGAACGGCAAGCTCAGAGGCACCGTCACCGTGGCGATGGACAGTGAGCAGGAGAGCGTCATCGAGGCCGCCCGTCAGGTCGAGAGAGTCGCCAAGGCGCTTGACGGCATGCAGATCGTCAAGGTCATTTTCGTCAAGAATAAGCTCATCAACCTGATCGTCAAGGCGCAGTGAGCAAAATTTTGCGAAAAAAATAAAAAATCGTATTGACAAGCCTTTTGCTTTTCAATATAATACCCGTGTTAGTCATATCAATGGCTCTTAAAGAGCACTCTGGAAATAGCCGGGTGCATCGGAGGGAGGGAAAACATAAATGTCCGAAGTTCATGTCAAGGAAGGCGAGAGCCTGGACAGCGCTCTGAAGAGATTCAAGAGAAGCTGCGCCAAGGCCGGCGTTTTGGCGGAGGTCCGCAAGCGCGAGTGCTATGAAAGCCCGAGTGTGAAGCGCCGCAAGAAGAGCGAGGCTGCCCGCAAGAACCGCAATAAGCGTTACTACTAAGCAGATCAAAGAAGAAGCACATCACTTATGTGATGTGCTTCTTTTGCCAAAAGGAGTTGAGACCATGAAGGAGCAGATCCTCGCCTTCGGCTGCGAGGGGATCGTGCCGCTGCTGACGCGGACCTTTGCGCCGCGCAAAATGGCGGTAAAGGCCGTGCCAATTGAAGATTATGCACAGACCATCGGCGTGCTGGCGGGTGCGGCAGGCTGTGTGCGCACGGAGGAGGTCTATGCCGGCACGCCGCTCACAGAGCCGATGCTGGTGTTCTGCGGCTTTTACGGCGACCGCATGGAGCAGGCCTTGAACGCCATGCGCCGCACGGGGCTGCGCATCCCCTATAAGGCGATGCTGACGGCGGAGAACCGCGGCTGGAAGCCCGCGGCGCTTTTTGCCGAGCTGCAAAGGGAGCACGCGGCGATGGCGCAGAGAGCTAAGCGCCAATAAGCTCTGGCAGGAGGTCGCTGACCTCGGGATACATCAGAAAAGCGGTCTCGATGCCGCGTTCGCATCCGAGCTGCCGCTTGCGCCGCAGGGTCTCGGCAGTGTCGAAGAGGACGAAGTGCGCCTGAGCGTCTGAGCGATAGCTGAAGTAATTCGCGCACAGCTCCTCGGAGAAAAAGACCGACGCGCCGCAGCGCTCGCGCAGGGAAGATAGCTCCTCGGGCGTGAGCGGCGTCCCCTCGCCGCTGCGGCAGGGAAGGGAAAAGTCCATTGCAAGGCGCTGGCAGTCGAGCGCGACGCGCTGCGCGCCGTAGCGCGCGGCGGCGTCGCTCAGCCGCTCGCGCAGCGTCCCGCCAGAGATGGCGGTGCAGATGAGCACGCTCGCCTCGGGTACGGCAAAGCGCTCCGGCACATAAAGCCGCCGTCCGCTCTGCACAAGCATCGCGCCGAGGCGCGAGAGGAAGGCGGAGCGGTCGTCCGCCACTGTGCCCTCAAAATCCGCCAGCACGCCGCCAAAGCGATGCGCGGCGCATTCCCGCACGATGGTGCGGCAGAGCGCATCGGAGCAGGGCAGGGGACCGGCGCAGCGGTCGGAGAGTCCCATCAGCCCGCCCTGCACGCCGCGCGGCAGGGGGCTGCGCGCGAGCCGTCCGCCGTCGGTGAGAGCATAAGCGATATGGCAGAGCGGCACGCGATAGCCGCGGCAGTCCGCCGCCTCCGCCGGCGTGACCGCGAGAAAGAGAGACACAGGCGATACCCCCTTGCAGAAAACGGGAAAAGTTGGTAAACTATCCCATAGATATGCGCCTTGAAAGGAAACCATGCCGATGCTTTTGACACCTCATTGGGTTTTTGACGACTATGCCGCCGTGACGCCGGACTTTCTGCGCGCGCACGGTATCACGCTGCTGCTGACTGACCTCGACTACACGCTTGCGCCCAAATCTGTCCGCGAACCGGACGACGGTGTGCGCGCATGGCTCGCGTCGCTGAAGGCGGCGGGGATCACCGTCGCGGTCTTATCCAACAACCGCAGTCCCGCGCGTGTGGAGCGCTTCTGCGCGGGGCTGGAAATCGACTTTGTCGGCCATGCGCAAAAGCCGTCGAGAAAGGGCTACCGCCGCGCGCTGGAGAAGTTCAAAACGCCGCCCGAGCACACGGCGATGCTCGGCGACAAGCTGCTCACGGATATGCTCGGCGCCAAGCGCAGCGGTGTGCTCGCGCTGATGGTGGAGCCGAAGGGCGGCGCGCACACGGCGTGGCAGAAGGTGCTCCACACCCTGCAGGAGCCGTTCAAGCGCGGCTGTGCGCACGACGAGCGCACGGCACGGCGGTAATATTTTGGAAAAATGAGCACAAGATAGAGAAAAGTGCTTGCAATAAGGCGCTATATGCGGTAAAATACCATCGGTTCAAAACCGAAATTTTATGAATTTGAGGAAGTCCACGGTGATTTCCTCGGGAATATGGAGGAAATAGCTATGGCAACCATTACCGCCGGTGATTTCAGAAACGGCAAGACCTTTGAGATGGACGGCAAGGTCTATCAGGTCGTCGAGTTCCAGCACGTCAAGCCCGGCAAGGGCGCGGCCTTTGTCCGCACCAAGATGCGCAATGTTGAGACCGGTGCCGTCACCGAGACCTCGTTCAACCCCACCGCGAAGTTCGACGAGGCCTTCGTGGAGCGCAAGGACATGGAGTACAGCTACAGCGACGGCGACCTTTACTACTTCATGGATCAGGAGACCTATGATATGGTCCCGCTGAACCGCGATATGCTCGGCGACGCTTTCCGCTTCGTCAAGGAGAATACCATGTGCAAGGTCCTGTCCGTCAAGGGCCGTGTGTTCGGCATCGAGCCGCCCAACTTTGTTGAGCTGGTCGTCACCAAGTCCGAGCCGGGCGCCAAGGGCGACACCGCCACCAACGTGACCAAGCCCGCCGTCGTCGAGACCGGCGCGGAGATCAAGGTGCCCCTGTTCATCAACGAGGGCGACAAGATCCAGATCGACACCCGCACCGGCGAGTACATGGGCCGCGCCAAGTAAAATCAGTTATTTACAGCAGGAAACCGTTTGCGCTTATCTGAAAGGAGAAGTATTATGGGTATTTCTGAAAAGATCGCTTACCTCAAGGGCCTGATGGAGGGCATGAATTTGGACGCTGAGTCCAACGAGGGCAAGCTCTTTGCCGCCATCGCCGATGTGCTTGACGAGATCGCGCTTGAGGTCGAGGACCTGACCGACGAGGTCATGGAGCTCGGCGACGGGCTGGATGTCATCAGCGACGACCTCTCCGATGTGGAGGACATCGTCTACGACGAGTGGGACGATGACGACGACGATGATGACGAGGATGACGAGGATGACGAGGAAGAGGAGTGCTACGCCACCACCTGCCCCGAGTGCGAGGAGGAGATCTTCTTCGACGACAGTATGCTCGAGGAGGGTGAGATCCTCTGCCCGAACTGCGGCGCTAAGCTGGAGTTTGACCTCTCCGATTTGGCCAACGCCATGGAAGAGGACGAGGACGAAGACTAAAAACCGCAAAAGAAACAACACCACCACCCGTTAGCGGGTGGTGGTGCTTTTTCTGCCTGGGCATTTATCCGTTCTGCCGCTTTTTGAAGGTCAGGTAGCCCTCGAGCATCAGGCTCGCGGCGACCGCATCCACGGTCTTTTTGCGCTGCTTGGCGTTCTTGCCGCCGGCCATGAGGATGTTGTGCGCGTCGATGGTCGTGCGCCGCTCGTCCCAGAGCGTGACGGGGAGGCCGGTGGTTTCGCGCAGGAGCGCAGCAAAGCTCTCGGCCTTTTCCGCGCGCGGACCGCGTGTGCCGTCCATATTGAGCGGGTGGCCGAGCACCAGCTCGGTGACGCCGTGGGCGGCGATGAGCTTTTTGATCTCCGCGGCGACCGCGTCAGGACGGTAGGCAGTGATGACGGTGGTGAAGCCCGCGAGCATCAAAAGCGCGTCGGAGATGGCGACACCGGTATGCGCGTCGCCGTAGTCGATGGCCATGATCTTCATACAAAAACCTCTCAAAGTTCGTAGTGATACCATTATATAAAAAATTTCTCGATTTTCAAGCAATTTATGCTTGACGGGAGACTTGCCTTGTGTTACTATTCTATTTACCTGTGAAAGAGGGCTTTCTTTTTGTGCGCTTTTTTCGCTTTTCGTGTCACGAAAGAGAGCTACTCTAAATTTCAAGAGCAGGGAGGCAATCGGCGGTCCCGCCGAGTCGGGAGCCGTCATAATAAGGAGGTGCCGTTATGCGCGTGAAGGTCACTCTGAGATGTAACGAGTGCAAGCAGAGAAACTACAATACGATGAAGAACAAGAAGAATACCCCGGATAAGCTTGAGCTGAACAAGTATTGCCGCTTCTGCAAAAAGCACACCGTTCATACCGAAACGAAGTAAGTTAGGAAAGGTAGTGTAACAATGGCAGAAGAGAAGAAAAAGGATCGCGGCAAGTGGTTCCGCGAAATGAAAAGCGAACTGAAGAAGGTCGTTTGGCCCAGCGGCAAGGATACGGCGAAGAACACCGGTACGGTGCTTCTGTGCTCGCTTTGCGTGGGCGCCTGCATCTGGATCTTTGACGCGGTCGCCATGCTGGCCGTCAAGTCCCTGATCGGCGTGTTCGCCGGCTGAGAGGGAGCAGGAAATGGCTGATAACGCGAAGTGGTATGTGGCCCATACCTATTCCGGTTATGAGAATGCCGTCAAGACCGCCATCGAGAAATTCGTGACGAACCGTCATTTGGAGGATATGATCCTCGACATCCAGATCCCGATGGAGACTGTGACCGAAGTCACGGAATCCGGCGCGGTGAAGGAGGTCGAGCGCAAGACTTTCCCCGGCTATGTGATGGTAAAGATGGTCATGACGGACGACACCTGGCATTTGATCCGCAATATCCGCGGCGTGACCGGCTTTGTCGGCAGCGCCAACAATGCCATCCCCCTCACGGAGGATGAGGTACTGGCCCTCGGCATGGAGCGCCGCGAGATTGTCGTGGCTTACAATGTCGGCGACCAGGTCAAGATCACGGACGGCCCTCTCGCCTCGTTCCTCGGCACGGTCGAGGAGATCGAGCCGGAGAAGAACCGCGTGTGCGTGGTCGTTTCCATGTTCGGCCGCGAAACGCCCGTCGAGCTGGAGCTCGATCAGGTCGAAGTGGTCAACAACTGAGCAAGAATCGCCAAAAGCGATGAGCCGGTAACCCGGCAAAGTGGGAGAGACGCTGTGCGTCTCGCCAAGGGCGGAGCGCCGTTCGGGTGCCCGTTACCACATTTATAATCAAGGAGGTGCCAAACATGGCACAGAAAGTAGTCGGCTTTGTTAAGCTGCAGATCCCCGCTGGTAAAGCAACTCCCGCGCCCCCTGTCGGTCCCGCGCTCGGTCAGCACGGCATCAACATCGCGGCTTTCACGAAGGAATTCAACGAGCGCACCAAGAACGATATGGGTCTTATCATCCCCGTCGTTATCACGGTGTATGCCGACCGTTCCTTCAGCTTCATCACCAAGACTCCTCCCGCTGCGGTCCTGATCAAGAAGGAGTGCAACATCGAGTCCGGTTCCGGCGTCCCCAACAAGACCAAGGTCGCCACCATTTCCAAGGCCTCCGTGCAGAAGATCGCCGAGCTGAAGATGCGCGACCTCAACGCCGCGTCTCTCGAGGCCGCGATGAGCATGATCGCCGGCACCGCGCGCTCCATGGGCGTCGTGGTCGAAGAGTAAGGGAGGTATACGGAAATGTTCAGAGGTAAAAAGTATCAGGATGCTGCCAAGCAGATCGAAAAGAACACCCAGTATGATGCCGCAGAGGGCTTCGGCCTGATCTGCAAGACCGCTTCCGCGAAGTTCGACGAGACCGTCGAGCTGCATGTCAAGCTTGGCGTTGACTCCCGTCACGCCGACCAGCAGGTCCGCGGCGCGATCGTCCTGCCCAACGGTACCGGCAAGACCGCGCGCGTCCTCGTTTTCGCCAAGGGCGACAAGGCGGACGCCGCCAAGGAAGCCGGCGCGGATTATGTCGGCGAGATGGACCTCGTCGAGAAGATCCAGAAGGAAAACTGGTTCGATTTCGATGTCGTCGTCGCTTCTCCCGACATGATGGGCGTGGTCGGCCGCCTCGGTAAGGTCCTCGGCCCCAAGGGCCTGATGCCTTCCCCCAAGGCAGGTACCGTCACCCCCGATGTTGCCAAGGCTGTCAAGGAAGTCAAGGCTGGTAAGGTCGAGTATCGTCTCGACAAGACCAACATCATCCACTGCCCCATCGGCAAGGTCTCCTTCGGCCCCGAGAAGCTCACCGAAAACTTCAACGCGATCATGGGCGCCATCGTCAAGGCCAAGCCAGCCGCCGCCAAGGGCCAGTATATCAAGTCCTGCGTCGTCGCCTCCACCATGGGCCCCGGCGTCAAGATGAGCACCGCGAAGCTCTAAGAGCGCGCAAAATCAATATTTAGGGCTTGACATTTGCTTGGGCCTTGAATATAATAGCAGAGCGTTCCAAAGACAGCAGGGGAGGGTCACACCTCGTAAGTCCTGCCGAGGATGGCAAATCGTTATGATTGCTTACACCGTCCTTGTGTCTTTCGGCATGAGGACGGTTTCCTTTTCGAACGCCTCTTTCCCCGGGCATAGGGAGCTATGCCGCAAATCTAACGGAGGTGAAAACAAGAATGCCTAACGCAAAAGTCCTGTCTGAAAAGCAGGCGATCGTGGCCTCTCTGACCGAGAAGCTGCAGGGCGCTGCCGCCGGTATCATCGTCGACTACAAGGGCATCACCGTCGCTGAGGACACTGCTCTTCGCGCCGAGTGCCGCAAGAACGAAGTCGATTATGCCGTCGTCAAGAACACGCTCCTTCGCTTCGCTTTCAACAATGTCGGTCTCAACGAGCTCGATGAGCAGCTCAACGGCACCACGGCTCTCGCCGTCGCGAGCGATCCTGTCGCTCCCGCTCGCGTGATCGCCGATTACGCCAAGAAGCTCAACGGCAAGTTTGAGATCAAGGGCGGCTTCATGGACGGCAAGGTCGTCGACCTCGCCACCATCAACGCGCTCGCCGCGATCCCCGCACTGCCTGTCCTGCAGGCTCAGGTGCTCGGCACCATGCTCGCGCCCATCAGCGGCCTTGCCTGCGTCCTCAAGCAGATCGCCGAGAAGAACGGCGCTCCTGCCGAGGCGGCGGAAGCCGCTGCCGAGTAATTCGGCACCCACACAACAAAAACAACCAATATACGAAATTAGGAGGATATTACAATGTCTGAAAAGATCACTGCTATGATCGAAGAGATCAAGGGCCTTACCGTTCTGGAGCTCTCTGAGCTCGTCCATGCGCTCGAGGAAGAGTTCGGCGTTTCCGCCGCCGCCATGGCCGCTCCCGCTGCCGGCGCTGCCGCTCCCGCTGCTGAGGAGAAGACCGAGTTCGATGTCGTTCTCGCCGGTTTCGACGCCGCTGCCAAGATCAAGGTCATCAAGGTCGTCCGCGAGATCACCGGTCTGGGCCTGGCCGAGGCCAAGGGCTTTGTCGAGGCTGCTCCCAAGGCCGTCAAGGAGGGTATCTCCAAGGACGATGCCGAGGCACTCAAGAAGCAGCTTGAGGAAGCCGGCGCGAAGGTCGAGATCAAGTAATTTCACCCTGCCGTTTGAAAAAGCAGCAGCTCGCAAGAGCTGCTGCTTTTTGCATGGATCGGGGGATGCTTTGCCCTTGCGTTCCGATGACTTTCATGGTAAAATCCATTTGCTGTCTGCACTGCGGGCATTTTTGATAAGCCTGGAGGGATTTCTATGAACCGTCAGAGAAAAGCCGATATGATGCTGGTGCTGGCCACCGGCTTTTGGGGCATCTCAAACTGTTTGGTCGCCATCTGTCTTGGGGATATGCAGCCTCTGATGCTCAATGCGTTCCGCTTTCTCTCGGCCTTTCTTGTGCTTGGAACGATCTTTCATAAGCGGGTATTGCACGCAAGCCGCGAAACCTTGAAATACAGCGTCCTTGTCGGATTGTCGCTCATCGCCATCTATATCGGCGCGACCTACGGCATCCTCTATACGAGCGTGTCCAACGCGGGCTTTATCGGCGCGATGACGGTCATCTTTACGCCGCTTTTCGAGTTTGTTATTTACCACAAAAAGCCGGGGAAGAAGCTGGGCTTTGCGCTGGTGCTGTGCTTGATCGGCATGGCGATGCTGACGCTCAACGAGGCGCTCCGTCCCGCGCTGGGCGACATCATCTGCCTGCTCGTGCCGGTCTTTTACGCGATCGATCTGATGATCACGGAACGGGCGGTCGCCAAGCCAGAGGTCGATCCGCTCGCGCTCGGCGTGTGCCAGACGGTGGTGGTCGGCGTGGTGATGCTGGTGTTGTCGTTCCTGCTGGAAACGCCGAGCCTGCCCGGCTCGCCCAAGGTTTGGGCGGCGGCGCTGTTCCTCGGCATTTTCTGCTCGGGCATCTGCTTCATCATTCAGAGCGTTGAGCAGCAGTTCACTACGGCGAGCCATGCAAGCCTGATCTTCACGCTTGAGCCTGTATTTTCCGCCATCTTCGCATACTTTCTGCTCAGCGAGCGGCTGACGGTGCGCGGCTATCTCGGCGCGGCGCTGATGCTCATAAGCCTGTTCATCATGGAGCTGGAGCTGCCCGCACTGCGGAAAAAGGATGAGGACGCCCATGACGACATTTGAAAAAGTTTACGCCGCGGTGCGGCTCATTCCGCGCGGGAGCGTTGCGACCTACGGACAGGTCGCCCGTGCCATCGGAAATCCACGGCTTGCCCGCGTGGTGGGCTACGCCCTGCACGGTAATCCCGAGCCGGGCGTGATCCCTTGTCACCGCGTCGTCAAGCGTGACGGGGCGGTGTCGAGCGCCTTTGCCTTCGGCGGCGCGAACCGACAGGTCGAACTGCTGCAAAACGAGGGCGTGGAGTTTATCGATGCGAGCCATGTGGACATGGCGCGCTTTTGCGTGAGGGCGCTGCCGTATGTCGTGGAATAAAAGCGGGGGACACCCCGCTTTTTCGGTAAAATCGAAGGGCTGCAACCGTCAGTTGCTAAAGTTCAAAGCCCGCTTGGTGGACTTTTTCTCGGATTTTCACTATACTCAAGCCATCAAAGCAAAGGAGAACACGAATGACGCTTGGACAGAATATCGCGCGGCTGCGCACACAGAAAAATCTATCGCAGGGCGACCTTGCCGACGCGCTGGACATCAGCCGCCAGTCGGTGAGCAAGTGGGAGACCGACGCCAGCATCCCGGAGCTTGACAAGCTCCTGCGTCTTGCGGAGCTGTTCGGCGTGACGCTCGACGAGCTGGTAAAAGGGGAGAGCGCACAAGGCGCCGCGGCGGACAGGGCGTGCGCGGAGACTGCTGCCCCGACAGAAGCAGCGGGGGCGTACACCGCCGCCGCGCCCGCGGCACGACGGGAGACGCGGCAAATCGCCGGCATTATCCTGCTGTGCTTCGGCGCGCTGATCGGAGTACTCATTGCGCTCCTCGGCGGGACGCTCGCGGGCTTTCTCTTGGCGCTGCCCCTGTTTGTCTGTGGGACCATCTGCCTGACGGTGAGGCGGCGCACGGGGCTTTGCTGCGCGTGGGCGCTGTATGTATGCTTTGCGCTGTATATGCGCTTTGCCGCAGGTGTCGTTGCAGGAAATATCTTTCTGACATTTTCGCGTCTGTTCCGGTTGAATCCTCTGAGACTTGCCATAAGTTGGTCGGTCGCGCTGGTGCTGCTCACGCTGGTCGCCTGCACGCTGCGCTCCTACCGCACGCTGACGCTCCGCTGGGAGCGAAGGAGCATTGCGCTGCTCACCATCGGCTGGATTGCGCAGCTCGGCATCCGTCAGGCGCTTGCACTTTGGGTGCGGTACATCGTGAATGCAGGACACGGCGACCTGACGGGCTACACTTGGAAGCTCGCGCTGAGCGGTACGCTCGATTCGCTCAATAACCTTGCCCTCGTCGTGCTCCTTGTCCTCACCGTCGCGCTATGGCGCAGCCGGCGGCAGGAGCGCGTGAAGTAAAAAGAAAAGAGGAACGGGCGTGCCCGTTCCTCTTTTTCGTTTATATCGCTATCTTACAAATAGTATCACGCGCGCGCGTCTTTTTCTTGCAATTTCGCACGAATGTGATACAATGAAAATGAAAAATAGTAAGCAACCCAAACAAAAAGTTTGGAAAGGAGAGCCCACTATGGCAACTTTTACCGTGAACGGACAGCGCATGAGCGTGGAGAAAAATCAAAAGCTCCTCCGCTTTCTGCGAGACGAGCTGCGCCTCACCAGCGTGAAAGACGGATGCAGCGAGGGTGCCTGCGGCACCTGCCATGTGCTCATCGACGGCAAGGCGACCAAGGCCTGCGTACCCTCGACGGATAAGCTGGAGGGCAAAACCGTTCTCACGGTGGAGGGCCTCTCCGATTGGGAGAAGGCGGTCTACACCTACGCCTTCGGCAAGGCGGGTGCGGTGCAGTGCGGCTTTTGTATCCCGGGCATGGTGATCTCCGCCAAGGCACTGCTGGACACGAACAGCGCGCCGACGCGAGAGGAGGCGGCCTTTGCCATCCGCAACAACATCTGCCGCTGTACGGGCTATGTGAAGATCATCGACGCGATTTTGCTCGCTGCGGAAATTTTCCGCAGCGGTGCTCTGCCCGAAGAGGAAGAGCAGAGCTATGCCGTCGGCGCGCGCGCCGTGCGCGTGGACGCAGCGGAAAAGGTGCGCGGGAGCGGCAAATACCCAGACGATGTGTATCTGGACGGAATGCTCTACGCGAGCGCCGTGCGCAGCAAGTATCCCCGCGCGCGGGTGCTGGCGATCCGCAAGGAAAAGGCGGAGGCACTGCCCGGCGTGGTCGGCGTCTACACCGCCGAGGATATTCCCGGCGAAAACAAGGTCGGCCATTTGCAGCAGGACTGGGACACGATGATCCCCGTCGGCAAGATCACGCACTACCTCGGCGACGCCATCTGCCTTGTGGCGGCGGAGAGCCGTGAAACTTTAGAGCAGGCGAAGGCCCTCGTCGAGATCGACTACGAGCCGCTCAAGCCTGTGTTCAGCCCGACCTACGCCATGCAGCCCTTCGCGCCGCTCGTGCATGAGTCGGGGAACCTGCTGTGCGAAAAGCACGTCAGCCGCGGAAACGCCGATCAGGCCATCCGCGACGCGGACTATGTGCTGATGTATCACTATGAAACGCCCTACACCGAGCACGCCTTTTTGGAGCCGGAGTGCGCGGTCGCCTATCCCGACGGCGACGGCGTGAGCATCCTTTCCGCCGATCAGGGCACCTACGACACGGCGCGGGAGGTCTCGCGTATGCTGGGCCTTGCGCAGGAGAAGGTCCATGTGACCAACCTGCTCGTCGGCGGCGGCTTCGGCGGCAAGGAGGATATGACGGTGCAGCACCACGCGGCGCTCGCCGCCTATCTTACGGGCCGCCCCGTCAAGGTCAGGCTCAGCCGCAAGGAGAGTATGCTCGTCCACCCCAAGCGCCACCCGATGAAGGTGACGATCACGATGGGGTGCAGCCGCGACGGGCTCATTCAGGGCGTCAAGGCGGAGGTCGTCGCCGACACAGGCGCGTATGCCTCGCTCGGCGGTCCGGTGCTTGAGCGCGCCTGCACGCACGCCGCGGGGCCGTATCACTACGAAAACTTTGAAATTACCGGCAAGGCGTACTATACGAACAACCCGCCCGCGGGCGCGTTCCGCGGCTTCGGCGTGACGCAGACCTGCTACGCCATGGAAATGACGCTCACAAAGATGGCGCACGAGCTGGGCATCTCCCCGTGGGAGATCCGCTACCGCAACGCCATCCGCCCCGGACAGGTGCTGCCGAACGGACAGATCGCGCCGCCCTCCACGGGCCTTGTCGAAACGCTCGAGGCGGTGAAGGAGCTCTGCGAGCAGAACAAAAATGTCGGCATCGCCTGCGCGATGAAGAACGCGGGCGTCGGCGTGGGCATTCCCGATACCGGCAGGTGCATCGTGGCGGTGAAGGACGGCAAGCTCCATATCCGCTCGGGCGCGTCCTGCATCGGGCAGGGTCTCGGCACGGTGCTCACGCAGATCGTCTGCACGATGCTGCACTGTGGGCGCGAGGAGGTTGTCTACGAGGCTGCCAACACGGTGAACGCGCCGGATTCCGGCACGACCTCCGGCTCGCGCCAGACGCTCGTGACCGGCGAAGCATGCCGGCGGGCGTGTCAGAAGCTGCTCGCGGCGGCGGGCGCCGATGTGAGGGTGTCCGATTATTCCGGCATCGCGCACCGACAGGGCATGGAGACGCTTCCCGGCAGCAACGGCAGCGGCAGCGTCGGCACGGAACTGCCCGCGGGCGCGAGCGTCGATTGGAAGGTGCTTGAGGGACGGGAGTTCTACGGCGAATACCTCGCCAAGACCGACCCGCTCGGCACGCAGGAGGTGGAAAATCCCGTCAGCCATGTCGCCTACGGCTACGCCACCCATGTATGTGTCCTCAACGACGACGGGACGATCCGAGAGATCGACGCGGCGCACTATGTCGGCAAGGCCATCAATCCACTCTCCTGCGAGGGGCAGATCGAGGGCGGCGTCACGATGGCACTCGGCTTCACGCTTACAGAGCACTACCCGCTCTACGACTGCATCCCAAGCGCGAAATTCGGTACGCTTGGGCTCTTCCGCGCCGATCAGGTGCCGCCTATCCATAGTATTCTGGTGGAGAAGGAGGGGCAGGACATGGCCTTCGGCGCCATCGGCATCGGCGAGATCACGACCATTCCCACCGCCCCCGCCGTAGCGGGCGCGTACTTCGCGCTCGACGGCGAGATGCGCACGAGCCTTCCGCTGATGAAAACGCCCTACGAGCGGCCCAAGATGCCGCGCTACTGGTGGTAACAGGAGGAATGCAGCATGAAAAAGAAGGTCCTTATTCTCTATACCGGCGGCACCATCGGCATGACGCGCACGGAAAACGGCTACGCCCCGCAAAGCGGGCGTTTCCGCGCCGCGCTCGATGAAATTTCCGACCTGCGCGCGTCGGAGCTTCCGGTGTGGGAGCTGACGGAGCTGGAGCCGCTGCTCGACTCCTCCAACATGACCGTGCACGAGTGGAACAAGATCGCCCGCGCGGTGGCGGAGCAGTACGACCGCTACGACGGCTTTGTGATCCTTCACGGCACGGATACGATGGCCTATACCGCCAGCGCCCTCTCGTTCATGCTCGGAAACCTTGGAAAGCCAGTCGTGCTGACCGGCTCGCAGATCCCGCTGTGCGAGGTGCGCAGCGACGGGCGCGACAACATCATCACCTCGCTGCTCATCGCGGGCGCGGGACGGGTGAACGAGGTTTGTCTGTACTTCGGCGGCAAGCTCCTGCGCGGCAACCGCGCGACGAAATACTCCGCCGACGGGCTGATCGCTTTCATTTCGCCCAATTACCCAAGCCTTGCCGAGGCGGGCATCACCATCCGCTACAACGAAAGCGCCCTCCTGCCGAAGCCGAAAGGCGCTTTGCAACTGCAATTATTGGAAAATGTTCCCATCGGGGTGCTGAAGGTCTTTCCGGGCATCCAGTTCTCGCTCTTTGAGCAGATCATGACCGAGAAGCTGCGCGGCATCGTCATCGAGACCTTCGGCGCGGGCAATATCCCCGGCGACGGCGGGGCACTGCTGCCGATCATTGAAAAGGCGTTTTGCAACGGTACGGTGCTGACCGTCTGCTCTCAATGCCCGCAGGGCGCGGTGGCGCTCGGTACCTACGAGACCTCGAACGCGCTGAAAAGAGCTGGTGCGGTCAGCGGACTCGACATGACGACCGAGGCAGCCGTCGCCAAGCTCTACTACCTCTTCTCCTGTGGGTATGACAAGGAGACCGTCAAGCGGAAAATGGAGGAGGACCTCTGCGGCGAGATGACTGCGCCCTAACTCACGCGAGCGTATCGCGCAGCGCGGCGAGCGCCATCGGCGTATCGACATCGCGCAGCTCGTCGGGGGAGACCTCGAAGAGCGTCAGCGCGTCCTCATGGCGGCGAATGACGGCGCTGCCGCCGTGATCGCCCTCGAGCGACATCAGCTCGGGGAAGAAGCGGGCAGGAAAGATGCAGGGGTTGCCGCGCACGCTGCCGTGCCCCATCGCAACGATGCGGTCGGGGTGCCGACGGAAAAACCCGACCTCGGCGCGTACGCTTTCGCGCCGCAGCAGCGGCTGGTCGGCGACCTGATAGAGGATGGCACCGCAATCCGCCATCGCCTCGGTGCCGAGTCGGATGGTATAGCTTGCGCCCCGTTCGGGGAACGCATTGAAAAGGACTGTAAAGCCAAAGCACTTGACAAGCGACGCCACCTCGTCATACTGCGTGACAACGCTCACGCGGGCAAATTCCTCGATCGGCACGGCCTCAAGCGCGTGCTCGATGAGCATTTTGCCGTCTACCTCGGCGGCGAGCTTGTTGGAGCCGAAGCGGCTCGCATTGCCGGCGGCCATGATGAGGCAGCCGATGGTGAGCTGCTGCTTCATAAAAGATCATCTCACTTTCCTTTTTGCGGATACTTTACCACAAAGAGTCTTCCCAAGGCAAGCGAAAATACACACGCTATTTCTGAAGTAGTATCACGCTGTCTCTGTACAAGAGAGAGATTTGGTGTTAAAATTGCAGCAACAAACCAACTTTTTCGAGCGCTATTTTGTTAGAATTTCCCAAAGCTCAAATTTACCGAAATAAGCGTCCCACGACGGAGGGGAACGCTGAAGGAGGTTTTTCCATGTCTGAAGTATGCAGCAAGCCGAACTGTCCGACAGGGATCGACGATCGCATCGTCCGTGTGGACGCAGTGCAGAAGGCGAGAGGCGAGGCGAAGTATGTCTGCGACATGACGCTGCCCGATATGCAGTACGCCTATATGGTGCGCTCGACCATCGCCCGCGGAAGGATCAAGGCGATCCATGTGCCGGAGCTGCCGGCGGGGTACCACTTCATCTCCGCGAAGGATATTCCTGCGCAGGGCAAGAACGAGCTGTGGATGATCGCCAAGGACTGGCGCTGCTTCGCCGAGGACTATGTGCTCTATGTCGGCGAAACGATCGGTCTTGTGGTCGGTCCCGACCGCGGCGTTTTGAAGCGGCTCAAGGCGCAGATCAAGGTCGACTATGAGGAGCAGACGCCCGCCGTCACCATAGACGACGCCATTCAATGCGTCGGCGGCCCCATGTTCCCGGAGAAAAACAGCAATGTGATGTGTGAGCTCTTCTGCGAGAAGGGCAGACCTATGGACGAGGTGTTCGCCGAGGCGGACGAGGTCTTTGAGGAGACCATCGAAACGCCCTATCAGGAGCACGTCCACTTAGAGACCAACAGCGCCATTGCGGACATGGAGGACGGTAAGTTCGTTTTCTACGCCTCCGCCCAGTGCCCGTTCTACATCCGCAAGTCCGTCGCGGGCCTGCTGGGTATTCCTTATGAGGACATTATCGTCCGCCAGTGTACCACCGGCGGCGCGTTCGGCGGCAAGGAGCATTTCCCCGATGTGCTCTGCGGCGCTCTGCTGGTCGCGGAGAATAAGCTCCGCAAGCCCATCAAGCTGGTCTTTGACCGCGAGGAGGACACGCAGTTCTCCGTCAAGCGCCACCCGTCCAAGTGCATCTACAAGACCGCTGTGAAGGACGGCAAGATCACCGGCGTCTACGGCCACATCTACTATAATTGCGGCGCGTACCTTTCCTCATCTTATGTCGTTTTGCAGCGCGGCGTGTTCCACGGAAACGGCGTCTATACCTTCGACAACACCTATCTCAAGGGCGAGGGCATGGGCACCAATATGTTCCCGTCCTGCGCGTTCCGCGGCTTCGGTGCGCCGCAGACGATCTTCGCCATCGAAACGCACCTTGACCATCTGGCGCGCCACCTCGGTGTCGATCCGCTGGAGTTCAAGATGCAGTACATCGCCAAGCGCGGCGACGAGACCACGACCAACGGCCACATCATCGAGGAGGTCAAGCTGCCCGAGATGTTGGAGGTCGTCACCCGCGAGTCCGACTACTGGCGCAAGGCGAAGGAATATAAGCCCGGCTGCGGCAGGGGCATCGGCATCGCCATGTACAACCACGGCGGTGCATTCACCGGCAACGGCGAGCAGGCTATCATCAAGGCGCACGCGCGGCTGGTCAAGACCGGCGACAGGGTCAGCATCCAGGTCGGCTCCACCGAGATGGGCCAGGGCTTCAAGACGAGTCTGCGCAAGATCTGCGCCGCGACGCTCGGCGTGAGCATCGATCAGATCGAATACCTCGATCCCGACACCTCCAAGGTCGTTGACTCCGGCCCGACCGCCGCCTCCCGCTCCACCATGGTCGTCGGCCGCCTCGTTGAGCGCGCCGCGCAGGAGATGAAGGCGCGATGGGACGAGGGCGACTTCACCACCGAGGTCGAGTACGAGCACCCAGACGGCTATCCGTGGGATCAGGACACCTTCCGCGGCGACGCCTACCTCGGCTACGGCTGGGGCGTTGCCTGCGTCGAGGTCGAGGTGGACCGCCTGACGAACGAGGTCAAGACCGTCGGCATTTGGTCGTCGCACGAGATCGGCAAGGCCATCGACGAGCTGATCGTCCACGGGCAGATCAACGGCGGCATCCTCCAGTCCCTCGGCTACGGCGCGATGGAAAAGTTAGAGGTCAAGAACGGACACTTCAAGCAGAAGAGCATGTCCGACTATGTGATCCCGACCTCGATGGACTTCCCGAAGCAGTTCTATCACATTCAGGAAAACCCTTATCCGTGGGGGCCCTACGGCGCCAAGGGCATGGGCGAGCTGGTGTTCAACGGCGCCTCCGCGGCCTATGTGGACGCGGTCGAGCGGGCGCTCAATACGCGCTTTACTTCCATTCCCATCCCGCCGGAGGATATTGAGGAGGCGATGAAATATGTACACTGAGGTTCGTTTTACATTGAACGGTGAGCAAAAGCTCTACCGAGGCGACCCGCTGCGGCGGCTCATCGATGTGCTGCGTGAGGACTACGGTCTCACCGGCAGCAAGGAGGGCTGCGGCGAGGGCGAGTGCGGTGCCTGCTCCATCATCAAGGACAGCGAGCTGGTCACAAGCTGCATCCTGCCTGTCGGCGCGGTCAACGGCTGCGCGCTGACGACCATCGAGGGCATCCGCGACACGGAAAAGGGCAGGTGCATCATCGACGCTTACGCCGAGGGCGGCGCGGTGCAGTGCGGCTTCTGCATCCCGGGCATGGTCATGGCGACCTATGTGCTGCTGAGCAAGAACCCCGACCCCACCGAGGAGGAGATCCGCGTCGGCATCAGCGGCAACATCTGCCGCTGCACAGGCTACGACCTGATCGTCGAGTGCATCAAGCTTGCGGCGAAGAAAGGAGCGGCTTTATGGAACAGGTAAAGTGCTTCATTCCCGAAACGCTCGAGGAGGCGCTGCGCATCCGCAAGGAGACCGGCGCGACCGTCCTTGCAGGCGGCTCGGACCTCATGGTCGCAAACAGCATGGGCGCGGGCGTCACCCCCGCCTTCCGAAACGATGTGATGATCATTGCGGGGCTCAAGGAGCTCAAAGGCATCCGCACGCTGCCGGACGGCAGCGTGGAGATCGGCGCGGGCACGACCTCGGCAGAGATCGCGGCCTCTCCCCTCGTACCCGAGCTGCTGCGCGAGGCGGCGTCCCGCATGGGTGCGATCGCGCTGCGCAACAGCGCGACCATCGGCGGCAACATCGGCAACGCATCCCCCAAGGGCGATATGCCCCAGCCACTCATCCTCATGGATGCGGAGGTGGTGCTCACGAGTGCGGACGGAGAGCGCCGTATGCTCGTGGACGACTACATCATCGCCAGCAAGAAGACCGCCCTGCACGACGACGAGCTCATTACGAAGGTCATCATTCCCAAGCAGGACTTCACCCACATTTTCTACCGCAAGGTCGGTATGCGCCGCGCCAATGCCATCTCGAAGCTGACGCTTTCCGCCGCCGCCACGATCCGCGACGGTGTGGTCGTCGACTTCCGCGCCTCCTCCGGCGCGGCGGGCCCCAAGGTCGCCCGCTCCCGCAAGGCGGAGGAATTGCTGATCGGCAAGAAAACGAGCGAGCTTCATATCTGTAAAGAGGAATTCCTTGACGCATGGAATGCGGTCATCAGCCCGCACGCCATGCCCGAATACCGCAGAAACACCACGCGCAGGATGTTGGCGTTCTTCATCGACGCGCTCGAAGCCGGCCATGCACCCGGCCGCGTGGACATTTCGGAATAAGAGAAGGGAGGCAACGCCATGATCTACCATCCCAAAACGCCGCAGGAGGCGGTGAACCTGCGTAAGGAGCACGCCGACACGGCGGTCTACCTTGCCGGCGGTACCGATGACCTCCGCCTCGGCGGAGATGCCGAGGGCAAGGACCTCATCGACATCACGGGCTTCGATTTCAACACCATCACCGAAAAGGACGGCAAGGTCTATATCGGCGCGCTGTGTACCTTGCAGGATGTGGCCGAAAGCGAGCTGGTCCCGTCGTTTATCCGCGAGGCGGCGCTCTTCTGCGCCTCCTTTGCGAGGCGCAACAGCGCGACGGTCGGCGGCAACCTTGGTCTGCGCCGCTCCGACAGCTATCTTGCCGCCGCGCTGACCGCGGCGGAGGCGGTGATAAAGTCTGTCACGCCGCACGGCGAGCGGGAAAAGCCCGTCGGCGAGTATCTGCAAAGCGACTGCCTGCGCCTGATCGAATACATTGTGGTCGACCGTGACCGCAAGGGAAGCGTCAAGCGCTTCGGCAACACCAGCGCCAGCCACGCGGCGCTCATTGCCGCCGAGAGCGAGGGCGTCTATGCGCTCAGCGTGCAGGGCAGCGCCCTTGTCTACGGCGCCTCACCGGACATTGCCGACAAGGCCGGTTACATTGACGATCTGACCGGCAGCGCGGCCTATAAGAAGTATCTGGCAGGCATTGTTTTTGCAAGCGGGAGGTGACAGCGATGGAATTGAAATGCAAAATCAACGGCGAGGAGGTCGTCCTCTGCGCCGAACCCACCGCAAGGCTCCGTGAGGTGCTCTATCGCGCGGGCTATCGCAGTGTCCGCGACAGCGACGATGCCGAGGGCTTTGCCGGCAGCGACACCATCATCTTTAACGGCAAGCTCAGGTATGCGAATTTTATCCTGTTCTATCAGGCCGAGGGCGCGGACATCCGCACCGCCGAGGGCTTGCTGAACGGGCGCGAGCTGAATTATGTGCAAAAGGCCATGGTTGCTGCGGGCATCGTGCAGAGCGCATACAACGCGCCCGCCGCCGCGCTCATTTTGACCTGGCTGCTGGAGCAAAATCCCAATCCCACCAGAAAAGACATCAAAAACGTGCTCACGAGCATCTTCGTCCGCGACGCGGGCTATGAGCACTACTATCTGGCGGTCAAGCTCGCCACCGAGTTGCGCGATTTCGGCGAATTTCGCAGCGAGATCGCCCCGTCCTTCCGCCCCAACCTCGAAGTCGTCGGCAAGCCCTGCGGCAAGGTCGACGGCGCGGCGCTGGTCTCCGGCGAGCCGGTGTTTGTGGAGGATAAGGTGCCTGAGAACGCATGGTGCCTGCATGTTCTGCGCAGCCCCTTCGCCAGCGCGTATATCAAGTCTATCGACGCGAGTGAGGCAGAAAAGCTGCCCGGCGTCGCCGCCGTTCTCACCGCCTACAACACGCCCGAAACGCACTATATGCAGGCGGGTCAGGGCAACCCCGAGCCGTCTCCGCATGACCGCCGCCTCTTCAATCTGAAGGTTCGCCACGTCGGCGACCGTGTGGCAGGCATCATTGCCCGCACACCGGAGATCGCCGACCGTGCCGCCGCGCTCATCAAGGTCGAGTACGAGCCGCAGGGCGCGGTCTATACGGTCGAGGAGGCCATGGCGGAGGGTGCGCCGCTCGTCCACAACGGCGAGGTCGTCTACAATGCGGGCGCGCCCGCCGACCTCGCGGCGTACAACGCGCTTGCGGGCGACGAGCGCGAGGGCAAGGTCGTCTACCAGTTCCCGCTGGGCGCGGACATTCACAAAAACATCGCGGCGTCCAACAAGGGCGGCATCGGCGATGTGGAAAAGGGCTTTGCCGAGGCGGACGCCATCGTGGACCGCACCTATCAGACCAGTCAGATCCAGCACACGCCGCTCGAGCCCCATGTCTGCTATGCGCACATTGAGGGCGGGCGTCTGGTGCTCAACTGCGCCACGCAGGTGCCCTACCATGTCCGCCGCATCGTGAGTTGGGTGTGCGGCATTCCCGAAAATAAAATTCATGTCGTCAAGGAGCGTGTCGGCGGCGGCTACGGCAGCAAGCAGGATATTCTCGTCGAGGACCTGACCGGCTACGCCGCGTGGGTCACGGGAAAGCCGGTCTACTACCGCAACACCCGCGCCGAGGAGTTCTACGCCAACTCCACCCGTCACCCCATGCGTGTGCGCGTGAAGATGGGCGGCAAGAAGGACGGCACCATCACCGCGCTCTTTATGGAGGTCTGCGCCAACACCGGCCCGTTCGGCAACCACTGCCTGACCGTTCCGATGAACAGCTGCTCCAAGACGCTGCCGCTCTTCGCCGTGGACAACATGGCCTACGACCTCAAGGTCTTTTACACCAACACGCCGCCCGCGGGCGCGTATCAGGGCTACGGCACGCCGAAGGGTACCTACGGCATCATGATGGCGATGGCTGAGCTGGCAGACAAGCTCGGCGTCGATTACCGCACGATGGTCGAGAAGAACCATGTCAGCGAGGGCTATATGCTCGAAATTCTCAAGGGCCTCGGTGAGGGGCGCGAGGGCAATGTCGTGCCCGTCGGCTCCTGCGGACTGGATGAGGCCATCGCCAAGGGCTGCGAGATGATCGAGTGGGGCAAAAAGGAGACCTCCGACGATCCCGACTGGAGGATCGGCAAGGGCTTCGCCATGATCATGCAGGGCAGCGGTCTGCCCGGCCTCGACCATGCCGAGGCCATCGCCAAGCTGGAAACAGACGGCACGGTCATCCTCAACAGCGGCGGCGCCGACCTCGGCACGGGTCTCGACACCATCTCCGCCAAGGCGGTCAAGGAGGTCCTCAAGCTCCCGATGGAGAAGATCACGGTCGTCTCCGGCGACACCGACTCCTGCGTGTTCGATACCGGCGCATATGCCTCCTCCGGCACCTTCTTCAGCGGCAATGCCTCGCTGCTGGCGGCGAAAGAGCTCAAGGAGAAGATTTTGGCGGAGGCCGCGCTGCAAATGAATGAAAAGGTCGAGGATCTTGAGGTCCGCGCCCCCGGTGAGGTCTACTCCAAGGCGAGCGGCAAGGCGCTCAGCTACGGCGAGCTGTCTCACGCGGCGATCGCGGGCGACGGCCGCGGCCAGATGGTCGCGCACGGCAGCTATGTCACCACGGCCTCCTCCGTGCCCTACGGCGCGCACTTCGCGCAGGTCGCTGTCAATGTCAAAACCGGTGAGATCAAGGTGCAGAAATTCTACGCTCTGCAGGATGCCGGCACGCCCATCAATCCTGAGATCGCCCTGTGCCAGATGTACGGCGCGGCGATGAAGTCCATCGGCCACACGCTCTACGAGGATATGAAGCTCGACGAGAACGGCAGATGCGTCAACGCGAACCTCACCGATTACGGTGTGCCGATGATCGGCGAGGCGCCCGAGGACTTCAAGGCAGTGCTCATCGATGTCAACGACGAGTTCGGCCCCTTCGGCGCAAAGTCCATCTCCGAGATCGCCTGCAACGGCGCGGCGCCTGCCATCGGCATCGCCATTCACGACGCCTGCGGCGTGTGGATGCGCTCCTGGCCGATGACGCCGGAGAAGCTGCTCCACGAGCTTGGCAAGATCTGAACAGCAGCTCCTTCAAAAAAAGATTGAACCGAAAACAAAATGGTGCTATAATTACCATAGCACCATTTTGTTTTGCGTAAAAGGAGGACTCCTTATGGTCATTACCGTTGGAAGACAGTACGGAAGCGGTGGCCGCGAGATCGGTACGGCGCTGGCAAATAAGCTTGGCATCGCCTACTACGACGATATGCTGCTTAAGGCGGCGGCGGAGGAGAGCGGCCTTTGTGAGGAGCTGTTCCACAGCTTCGACGAGCGGCCCAAGAGTTTTCTCTATTCCATCGCGATGGACCCCTATTCCTTCACCATGCACCATGTGACGCCCAAGGGCAGCATCGAGCAGCAGGTGTATCTGGCGACCTATGACACCATCAAAAAGCTGGCGGACAAGGGACCTTGCGTCCTCATCGGCCGCTGCGCGGACTATGCGCTCAAGGATCGCGACGATGTGATCAACCTCTTCATCTACGCGCCGCTCGAGGGACGCATCAAGCGCGTCGCCGCGCGCAACGACATCTCCGAGAGCGAGGCGAAGGATCGCATCAAGAAGACCGACAAGTCCCGCGCATCGTACTATAACTACTACTCCGGCAAGGACTGGGGCGAGGCCGCGAGCTACGATCTGTGCGTGGATTCGTCGCTGCTCGGCATCGAGGGTACGGTCACGCTGCTTGAAGAGCTTGTGAAGCTCAAGGGCATGAAGTGAGGAAACGAACAGAAAAAGGGAGCTTCGCGCAGCGCGCAAAGCTCCCTTTTTTGCAGTGATGTTATTTTTCTTCTTCCAGCTTTTCCAGTCCCTCGCGCAGCGCGTTGAAGGCGGCGGGCAGGGAGGAGATGCTGTTTTCCGCGCGGCGCAGCTCACCCGTCACGCCGATGCAGGTGTTGCTGAGCGAGGAGAGCACCTCGTCACAGTGCGCGCGGCAGTCGCCGAGCAGCGCAGCAAGACGCTCGCGGACACTGCGCTCATACTCCTCGGCGCGCTGGTGAGCATCAAGCTCGATGCCTGCGAGATGATCCTTGACGGTGGAATACTGCTCGGCCATAGGGCGGAGCTTATCATTTTCGGCGCGCAGCGCGGCGTTCTCGGCACGCAGGGCCTCAGCCTCGGCGCGCAGGACGGTCAGTTCCGCATTGGCGCTGTCCAACGCGGTGCGCAGGGTGTCGCGTTCCTCTGCCGCAGCCGTTGACGCGCAGACAAGACGGTCGTTTTCTTCACGCAGGGAGGTGATCTGTGCGCGCAGCTCATTCTCCTGCGCGGTGAGCTTGTCAACATCGCTCTCCAGCGACTCGATGCGCGCGGTGCTCTCCGCCGAGGTCTTGGTGATATAGTCAATGACATCCTCGCGGTTGAAGCCGCCGAACAGGGAGCCCTTGAAGGTATTGTTTTCCATCCTGATCCCACCTTATTTGTACTCTTTTTGACAGTGTAGCACAGTTTTCGCCCGATGACAAGCAAAAAAAGGAGACAGGCAGAGCCTGTCTCCCTTGTGTTGTGTGCGTTATTTCTCCACGATGACCTTCTGCGCGTTCTTTTCACGGATGGCGGCGTAGATGCGCGCGATGACCTCGTCGGGCGCGCCCTTGGTTTGCTCGCCGCTGACCATGTCCTTGCAGGTGACGACGCCGGAGGTGACCTCGTCCTCGCCGAGGAAGATGACATAGGGGATCTTCGTCTTGTCGGCGTAGTTCATCTTGGCCTTGAACTTCTTGTTCTCGGTGTAGAGCTGTGTGCGCAGGCCGCGCTCACGCAGCTTGGTGGCGAGGGAAACGGCGAAGCTCATATCCTCGGTCATGGGCAGCAGCAGCACATCGGCGGGCGCGGTGTTGATCGCGTCATTGAGCAGGCCCTGCTCGCCGAGCACATAGAAAAGGCGCGTCACGCCGATGGAGATGCCGACGCCGGGCAGAGAGCGGTCGGTATAATACTCGGCAAGGTTGTCAAAGCGGCCGCCGGAGCAGACCGAGCCGATCTGCGGATAGTCAAGCAGGGCGGTCTCATAGACCGTTCCTGTGTAGTAGTCGAGACCGCGCGCGATGGTGAGATCGACCTTGAAATTCTCCTGCGGGACGCCGAAGCCGCCGAGATACTTTACGACGGTGGAGAGCTCATCATAGCCCTGATCGAACATCGGGTCGCGGCCACGGTAGCCGCCGAGCGCCGCAAGGACCTCCTCGTTCGTGCCGGCGATGGCGATGAACTTGAGAATTTCATCGGCCTGCTCACCGGTGAGCTTGACATCGTCCGTGAGGATGGCGCGCACCATGTCGGGGCCGATCTTCTCGATCTTATCCACCGTGCGCATGATCTCGCCGCTTTGCTCAGTGAGGCCGAGCATGGAGTAGAAGCCGTTGAGCACGCGGCGGTTGTTGATGCGGATCTGGAAGCGCTTGAGGCCCATCGCGGAGAAGACATCGTAGATGATGGCGGGGATCTCGGCATCGTTCATGATGTCCAACTCTCCGTCGCCGATGACATCGATGTCCGCCTGATAGAACTCGCGGAAGCGGCCGCGCTGTGCGCGCTCGCCGCGGTAGACCTTGCCGATCTGGAAGCGGCGGAAGGGGAAGGCGAGTTCGTTGTAGTGCAGGGCGACATACTTCGCCAGCGGTACGGTGAGGTCAAAGCGAAGCGAGAGGTCGCTCTCGCCCTTGGTGAAGCGGTAGATCTGCTTTTCGGTCTCGCCGCCGCCCTTGGCAAGCAGGATCTCGCTGGCCTCGATGATGGGCGTGTCGAGCGGGGTGAAGCCGTAGCGGCCGTAGGTGGTGCGCAGAATGTCCATCACACGCTCCATCTGCTGCTGCTGTGCGGGCAAAAGCTCCATAAAGCCGGAAAGTGTCCGGGGTTTGATTCGATCCATAGCTTCTTATCCTCCGTAGATTGGTCATATACGAATTTGCCAAAATGAATGATAAGCTATTGTATAAGTTTACAAGGAAAATGTCAAGCCCTATTTGCTTGCAGAGCATCACGATAGCACATTAGCATAAGAAAGAGCAGGACGAGAGATGCATTGACCGTTGCGTTTCGCGCGAAAGGGGGATATAATAGCGGCAAAACCGAAACGGGAGAAGTCTATGACCGATTATTTTTCCTACACCCTTGACCCCGACGCCATCCGCGCCATCAGCAGCATCGGCCTCGCGCACCTCGGCGACGCCGTGTACGAGCTGCTCGTGCGCACCTATCTTTGCGCGCACGGCAAAGCGACCGGCAAGGGGCTGCACCGCGCAACGGTGGAGCTGGTGCGCGCGCCGAAGCAGGCGGAGCTTGCCGACTTCATCTTGGAGAAGCTGACGGAGGAGGAGCATAATGTCTTTCGCCGGGGGCGCAATGCCAATGTCCACACCATTCCGCACAGCGCCGACCGCGCCCAGTACCAGAAAGCCACGGCGCTCGAGGCGCTTTTCGGCTGGCTCTATCTACGGGGGCGGAGGGAGCGCATCAACGAACTATTCAACCTGATGATGGAGGCCAACGATGCCGCTTGACGCGATCTGCCTGCGGGCACTGACAAATGAATTAAAAGGGCAGCTCCTCGGCGCGCGCATCGACAAGGTGCAGCAGCCCGCGCGCGACCAGGTCGTGCTGCTGCTGCGCGGCAATCTGCGCTTGCTTTTGAACGCGGGGCCGAACCAGCCGCGCGTGCAGCTTACGGAGGTTTTGCGCGAGAATCCCGCCGAGCCGCCGATGCTTTGTATGCTGCTGCGCAAGCACTTGGTCGGCGCACGCATTACAGATATTGAGCAGAGCGGGCTCGAGCGCATCGTGACCTTCACGGTTCGGAATGTCAACGAGCTGGGCGAGTCGGGCACACGAAGGCTGGTGCTCGAGGCGATGGGGCGCCGCTCGAACCTCCTGCTGCTCGATGAGGACGGCCGCATTTTAGACTGTATGCGCCGCGTGGAGCTTGAGACCTCCAGCGCGCGGGCGCTGCTGCCGGGGCTGTTCTACCAGCTCCCCGCGCCGCTTGAGAAGGTGTCGCTGCTCGACGATCCCGCGGGCGCGGCTGAGCTTGCCCGCCGCGGCGGGGGAGCGGAGGAGAGCGTCGAGCGCTTTCTGCTCGACCACTATCTCGGTATCTCGCCGCTCATCGCGCGCGAGCTGTCCCATCGCGCCTTCGGCGCGTCGGACGCCCGCTTTGCTGACCATCCCGGCGGCTGCGAGCGCCTTGCCGCGGAGATCGAGCGGCTCGCGGAGCGGGTGCAGGAAAACCGCTTTACACCGACGATGCTCTCGCGTGAGGGAAAGCCTGTGGATTTCACCTACTGCCCCATCACGCAGTACGGCGCGGAGACCGCGCAGACGAGCTTTCCAAGCTTTTCCGCGCTGCTCGATGCTTTCTACACCGAGCGCGACCGGCAGGAGGCGGCACAGCGGCGTGGGCGCGAGCTGACGCGCACGGTCAACTCCGCGCACGAGCGCGTGGTGCGCAAGCTCGGTATGCTCGAAAAGGAATACGCCGCCGCGCAGGACCGCGACGCTCTCCGGCTCTGCGGCGACCTTATCACCGCGAACCTCTACCGCATGGAGCGCGGCGCGGCGCGGCTCACGGCGCAGAATTACTACGATGAAAACGGCGCGGAGATCGACATTCCGCTCGACCCGCTGCTCACACCGCAGCAGAACGCGGCGAAATACTACAAGAGATACACCAAGGCAAAGACCGCCGAAAAGCACCTGCGCGAGCAGATCGACAAGGCCATCGCCGAGCGCGACTATCTTGAGAGCGTGCAGGGCGAGATCGCACTCTCGCAGACCGAATCGGAGTTTGCCGAGCTGCGCCGCGAATTGCAGGAGACCGGCTATCTCCGCCGCAGCGGGAAGGAGAAGCGCGGCCGCGAAAAGCCCGTCGCCCCGCGCGAGTTCCGCTCGTCGAGCGGCCTGCATATCCTCGTCGGGCGCAGCAATGTGCAGAACGATGCGCTCACGCGTAAGGCGGACAAGCGCGACCTCTGGCTCCATACGCAGAAAATTCACGGCAGCCATGTCATCCTCTGCACGGAAAACGGCGCGTATGACGACGCGAGCCTGCACGAAGCCGCGCTGCTTGCGGCTTACTATTCTCAGGCGAGGGACGGCAGCAATGTCCCTGTGGACTATACGAGCGTGAAATTTGTCAAAAAGCCCGCGAACGCCAAGCCCGGCATGGTGGTCTACGAGCCTTACCGCACTGTTTATGTCACGCCGGACGAGGAGAGCGTGAGGCGCCTTGAAAAGAAAAATAAGTAAGAAAAAGAGGGCTGAACCGCCCTCTTTTTTCCTTATGTCTTCGCCTCGCCCTCGATCGGCTCCGTCTCGCGGAAGAGCATCGTGATGCACCACACGCCGGCAAGCCCCACGAGCGTGTAGATCACGCGGCTGACCGTGCCCATCTGCCCGCCGCAGAGAAAGGCAACGATGTCAAAGCCGAAGATGCCGATGCTGCCCCAGTTGAGCGCGCCGATGACGGTGAGCGTCAGGGCGATCTTGTCCATGAGCATGGGATTCCCTCCTTGATCGTGTTTGATTGGCCGAGCATAGTGTCTGCAAATGGAAAAAAACTATGCACCCTTAAAAATTTTTGCAAAAGCGGAGAAAAGATTGGTGAAAATTTGCCGCTATGGATTGCTTTTTGCGGTGGGGATATTGTATAATTCATCTGATACAATGGCGAGTCAGGGGCGCGGCGCCCCGTTTCAACAACAAACATCAGGAGGAAACAACCATGAACGAAAAATTCGCTAAGCTCGGCTTCTATCCCGCCGACATCCTGCTGCCCAACAAGAGCGTCGATATGGAGAAGTGGGCCGTCGTTGCCTGCGACCAGTTCACATCCGAGCCCGAGTATTGGGAGCGCGTGGAAAAGACCGTCGGCGACGCGCCGTCCACCCTGCGCCTCATTCTGCCCGAGGCCAACCTCAAGGCCCCCAATGTCGATGAGTTCATCGCCGACATCAACGCCTCGATGGACAAGTATCTCAAGGAGAATATCTTTGAAACGCTCAAGGATTCCCTTATCTACATCGAGCGCGGCCAGAGCGACGGCAAGATCCGCCACGGCCTGATCGGCATGGTCGATCTCGATCAGTACGACTTTACCCCCGGCTCCGGCGCGCTGATCCGCGCCACCGAGGGTACGGTGCTCGACCGCATCCCCCCGCGCGCCCGCGTGCGCCGCAACGCACCCATTGAGCTGCCCCATGTCATGCTGCTCATCGATGACCCCGCAAAGACCGTCATCGAGCCGCTGACCGCCGCCGCGAGCGGTATGGAGAAGGTCTATGACTTCGACCTGATGGAGAACGGCGGTCACATCAAGGGCTTCAAGCTCTCCGACGCGCAGATCGACGCAGTCGCCGAGGCCCTCACCGGTCTCACCGCCGACGAGGCGATGAAGAGCAAGTACGGCGTGTCCGGCGTGGCTCCGCTGCTCTTCGCCGTGGGCGACGGCAACCACTCCCTCGCCACCGCCAAGGCTTGCTATGAGGAGCAGAAGAAGGGCAAGACGCCCGAGGAATACCTTGCCCTGCCCGCCCGCTATGCCCTCGTCGAGGTCGTCAACAACCACGACGATGCGCTGCAGTTCGAGCCCATCCACCGCGTGCTCTTCGGCGTGGACCATGAGAAGTTCATGGAGGAGTTCAAGAAGTTCTACCCCAACACCCACGAGGGCAAGGGTGAGGGCCATGTGATCGAGGTTTGCTGGGCCGGTCATGACGATTTCATCACTGTTCCCGACCCCAAGGTGCAGCTCGCGGTCGGCACGCTTCAGGCGTTCATCGACGAGTATCTCAAGAAGTTCGGCGGCGAGGTGGACTACATCCACGGTGACGAGGTCACCCGCGAGCTCGGCTCCAAGGAGGGCAACATGGGCTTCCTGCTGCCCGCGATGGGCAAGGAGCAGCTCTTCAAGACCGTTATGGCCGATGGTGTGCTGCCCCGCAAGACCTTCTCGATGGGTCATGCGCAGGATAAGCGCTACTACATCGAGGCCCGCAAGATCAGATAAAGACACAACGGAAAAAGCGCCCCGCGGCGGGCGCTTTTTCTGATTTTGACAAGGAGCGAGCTATGAGCTACAAAGCAGCCAGAAAATGGCAGGATATTTTCCTTTTCGGCGGCGGCATCGTCGCAACGATCGGCGCGTGGGGCCTCAAGAGCGACTTTGTGGCGCTCGCGGGGCTGTTTATGGTGCTGCTGTCCGTCCTCGTATGGTGGCTGTACTACCGCTGCCCGCAGTGCCATGAGAGCCTCGGACGCGGTAATCCGAAGCATTGCCCGCACTGCGGCGCGTGGCTCGGCGACGAGCCGGAGCCGGAGGAGAAGAAAAAGGTTCAGCACAAGAAGAAAAAAAGATGAAGACGCTGACGCTTTCCGCTCACGCCAAGCTTAACCTGACGCTGGATATTTTGGGCAGGCGCCCCGACGGCTACCATGAGCTGCGCATGGTCATGCAGACCGTTTCACTCTGCGACCATGTAAGCGTCACGCTCACTGAGCGCGGCGGCATCACCTGCCGCGTCACGGGCGCGGACCTTCCCTGCGACGAGCACAATCTTGCCGTCAGGGCGGCGCGGGTGTTTTATGCGGCGCTGGGACTCGAGATAGCTGGTGTGAGCATCGAGCTGACCAAGCGCATTCCCTCCGAGGCGGGCATGGCAGGCGGCAGCGCGGACGCCGCGGCTGTGCTGCGCGCACTGCGTGAACTGACCGCCCCCGCGCTCATGGACAAGGAGTTGGAGCGCATCGGCGCGGCGGTCGGCAGCGATGTGCCGTTCTGCGTGCGCGGCGGCACACAGCTTGCCGAGGGCAGGGGAGAGGTGCTGACGGTCCTCAGGGCCGCGCCGCGACTCTTCGCCGCGGTCTGCAAGCCGGACTTTCCCATCTCCACGCCCGCGCTCTTCGCCCGCGCGGACGGCGTGACGCTCACCGACCGCCCCGACACGGCGGCGATGCTCGCTGCCATCGAGAAAAACGACGCGGCGGCCATGTGCGCAAGCGTCAAAAATGTCTTTGAGCAGGTGCTGAGCGAGGAGCAGCGCGGACGCATCGAGACCATCAAGCGCGGATTGCTTGCCCACGGCGCGGAGAGCGCCGCCATGACAGGCTCCGGCAGTGCGGTGTTCGGCCTCTTCCGCGAAGAGAGCGCGTGCAGAGCAGCCTGTGAGGCGCTGCAAAGCGAACGCCTGCAGACCTTCTGTACGGAATTTGTTTGAACAATGAAAAAACCGTCCATACTCAAGATGACTTCTTGAAACGGACGGTTTTTTCGATGAAATACACGAAGCTTGAAATTTCCCTTGCGGTCGGTCTGCTCTGCGCGCTCGTTTGGTGCGCATTGGAGCCACATTTTCTGCTGAGCTGGTGGGGTGCGGCCTTCGAGCCGCTGTGCGACGGCGTGCTCACCGCCGAGGGCGGCGGGGGCGAGGTCGTATTCCGCTCCTTCTTTGCAGAGCTGGTCGGAAAAATGTTTTCATAGGAAAAAGCCGCCGCGGGCGGCTTTTTCCTATGCCGGAAGCTTGAAGAGCATAATGACCGCGCCGAGAACGACGAGCACCACGCCGGTCGCACGGTTGAGGGTCTTGGGCGTTGCGCGGTTCGCGAATACGGCAGCGATGCGCGCCCAAAGCAGGGTGAAGAGCACACACAGCACAAAAACCGTCCGGTCAGGCGCACCGCCGATGGCAAAGTGCGAGAGTGCGCCGGTGAACGCGGTGAAGGCCATGATAAAAACGCTGGTGCCGACAGCGGTTTTGAGCTCGTAGCCGAGCACAGAGGTCAGAATGAGCAGCATCATCATGCCGCCGCCCGCACCGACAAAGCCGCAGATAAAGCCGATCATCACACCGCAGACGACCGACTGCACGGCGCGCTTTTTCGCGCTTACGCCTGTCATGGCCTCCTTGGTTGTCATGACGGGCTTGACGATAAACTTCACGCCGAGCAGAAAGGTCATAAAGACCGAGAATCCACCCATCGTGGCCGAGGGGACAAGGCTTGCAATGTAGCTGCCGACCACGGTGAAGGTCAGCACGCTCGCCATCATAATGAGACCGTTGCGGATATCGAGATTTTTATTTTTTCCATAGGTGTAGGCGGATACGGCGCTCGCCAGCACATCGGAGGAGAGCGCAATACCGACGGCCATGTAGGGATCCATGCCGAGAAAGGTGATGAGCATGGGGCTGATGACCGCCGCGGCGCTCATGCCGGCAAAGCCGGTGCCGAGGCCCGCGCCCATGCCCGCAAAAAAGGTGACGCATAGTGTGGTAAAAAATTCCATTTCAGGACTCCTTTTCTAACATTGCATCGAGATCGGCATCCATGATCGCGAGCGTTTTGAAAAAGCTTGCGCGCATTTCATCGTCCGTGTGGGCGAAGAGGCGCTCAAAAAAAGCGGATTGGACCGCGCGCCCCCGCACGATGACCGGCTGCGCCTGCTCGGTGCAGACGAGCAGGGTCTTTCGGCGGTCGCCCTCGACCGCTTCGCGCCGCAGATACCCCTCGCGCACGAGCTTATCGACGTTTACAGAGACGAGATTGGCCTTGATGCGCCGGATCTCTACAATGTCGCCTGCTGTTTGATAGCTTGGGTTGTTGGCAAGGAACATCAGAATGTCAAAGGCCGTTTGCGGCAGCTTCAGCTCACGGCACAGCGGCTTGCAGACCGCGGCATAGGCCCGTGCCAATTTGCGAGCAAACTCCATGCTGGCGTTCATTTGAAGTCCTCCTTTTTTAATTATACAAAATTGGATTGTTCAAAATTGAATTAAAGATAGCACGACGCGCAGGAATTGTCAAGTAAAAAAGCTTCGCGTGTACCAAAGAAGTATCGTGGGATTTCTCCTGTTGTCGAACGGCGAAAAAGATGGTAAAATCAGAAAAAACGGGGAAAGGGGGCGACGGTCATGCTGCGTATTCTGCTCGGCCGTGCCCGAACGGGCAAATCCGCGCGGGTGCTCGACGAGATCCGCGCACTGGGCGACGCGTCAAAGCAGATTCTGCTCGTGCCGGAGCACGCCTCGCATGTTGCGGAGGTAGATGTGTGCCGCGCCTGCGGCCCGACTGCGAGCCGCCATGCGGAGGTGTTGACCTTCAAGCTGCTTGCCTCGCGCGTGCTCACGCTCACCGGTGGCGCGGCGGAAGTGACGCTTGATAACGGCGGAAAGCTTCTGCTGCTCCAGCGGGTGTTGGTGTCGCTCGCGCCGAGCCTGCGTGTCTATCGCCGTCCCTCGCAGCGCGCGGCCTTTTTGGAAAGCCTGCTCGCGCTCATCGAGGAATTGCAGGCCTACGCCGTCGCACCGGAGACCTTGGCAGAGAAGGCCGAGGACATCGCGGGCGAGAGCGGCGAGCGCCTGCGCGATGTAGCGCTGCTCTACGGTGCCTACCTTGCCAAGCTCCACGAGGACGGGCGCGACGCGCGCGACAGGCTGGAAAAGCTGGAGGAAAATCTTGCCGCGTCCGGCTACGCAGACGATAAGGACATTTTTCTCGACGGCTTTTCCTACTTTACGGGGCGCGAGAGGAATATTTTGCGCATCCTGCTGCGCCGCGCGAAGAGCGTCACGGTGACGCTGCTCGGCGACGGCAGTGACAGCGAGCTTTTTGCGGAAGGTCTGCGCGTGCGCGCACAGCTCCATGACCTCGCGCGGGATGCGGGCGTGTCCTGCGCGGAGGAGGTGTTGCACGGCGGTGAGCCGTGCGATGCGCTGGAGCATTTGGAAAAGCACTTTTTCGGCGGAAATGTCCGCCGAGACGCGCCGACGGAGCAGCTGCGGCTGTACGAGGCGTCCACCTCCTATGCCGAGGCGGAGTGGATCGCCGCGGAGATCCTGCGCCTTGTGCACTCGGAGGGCTATCGCTACCGCGACATCACCGTGACCTCGCGCGATATGGACGCGGCGGAGCCGATGCTGCGCACGGTGTTCGCGCGCTGCGGCATCCCGCTCTACTGCGCGCGGCGCAGCGACATTCTGCGCCGCAACATGCCCTCGCTCCTGCTCGGCGCGCTCGACGCGGTGAGCGGCGGCTTTGAATACGAGGATGTGTTCCGCTGCCTCAAGACCGGCCTTGCGGGGCTTGAAGCGGAGGAGTGCGACCTGCTGGAAAACTACGCCATCAAGTGGGATGTTCGCGGCGCGATGTGGACGCGCGACGTCCCGTGGACGGCTCATCCCGAGGGCTACGGTGTGCCGTGGCGCGCGGAGCACGAGGAAGCGCTTGCGCGGGTGAACGCCGCACGGGAGAAGGTGAGAGCGCCGCTCGCTCACCTCTACGACGGCGTGCGCGGCATCGGAACGGTTAGGTGTAAAGTAGAAACGCTTTATAATTATCTGACCGAGATAGCGCTGCCCGAGCAGCTGCAGTGGCAGACGGAGACGCTCTGGCAGCGCGGCGAAACGCAGAGCGCGGAGGAGCTTGCGCAGCTTTGGAATGTTCTTTGTGGCGTGCTCGACCAGTTTGTGGAGATGCTCGGCGGCACGAGCCTTGACGCGGAGGAATTTGCAAGACTGATGCGGCTGGTGCTCACACAGTATTCGGTGGGCACGATTCCCGTTTCACTCGATCAGGTGAGCCTTGCCGAGATGACGCGCAACGACCGCCACGCCGTGCGCGTGCTCTTTCTCATGGGCGCAAACGATCATGTGCTGCCCGCCGTGGGCGGCAGCAGCGGCATCCTGAAGGACGAGGACCGCGCGGCGCTCGAAGCGCTCGATGTGCGCCTTGCGCCTTACGGTATGGCACAGTTCCGGCTGGAGCTGCAAAATCTCTACGCCGCGCTCGCCCAGCCGACCGACCGGCTCTACATTTCCTATCCGCGCTTTGATAACGCGGGAGCCGAGCTGCGTCCGAGCTTTGTCGTCGGGCGTGTGCAGACGCTCTGCCCGACGGTGAAGATCGAAACAGAAGATGCTGACAAGGCATATCACCTTACAACAAAAAGCGGTGCGCTCGACTATGCCGGCGCGCACATCGGCGGGGCGGTGTGGCGCTATCTTGAGCAGCGCGGCGATTTTGACGCGGCGCTTGCCGCCATGCGCGACGCCTCGCGCTACACGCGCGGGCGGCTCTCGCGTGAGGCAGTCCACACGCTCTACGGGCGCAGCATCACGCTCAGCGCCTCGCGCATGGACAAGGCAAGAAGCTGCCATTTCGCCTACTTTATGCAGTACGGTCTGCGCGCGAAGGAGCGCACGACCGCGGGCTTTGACGCGCCGCAGGTCGGCACCTTTGTCCACGACGTGATGGAGCACACGCTCCGCGCGGCCACGGAGCGCAGGGGACTTAAAACGCTCGACCGTCCGGCGCTGCACGCGCTCGTGCGGCGCGCCATTGAGGATTATATCGAGAAAAACCTGCCCGACCTTGACGAGAAGAACGCGCGCTTCCGCTATCTCTTCCGGCGGCTGTGCGCGTCGGTCTACCGCATCATGGATTCGACCGTGGCGGAGCTTGCCGACTCCGATTTCGAGCCGCTGGCCTTCGAGCTGGCCTTCGGCGCGGACGGACAGCTCCCCGCCGTGACCATCCGCGAGGCAGGGGAGGAGCTGCGCGTGGTCGGCAAGGTCGATCGCGTGGACGGCTGGCTCAAGGACGGTAAGCTGTATCTGCGCGTGGTGGACTACAAGACCGGTGCAAAGCGCTTTGACCTTGCCGAGCTGCGCTACGGGCTGGGGCTGCAAATGCTGCTCTACCTCTTTGCCCTGCGTGACAAGGGCGGCGCGCTCTTCGGCGGCCATCCCATCGAGCCTGCGGGCGTTCTTTATCTCCCTGCGCGGGAAAAGCTGCTGAATTTGCCGCGCAGCGCCTCGGATGAAGAGGTCGAGCACGCGATGCACAAGGAGCTGCAGCGCAGCGGACTGGTGCTGAACGATCCCGCCGTGCTGCACGCGATGGAGCACAGTGCGCTGGAAGCGCCGTGCTATCTCCCGGTGCGCGTGAAAAAGAGCAAAGACGGAGAGACGGAGATCGCCGGCAGCATCGCCACGAGCGCACAGCTTGGCAAGCTGGGGCTGTATGTCGAGGAGCAGCTGCGGCGCATGGTGCGCGAGCTTTCCGCAGGCAACATTGACGCCGACCCATGGGCGCGCAGCGAGCAGGACAGCGCCTGCACTTACTGCGAGTTCGCGCCAGCCTGCCACTTTGAAAACGGCTGCGGCGGCGACCGCATCGAATACATCCGCGCGACCGGAGCAGAGCAGCTCTGGGAGCACATCGACCAAACGATTGAGGAAGGAGGGAGCCGCGATGGCTGACATTCTGACCGCCGAGCAAAGGGCGGCGGTGGAAAACCGCGGGCGGAGCCTGCTGGTGTCCGCGGCGGCGGGCAGCGGCAAGACGAAGGTGCTCGTCGAGCGGCTCTTTTCCTATGTTGAGAGCGGCGAGGCGAACCTTGACGACTTCCTTATCATCACCTACACCCGCGCCGCGGCGGCGGAGCTGCGCGGCAAGATCGCCAAGGTTCTCGGCGAAAAGCTGCGGGAGGACCCCGCCAACACACATTTACAGCGCCAGCTGCTGCGCGTTTACCGCGCGGACATCAAGACCGTAGACGCCTTCTGCACGGCGCTTTTGCGCGAGAATTGCCATCTGCTGCGCGAGGACGCGCGCGGTCACGTGCTGCGGCCGGACTTCCGCGTGCTAGACGAAAATGAGGCGCAGCTTCTGCGCGAGCGGGTGCTCGCGCGTACGCTGGACGAATTTTATGAAATCATGCGCGATGGCGACGGCGCGTCGCTTCTTGCCGACACCCTCGGTGCGGGGCGGGATGACCGCGCGCTCGGCGCGCTGGTGCTTGAGCTGCACGGAAAGCTGCAGGCTCAGCCCTACATGGACCGCTGGCTTGCTTCGCAGGAGCAGCTTTGGCACGACCTGCCGCCACGCGTAGAGGATACGGTCTACGGCGAGCTGCTGCTTTCGACGGTGCGGCGCAAGGCGCTCCACTGCGCCGCGCTGCTGCGCGGCGCGGCTGAGGAGATGGCGGCGGATAAGGCCATCGCGGACAAGTATGCGCCGTTCTTTCTCGGCGTGGCGGAGCAGTTCGGGCTGCTCGCCGCCGAGGCGGAAGAGGACTGGGACGCGGCGGCAAAGCGCCGCGTAGACTTTCCGCGCCTGACGCCGGTGCGCAAGTGCGAGGACGAGGCGCTCAAGGCGAAGATGCAGGGCGTGTGGAACGGCTGCAAAAAAACGGCGAAGAACTTTGACGAGGTATTCTCCGTCACCTCCGCTGAGGCGATGGAGGACCTGCGCGCGATGGCGCCCGCCATGCTCGCGCTCTTAAAGCTGACGGCGGACTTCTCCCGCGCCCATCAGGAAGAAAAGCGGCGGCGCAACGCGGCGGACTTCTCTGATCAGGAGCATGAGGCTATCGAGCTGCTCGTGGGCGCGGACGGACAGCCGACCGACCTTGCGCGCACCGTCGCGCAGCGCTACCGCGAGATCATGGTGGACGAGTATCAGGATACGAATGAGGTGCAGAACTGCATCTTCTCCGCCATTTCGCGTGAGGGGAAAAACCTCTTTACCGTCGGCGATGTCAAGCAGAGCATCTACCGCTTTCGGCTCGCCGACCCGCGCATCTTCCTTGACCACTATCTGCGCTATCCGCACGCCGCCGACGCGGCGGAGGGCGAGAGCGCGAAGCTGCTGCTTTCCAAGAACTTCCGCTCGCGCGACACGGTTCTCGACGCGGCGAATTTTGTCTTCTCCAATGTCCTTTCCCGGGAAATGGGCGAGCTGGACTACGGCGAGGACGAGGCGCTGCATGTTGGGGCGAGCTATCCCGAAAACCCTGAGTGCCGCACGGAATTTCACCTCGTCGAGATGTCCGCGCAGGAGAGCGACGCGGAAAAGCTCCGCGCCGCCCATGCCGAGGCAAACTTTGTCGCGGACTACATCCAAAGGCTGATCGCCGACGGCTTTACCGTGCAGGACGATCAGACGCGCGCGCCGCGAGCGGTGCGCGAGGAGGATGTTGTGATCCTCATGCGCAGCCCCCGCACGAGGCTTTCCGAATATCGACGCGCGCTGGAGGCGCGGGGGCTGCACTGCGCCGCCGAGAGCGACGGCGGGTTCTACGAGACGATGGAGGTCGCCGTGACCTTCGCGCTGCTCGAGATTTTGGATAATCCGCGTCAGGATGTGCCGCTCATCTCCGTGCTGCGCTCTCCGCTGTTCGGCTTTACGCCAGATCGGCTCGCAGAGCTGCGCGCCAAGACGCCGACGGGCGACTTCTACGACGCACTCCGCGCCGACGGGGGAGAGGACGCCGCGCGGTTCCTCACGCTGCTGGGCGAGCTGCGCGAGAGCGCGCGGACGCTCACGCTCACCGAGCTGGTCGCGGCGCTCTATGAGCGCTGCCACATCCCCGCCATCTTCGGCGCGATGCGCGGCGGCGATGCGCGGCGGGAAAATCTGCGGGCGTTTTTCTCGCTCGCGGAGGAATTTGAGCGCAGCGGCGGGCGGGGGCTGTTCGCCTTCGTCAAGCGCCTGCGCGAGCTGCTTGAGGGCGGCGAGCCGCCCGTACCGCAGACCACGCACGCTGCGCAGGGCGTGCGCATCATGAGCATCCACAAGTCGAAGGGACTGGAATTTCCGGTCGTCATCCTCGCCGACCTTGCGCGGCAATTCAGCCGCATGGATTTTCAAAGCTCTGTGCTCGTCCATCCGGAATATGGCCTCGGGGCGGTCTGCGTGGACACAAGGCGGTCAATCAAATATCCCACTGTCGCGCGCCTCGCGCTCGAGCGGCAGCTGCGCCGCGAGGCCAAGGCGGAGGAGTTGCGCGTGCTGTATGTCGCCATGACGCGCGCGAAGGAAAAGCTCGTCATGGTCTGCGCCCGCGCGGGCGCGGCCAAGCACCTTGCCGACCTCTGCGCCGTGACCTCCTGCCCTGTGCGGCCGGAAACGGTGGAGGAGCAGAAGTGCATGGCAGACTGGATCTTATTGCCGCTCCTTTGCCGGCCGGAGGCCGAGCCGCTGCGCTCCTTGGCGGGTGCGGAGGCGGCGACGGTCATGGCAAACGATACGCCGTGGCGCGTGGAGGTCCACAACGGCTACGACTTCACGCCTGCCGAGCGTGTGACAGAGAAGAGCGCGGCGGAGACCGCGCCCGAGCTGCCGCTTGATACGGCGGCGCTGGAGTGGCAGTATCCCTATGCGCTCGAAACGACGCTCAGTGCCAAGCTGACCGCGACGCAGCTCAAGGGCCGCGCGCTCGACGAGGAGATCGCGGAGAATGCGCCGCTGCCGCCGCGCCTGCGCAGCCTCGCAAAGCCGCGTTTTTTGTCGCCGGAGCGCGCGCTCACGCCCGCCGAGCAGGGCACCGCGATGCACGCGGCGCTGCAATTCCTTGATTTTTCCACCCCGTCGGACGAGGAAAGCGTCTGCGCGGCCATTGCGGACATGGCAACGCGCCGTTTGCTCACACACGAGCAGGCGCAGGCGGTGGATATATCCGCGCTGGTGCGCTTTTTGCAAGGCCCGCTCTGCGCGCGCATCCGCGCGGGGAAAAATGTCGAGAGGGAGTATCGCTTTTCGCTGCTGCAGGACGCGGAGACCTTCGCGGCGGGCGCGAGGGCGGGGGACGAAATTCTCTTGCAGGGCGTGGCAGACTGCTTTTTTGAGGAGGACGGCGCGCTGGTCATCGTGGACTTCAAGACCGACCGCGTCGCGCCCACCGCGCTCGCCGACCGCGCGGAGCACTACCGGCCGCAGCTTGAGACCTATTCGCTCGCGCTCTCGCAGGTGATCGGTAAGCCCGTGAAGGAAAGGGTGCTGTATTTTCTCCGCGCGGGAGAGCAGATCACACTGTAAAACTGCCTTTGACGGAAAAACACGAAAAAACTTTGCAAAAATGCAAAAAACGCTTGCATTTCCCCGCACAGTGTGATATTCTATCCGAGCTTGAAAAGGGCGGTCCTCTGCCGTGCGCGGGTGAAAGCACCCCGATGCGCCATGGAAAAACGGTCATGAACGCCTATAAATTAGGAGGATATATCCATGGATCTCATCAAGGAACTCGAAAGCCAGCAGATGAAGGCTGAAAAGCCCGTTGCCAATGTCGGCGACACCGTCCGCGTCCACGTCAAGATCAAGGAAGGCTCCCGCGAGCGTATCCAGGTCTTCGAGGGCATCGTGATCGCCAAGAAGCACGGCGGCATCGAGGAGACCATCACCGTCCGCCGTTTGGCCTATGGCGTCGGCGTCGAGAAGGTTTTCCCGCTGCACTCCCCCTCGATCGAGAAGATCGAGACTGTGCGCACTGGCTTTGTCCGCCGCGCGAAGCTCTACTATCTGCGTGACCGCGTTGGTAAGGCTGCCAAGATCCGCGAGAAGCTGTAAGAGCAAAGCGCATCCCATCAAGGCAATATCATTAGAGATAGCGGCCGAAATGCCCAGCCATCCGAAAAGATGGCTGGGCATTTTTCTCTCTTTAATGCGAAAGTGCATCGGTATGGAAGCCCCCACCTCCATGCTGTCGCGCGGTGCAAAATCCCGCCATTGCCAAATGGCGGCTGTTGTCGTATAATAAGTGAAATTCAACCGTATGGGTGAAGAATCACTTGGGAATGTTACCAAATGGTAGCATGAATCCAGAGGTGATTTGATGTACTTCAAACGGCTGGAGGATTTGCGCGTTGACCACGACAAAACGCAGATCGAAATTGCGGAATATCTCAACATGAATCGCAATGTCTACTGGCGTTATGAAAAGGGCGAGCGGGAGATTCCCGTTTGGGCAGTCGTCAAGCTCGCGCAGTACTATGGCGTCAGCACCGACTATCTGCTCGGACTGAAGGACGAGCCGTGACGCGCCCGCTTGCCTGCGTTTGCGTCGCCTTCGCGCTCGGCTGCGCCGCGGCGCAGTATCTGCTCGCGCCCACGCTGTGGCTGCTCGCCGCCGGCGTCATGCTCTCGCTCGCCGCGCTCGGTCTTTTTCTGCGCGGCGAAATGCGGCGGCGCGTGCTTTTGTGCGCGCTGGGCATGGCGTTCGCCTTCGGCTGGAGCGCCGTTTACGCGCATTTCATCGCCGCACCGAACGAGGCGCTTGTCGGACAGACCGATGAGGTCGAGTTGGAGCTTTGCACCTACGCGGTGGAGACCAATTACGGCGCGAAGGCGACGGTGCGAATTTTGAACCGCGGATTGCATGGGCGAGCCGTCTACTACGGCGGCCGCGGCCTGCTCGGCCTCGAGCCGGGCGAGCGTGTGCGGGATACGGTGTTTTTCAACAGCGCCGCCGACCCGTCGGACGATGGCAGCCACATCCGCAATTTCACCGCCAAGGGCGTCCACCTGCTGCTTTACAGCCGCGGAGAGCCGACGCATGAGGCGGGAAACGCTGGTGCGCTGCGCTATGCGCCGCAGCGCATCGCCAAAAGGCTCGGAGAGACGATCGAGGCGGTCTACGGCGAGCGGGAGGGCGGCTTTCTGCGCGCCCTGCTCCTCGGCGACAAGCGCTATCTCGATGTGGAGGACTCGTCGAACCTGAGCGAGGCGGGCATCTACCACATCACCGCCGTCTCGGGCCTGCACTGTATGTTCCTTGTCGAGCTGCTCGAGCTGCTGCTGCGCGCGTCGCATCGGCGCATACGCTGCGCGGTGACGATCCCGCTGCTGTTTCTCTACGCGGTGACGGTCGGCGCGTCGCCGAGCATCCTGCGCGCCTGCGTGATGCTCTCGATGACACAGCTTGCGCCGCTCTTTCGGCGGGAGAAGGACCCGCCCACGGCGCTCGGCCTTGCATTGCTGCTCATTTTGCTCAAAAATCCCTACGCCATTGCGAGCATCAGCTTACAGCTCTCCTTCTCGGCGGTGGCGGGCCTTGTGTGGCTGACACCGAAGATGACGGGAGCCATCCACACCGAGAGCCGCCTTGTGCGCTTCGTGCTGACCTCGTTTGCGACGACGCTCGGTGCGCTGGCGTTCTCTACGCCGCTGGGGGCATATTATTTCGGCTCCTTCTCCGTCGTTTCGCTTTTGAGCAACCTCCTGTGCCTGTGGATGGTGAGCCTTGTCTTCGGCGCGGGTCTGCTCGGATTGCTGCTGAGCATGGCCGTTCCGGCGCTCGGCGCGGCCTTCGTGCCACTCGTATCGCTCGGTGTGCGCTATGTGCTCTTCATTTCAGGGCTGCTGGAGGATCTGCCGCTCCATGCGCTCTATTTCAACACCACGCTCTCCGTGCTGTGGCTCGTGTACGTCTATGCGCTCTTTGCCGTCTGCGCTATCGCGCGGCGGGGGCGGTACCGCTGGTGGATCGCCGGTGCGCTGGCGGTGACGATGCTCCTTGCGACCGCGCGCTTCAACGCGCTGCAATTTGAGCGCGGGAGCCTGCATGTCACGGCACTCGATGTCGGACAGGGCGAGAGCGTCGCGCTGCTCTCCAAGCGCCATGGTGTGCTCGTGGATTGCGGCAGCAGCAATTCCTACATCAGCGCGGGCGATGTCGCTGCGGACTATTTTCTCAGCGCAGGGATACGGCGGCTCGACGCGGTGGTGCTCACGCACTATCACGCCGACCATGCCAACGGACTCGCCCTGCTGCTCGCGCGTGTCGGCGTGGATACGCTGTATCTGCCCAACATTGCGGAGGAAAACGGCGAAAAGACCGCCGTGCTCGCGCTCTCGGAGCGCTACGGCGTGGAGGTCCGCTATGTGACTGCGGAAACACAGGTCGTTGTCGGCAAGGCGGCACTGACGCTCTATCCGCCGGTGGGCGAGGGCGGAGAAAACGAGCTGGGGCTGACGATCCTCTGCTCGGCGGGCGACTTTGATACGCTCATCACCGGCGACATGGACAGCAGGACCGAGCGCGTGCTCGTGAGCAGCTATCCGCTGCCGGACATTGAGGTGCTGCTCGTCGGCCACCACGGCTCGCGCTACTCCACGAGCGGAGAACTGCTGAGCGCCGTGATGCCGGAGGTCGGTGTGGTAAGCGTGGGCAGCAACAGCTACGGACATCCGACGCGGGACGCGCTGCTGCGCCTGACCGACGCGGGCGTTTCGGTCTACCGGACGGATTTGCAGGGAAATATCCATATCACAGTGAATTGAGGCGGACTATGGCGGAGAAGAAAACAATAACCAAGGGCTATCAGAAACTGAAGGCCGACCTTGCTGCGGGCGAGGTCGGGCGGGTCTATATTTTCTACGGCGAGGAGAGCTACCTGCGCGAGTATTATCTCAAGGAGGTGCAGAAAAAGCTTGTCCCCGCGGGCTTTGAGGAGTTCAATCTCCACCGCGTCGCGGGCAAGGGCCTGACGATGGAGGAGCTTGGCGAGATGACCGAGGCGATGCCGATGATGGCCGAGCGCACGCTCATCGTCGTCACGGACTGCGACCTCTACAAGCTCGGCGAGGAGCAGCGGACAAGACTCATTGCTCTGCTGGACGATTTCCCTGAATACTGCTGTCTGATCTTCGTTTACGACCTTCTGGAATACAAGCCGAACAAGACCTACAAGAAGCTCTATGCCGCGCTCTCGGAGCGGGCGCAGGAGGTCAAATTCGAGCCGCAGGAGCGGGGCGACCTCATCAACTGGATCGCCCGCCGCTTCCGCGCGGCGGGGCACGACATCGACGCGCGCACGGCGGAGCATTTGATGTTCACCTGCGGCAGCCTTATGACCGGCCTTGTGCCGGAGATCGAGAAGATCAGCGCCTACGCCAAGGGAAGGACCGTAACGGTCGAGGACATCAACGCGGTCGCCGATCCTGTGCTCGACGCGGTGGTGTTCGACATGACGAGCGCGGTCACCAAGGGCAACTATGACCGCGCGAGCGAGCTTTTGGGTCAGCTTCTCAAAAAGCAGGAGGAGCCCATCATGATCCTCGGCGTCATTTCCAAGGAACTGCGGCGGCTCTACACCGCGCGGCTTGCGCTCGATTCGGGCAAGGATAAGCTCTGGCTGATGGACCTGTGGAATATGCGCTCAGACTATCCCGCGCGGCTGCTGCTCGACGCGGCGAAGAAAACGACGCATGAATGGTGCGCGGAGAGTCTTTTGCTCTGCCAGAGGCTCGACCGCCGCATGAAAAGCGAGAAGGGCATCGACCGCGAGGGCGAGCTGAAGCTGCTGCTCATGCAGCTTGCGCAGAGGGTGTGACGATGGAAAAGCCAAAAATCCGTGAGGTCATCGTGGTCGAGGGCCGCTACGACAAAAACACGCTCTCTCAGATCGTGGATGCCTCCATCATCGAGCTGGGCGGCTTCGGTATCTTCAACGACCGCGAGAGGACGGCGCTGCTGCGCCGTCTCGCCGAAACGCGCGGCATCATTCTCTTTACCGACTCGGACGGCGCGGGCTTTGTGATCCGCAACCATCTCAAGGGTGCGATTCAAAGTGGGCGTGTGCTCCACGCCTATATCCCCGATGTGTACGGCAAGGAGCGGCGCAAGCGCACGGCGGGGAAGGAGGGCAAGCTCGGCGTGGAGGGGATGCGCCCCGAAGTTTTGCTTGATGCGCTCTGCACGGCGGGCGCCACTTTTGAAGGGGAAGAAAAGACTGTAAAGGGGAAATCCGTCACACACGCAGACCTGTTTGACCTCGGACTGATCGGGCCGGGGAGCCGCACGAAGCGCGCCGCTCTGCTGCGCGCGCTGGCGCTGCCGGAGCATCTCTCAACAGCCGCGCTGCTGGATGTGCTCGGCGCGCTGACCACGCGCGAGGAACTCACCGCGCTCTGCACTGGCCTTTGAGCAGAAGGATATGCCGAACATTAAACCCATTTCCGACCTGCGAAATTACAGCGAGGTACTGCATGATGCGGCTGTGGGCGCTCCTGTCTTTCCGACGAAGAATGGGCGCGGGCGGTACGCTATCGCGGATATGCAGAACTATGAGAAAACACAGGCCACCACCCGCCTGATGAACGAGCTTGCAAAAGGCCGTCACTCCGTTGAAACAGAAGACTGGCTGACACCGGACGATATGAGGGCGCACTTCCGCACAAGAGCGAATGAAGAATTAGTATGGCTGAGGAATATATGAGGTATATTATGATGTTCTCTATGGGATAACGGCCCGCCTTTCCTATCAGACTATGCAGATAGGTTTTTTCAGGAAGGCACCAAGGCGGTCGACATCGGCGAGGGCGTGACAAGGTTCCTACCCCTGATAAAAGAAATTGCAAAGAATTTGCAATTCAACATGAAATTCAACACAAAAACAGCTTTGTGCAATTTGCCATAAACAGGAAAAAACCTTGAAGCCATTGCGGCTTCAAGGTTTTTCGTGGTGGAGATTAGCGGGATCGAACCGCTGACCTCTTGACTGCCAGTCAAGCGCTCTCCCAGCTGAGCTAAACCCCCATCGGTTCAGCGCTCTCGCGCTCGGAACAATGGAAAGTATAGCATAGGGGAAATGCTCTGTCAACCTTTTTTTTAAGATTTTTGAACTTTTTCCGTTTCCTGTTGCACAGGGGGGAAGAAGCGTGGTATACTGAGTGAAAACTTGCTGTGAAAATTTGAGGCGATACGATGCGTGTTGATATTTTAGGTGTTGGCTTTGACAATGTGACGATGGACGAGGCGGTTGCGCGCGGCTGCGAGCTGCTCGAGCAGGGGGGCGCGCATTATGTGGCGACGCCGAACCCCGAGATTGTGGAGACCTGCCGCGCGGACGCGGAGGCGATGGCCGCCGTGAATGGCGCGGACCTTGTGCTGCCCGACGGCATCGGCGTCATCTACGGCGCGAAGCTGCTCGGCACGCCGCTCAGGTCCCGCGTGCCGGGCATCGAGTTCGGTACGGCGATGCTCGCGCACTGCGCGGAGACGGGGAAGAAGGTATTTCTCTTCGGCGCGAAGCCGGGCGTGGCGGAGCAGGCGGCGCGGAACCTGAAAAAGCAGTTTGCGGGCTTACAGGTCGTCGGCACGCGCAACGGCTATTTTGCCGACGCGGAGTCCGACGCCATCGCTGCGGAGATCCGCGCAAGCGGCGCAGAGCTGGCACTCGTCTGCCTCGGCGCGCCGAAGCAGGAGAAGTGGATGGCGCGCTACGGCGAGGCTGCGGGTGCAAGGCTGCTGCTCGGCCTCGGCGGCTCGCTGGATGTGTTTGCGGGGGTGGCGCAGCGTGCGCCGGAATTTTACTGCAAGCACAATTTAGAGTGGTTCTACCGCCTCATCAAAAACCCCTCCCGCGCGGGCCGCATGATGAAGCTGCCGCTCTTTTTGGTCCATGTGGCGGGGGAGAAGCGGAAATGAACCAGGGAAAGCTCATTGTGTTTGAAGGGACAGACGGCTCCGGCAAAGCCACGCAGTCCCGCCTTCTATTTGAAAGATTACAGCGCGAGGGTATGGACTGCCGTAAGCTCAACTTTCCGCGCTACGGCGAAAAGTCCGCCGCGCTCGTCGAGCTGTATCTCAGCGGCGCGTTCGGTTCGCACCCCGACGATGTGAACGCCTACGCAGCCTCGACCTTTTTTTCGGTCGACCGCTACGCCTCCTACAAGCAGGACTGGGGCGGCTATTACGAGGCGGGCGGGCTGCTCATCGCCGACCGCTACACGACCTCCAACGCCGTGCATCAGGCGTCGAAACTGCCGGACGGCGAGCGGGAGAGGTTCCTCGACTGGCTCTTCGGCTTTGAATACGGCCTATTGGGCCTGCCTGAGCCGTCTCTGGTCTTCTATCTTGATGTGCCGACCGAGCTGACCGAACAGCTCATGCGCGAGCGTGAAAAGGCGATGCACACCGCTGCGGACATCCACGAGGCGGATGACACCTATCTGCGCTCGTGCCGCGAGAACGCGCGCAGGGTCGCCGAGCGCTGCGGCTGGCAGCGCGTCGACTGCACACGCGACGGCAGGATGCGCAGCATCGAGGATATCCATGAGGAGGTCTATCTGCGCGTCAGGGCGCTGGCGTGGGGGCCTGTCCCGCGCGCCGGCGTGTGAAAAGGGACGCGGAGCGTCCCATCTTCACAGGAGGGCCGAGCGGACTCAGCAGCAGCCGCAGCTGCTGTTGCTGCTGCCGCAGCCGCATCCGCATCCGCAGTTGTTGTTGCTGCCGCATCCGCCGCAGCCAAACAGGATCAGAATGATGATCAGGATCAGCCACACGCAGGAGCAGTCATTGTTGTTGCACATTTCCATTTCACCTCACTTGTCATGCTCTGCCATATCCTATGCGGAAAAATGCAAATAGGGGCCTGACCACTGAAAAAACTTCGGAAAGTTCAAAAAAGGAGCACCGTTTTTATGGATCACAAGGAAGAATTCAACACCGCGCGATGGGACGCTGCACAGGTCCGCCGCGAGAGCGGCGAGCGTCCGTCCCGCTCCGCCGAGAGCGCCGCGAGCGCGGAGCGCCGCCGGCGCAGCCACCGCAAGGGACGCGAGCGCCGTTTTCTGCTATGGCTGATCTTTGTGCTTGCCGTGTCGGCGATCTTGGCAGGCGTCGGCTGGCTGCTGGCGAATGACCTGTGCGCGTTCAATAAGGAACCGATCACCGCGACGGTCGAGGTCACGAAGGACGACAACATCAACACCATTGCCACCAAGCTCAAGAACGAGGGCCTGATCGAATACAAGTGGTTCTTCAAGCTCTTCGGCGCGGTGCGCCACGCGGGCGACAAGATCGGCATCGGCACCTATGAGCTCAACACCGACATGGACTATAACGCTCTCATTCAGGGCATGAGCAACCGCAACGCGACGCTCAACGCAGATACCGTGCGTGTCTCGATCCCGGAGGGATACAGCGTGCGGCAGATCGTTGCCCTGCTGGCAAAGTACGGCGTGAACAGCGAGGACGCGCTGCTCGACGCTGTGGAGCACGGCAGCTATGATTACAGCTTCCTCGACGCGGGCAAGTCCGGTATCGCAAAGCTTGAGGGCTATCTTTTCCCGGATACCTATGATTTCTTCGTCAATGAGGAACCCGTACACGCCGTCTGCCGTCTGCTTGACAACTTCTCGCAGCGTATGAACGAGGACCTGATGGCGCAGGTGGAGGAGTCCGGCCGCTCGCTCGACCAGATTCTTATCATCGCCTCGCTCATCGAGAAGGAAACGGACGGCACAGACCGCACGAACATCGCCTCCGTCATCTATAACCGCTTGAACAATGTCGGCGAGACCTACCATAAGCTTGAGATCGACGCTGCGGTCATCTACGGTCTCGGCTACGCCGTCGGCAAGAATTATACCGGACCGCTCACGCAGGCGGATCTTGATAAGGACACGCCCTACAACCTGCGTCTGCGCGAGGGCCTGCCGCCCACGCCCATCTGCAACCCGGGCCTTGCGTCTATTCGCGCGGCGATCGAGCCGGCGGACACGAATTACTATTTCTATGCGCTCGGTAAGGATGGCGTGCATCACTTCTTCAAGACCTACCGCGAGCATGTCAACTTCGTCAACTCCAGCCAGTACGGCGGCTGAGAACAGCAGCAAAAAGCAGCATGGCCAACGGCCATGCTGCTTTTAAGAGAGGAACGATCATGCGAAAAAAACCGGAACTGCTTGCCCCCGCGGGCGATATGGAAAAGCTGAAAATGGCCGTACTCTACGGCGCGGATGCGGTATATCTTGCCGGCACGAGCTTCGGGATGCGCTCGTTCGCGGGCAATTTCACCGCCGACGAGCTGCCGGAGGCCGTGCGCTTTGCACACGACCGCGGCGTACGCGTCCATGTCACGGTGAACACCATGCCGCGAAACGACGAGGTCGCGCGCCTGCCAGAGCACCTCGAGCGTCTGAACGAGCTGGGCGTGGACGCGCTCATATTGGCTGACCTCGGCGCGTTCACGCTGGCGGGAAAATACGCGCCGCGCTGCGAGCGCCACATCTCCACGCAGCAGAGCATCGCCAACTACGAGTGTGCGAGGGCGTGGTACGATTTAGGCGCGAAGCGCGTGGTGCTGGCAAGGGAAGTCTCTTTACAGGAAATACAGGAGCTGCGGCAGAAAATTCCCGCTGAGCTGGAGCTTGAGACCTTCTGCCACGGCGCGATGTGCGTGAGCTATTCGGGCCGCTGCCTGCTCTCAAACTACATGACGGGGCGCGACAGCAACCGCGGCGCGTGCGCCCAGCCCTGTCGCTATCAGTACGCGCTGATGGAGGAAAAGCGCCCGGGGGAATACTTTCCGGTCTTTGAGGACGAGAAGGGGACCTACATCATGAACTCGCGCGATATGTGCATGATCGACCATCTCGATGACATCATGGATGCGGGCATCGACTGCATCAAAATCGAAGGCCGCGCGAAGAGCGAATACTACGCCGCCATCGTCACGGGCGCGTACCGCCATGTGCTCGACGCGGTTGCGGCGGGGGAGGTGCCCGATCCCGTGTGGCGCAACGAGGTGGAGCATGTCAGCCACCGGCATTATTCCACCGGCTTTTACTACGGTCAGCCGGGGCAGTATTACGACAATTCCCGCTATATCCGCGACTGGCAGGTGGTCGCCGTGGTCGAGCACTGCGATGAGAACGGCCTTGCCACGCTGAGCCTGCGCAATAAGTTCCGTGCGGGCGACACGGTGGAGGTCGTGGGGCCTGACAGCAAGCCCTTTTCGATGCTTGTTCCCGAGATGCGCGATGCCGAGGGCTTCACGCTGCTCGAGCCGAAAAATCCGCGCATGGTATTCACCATGCAGCTCCCGCGGCCCGTGCCGGCGCTGAGCTTTGTGCGCCATGCGGTCGACCTGAGTGCAAAGGACTGAAAAATGCAAAAAAATGCCGCTATCGCAGGATAGCGGCATTTTTTATGGGAGAAGTCAAATCTTCTGCGACTTTTTCTGCGCGAGGAGGCCCGGCAGGATGGCGATGCCGGAGCCGATGAGGAAGCATACGATGCCAAGGAGCATATTCGGCGTGATCTCCTCTCGCAGAAAGACGCGGGCGAAAAGCGGCGCGATCATCGGCTTGAGGAAGAAAATGAGAGACGCCTCCTGCGCGCTGGTTTTTTCAAGCGCCATCATGTGGCAGACATAGCCGCCTGCGGAGTTGACTGCGCAGATGTAGGCGAGCGCAGGCAGCGCGGAGAGCGGGATGCCCGCAAACAGGGGGACATCGACAAAGATGTTCAGTCCGACGGAGGAGAAAAATCCACCGACCGCCGCTGTGCGCCCGAGCAGCAAAAGCAGCAGCAGCTCGGTAGAGCCGAAGAGAAAGCTGAAGCAGGTGACGGCGATGCCGCCGAAGCGCGCAGTGCGCTTCTTGCCGACTACGCTATAAAAGGAGAACACCAGCGCCGCAGCGATGGCCAGCAGCGCGCCGGTCGGATCGAGCGCGGCGTGCAGCGGGTCAATGATGATGAAAACCGCCAGCAGCTCCAGCGCGAGGGCGACGATATGGTTGCGGCGGATCTGCTCGTGCAGCAGAAGATAGGCCAGCACGGTCACAAAAATGGGGTTGCAGGAAAAGATGACGGCGACGACCGACGCCTTGGTGTGCGTTACCGCCATCTGATAGAGCACCATCGAGAACGCCACGCACAAAAAGCCTGTGAGCGCGAAAAAGCCGAGGTCGGCGCGCGTAATCGACGCGCCCTTTTTCTTCATCGAGCGCAGGGCGAAAGGAATGAGCAGGATGCCGCCGATGAGAAAGCGCAGGCAGGTGATCTGCATGGGCGCGAACACGCCGTGTACGGTTTTGAGCATGACCTCCATCGTGCTGAAGATGACAGCGCAGAGCACGATGTAGATGTAGCCGGAACAGGAACGCTTCATTTCATTCTCTCCCTTTTCAGACACATTACCACAAGTACGAAAAGTATACGCCGAACGGCGCTAAAATGCAAGCGGACGCTTGACAAAAAGAAAAATTCGGGTATAATAACTGCGTAAAACGCGATGAAAAAGTCAGTGTTGCAAACGAGTCCGCAGCGAGAGGGGAATGGTGCAAGCCCTCGGCCAACGGTGCAGCGCAGCCGCTTTTGAGCAGTCCGCGACGAGCGGAACGCTTCGTCCCCGTTACAGGACGGCTAAGATGCTCCCTGCGGGGAGATAATTAGGGTGGTACCGTGAAGCAAGGCTTCGCCCCTATTTCGGGGCGGAGCCTTTTTTGCATTCTGAAGCGAGGTGAGAATCATCAGAAAAAAACTGCTTGTGCCGATTGCGGCGCTAATGCTGCTTGCCCTTTGCACAGCTTGTGCTGTAAAGGGAAAAGACCTGCCAAAAGGTATGGAGGAAGAAGCCGTCCTCAGCGCGGGCCTCGGCGTGATGGACCAGCTCGTCAGCGGCGAATATGACAAGGTTTATGAGGCGCTGCGCAGCGATGTGCGCGAGGCGACCTCCGCCGCCGCGCTGCAAGCGCTGATGAACACGGCGACCGACGGCCTCGGAGGGCCGAAGGAGGTAACAGACACGATGGTTACCGGCGTGACGGACACGGACGAGCCGCACGCCATCGCGGTCATCCGCCGCAAGTACGAAAAAAAGAGCGTCTATTTCCGCATCGCCTTCGATCCCGATATGGAGCTGATCGGACTGGACATCAAGAAGAAATAAACAAAAAATCTAACATACAAAGGAGAAATCACCATGTCCCATCCTGTTTACGGTCTCAACGAGCTAAGGGAAATGTTCCTCAGGTTCTTTGAGAGCAAGGGCCATCTGCGCCTGCCCAGCTTTTCCCTCATTCCGCAAAACGACAAATCCATTCTGCTCATCAACGCCGGCATGACGCCGATGAAGCCCTGGTTCAAGGGCGAGGAGGAGCCGCCGCGCCGCCGCGTCTGCACCTGCCAGAAGTGTATCCGCACAGGCGACATCGACAATGTCGGCCACACCGCGCGCCACGGCACCTACTTTGAGATGCTCGGCAACTTCTCCTTCGGCGACTACTTCAAGCACGAGGCGATCGCCTGGTCTTGGGAGTTTCTCACAAGTCCCGAGTGGGTCGGCTTGGAACCTGACCGTCTGTACCCCTCCGTGTTCGCTGGCAATGAGACCACGCCTGCGGACGACGAGGCCTTTGCCATCTGGCGCGACGAGGTGGGCATTCCAGAGGAGCGCATCTTCCGCTTCGGCAAGGAGGATAACTTCTGGGAGCACGGCTCCGGCCCCTGCGGTCCCTGCTCGGAAATTTACTACGACCGCGGCGCGGAGTACGGCTGCGGCAAGCCCGGCTGCACGGTCGGCTGCGACTGCGACCGCTATGTTGAGGTGTGGAACAACGTCTTCTCCCAGTTCGACAACGACGGCCACGGCAACTACACCGAGCTCAAGCAGAAGAACATCGATACCGGCATGGGCCTTGAGCGTTTGGCGATGGTCAGCCAGAACGTCAACTCGCTCTTTGATGTCGACACCGTCATGAACATCACCAACAAGGTCAGTGAGCTGACCGGCGCGCACTACGGCGAGAGCAGCGCCCGCGATGTTTCCCTGCGCATCATCACCGACCATATCCGCTCGGCGAGCTTTATGATCTGCGACGGCGTACTGCCGAGCAACGAGGGCCGCGGCTATGTGCTGCGCCGCCTGCTGCGCCGCGCTGCGCGCCACGGCAAGCTCCTTGGCGTAAATCGCCCGTTCCTCTATGAGATCGTCGACACCGTGGTGGCGGTCAACGAGTGCGAATATAAGGATATGCACGAAAAGCAGAGCTACATCACCAAGGTCATCCGCACTGAGGAGGAGAATTTTGCCAAGACCATCGACGGCGGCATGAGGATCTTCTCCGATATGCTCGCCGAGCACAAGGCCAAGGGCGAAACGAAGTTCTCCGGCGAGGACGCCTTCAAGCTCTACGACACCTATGGCTTCCCCATCGACCTCACGCGCGAGATGGCGGCGGACGAGGGCCTGAGTGTGGACGAGGAGGCCTTCGCACAGGCAATGTCCGAGCAGAAGGCCCGCGCCCGCGAGGCGCGCCGCGCGCTCGGCGACCTCGGCTGGGCGGGCGTCGAGTTCGGCAAGGACATTCCCGCGACCGAGTTCGTCGGCTACGAGCATGACAGCATCGACGACGCAAAGCTCGTCGCGCTGGTGGTCGAGGGTGAGCAGGCCGAGGAGCTGATGAGCGGCGTCGAGGGCATCATCGTGCTCGACAGGACGCCCTTCTACGCCGAGATGGGCGGTCAGGTCGCCGACCATGGCGTCATCACCTGCGGCGACGCGAAATTTGAAGTGACCGACGTGCAGAAGAACAAGGGCGGCAAGTATATGCACACCGGCAAGGTGCTCTCCGGCAGCCTCAAGCTCGGCGACACCGTGACCGCCTGCATCGACGGCGAGCGCCGCAAGGCGGTCCGCCGCGCGCACACCGCCACGCACCTGCTCGACGCCGCGCTCAAGCATGTTCTGGGCGACCATGTGCATCAGGCGGGCTCCCTCGTCGAGCCCGACCACCTGCGCTTCGACTTCACGCACTTCGAGGGCATCACGCCCGAGCAGCTCGCGGAGATCGACGCCTTTGTGAACAACGCCGTGCTCGACGGCATCCCCGTCGTGACCGAGGTGCTGCCCATCGAGGAGGCCAAGCAGAAGGGCGCTGTCGCCATGTTCGGCGAGAAGTACGGCGACGTGGTCCGCGTGGTCGAGATGGGCGATGTGTCCATGGAGTTCTGCGGCGGCACGCACCTTGACAACACCGCCAAGGTGGGCCTCTTCCGCATCAAGAGCGAGGGCAGCGTCGCCTCCGGCGTGCGCCGCATCGAGGCCATCACCGGCAAGCAGACGCTCGCGGAGATTCGCCGCAATCAGGAAAAAATCTTCCGCGTGGCGCAGATGCTCAAGACCACGCAGTCTGAGCTCGAGAGCAAGCTTGAGGCGCAGATCGGCGAGCTGAAGGACATCAAGGCAAAGCTCGAAAAGTTCAAGGAGGAGGCGTCCCTCGGCGAGGCGCGCAGCTTCCTCACCGCCGCCAAGACGGTCGGCGGACTGAAGGTCATCACCGCGCAGCGCGACGGCATGGACCCCAACGCCATGCGCAAGCTCGGCGACTTCCTGCGCGATAAGGAGCCGGGCGTCGTCGGTGTGCTGGCCTCCGTGCACGACGGCAAGGTCACGCTGCTGGCGGTCTGCGGCAAGGACGCGGTCGCCAAGGGCGTCAAGGCGGGCGACATCATCAAGGCCATCGCGCCCATCTGCGGCGGCAAGGGCGGCGGCAAGCCCGACAGCGCCATGGGCGGCGGCACCGAGGTGAGCAAGGTCGACGACGCGCTCGCGGCGGTGGACGATCTCGTCGGCGAGGTGGTTGGCTGATGCAGCTGCCGAACGATCCCATCATGCTCATGAGCTTATGCAACGCCCGCCTGCGCGACGAGTATGAGAGCCTCGATGAGCTGTGCGCTTCGCTGGACGCGGACAGGGAAGCGCTCTGTGCGCGTCTCGCCGAGGCTGATTATCACTACGATCACGAACGAAATCAATTTCTTTGAAAGGAGCAAGCCCTATGAAGAACGATTGTCTGTTCTGCGCCATCGCAGCGGGGGAAATTCCCTCGAGCAAGGTCTATGAGGACGAGCTGTGCTACGCCTTCAACGACATCGCGCCGCAGGCCCCCACGCACTTCCTTGTCATTCCCAAGACGCACATCGCGTCGGTTTCCGGCATCAACGCCGAAAACAGCGCCCTCGTCGCTCATATCTTTGAAGTCATCGCCAAGGTGACGAAGGAGCAGGGCATCGAGAGCTACCGCGTCGTCTCCAACATCGGCGAGCAGGCGGGGCAGAGCGTAGCGCACCTGCACTTCCATGTGCTCGCGGGCCGCGATATGACCTGGCCACCGGGCTGAAAGAGCTGCGAACCGAGGGGGCCGTTCCCTGCGAAGGAATGGCTCCCTTTTCGCGGAATCCCGCGATAAAATGCTTGCAAACGAAGCGGAAAGAAGTTATAATTAAATATTATTTTTTGCCTGCCGCAGGCAGGCGCGAAGAAAGGAAGGGTCCAGTATGGCTGAGGAAGTCAAGACCGCCGTCGCCGAGAGCGAAGGCAAAAATTTTATTGACGCCTTTATCGAAGAGGATATTGCGGAGGGTGGTCGCTTCCAGGGTCAGCAGGTCCACACCCGTTTTCCGCCCGAGCCGAACGGCTATCTGCACATCGGCCACTGTAAGGCGCTGACCATCGACTTCGGCACCGCCGAGCGCTTCGGCGGCCTGTGCAACCTGCGTATGGACGATACCAACCCCACCAAGGAGGATGTCGAGTTCGTCGACGCCATCAAAGAGGACATTCATTGGCTCGGCTTTGACTGGGGCGACCGCTTCTTCTACGGCAGCGACTATTTTGAAAAGGACTATGAGTACGCCGTCGAGCTGATCAAAAAGGGCCTCGCCTATGTCTGCGACCTCACGCCCGAGGAGGCGAGGGAGTATCGCGGCGACATCGGCAAGCCAGCCGTTTCCCCCTACCGCGACCGCGATGTGGAGGAGAACCTTGACCTCTTCGAGCGCATGAAGAACGGTGAATTTCCCGAGGGAAGCCGCACCCTGCGCGCGAAGATCGACCTTGCCAGCGGTAACTTCAATATGCGCGACCCTGTCATCTACCGCATCCGCTATATGCACCATCACCGTCAGGGCGACAAGTGGTGCATCTACCCGATGTACGACTTCGCCCATCCCATTCAGGACGCGATCGAGGGCATTACGCACTCCCTCTGCTCGCTGGAGTTTGAGGCGCACCGCCCGCTCTATGATTGGGTGGTGGATCATGTTTCCGTACCCTGCAAGCCGCGTCAGATCGAGTTTGCCCGCCTTGGCATCGACCACACGGTGATGAGCAAGCGCAAGCTCCGCAAGCTCGTCGAGGAGGGTATCGTCTCCGGCTGGGACGACCCGCGGATGCCGACGCTCTGCGGCCTGCGCCGCCGCGGCTTTACGCCCAAGTCCATCCGTAACTTCTGCGACCGCATCGGCGTTGCCAAGAGCGCGAGTGTGGTGGAGTACGCCTTCCTTGAGCACTGCCTACGCGAGGATCTCAACGCCTCCGCCGAGCGCACGATGGGTGTGCTGCATCCCGTAAAGCTTGTCATCACGAACTACCCCGAGGGCAAGAGCGAGACCTTCGAGGTCGAGAACAATCCGACCGACCCCGCTTCCGGCACGCATGAGATCACCTTCTCCCGCGAGTGCTGGATCGAGGCGGACGACTTTATGGCCGAGCCGATCCCCAAGTATAAGCGTCTGTTCCCCGGCGGCCCTGAGTGCCGCTTGAAGGGTGCATATCTGATCAAGTGCGTTGGCTATGAAACGGACGAAAACGGCAATGTGACCGAGATCGCCGCTGAGTATGCCCCCGACTCCCGCGGCGGCGACCCCGCCGACGGCCGCAAGGTCAAGGGCGCGACGCTCCACTGGGTGGATGCCGCCACCGCCATCGACGCCGAGGTGCGTGTTTATAGCGAACTCTTCAGCGATCCCGCGCCCGATGGTGCGGACAAGGATTTCCTCGCCTGCATGAATCCCGATTCCCTCGAAACGCTCACCGGCTGCAAGGTCGAGGCCCGTATGCGCGATGTGGCAGCGGAGTACGACAAAACCGAGAAACAGGGCAAGACCGCGCCGAGCTTCCAGTTCATGCGTCTGGGCTATTTCTGCCTTGACAATAAGGATTGCTCCGCCGAGCATCTGGTGTTCAACCGCTCCGTCACACTCAAGGACAGCTTCAAGGTCTGAGCGGTACAGCGATGATACAAAAATCTCCCGACCTTTTTTCGGTCGGGAGATTTTTTGACTGCTTATGATGGACCTGCCGCTTACGCCCGCTTTGCGAGAATGTCCCGCGCGACAAAGACGCCGCTGGCCGAGGCGTGGGAGAGGGAGTGGGTGATGCCGCTGCCGTCGCCGATGACATAGAGCCCGCGGTGTGCGGTTTCAAGGTGCTCGTCAAGCGCGACCTCCATGTTGTAGAACTTGACCTCCACGCCGTAGAGCAGCGTATCGTCATTCGCCGTGCCGGGAGCGATCTTGTCGAGGGCATAGATCATCTCGATGATGCCGTCGAGGATGCGCTTGGGCAGCACAAGGCTCAAATCGCCCGGTGTGGCGGCGAGCGTCGGCGTGACAAGGCCCTCCTCGATGCGCTTGACCGTGCTGCGCCGTCCGCGCACGAGGTCGCCGAAGCGCTGGACGATCACGCCGCCGCCGAGCATATTGGAAAGGCGGGCGACGCTCTCACCGTAGCCGTTGGAGTCGTGGAACGGCTCGGAGAAATGCTTGGCGACAAGGAGCGCGAAGTTGGTGTTCTCGGTCTGCATCGCCTCGTCCTCGTAGCTGTGGCCGTTGACCGTCACGATGCCGTTGGTGTTCTCGTTGACGACGATGCCGTGCGGGTTCATGCAGAAGGTGCGCACATTGTCCTCGAACTTTTCCGTGCGGTAGACGATCTTGCTCTCGTAAAGCTCATCCGTGAGGTGGGAGAACACGACCGCCGGCAGCTCCACGCGCACACCGAGGTCCACGCGGTTGGACTTGGTGGGGATGTCGAGCGCATGGCACACGCCCTCCATCCATTTGCTGCCGCTGCGCCCGACGGAAACGATGCACTGTTCGCACTCGTAATGCGCGCCGCCGCAGACGACTGTGAAGACGCCGTTCTTCGCCTCGATCGCCTGCACAGGGGTATCGAAGTAGAAATCGACCTTATCCTTGAGCTCGTTGTAGAGATTTTGGAGAACCACATAGTTGATGTCCGTGCCGAGGTGGCGCACGGAGGCGTCGAGCAGCTTGAGCTTGTGCTGGATGCAGAGCTTTTTAAACTGTGAGCCGGCGGTGGAGTAGAGCTTTGTGCCCTCGCCGCCGTAGAGCATATTGATCTCATCGACATAGTGCATGAGGTCGAGCGCCTGCTGCCTGCCGATGTACTCGTAGAGCGTGCCGCCGAAATCGTTGGTGATGTTGTACTTGCCGTCGGAAAACGCGCCAGCGCCGCCAAAGCCGCTCATGATCGAGCAGCTTTTGCAGCCGATGCAGCTTTTGACCTTCTTGCCGTCGATGGGGCAGCGGCGCTTTTCGAGGCTGTGACCCGCCTCAAACACGGCGACCTTGAGCGAGGGGGCGCGTTTGGTAAGCTCATAGGCGGAGAAGATGCCGCCGGGACCTGCGCCGATGATGGCAATATCGTATTGCATGAGGAACACTTCCGTTCTGTGAATTTTGGGATAAGCGGTGCAGTAAAAACTGTCTGCTATGAGTATTTTATAGAGGGAAGAGTGAAAAAGTCAAGCAAAATCGGACGGGATGGCATGAAAAATAGCACAGCCCGGTATAAGCTGTGCTATCCGCTCAAAGACTTTTGCGAATGGCGCTGATGGCGTTCTTCTCCAGCCGCGAGACCTGCGCCTGCGAAATGCCGATCTCGCTAGAGACCTCCATCTGTGTTTTGCCGTCGCAAAAGCGCATGGCCAAAATGCGCTGCTCGCGCGGCGTGAGCTTGTCCACGGCCTCGCGCAGGGCGATCTGGTCGAGCCAATTTTCATCGGTATTGCGCGTGTCGCGCACCTGATCCATCACGCAGGCGCTGTCGCCGCTGTCGGAGTAGATGGGCTCGAAGAGGGAGACCGGATCGACCACCGCGTCCATCGCAAAGACGACCTCCTCGCGCGGGATGTCCAGCTCCTTGGCGATCTGCTCAACGGTCGGCTCGCGCTGGTTCTCGCGCTGGAGCTTTTCGCGCGCCTGCAAAACGCGGTAGGCGGTGTCGCGCATCGAGCGGCTGACGCGGATGGCGCTGTTGTCGCGCAGATACCGTCGGATCTCGCCGATGATCATGGGAACGCCGTAGGTCGAGAAGCGGACATTCTGCGAAATGTCAAAATTGTCGATGGCTTTGATGAGCCCGATGCAGCCGACCTGAAAGAGGTCGTCGGCGTTCTCGCCGCGCCCCGCGAATCGCTGGATGACCGAAAGCACCAGCCGAAGATTTCCTTGAATGAGCATTTCCCGCGCGTTCGTATCGCCCGCGCGGCTGCGCCGCAGCAGTTCGGTCATCTCATCCGCCCTGAGCGTCGGCAGCTTTGCCGTGTTCACGCCGCAGATCTCCACCTTGCCGAGCATCGTACCGCCCTCCCCGTGCTTGATGCTCTCATTATTTCCGCGGCGGGGCGAAACATACCGCGCGGCGGCGGGGATATTTTTTATCGTTCGCCGCACTTCGATGGATTTTTTCGCGGGATAGGACTTCCCTGTGCGTGAATAGAATGACAGGGAACAGGAGGGAGCGTATGGACTGCCGATTTACCGACCTTCGCTGCAAGGAGGTCATCAACATCTGCGACGGCTGCCGTCTGGGCTATGTGGGCGATGTGGAGTGCCGACTGCCCGAAGGGCAGATGCTCGCGCTGATCGTGCCGGGGCCGTTTCGCTTTTTCGGCCTCTTCGGGCGCGGCGAGGAATATTATATCCCGTGGGAGTGCATCCGACAGGTGGGGGACGACATCATTTTGGTCGATAAACCCTTCCCGCAGCGTGAGATGCCGCGCCGTGACCGGCGGGGAAGACGGAGAAGACTGTGAAAAAGACGAAAAAACGGTGATTTTTTATGGTTTCCTTGGAAAAAAGCCTTGCAATTCGGGAATAAATATGGTAAACTGCTCGGGTATTCCGCACGGAGACCCGACTTCCTGTCTGTGCCAAAGGTTGGCAGGGGGGATGAAGGCTTCGGAGGTAAAACTAAATTTTGAAGGAGAAACAACAGAACAATGGCAAATGTCGTATCCATGAAAGCCCTGCTCGAGGCAGGCGTCCACTTCGGTCATCAGACCCGCCGCTGGAACCCCAAAATGGCTCCCTACATCTACACGGAGCGCAACGGCATCTATATCATCGACCTGCAAAAGACCGTCAAGAAGCTCGAGGAGGCCTATAACTTCGTTCGTAGCATCTCCGAGAACGGCCAGTCCCTGCTGTTTGTGGGCACCAAGAAGCAGGCGCAGGAGGCTATCCGCGACGAGGCTCTGCGCTGCAATATGTATTATGTCAATGCCCGCTGGCTCGGCGGCATGATGACCAACTTCAAGACCATGCGCACCCGCGTGGACCGCCTCAACCAGCTCAAGACCATGCAGGCGGACGGCACTTTCGATATGCTGCCCAAGAAGGAAGTTATGAAGCACCTCGGCGAGATCGAGAAGCTCGAGAAGTACCTCGGCGGCGTGAAGGACATGAAGAAGCTGCCCGGCGCGCTGTTCATCGTCGATACCCGCAAGGAGCGCAACGCCATCGCTGAGGCCCACAAGCTCGGTATTCCCGTTGTCGCCATCGCCGATACCAACTGCGATCCCGACGAGATCGACTATCCCATCCCCGGCAATGATGACGCCATCCGCGCCATCAAGCTCATCGCCTCCGTGATGGCCAACGCCATGATCGAGGGCAAGCAGGGCGAGGTCACCGAGGAAGCCGCGGCGGAAAAGGCCGAGGGCGAGGCTGAGGCGGAAGCCTGATTTTTACAAGGAGGACAAGAATATGGCTATTAGTGCTGCTGATGTAAAGAACCTGCGTGAACTGACCGGCGTGGGCATGATGGACTGCAAGAAGGCGCTCGCCGAGTGCGACGGCAACATCGACAAGGCGATCGAGTACCTGCGCGAGAAGGGCCTTGCCGCCTCCGCGAAGAAGGCAGGCCGCGTTGCCGCCGAGGGCATGGCCTACGCCACCGTCGTTGACGGCGTGGGCGTCGTGGTCGAGGTCAATGCCGAGACCGACTTCGTCGGCAAGAACGAGAAGTTCCAGGCCTTTGTCAAGGGCGTCGCCGATGTCGTCGCCAAGGAAAACCCCAAGGATCTCGAGGCTCTCATGGCCGCGCCCTACGGCAACGGCCGTACCGTTGAGCAGGAGCGTCAGGAGATGGTTCTCGTCATCGGCGAGAACATTCAGGTCCGCCGCTTTGCGCGCTTCTCTGAGAATGCTTCCACGCCCTATATCCATGCCGGCGGCAAGATCGGTGTGCTCGTCAACTTCAAGGTCGACGGCGGCATCGACGCCAGCGAGATCGCTAAGGATGTCGCCATGCAGATCGCGGCGCTCAACCCCCGCTTCTGGGACAAGAGCCAGGTCTCTCAGGACATTCTCGACGAGGAGAAGAAGATCATGATGGCCCAAATGGCCAACGATCCCAAGATGGCCAGCAAGCCCGAGCAGGTCCGTGAGAAGATCGTCATGGGCAAGCTCAACAAGTTCTATTCCGAGAACTGCCTGCTCCAGCAGGAGTTCGTCCGCGGCGATGTGTTCACCGGCACGGTCGAGCAGTATATCGCTGACGCCGCCAAGAAGCTCGGCGGTAAGCTCGAATTTGTCGACGCCGTCCGCTTTGAGAAGGGCGAGGGTATCGAGAAGAAGCAGGAAGACTTCGCGGCTGAGATCGCTTCCATGATCAAGGGCTAAGGCTCCACAGAAAAAATGACAAAGAGATCGGACAACTGTCCGGTCTCTTTTCTTTGTGCAGAACGACGAAAAAGCGGAGCTTTATTTTTGCAGGGAAGATGCAATAAAAATTGCAAAAATCCTTGTAAAGGTGCATGAAAAATGCTATAATAAATAAACTTATCGGGCGAGAGCGCCCAAAGATGAATTTTTTCGCAGGAGAGATTGCGTTGGGGACGCTTACTGATCTTTGGAATTCACTTGATCTTTCGGCAATGCTGTCAGCGCTGATGCGTTTGATCGCCGTCTTTTTATGCCTGACGGTCCACGAGACCTGTCACGGCCTCGCGGCCTACGCGCTCGGAGATCCGACCGCGAAACGGGAGCATCGGCTGAGCCTTAGCCCGCTGCACCACATCGACTGGGTGGGCCTTGCGTGTATGCTTTTGCTCGGCTTCGGCTGGGCAAAGCCGGTGCCGGTGGATATGCGCTATTTCAAAAAGCCCAAGCAGGGCATGGCGCTCACGGCGCTGGCTGGGCCGGTATCGAATTTCGTATTGGCGGTTCTAGCGCTTTTCTGCGCAAAACCGTTTTTCACGCTTACTGGCGGTGCGTACCGGAGTGAGCTGCTGTTCAACTTTCTGATTACGACGGCGTATTTGAGCGTTGGCTTGGGGCTTTTCAATCTTATCCCCATCTCGCCGCTCGACGGCTCGAAGGTGCTCTTTGCCTTTCTGCCGGATCGGGCGTATGAGACGCTCATGCGCTACGAAAAATACGGCATGGTCGTGCTGCTTGTGCTGGTTTGGCTCGGCGTGGGCGATAGCGTGCTCAGCACAGCCATTGACGGCGTGTTCGCATTTTTGGTGAACTGGATTCTATCGTAAGGAAAACGGAGAGTTTCTTTCATGGACAACCCTATTTTCAAGCTCGAGGGCGTGGTGCATGAGCGCTCGGCGGAGGAGCTGCAAGACTTTGAAGGCCCGCTCGACCTCATTTTGTTCCTGCTCTCAAAAAATAAGATCGAAATACAGGACATCCCCATCGCGCTCATTTTAGAGCAGTACCTTGCCTATCTCGAGCAGCGCAAGCAGCTTGACCTTGAGGTGGCGAGCGAATTCATCACGATGGCGGCGCATTTGATGTACATCAAAACGCGGATGCTGCTGTCTATTGAGGATGAAGAGGCGCAGAGCGAGATGGAGCAGCTCATCGCATCCTTGAAGGAGCGACAGCAAAAGGACACCTATCTGCGCATCCGCACGCTGACGGAAACGCTGGGGCCGATGAGCGAGTTTGGGCGCAATACGATGACGAAGAATCCCGAGCCGATGGAGCGCGGGAAAATTTATGAATACGACCACGAGAAGGCTGACCTTGTGCTTGCCATGCAGTCGATCTTCGACCGCGCGGAGAAGCTGGCCCTGCCGCCGCGCGCGGCCTTCGAGCAGATCGTTCAGCGCGAGCCGTACTCGGTCTCCGACAAGGCGGGCGAGATCGTGCAGCGGCTCAAGCACTACGGCATCACGCGCTTTTTGCTGCTCTTCCGCGGGGCGAAGAGCCGCAGCGAGATCGTGGCGACCTTTATGGCGGTGCTGGAGCTGTGCCGTGCAAGCGTGATCCGTCTTGCGGGCGGCGAAACGGACTGCACGGTGGACTGCGAGAAGAACGCGCCGGAAACTTTTACATTGTGAGGATCGTATGGCTTTGGAAACAATGGATTTACACGAGGTTCGCTCGGCGATGGAGGGCATCCTCTTTGCCGCCGGCGAGCCGGTGAATATCGACCGCATCTGCCTTGCGCTCGGACTGGACAAGCCGACCGCCGAGCAGGTCCTGCAGGAGTTGGGCGACTATTACGCCTATGAACGCCGCGGCATCCGCCTTGTGCGCATGGAGGATTGCTGGCAGCTCTGCTCCGCGCCGGATTACGCGGACATTATCCGCAAGGCGTTTGAGATCCGAAAGCCCGCCAAGCTCTCCCAGCCCGCGCTGGAGGTGCTGACCATCATCGCATACTATCAGCCGACCACCCGCGCCTATGTCGACCAAGTGCGCGGGGTGGACAGCTCGTACACGATGGGGCTTTTGCAGGAGCGCGGGCTCATTGAGGAATGCGGCAGGCTTCAGGTGCCGGGGCGGCCCCGACTCTACCGCACGACGAAGGAATTTCTGCGCGTCTTTCATTTGAGCTCGCTCGAGGAGTTGCCGGAGATGCCGGGGCTTGAGGCGGACGGACAGCTTCGGCTGGACGCGGACGGCGCGATCCTTGATCCCGCGCAGCTCACCGCCGCCGCGGAGGGCGAAACGGACGTAGAGAAGGAATAAAAGCGCGGAGAAACGCAAATGGGAGGGGGCTTGACCATGACGGCGCTGAAGAGCATCGGCATCGTTTTGCTCATTTTGCTGCTCCTCCTGCTCCTGCGTGTGGGCGTGGTCGTCGATTTCGGCGAGACGCTGTGCGTGCGGCTGCGCGTCGGTCCGGTCAAGCGGACGATCCTGCCGAAAAAGAAAACAGAAAAAACAAACGAAGCCGAAAAAATGCCGCAAACGGAGGAAAAACCGAAGGCGGCAAGGCAGCGTAAGCTGCCGAAGCTCAGCTTTGCCGAGTGGCGCGACCTTGCGAGGACGATGCTGAACGCCTTGAAGCGGACGCTCCGCCGCACCTGCAAGCGCACGCGCATCGACCCGCTGGAGCTCAGCGTCGTCTTTGCGGGCGGCGATCCCGCCGAGGTGGCACAGACCTACGGCTACGCGAATGCGGCGCTGTGGACGCTGATGCCGAATTTAGAGGAGCTGTTTGATATCCCAAAGCCCTCCATCTATCTCGGCACGGACTTTGAGAAAAGTGAAACGAGCGCGAAGGGGACGGTCGGCGTGTCGCTGCGTGTGTGCGACCTGCTTGCGATCCTTCTCACGCTGGCGATGCCGGTGAGAAGATGGTTCCTGCGTTATCGCAGGGCGCACCAAAACGACCCTCAGCCGACAGCGACATCTGCGGTGAAGGAAACGGAAAAAACCGAAAAACGGACAGCATAGAAAGGAAGATCATCATGGAAAACATGGAAAACAAGGAGAAAAATCCCTTGACCGAGATGATGGGCAGCACGATGGAGAAGATCCGCGAGATGGTGGACTCCAACGAGATCATCGGCGAGCCGATCACCACGCCGGACGGCGTGACGCTCATCCCGATCTCCCGCATGAGCTTCGGTTTCGGCAGCGGCGGCGGCACCTACGGTCAGCCCGGCGAGCGTTTCGGCGGCGGCGCGGGTGCCGGCGTGAAAATCGATCCCGTGGCCTTCCTCGTCATCAAGGACGGACAGACGCGCATCATGCCGGTGGCCGTCCCTGCGACGGCGACGGTCGACCGCGTGCTGGAGATGGCGCCGCAGCTCATCGACCGCATGGAGGGCTTTTTCAGCCGGAAAAAGGAAGAGAAAGAATTCGTGTAAATGCGGGCATACTGATGTCATTCTGAGAAAAAGGGTGACGAAGGTTGAAGCATTTCGTGCGGCAGAGGACAGCTTTTCTGCTGGCTGTGTGCAGCCTGCTCGGCTGTGTGGACTGCGCCGCGGCGCAGAGCGCGCCGCGCACCGGCGCGGAGGCGTTCATATTAATCGACGCCGAAAGCGGACGGGTGCTGGCAGGGGAGAACATCGAGCGGGAGCTGGCCATCGCCAGCACGACGAAGATCATGACTGCGCTCGTAGCGCTGGAGAGCGGGAGCCTTTCGGACAAAGTGACTGTAAAGCAAAACCACTTGAAGGAAGGCTCGTCTATGTATCTGCGCGCGGACGAGGTGCTGACGCTGGAGGATTTGCTCTACGGATTGCTGCTGCCGTCGGGAAACGACGCGGCGGAGTGCATCGCCGACCACTGCGGCGGCGGGACAGAACGCTTTGTTGCGAAAATGAATGAAAAAGCCGCCGCACTCGGCATGACGCACACAGCGTTTCAAAATCCGAGCGGCTTGGACGCGCAGGGACATTATTCCTGCGCGCTGGACATGGCGCGCCTTGCGGCCTGCGCCATGCGCGAGCCGACCTTTGCGCGCATCGCCTCGACCAAAACGGCGGCGGTGGGCGAGCGGATGCTGGGAAATCACAACAAGCTGCTCGCCTCGCTCGAGGGCTGCATCGGTCTCAAGACCGGCTATACGGATAAGGCCGGCCGCACGCTTGTGACCTGCTGCGAGCGCGGCGGGCTGCGGCTCATCGCTGTGACGCTCCGCGACCGCGAGGATTGGGCGGATCACGCGGCGCTGTATGACTACGGCTTTGCCGCCTATGAGCGCCGCTGTGCCGTTTTGCGCGGCGAGGAATATGTTCTCGCGCCGGTGCACGGCGGCGAGAAAGAAAGTGTGCCGCTGGCGGCAGGGGAGAGCTTCTTCTATCCGTTGACGGCGGGGGAGGAGCTGGCAGTCTCGGCCAGACTGCCGGAGGATCTGACCGCACCGCTTGCGGCGGGGCAGACAGTCGGCGAGCTGACGGTCTCCCTGAACGGGATCGAGCTGGGGCGTGTGCCGCTCGTCTGCGCGGCGGCGGTCGCGGTGGAGAGAAAACCGAGCCTGTTTGAGCGGCTGTTCGGCCGGACAGGCTGAGGAAAAGAGGTGCTTTGCACTGGCGGAGCGTTTACAAAAGCTGATCGCCGCGGCGGGACTGTGCTCCCGCCGGACGGCGGAGGAATGGATCGCCGCGGGGCGTGTGCGCGTCAACGGTGTGACGGCGACGGTCGGGCAGAGCGCCGACATGAAAAAGGACGAGATCTGCGTGGACGGCGTACCCATCGTGCCGTCGGAGCGCAGACTCTACCTGATGCTCAATAAGCCGCGCGGCTATGTCACCACGCTCAGCGACGAGCGGGGACGCCTGACGGCGGCGGAGCTGGTCGCAGACTGCGGCGCGCGCGTCTATCCGGTCGGGCGGCTGGACCTTGAAAGCGAGGGCTTGCTGCTTTTCACCAACGACGGGGCCTGGGCGCAGCGGATCCTGCATCCGAGCCATGAGGTCGAAAAGACCTATGAGGTCACGGTGGCGGGCGAGGTCGAGAATGCGGCGGCGCGGCTCGCCGCGCTGCGCTCGCTCGATGGAGAGCCGATCGATCCCGCAAGGGTGCGGATGCTGCGTAAGGGGAAGGAGACCGCAGAGCTGTCCATCACCATCCACGAGGGAAAAAACCGCCAGATTCGGCGGATGTGTGCTGCCGTTGGGCTTCATGTCAAGCGCCTGCGGCGTGTGCGGGAGCATACTTTATCGCTCGGCGCTCTGCCGGAGGGCAGTTGGCGCGAGCTGACCGCGGACGAGGTCCGCGCATTTGAGGAAGAGAAGTGAGGAAGAGATCATGGCGAAAAATATCTTACATACCATCGAGAAAAATATGAGCAGCTTTTCCAAGGGGCAAAAGCTCATTGCCCGCTTTATTTTGGAGGATTACGACAAGGCTGCTTTCATGACCGCGAGCCGCCTCGGCAAGACTGTGCAGGTGAGCGAGTCGACTGTGGTGCGCTTTGCCACGCAGCTCGGCTACGACGGTTATCCGAGTATGCAGCGCGCCCTGCAGGAGATGATCCGCGGCAAGCTCACGAGCATCCAGCGCATCAAGGCGTCGGAGGGCGAGCTGAGCGGCAGCGACCTCGTGACCAATGTGCTCCAGCGCGATATGGAGAAGATCCGCATGGCAATGGATCAGACCGACGGTGCGGAGTTCGGCCAGGTGGTAGACATCATCGCGCAGGCGAAGCACATCTACATTGTGGGCTTCCGCTCCTCATCGTTTTTGGCGGGCTACCTCAATTTCTATTTCCGTCTGATCTATGACAATGTAACACAGGTGCAGGGCGGCGCGGCCGGCACCTTTGATCAGCTCTTCCGCGTGGGGCCGGGCGATGTGGTCATTGCCATCTGCTTCCCGCGTTATTCCGAGCTGGCGCTCAAGACCGTGCAGTACGCCAAGGACCGCGGCGCGACCATCATCGGCGTGACCGACAGTGAGATGTCGCCGGTGTATCAGATGTCCTCCGGCTCGCTGCTGGTGCGCAACGAGATGATCTCGTTCGTCGACTCGCTCGCCGCGCCGATGAGTATGCTCAACGCGCTGATCCTTGCCTCCGCACAGAAGCAGGAGACCGACATCTCCGCGACCTTCAGCGAGCTGGAGCATGTCTGGGATCGCTTCGGCATTTTCGGCAAGGTCGAAGATGAATAAACAGCTTGTGGTGATCGGCGGCGGAGCCGCCGGTATGATGGCGGCGATCTGCGCTGCGCGCGCCGGAGCCGCCGTTACGCTGCTCGAGCCGAATGAGCGGCTGGGAAAAAAGCTCAACATCACCGGCAAGGGCCGCTGCAATGTGACGAACGACGCAAGCTGCGAGGAGCTGCTGGCGAATGTGCCGCAGAACGGGCGCTTTCTCTACTCGGCCTTTTCCCGTTTCGACGGGCGGGACACCATGGCCTTCTTTGAGGGGCTCGGTATGCAGCTCAAGGTCGAGCGCGGTCGGCGGGTGTTCCCTGTGTCGGACCGTGCCTTCGATGTGTCCGCCGCGCTGGAGCGGGAGCTGAAGAGGCTGCGCGTCACGCTTGTGCGCGACCGCGCGCTGTGTGTGCTGACGGAAGAGGACGGCGCGGTCTGCGGCGTCAAGGGAGAAAAGCAGACCTACGGCGCGGGCGCGGTCGTGCTCTCGACAGGCGGCGTGAGCTACCGCGGCACAGGCTCGACCGGCGACGGACACCGCATGGCAGCGATGCTCGGCCACACGGTCACGCCGCTGAGCGGTTCGCTCGTTCCGCTGCGCGCGGACGGCTGCGCGGCGCTGCAAGGGCTGAGCCTGCGGAATGTGGGACTGAGCGTATTTGAAAACGGGAAGAAGATCTACACCGATTTCGGCGAGATGCTCTTCACCCACTTCGGTGTGTCCGGCCCGCTGGTGCTCTCGTCCTCGGCGCACATGCGGCATTTTGACAAAAAACACTACCGCCTGGAGCTTGACCTCAAGCCGGCGCTGGACGAGCAGCAGCTTGATAAGCGCCTGCTGTCGGATTTTCAGAAGCACGCGAACAGCGATTTTCGCAACGCGCTCGGAGAGCTGCTGCCGCAAAAGCTCATTCCCGCGGCGGTGGAGCGCTCCGGCATCCCGCCGCACGAGAAAGTGCATGACCTCACGCGCGAGCAGCGCGCCGCGCTGCGCACACTGCTCAAGCACTGGAGCATCGACATTTTGGAGCCTATGCCGGTGGAGAATGCCATCATTACCTCCGGCGGCGTCAAGGTCGGGGAGATCGACCCAAGGACCATGGCGTCGAAGAAGATCATGGGGTTGTATTTTGCCGGCGAACTAATCGATGTGGACGCCTACACAGGCGGCTTTAATTTGCAGATCGCATGGGCGACCGGAAAAGCTGCCGGAGAAGCGGCGGCGGAGTATTTGCAAGAGATATAAAAGGAAACTACTTTACATACAGAACAAAGGGAGAACAGACGATGACACCCGAAAAACACTACGCCGTCGCGGTGGACGGCCCCTCCGGCGCGGGGAAGAGCACACTCGCCAAGGCGATCGCGGAACAGCTTGGCATTTTGTATGTCGATACGGGCGCGATCTACCGCACCATCGGCTGTGCCGTGCAGCAGCGCGGCATCAAGCCGCGTGACGAGGACGCAGTGCGCGCGCTCCTGCCGGAGCTGGACATTGCCATGCGGTACGAATCGGACGGAGAGCAGCACATGCTGCTCAACGGCCGCGATGTAACGCGCGAGATCCGCCTGCCGGAGATCTCAATGTATGCGAGCGCCGTGTCGGCGCTGCCGGCGGTGCGGGCCTATCTTTTGGAGATGCAGCGCGAACTGGCGCGCAGGCACAGCGTCATCATGGACGGGCGCGACATCGGCACGGTCGTGCTGCCGGACGCCGAGGTGAAAATTTTCCTGACGGCCTCCGCTGAGGTGCGCGCGCAGCGCCGCTGTCTCGAGCTGGAACGGCGCGGCACGCCCAAGCCCTATGAAGAGGTGCTGCGTGAGCTCAACGAGCGTGACTACAACGATTCGCACCGTGCGGCGGCGCCGCTCAAGGCGGCGCCCGACGCGGTGATCGTGGACACCTCCGCGCTGAATTTTGATGAAAGCCGGGAGGCGCTGCTTGCGCTGATCCGTGAGAGGGTGCAATGAACTATATTTTTTTCGGTATCGTTTGGGTGCTTGCGCAGGTGCTGCGCCTACTTTACCGCATCGAGGTCAAAGGGATAGAGAACCTGCCGAAAAGCGGCGCACTGCTCTGTCCGAACCACGCAAGCGATCTTGACCCTGTGCTCATCGGCATCTGCCTGCCGATCAACTACCGCCTGCATTTCATGGCGAAGGAGGAGCTGTTCCAGAACCGCTTGTTCGGCCGCATCCTCCGCGCGCTGGGGGCGTTTCCGGTCAACCGCGAGGGAGCGGACATCCAAGCGGTCAAGACCGCGATGAAGGTCATCCACGAGGGCGAAAATCTGCTCATTTTCCCGGAGGGAACGACCATTCACGATGGCGTGGGCTACCACGATGGTCTGCCGGCGCACGCCCATTCCGGCATCGCGATGATCGGCGTGCGCTCGGGCGCGACACTCATTCCGGTGTTTGTCGGTGGGGAGAAAAAGCTGTTCCGCAAGACGACCATCATCTTCGGTGAGCCCTATGTGCCGAACATCGCCGGCCGCCGCGGGACTTCCGAGGAGCTGCAAAAGGTTGCGGACGATGTGCTGCGTGAGGCCTATGCCCTCGGCGGACAGGCCGTGGGAGGAACACCGCTGTGAAAGTGATATTGGCTAAGACCGCGGGATTTTGCTACGGCGTGGAGCGCGCGGTCGCGCTTGCGCACGAGACGGCGCGGACACACGGCGGCGCGATGCTCGGCAGCATCATCCACAACGCCAATGTGGTTGCGGAGCTCGAACGCGAGGGTATGCGCCTGATCACGTCGCCGGAGGAGGCGAAGGCGGGGGAGACAGTGCTCGTCCGCTCCCATGGCGAGAGTCGGAAAACGCTTGAGACCCTTGCCGCTCGCGGCGCCGAGATCGTCAACGCGACCTGCCCAAATGTTCGGCACATCCAGAGCCTTGTCACCGAGGCGGAGCAGGCGGGGCGGCAGGTCGTCATCATCGGCGAGCAAGAACACCCCGAGGTGCGCGGCATCGCCAGCTGGTGCGAGGGCGCAAGGGTGTTCGGAAACGCCGAAGAAGTTGCAAAATGGATGGGAAAAAAGGGGAATATTGCCAATTTGCCCATAACGATGGTCGCACAGACGACCTGTATTCGTGCGCTTTGGGAAAGTTGCGTGAAAATTCTAAAAAAAGAGTGTACAAATCTGAAAATTGATGATACAATATGCAATGCTACGCAAAAGCGTCAATCGGAGGCGGCGGAGATCGCCGCAAGGGTCGGCGCGATGGTGGTGGTCGGAGACCGGAAAAGCGCTAACACCAGACATTTGACGGAGATCTGCAAAGAGAACTGTGCATGTGTTTATCAGATCGAGAATGCAAGCGAGCTCTCGCCGGACATGTTTCATGGCTGTACTGTTGCGGGCCTGACGGCTGGTGCCTCCACTCCTGCGGGCATCATTAAGGAGGTATATGCAACCATGACGGAAGAAATCAAGACCATTGAAGGTAACGAGACCTTCGAAGAAATGCTCGACAAATCTTTTAAGACTTTAAATACAGGAGATAAGGTGACCGGTATCGTCACGGCCATCGGCACGACCGAGATCCAGGTCGACCTGGGCTGCAAGCAGGCAGGCTATATCCCTGTCAGCGAGCTTTCCAACGACCCCGACGCCAAGGTCGAGGACATCGTCCATGTCGGCGACGAGATCGAGACTTACATCGTCCGCGTCAACGATGTGGAGGGCTATGCCACGCTTTCCAAGAAGCGCCTTGACGCCGTGAAGGTGTGGGAGGATATCGAGACCGCCGTTGAGAACAAGACCGTGCTCGAGGGCATCGTCACCGAGGAAAACAAGGGCGGCATCGTCGTGTCCGTCAAGGGCGTGCGCGTGTTCGTTCCCGCCTCTCAGAGCGGTCTGCCCAAGGACAGCGACCTGGGCCAGCTCATCAAGCAGCGTGTGCAGCTGCGCATCACCGAGGTCAACCGTGCCCGCCGCCGCGTCGTCGGCTCGATCAAGGCCGTGCAGAATGAGGCCCGTGCGGCCGCGCAGGCTGAGGTTTGGGCCAACATTGAGGTCGGCAAGCACTATGACGGCGTGGTCAAGTCCATGACCAGCTACGGTGTGTTCGTCGACATTGGCGGCGTGGACGGCATGGTCCACATCTCCGAGCTGAGCTGGAGCCGCATCAAGAATCCCGCCGAGATCGTTTCTGTTGGCGATCATCTTGATGTCTATGTCCTCTCCTTCGACCCCGAGAAGCGCAAGATCTCCCTCGGCGTGAAGGATCGCACCCAAAATCCTTGGGATGTGTTCATGAACACCTATAAGGTCGGCGATGTTGCCAATGTTCGCGTCGTCAAGCTGATGACCTTCGGCGCGTTCGCCGAGGTCGTTCCCGGCGTGGACGGGCTGATCCACATCTCTCAGATCGCCGATCGCCGCATCGACAAGCCCTCCGATGTCCTCGCCGAGGGCGATAAGGTCGACACGAAGATCATCGCCATCGACGAGGAGAACAAGAAGATATCCCTGAGCATCCGTGCGCTGCTCGAACCCGCCGCTGAGGAAGAGGCTGCTCCTGTCGAGGAGTAATTCCCCTGAAATGAAAAAGGACAGGCATTGCCTGTCCTTTTTTCTGCGCTGTTTCGGAATTGGGGCTTTTCAAGCGGGAAGATGTGTGATAGAATACGCCTGTTGACAAAGTTTTAACAAAACCCCTTTACCATATTTATTCAGGAGGAAACCAACGATGAGTGTTCAGGAACTCTATCAGAAGAAGCTGACCAGCGCCGCCGAGGCAGTCAAGGCCGTCAAGAGCGGCGATTGGGTGGACTACGGCTGGTGCACGAACCACCCCTACACGCTCGACAAGGCGCTTGCCGCCCGTCAGAGTGAGCTGTGCGATGTCAAGGTGCGCGGCGGCGTGACGATGTGGATGCCTGAGATCTGCAAAGCGGAGGATGCCGGCGAGCACTTCACCTGGCATTCCTGGCATTGCAGCGGCATCGACCGCAAGATCATCGCCAAGGGCATGGGATATTTCTCTCCCATGCGTTACAGCGAGCTGCCGCGCTTCTACCGTGACGGCAACGCCATGGTGGATGTTGCTATGATCCAGGTCACGCCGATGGACAAGCACGGCAACTTCAGCTACGCGCTGGCAAGTTCTCACCTTGCGGATATGCTCGAGCGCGCCAAGACGGTCATCGTTGAGGTCAACGAGAACCTCCCGTGGGTCTACGGCCTGACCGGCTGCGAGATCAACATTGCCGACGTCGATATGGTCGTCGAGGGCGAGAATCCCCCTGTCGCGCAGCTCGGCGCGGGCGGCGCGCCGACCGAGGTGGACACCGCAGTCGCAAACCTCGTCGTGCCGCAGATCCCGAACGGCGCCTGCCTGCAGCTCGGCATCGGCGGTATGCCGAACACCATCGGCTCGATGATCGCGCAGTCCGACCTCAAGGACCTCTCTGTCCACACCGAGATGTATGTGGACGGCTTTGTGGATATGGCGCTTGCGGGCAAGATCACCGGCAAACACAAGCAGCTCGGCAAGGGCCGTCAGGTTTTTGCCTTCGCCGCCGGTACGCAAAAGCTCTACGACTACATGGACCGCAACCCCGAGGTCATGGGCGCGCCGGTCGATTATACGAACGACGTTCATGTGATCTCGCAGATCGATAACTTCATCTCCATCAATAACGCCATCGACTGCGACCTCTTCGGTCAGGTCAACGCCGAGAGCGCCGGCATCAAGCACATCTCCGGAACGGGCGGCCAGCTTGACTTCGCCATGGGCGCATACCTTTCCAAGGGCGGCAAGAGCTTCATCTGTATGTCCTCCACCGTCACCGGCAAGGATGGCACGGTCAAGAGCCGCATCGTCCCCACGCTGACGCCCGGCTCCATCTGCACCGACCCGCGCTCCTGCACACACTACATCGTCACCGAGTATGGCATGGCCAACCTCAAGGGCCTGTCCACTTGGGAGCGCGCTGAGGCGCTGATCGGCATTGCGCACCCCGATTTCCGCGAGCAGCTCATCGCCGACGCGGAGAAAATGCACATTTGGCGCAGGAGCAACAAGTAAATCAGAGCTTTCTGCAAAAAGGCGGTCCCTGCGGACCGCCTTTTGCGTGCTATATGCGCGATTTAAAGCGATTTTGAAGGATGAGAAGAAAAAAACTTGAAAAAAATTCAGGCTTGAGCTATACTATATACAGAGGGAAAATGACCCTTTGGGGCATTTTGCCTCGTTGTGTGAACAAAATCTGATTAGTGGAGGCGGCATCATGTTCAGCGTAGGGGATAAGATCGTGCATCCGATGCACGGGGCCGGTGTGATCGAGAGCATCGTGGATGAGAAGATCGGCAAAAATCTTGTGCGCTTTTATGTATTTCGTATGCCTGTCTCCGGCCTGACGCTGAAGATCCCGACGGAAAACAGCGACATGATCGGTATTCGCGCGGTGCTGCCGGCGGGAGAGATCGAGCGCGTGCTCGCCCAGATTCCCGCGCTGAGCATGGACATGACGACCAACTGGAACCACCGCTACCGCGAGAATATGGAGCGCATCAAAAGCGGAGACCTGCTGGAGGTCGCAGGCGTCATCAAGGCGTTGATGCACCGCGACGGTGAGCGCGGACTCTCCACGGGTGAGCGCAAGATGCTGCACAACGCCAAGCAGATCCTGCTCTCCGAGGTCGTGCTTTCAAAGGGCGTAGAGTATGCGGACGCGGAGGCGTGCGTCAATGCCGCGATGCTGGCGGAGGCAGGCGTATGAAGGGACTGCTGGGCCGACTGCTGAAAAAAGGAGCCTTCGCCGCTCGCCCGACCTGCTCGGCGATTATCGCCGCGGCTGGCAGCTCGAGCCGCATGGGCGGGGAAAATAAGCTCCTCATGCCGCTGGGCGGTATGCCTGTGCTGGTGCACACGCTGCTCGCGGTCGAGCGCGCCGAGGGCGTGGATGAGATCGTGATCGCGGCGCGTGAGGAGGAATTGCTGACCTATGCGGAGCTGTGCAAGGCATACGGGCTTCGCAAGCCGGTCAAGGTGATCGTGGGCGGCGCAACAAGGACGGAATCCGTGCTGCGCGCCGCGCTGGAGACAAGACAGGACGCAAGGCTGCTGGCGGTGCAGGACGGGGCGCGCCCCTTCGTGACGCCGGCGCTGTTTGACGCTGTGGTGCTGCGCGCGGCCGCGTGCGACGCGGCGGCGCCCGCCGTTCCGGTGCATGATACTATCAAGACCGCGCAGAGCGGCAGAGTGACCGGAACGCCGGAGCGATCGACACTTTTCGCGGTGCAGACACCTCAGGTGTTCGACGCGGGACTTTTGAAGGCAGCGCTCCAGTCCGCGCTGGCCGATGGTGTGGCACTGACGGATGATTGTGCCGCAGTGGAGCGGCTTGGCAAGGCGGTTTACTTAACAGAAGGCGACGAGGAAAACATCAAGATCACCACGCCGTTTGATCTGCTTTTGGCCGAGGCGATCCTGCGTCGGCGCGAGGAGGGAGCGGCAGAATGACAAACCTGCGCATCGGACACGGTTATGATGTTCACCGCCTGACCGAGGGGCGGAAGCTGATCCTCGGCGGCGTGGAGATCTCCTATGAAAAGGGCTTGCTCGGCCACAGCGACGCCGATGTGCTGACCCATGCGGTCATGGACGCGCTGCTCGGCGCGGCGGCGCTGGGGGACATCGGCAAGCTCTTTCCCGATACGGACGCAGCCTACGCGGGCATTTCCAGTATCCTGCTGCTTGAGCGGGTGCGGGAAAGGCTGACGGAGGTGGGCTGGTCGGTCGTAAACATCGATGTGACCGTTTTGGCGCAGGCCCCAAAGCTTGCGCCCTACCGCGAAAGGATGCGGGAAAACCTCGCTCATGCGCTGGGTGTGGAGATCAGCCGCGTGAGCGTCAAGGCGACGACGGAGGAGGGTCTCGGCTTCACCGGCGAGGGCCTTGGCATTGCGGCACACGCGGTCGCACTGCTGGAAAAGATCGGATAGAAAAAGGACGGCTCACGCCGTCCTTTTTTCATGCAGTGACGCCATAGGTGTCCATTGCGGCAAAGAGCCGCTCGCGGTTTTTTTTGCCCATCTCGCACAGCGGCAGTCGGAGAAGGTCGCCACATAGCCCCATGCGCGCCATCGCGGTCTTGACCGGAATGGGGTTGACCTCGCAAAAGAGCGCGCGGATGAGCGGCGAAAGGCGCAGCTGCGCGCGCCCCGCCTCAAGAAGGCGGTCGGCAAAGCAAAGCGCGGTCAGCTCATGCAGTTCGCGCGGGATGATGTTCGCCGCGACAGAGATAACGCCCGCACCGCCAAGCATACAGATGGCTGCCGTGTCCTCGTCATTGCCTGACCAGATGACAAAGTCGTCGCCGCAGAGGTTGCGGGTGTCTTGCAGCAGCGCAAAATCGCCCGACGCCTCCTTGACACCGACGATGTTCGGGTGGCGCGCAAGTGCGGCGTAGGTCTCCGCCGTGCAGCTCACGCCGGTGCGGGAGGGAACATTGTAGACGATGAGCGGGCGGTCGATGGCGTCGGCCACAGCGGTGAAGTGCCGTACAAGGCCGCGCTGCGTCGCCTTGTTGTAGTAGGGGGTGACGACCAGCACACCATCTGCGCCGGCGTCACAGGCCTCGCGCGAGAGAATGACGGCGGAGGCGGTATTGTTCGAGCCGGTGCCGACGATGACGGGGATGCGCCCGTTTACCTGCCGTACCGTCCGGTCGATGATCTCGACGCGCTCGGCGTAAGTCAGCGTCGCGCCCTCGCCGGATGTCGCACAGACGACGAGCGCGTCGGTGCCGGAGGCGATGTGCCACTCGATCAATCGCTCGAGGGCGGGAAAGTCGATGCCGCTCGGTGTCATAGGTGTCACGAGCGCGACGCCGGAGCCGCGGAACAAAGGCTGGGACATGATGAAAACTCCTCTCATTTTTCAGGTTTCAGCGTGGGAAATATTGTCAGGGGAAAAAGAACGGTTTTCCTTGAAACATTGCGCATTTTATCCTATAATGTAAAAAAATAGGGAAATGCGGCCAATGGAGGACCTCAATGAAACGATTTTGGAAGACCGCCGTTTTGAGTATGCTGCTTGCGCTTACGCTATGTATCGGTGCGCAGGCCGCAGAGAATACTATGCTCAAGGTCGGCCTAAAATACGGCGGCGACGCCCTTTTTACGGCGCGGCTGCAAAATTATAACGATACGCTCGGCGGTTCGGGCTATGAATTCGGCTACTACGATGCCGACCGCAGCTTTGTTCCGCTCGCCGCGACGGACGAGGAGAAGATCACCGTCACGGTGGACAGCAATGCCTATGTTTCCGGCGGCGTATGCTACGAGACGAGGCCGACGAACTATTCCACCATTCTCGGTGCGTACCACATCGAGCTGCTGACGAGCTTTGAGAGCTATGACGCAGCGCTCGCCGTTGCACAGAGCTATCCGAAGGGCTTTGTCGCCTACATCAACGGGGAATATCGTGTGCGCATCGGCAATCACGCGAGCTATGACGAGTCTGCGAGTGTCCTGTCGCAGACGGATGTGTTGAATTACGGCGCGCAGGTCGTGACGCCGAGCAGCACCGGCGTGGTCGTGTCGATCACGGGCACGGACACCGTACTCTTTGAGTTCGACTGCTCGGGTCTTCGCAGCCTCGGTGTCCGGCCGCGCTCTGTGCGCGGAGAGAAGACGGTGACCTGGTTCTCCGGCTACCGCTACTACGGCGGCTTTGAGTATCAGCGCACGACCGGCGGCTACATCAGTGTGATCAATGTGGTGGACATTGAGGACTATGTCAAGTGCGTCATCGCGGCGGAGATGTCGAACGACTGGCCGCTTGAGGCGCTCAAGGCGCAGACGGTCTGTGCGCGCACCTACGCCGCTGCGCAGACGCGCCACCGCAGCGCGGGCTTTGATGTCTGCTCGACGGTGGACTGTCAGGCGTACAAGGGGGCGGCTCTCTCCAACGAGCGCTCCGACGCGGCGGCGGAGGAGACGCGCGGCGTCTATCTCTACTACAACGGCGCGTTGGTCACGAACGCGGTCTACTACTCCTGTAACGGCGGCGCGAGCGAGAGCTGCAAGAATGTTTGGGGCAGCGAGGTCCCCTATTTGCAGGGTAAGATAGACCCTTATGAGGAGAGCATCGCGTGGCGCTTCTCCCGTTATTACTGGTCGTTCACCACGAACGGCGACGAGCTGCGGGAGATCCTGCGCTCCGAGGCAAAAACGGACATCGGCACTGTGAAGAATGTCTATGTCTCCAAGTACAGCGACACAGGAAACGTCGTTGCCCTAACCTTTGAGGGGACGAGGGGCAGCTACACGGCACAGCGCGAGAAGTGCCGCACACTGCTCAACGGCGTTTACGACCATGTGAGCGTGCGGAGTCTGCACTACACCGTCACCGGCGGCGACGCGGGGACCTACTATGTCAACGGCGCGCAAAGCTCCGTGACCGGCACGGGGGGACTGTATGTCATCTCCGGCGACGGCACGGTGGGCGCGAACAAGGGATTGGCGAAGGATACCTATGTCATCACCTCCGGCGGTGTGCAGTCTCTCGAGCGCGAGAGCGTGAATACGGACAATACATTCACATTCTCCGGCTCCGGATGGGGCCACAATGTCGGCATGAGCCAGTGGGGCGCCTTTGCTATGGCTGAGCAGGGCTATACTTACCGAGACATTCTGAATTTCTACTACACGGGCATCACGCTGAGCTGATGCGGAAAGAAGAACGATGAAAACCAGTGATTTTTACTACGACCTCCCGCCGGAACTGATCGCGCAGACGCCGCTGGAACAGCGCGACGAGTCTCGGTTGCTGTGCCTTGACAAGGCAACGGGGGAGTGGTCGCACCGCCATTTTTACGAGCTGCCGAATCTCCTGCGCCCCGGTGACTGTTTGATCCTCAACAACTCCCGCGTTCTGCCGGCGCGCCTGCTGGGGCAGCGCCTGCCCGGCGGCGGAGCCTGCGAGCTCCTGCTGCTGCAGGACAAGGGCGACAAGGTGTGGGAGTGTCTTGTGCGGCCGGGTAAGCATCTGCGGCAGGGCGCGCGCGTGAGCTTCGGCAACGGCGAGCTGACCGCGGAGATCGCGGAGGTCCTGCCGGACGGCAACCGCCTTGTGCGCTTTGACTATGAGGGCATCTTCCTCGAGGTGCTTGAGCGGCTCGGCAAGATGCCGCTGCCTCCCTACATCAAGGAGGAGCTTCAGGATCAGGAGCGGTATCAGACGGTCTACTCCAAAATCAACGGTTCGGCGGCGGCGCCCACGGCGGGCCTGCACTTCACGCCAGAACTGCTGGAGAAGATCGCCGCCAAGGGCATCGGCATTGGCTATGTGACGCTCCATGTTGGTCTCGGCACCTTTCGACCGGTCAAGGAGGACGAGATCGAGCAGCACGATATGCACAGCGAATACTGCACAATCCCGCAGGAGACGGCAGACCTCATCAACCGCACGAAGGCGAGTGGCGGGCGCGTGATCTGTATTGGAACGACCTCCTGCCGCACTGTCGAAAGCTGGGCGGGGGAGGACGGCAGCATGACTGCGGCGGGCGGCTGGACGAATATCTACATCTATCCCGGCTACCGCTTCAAGGTGATGGATGCGCTCGTCACGAATTTCCACCTGCCGGAATCGACGCTCATCATGCTGGTGAGCGCGCTCGCGGGGCGCGAGCATACGCTTGCAGCCTATAAGGAGGCGGTGCTTGAGCGCTATCGCTTCTTCAGCTTCGGCGATGCGATGTTTATTTCGTAAATCAGAACCAAAATGATGAAAAGCGGTGAATATGCAATGCATATTCACCGCGATATACCGTATATACAAAAATGTGAGGAAGAAGCTATGTTCAAGGTCATCAAATACGAGGGCAAGGCACGGCGCGGCAAATTCCAATGCGCCCACGGCGGCGAGGTGCAGACGCCTGTTTTCATGAATGTCGGCACACAGGCGGCCATCAAGGGCGGCGTGAGTGCGCTCGACCTCAAAGAGCTTGGCTGCCAGATCGAGCTGAGCAATACCTATCATCTCCACCTCCGTCCGGGCGACGAGGTGGTGCGCGCGCTGGGCGGGCTGCACAGGTTTATGCACTGGGATGGCCCGATCCTCACGGACTCGGGCGGCTTTCAGGTCTTTTCCCTTGCGGGGCTGCGCAAGATCAAGGAGGAGGGCGTCACCTTCGCCTCTCACCTTGACGGTCATCGCATCTTCATGGGGCCGGAGGAGAGCATGCGCATCCAGTCGAACCTCGGCAGCGACATTGCCATGGCCTTTGACGAGTGCGTGGAGAATCCCGCGACCTACAAGTACGCCAAGGCATCCTGTGAGCGTACGCTGCGCTGGCTGGAGCGATGCAAGATAGAGCATGACAAGTTAAACTCCTTGTCGGATACCGTCAACCCGAAGCAGATGCTTTTCGGCATCAATCAGGGTGCGACCTTCGCGGATCTTCGCATTTGGCACATGAAGGAGATCGCGAAGATCGACTGTGATGGTTACGCCATCGGCGGCCTTGCGGTCGGCGAGCCGACGCAGGTGATGTATGACATCATCGACGCGGTGGAGCCCTATATGCCACAGGATAAGCCGCGCTACCTGATGGGGGTCGGCACACCGTCGAACATCATCGAGGGCGTGGCGCGCGGCGTGGACTTTTTCGACTGCGTGATGCCTGCGCGCAACGCGCGCCACGGCAAACTTTTCACATGGAGCGGCTCGATCAACCTGAAAAACGAAAAGTATAAGCTCGACGAGCGGCCGATCGACGAAGGCTGCGACTGCCCGACCTGCCGCAATTTCTCCCGCGCCTATCTGCGCCACCTCTTCAAGGCGGACGAGATGTTGGCGCTGCGTCTTGCGGTGATGCACAATCTCTACTTTTACAACAAACTCGCCGAGCGCATCCGCGGTGCGCTTGATGCCGGTGACTTTGCGGCCTTCCGCGCGGAGTACAGCGAAAAGCTCGGAGAAAGAGCGTAATTTAGTGCAGAAAACTCTTGCACATTATTGCCGCTTCCGCTATAATGGCAACAATGCTGTTAAAGCGGAACCTTAAAAACGAAAGGAACTTAGTTAATTATGGAATCTATGCTTCTCATGGTCGCGATGGTCGCGGTCTTCTATTTCCTCGTCATTCGCCCTGAAAACAAGCGCAAAAAGCAGGCGGAGGCCATGCGCAGCAGCCTCAAGAAGGGTGATCGCGTGACCACCATCGGCGGCATGGTCGGCAAGATCGTGCAGGTCAACGACGCTACCATCGTCTTTGAGACGAGCGAGGATCGCGTCCGCATCGAGGTGACCAAGTGGGCAATTCAGTCCACCGGTGCCATGGAGCAGGCTGCGGTGCAAAAGGGCAAGAAGGCGGAAAAGACTGAGGAGGCCCCTGCTGCCGAGGAAAAGGCTGAGACTGTCGAAGAACCTGCGGCTGTCGAGGCACCCGCTGCTGAGGAGAAGCCCTCCTACGACCCGGAGATCAAGTAAATCAAGTTCTGACACGAAAGCGCCGACCGCTGGTCGGCGCTTTTTTGCACGCTTTTTTCGGTCTGCGGATATAAAACAAGGCTTACCGGCATAGGATAGCGCGAACGACCGGGACAGGAGGGGACATCGTATGGAAAAAGGGAAAAAACTGCCTGCGAAGGCGGTCGGACTGGGCACTGTGATCGCGCTGGGTGTGTATCTGCTCACGCTGGCGCTCGCGGCCTATATGACGGTGAACGGAACTCTGAGCGAGGTGCTCTCGAAGCGTGTGGTGTGGCTGTGTGCCGGATTTGCGGCCTTCTGCGGCGCGATGACAGTGGCGCGGGGGAGGAAAGGAACGACTCTTTTGCCGCTGTTGGGAGCCTTGTCGTTCTGGGCCTGTGTGGCACTGAGCGGACTGCTTGGGTCGGAGACCTTTGACCTCTGCGGCGCACTCGAACTGCTTACAGTCTCCGCGCTCGGTGCGCTGCTTGCACTCGGTCTTCTGCGGCGCGTGGGAGGGAAACGGACAAAGCGACATAAAACGCCCCATTCCCGGCGGTCGACATAAAGAACGAAAAAAGGCGCTTCCTGCCTTGAATTAACGGATTGCACAAATAGGGCTTAAGTGGGGGAGAATATGCAGAAAAGTTGTGCTTTCCACATTTGGTGAGCGGAGATTTTCTGCGGCACCATATCTTGTCCCACAAAGGCGCGGTATACGAAGTTGACATAATGATATTTACATAACATTTTGACATAATTGACAAAATTCGGGAAAATGAGGAAATCCGCTTGCGAAACGGGGATAAATAGCCTATATTTATATGTGCTATCGCGCCCTCGCTTTTTGCGCCCTGCGAATTTTCTCGGCGGAAAACAGTGAGGGTTTTACATTGAAGCAAAGACGAACGGCGACGCGCCTGTGCTGCGTCAGCTTACAGAAAATACCGCTCTCCATGCTGGCGCTGGCAGCCTTTTTTCTTCTCGGCGCCCTGCTCGGCGGCATGGTCTCCGCCCGCGGGGCGGAGGCGATGGGCGATGAGCTGCGCCGATATTTAGAGGGATACCTTGCTTTGCGCACGAGGGCAGCGCCGTCTTTCACGGCGGCGTGCCAGACGCTGCTCTGCTTTCTGCGCGCGAGCGCGGCGGTATTCTTGCTTGGCTTTGCCTCCGTCGGCGTGGTGCTCATTCCCGCCGTGTGCGCGGCGCAGGGCTTTCTCTATGCCTATTCGCTCTTTTGCTTTGCTTCTGGACTGGGACAGGAGGGCTTCCTCCTGCTGCCTGTGCTCTTTGCGCTGCGGCTGCTGCTCGTGCTGCCCTGCACGCTGCTGCTCGGCCGCGCCGCGTGGGAGACCTCGCGCGCGCTTGCGGCTTTTTCGCTTGGCGGCGGAAAGCGCGTCAGGCCGGTGACCTACGGAAAGCGATACTGGTCCCGCTTCGGGATCGCTTGTGTGTGTTTATTTTTCGGCGCGGCATTGGAGCTGTGGTTCATTCCACATGTCCTCTCGCTTTTGCTGCGCTGAGCTTTACGGAAGGGAGGTGTGCTCGATGGCAGCCGACTATCTCATGCAATACGAGACCTATCTGCGCGAGGAAAAGCACGCCTCCGAAAATACGCTCTGCTCTTACCTGCGCGACCTGCGCCAGTTTTCCGAGCAGCTTGCCTCCCAGCGTGTGACGGACCTGCGCAAGGTCAAAACTGCCGCCATCAGCGACTATGTCGCGTGGATGGGCGGCAAGGGGAAGTCCGCCGCGACCATCACGCGCGCGCTTGCCTCCATCAAATCTTTCTATGCCTTTTTGCTCGAGCGCGGCGAGGTCAAGACCAATCCGGCCAAGGGCGTCGCCGCCGTCAAGGTCGAGCGCCGCTTTCCTGAGATCCTCACCGGCAAGGAGGTTGAGCTGTTTCTTGAGCAGCCGCGGTGTGTGGATGCTAAGGGCTGCCGCGACCATGCGATGCTTGAGCTGCTCTATGCCACCGGCATCCGTGTGAGCGAGCTGATCTCGCTCAATGAGAGCGACTGCAACCTCTCCGCCGGCTTCATCCGCTGTGAGAGCAAGGGCAAGGAGCGCATCATCCCGCTCTATCCCGCCGCTGTCAAGGCGCTCTCGGACTACATACGGGAGGTTCGCCCCCAGCTGCTTGCCGAACCCGGGGAGTCGGCGCTGTTCGTCAACATGAACGGCGAGCGCATGAGCCGTCAGGGCTTTTGGAAGATCGTCAAGCACTATCAGGAGATGGCACAGATCGACAAGGACATCACGCCCCACACGCTGCGCCACTCGTTTGCGGTGCATCTGCTGGAAAATGGCGCGGATCTGCACGCCATTCAGGAGATGCTGGGCCACGCGGATATTTCCTCCACGCAGATCTATACCCATGTGGTGAAAAACCACCTGCGGGACATTTATCAGAAGGCGCACCCGCGCGCGTAAATCAAAAAGGAAGAGAAGAAGGACGCCACGGCGCCCTTCTTTTTTGCGCGCCGGGGCCGATGCACCGTGCCGCGCGCGGGCGCATAGTATGCTGCGAGGAGGGGAGAGTATGGATCACTATTTACTGGTCGCACGCTCCATCACGCACGCCCAGCAGATGATGAAGGTGCTCGACCGCGCGGGGATCCGCACGCGCGTGCTGCGCGCGAGTGCTGAGGTAACGGGCCGCGGCTGCGGCTACACGCTGGAGGTCTCGGAGCGGAACTACGCCGCCGCCGTCCGCCGTCTGCAGGATGCGCAGGTCGGGCCGGTCAAGATCGTTCGGAGGCAGGAGACATGATCTATCTCGATTCCGCTGCAACGACCTTCCAAAAGCCGCCCTCCGTTTCGCGCGCCGTTCAGAACGCAATGCGCACCATGTCCTCGCCCGGACGCGGCGGCTATGCGCTCGCGCAGCGTGCGGAGGAAACGGCCTTCCGCTGCCGCAGCCTTGCCGCGGAGCTGTTCGGCGTGCCGTCGCCGGAGCAGGTCGTCTTCACCTTCAACGCGACGCATGGACTGAATATTGCCATCAAATCGCTCGTGCCAAAGGGTGGGCGCGTGCTCGTGTCCGGCTATGAGCACAACGCCGTCACGCGGCCTCTGCACGCGCTGGGCGCGAGGGTCAGGGTCGCGGCCTCGCCGCTCTTTGACCGCACCGCAGCGCTCCGCGCCTTTGAAAACGCGCTTTCGCCGGAGCTGGACGCCGTCATCTGCACGCAGGTCTCCAATGCGTTCGGCTTTATCCTGCCCGTTGAGGAAATCGCCGCGCTCTGCCGCGCAGAGGGCGTGCCGCTGATTATAGACGCTGCGCAGTCGGCAGGCATTCTGCCGATCGACCTCGCCGCGCTCGGCGCGGCGTTCATCGCCATGCCCGGCCACAAGGGACTTTACGGCCCGCAGGGGACGGGGCTGCTGCTGTGTGCGCACGACGCGAAGCCGCTCATCGAGGGCGGCACAGGCAGCGCCTCGCTCGAGCAGACCATGCCGGAGTTTCTTCCCGATCGGCTCGAGGCGGGCACGCACAATATGCCCGGCATCGCAGGGCTGGAGGCAGGACTGCGCTTTGTGCGCCAAAGGCGCGAGCGCATCGAGCGCCACGAACGCGCGCTCATCGCTCATGTTTCCGAATGGCTGCGCGCGATGGACGGCGTTACGGTCTATGCTGCACGGGAACCCTCTGCGCAGATCGGCGTGCTCTCGTTCAATGTAGACGGCCGCGAGCCGGAGGAGACTGCGGCTGCGCTGGCACTGCACGGCTTTGCCCTGCGCGGCGGACTGCACTGCGCGCCCTATGCTCACCGCACGGCGGGGACGCTGCCGAACGGAACGGTGCGTCTGAGCGTGTCCGCCTTCACCTCACCGGCGGAGATCGATGCCTTTGTGCGCGCTTTGCGGAGCATAGCACGCACTTGAGCGGCGCTTGAAAGGAATTCATGGAAAATTCACGCTCTTTCGGTTGCTTTTTCTGCCCGCTTATATTAGAATATGAATAACTATTGCTTAAGAGGGGTATGACATGGAGTTTGTGATGACCATACTCGAAGGCGCATGGCGCTACTTGTCGACGATCCGCATCGCGGACTATTTGGATATTGCGCTGATGACCTACTGCTGCTACTTGCTGCTGCGCCTCGTGCGCAGCACCCGGGCGGAAAATCTGGTCAAGGGGATCGTTATTTTCATGCTGGCGCTGTGGATCTCCCATGTCTTCAAGCTCAATGGCATCTACTTTATCCTCAGCCATATGCTCGATGTTGGTATTCTCGCGCTCATCGTCCTCTTTCAGCCGGAGATCCGCCGCATCTTGGAGCAGGTCGGCTCGAGCAAGCTCCGATCGTTTCTTCCCTTTGCGGCAAAGCAGCAGTCGAGCGCCATCGAAAACGCCATTTCGCAGACGGTGCTCGCCTGCACCGAGATGTCCAAAACGCGAACGGGTGTGCTGATCGTCTTTGAGCGCGAGATCAATCTCGACGAGATGGCGCGCAGCGGCACCATTGTAGACGCGCAGGTGAGCAGCGAGCTTTTGAAGAACATCTTCTTCGTCAAGGCCGCCATGCACGATGGCGCGGTCATCATCCGCGACGGGCGTATTCTTGCCGGCGGCTGTATGCTGCCGCTGTCGAAAAATGTGAACCTCAGCCGCGACCTTGGTATGCGCCACCGCGCGGGCATCGGCATGAGCGAAAACTCCGATGCCGTGGTCGTCATTGTCTCCGAGGAGACAGGCACCATCTCCGTTGCCATCGGCGGGATGCTCAAGCGCCATCTCAAGCCGGAAACGCTCGAAAAGCTGCTCATCAATGAGTTGATGCCGCAGCCGGATGGCGACGGCGAGGACAAGCCGCAGCTGCATTTGCCGCACATCCTGAAAAAGCGGAAGGGGGAGGACGAAGATGGAGCAAACTAAGGGCCGCAAGGCCTTTTATATCGTCATTTCCGCATTGATCGCGCTGCTCGTCTGGTTCTACGCCAACGGCGACAAAGAGGTCGATATCTCCGTGAGCGATGTGCCCATCGAGTTCACCAATGAGGACACCGCACTTGCGGACAAGGGATTGATGCTCCTCTCCAGTGAAGAGGAAACGGTCGACCTTACGCTGCGGATGCCTCGCAGCACCTATTTTAAGCTTGATCCGGATAAGATCCGCATTGTGGCTGACCTCAGCTCGGTCACTTCGACCGGCAAGCAGTCTATCACATACAGTGTCATTTATCCGCGCGGCCCGCGCGACGAGCTGCTTTCGAGCAGCATCACGCAGAAGGAGCCGGCCGTCCGCTCGATCGTCATTGAGATCGGCGAGCTGTTTCGCAAGAATGTGGACATTCGCTGTAAGGTGGTCGGCAACGTGGCCGAGGGATACATTGCCGGCTCGGTGCATATGCTGCCCGAAACGCTTGAGGTCCGCGGCCAGCAGGTCGACATCATGCAGGTGAGCTATGCGCAGGTAACGCTCAACATCGAAAACGCGACCTCGACCGTTGTGGAGCTTTTGAATTTTGAACTCTACGATTTCAGCGACCAGCCGATCCGCTCCGCCCGCATCCACCCTGCGAGCGAAAGCATTCAGGTGACGATGCCGGTGATGACGGTCAAGGAGGTCCCGCTCACGGTCGAATTTGTCGAAACGCCCGGCTCGCGGCTTGAGAATGTCAAGTGGAAGCTGACACCGGTCGACACCATCACACTCTCCGGCGACGCCTCGACGATGGCGTCGATCAAGGAGATCAAGCTCGATACGCTTGCGCTTGCCGACCTCAAGGCGGCGGAGACCTTCACCTATGAGATCCCCATTCCAAAGAATGTGGAAAATCTCAGCGGCGTGACGAGCGTGACGCTGACCATTCTTTTTGATGACATCGATTCCCTGACGATGGACGCCACGCAGTTCGGCTATGAGAACCTGTCGACAAAGCGCGAGGTGACGGTCGTGACCTCAACGCTGAGTGTGACGCTGCGCGGCACGAGCGCGGCGCTCGCGCAGGTGACCGACGAAAACCTTCATGTGGTGGCGGATCTGAGCGATGTTTCCGACGCGGACGGGACCTACACCGTTCCGGCGAGGGTATATGTGGACGATCTGGATGTCGGTGCCAGCGGCAGCTACCAGCTCACGGTCCGCTTGAGCGAGGGCGCGGGAAGCAGCACACAGCAAGGCTGAGGAAGAGAATATGACACAGATAGCAACGGTTGAAAAAATATTGCGCAGGGGCATGGCGGAGATCTCCGTCCCCCGTAAGTCCGCCTGCGGGCACGACTGCGAGAGCTGCGCCGGCTGCGGCATGACGGGCTCGTCCACGCGCGCGGAGGCGGTCAACGCCATCGGCGCGCAGGTGGGGCAGAAGGTCGTGGTCGAGAGCAGCAACAAGCGTCTCTACGGCGTGATGCTGCTGGTTTATGCGGTGCCCATCGTGTTCTTCCTGCTTGGCTATTTTGCCTCCGGCAATCTGCCCTCTGAGGGGGCGCGCTATGCCATCGCCATCGCGGCGTTCTGCCTCGGCATCGTCCCTGCGATCCTCTATGACCGCAGGGTGAAGCGCATGGGCGGCATGGTGTTTACCATCAAGCAGATCTTGTAGGGCGGCGATGTTCGGATATGTTCTGCCGTCGCAGTCTCGGCTTGATGAACGCGAGCGCGAACGCTTCCGCGCCGTTTACTGCGGGCTGTGCCACACGCTCAGAGAACGCTATGGCTTTGCCGCAAGCCTTTTGCTCAATTACGACTTTACTTTTCTCGCCATTCTTCTCTCCGAGGGCGGGGAGGAGCGCTGCGAGACCAGACGCTGTGCCGTGCATCCCTGCCGCGGCTGCCTTGCGCAGGAGCGCACACCGGCGCTCGAGGCCGCCGCGGACCGCACTGTGATCCTCTCGTGGTGGCAGATACAGGACCACATCGCCGACCACGGCTTCTGGCGCGGACTCAAGTACCGCGCGGCGGCGCTGGCACTGCGCTGTGCCTACCGAAAGGCAGAGGAGCGACTGCCGTGCTTTGACGCGGCGGTGTGCACACACCTCAAGGCACTCGCCGCGCTGGAGGACGCGCGCTGCGCGTCCATCGACATGGCGGCGGAGCCCTTTGCGGCACTGATGGCTGACGCAGCCGCCGACCTCACGGACGGGAAGCGCCGGCGCATCCTGACCGAGCTCCTCTACCAGCTCGGCCGCTGGATCTACCTCATCGACGCGGCGGACGATTTGAAAAAAGACACGCAAAGCGGCAACTACAACCCCTTGCTTTACCGCTATCACCCCGAAAACGGCGCTCTCAGCGAGACGGACAAGCTCGCGCTTGCCGATACGCTGGACGCCTCCATCGCCCGCATGGCGGGCGCTTACGCGCTGATAGATTACGGCGTATGGACGCCGATTTTGGACAGTATCTTTTACGAGAGTCTTTACGGCATCGGCAAGGCTGTGCTGGACGGCACCTACCGCCGCCGCAGGCGGCTGCGGAAGCAGGCACGCAAGAAAAAAAGCAACGAGGAAACACTATGAACGACCCCTACAAAGTATTGAATGTCTCCCCCTCCGCCTCGGATGAGGAGGTCAAGAAGGCCTATCGTGATCTCGCGCGGAAATACCACCCCGACAATTATCACGATAACCCGCTTGCCGACCTCGCGCAGGAGAAGATGAAGGAGATCAACGAGGCCTACGAGCAGATACAAAAGCAGCGGAAGGCCGGCGGCTACGGCGCGCCGGGGCAGAGCTACTACGGCACGACGAGCAGCGGCTATACCAGTGCCGACCCGAGCATGCAGCAGATCCGCCTTGCCATCGCCCGCGGCGACATCTCGCTGGCCGAGCGCCTGCTCAACGCGGTGGCCGACCATAACGCGGAGTGGAATTTCCTCATGGGCAATGTCTGCTACCGCCGCGGCTGGCTGGACGAGGCAAGGCGCTACTTTGAAACGGCCTGCCGCATGGACCCGGAAAATCCCGAATACCGACAGGCGCTCGCGGCCTTCAACAACCGCGGCTACCGTCCGCAGGGCTATCAAACGGTTTCCACGAGCTGCGGCAGCGACGCCTGCACGAACTGGTGCATGGCAGCGCTGTGCTGTAATCTGCTCGGCGGCGGAGGTTATTTCTGCCTGCCGTGTATGTTCTGATAAAATGAGGAGGAGATCACATTGGTCAAAAGCATGACGGGCTATGGAAGAGCCCGCGAAACCTTCGGCGGCCGCGACATCACCGTAGAGGTCCGCAGCGTCAACAACCGTTATCTCGACTGCACGGTCAAGATGCCGCGCGCCTACATCTTCGCCGAGGACGCCGTGAAGGCGAGCGTGCAGAAGGCGATCTCGCGCGGTAAGGTGGATGTATTCGTCACCATCGATACTTCGGCGGTGGACGAGGCGGTCGTCAAGCTCAACCGCCCGCTTGCGGAGGGCTACTACAAGGCGCTGTGCGAGATCAACGAGACCTGCGGTCTCGAAAGCGAGATCACCGCGGCCGCCATCGCCCGTTTTCCCGATGTTCTGACTGTCACCAAGGCGGAGGAGGATCTTGAGAGCGTCGCTGCCGACCTTTGTGCGGTACTCGACGATGCACTTGCCGCGTACAATCAGATGCGTGCGACCGAGGGCGAGCGCCTTGCTGCCGACATCGGCGGCCGGCTCGACACCATCGAGCGCATCACCGGCATGGTGGAGGAGCGCTCGCCGCAGACGGTCGCGGAGTACCGCGCGCGCCTGACCGCCAAGATGGAGGAGATCCTGCAATCGACCACCATCGACGAGAGCCGCATTCTGACCGAGGCAGCCATCTTTGCCGACAAGGTCGCCGTCGACGAGGAGACCGTGCGCCTGCGCTCCCATGTCGCGCAGCTTCGCACCATGCTTGCCTCCGACGAGCCGATGGGCCGCAAGATGGACTTCCTCATTCAGGAGGTCAACCGCGAGAGCAACACCATCGGCTCGAAGTGCAACGACATCACGATCGCCCGCGATGTGGTCGCCCTGAAGGCGGAGGTTGAGAAGATCCGCGAGCAGGTGCAGAACATCGAGTGAGGAGGGGACGATGAAGCTCATCAACATCGGCTTCGGCAATCTGGTCTCCGCCGAGCGTGTGCTGGCGGTCGTCAGCCCCGACTCTGCGCCGATCAAGCGCCTCATTCAGGAATCGCGCGAGCGCGGAATGCTCATCGACGCGACCTACGGGCGAAAGACCGCGTCCGTCTTTGTGATGGATAGCGACCATGTGGTGCTCAGCGCCATCGCGGCAGAGAAGCTCGCGCAGCGCCTCGGCCTTGAAATTTTGGGAGAAACGGAAGAAACGCTATGAAAACAGGAAAGACCTTTATCATCTCAGGACCCTCCGGCGTCGGCAAGAGCACTGTGCTCCGCGAGCTGCTGCGGGATCGTGACGACCTCTATTTTTCGATTTCCGCGACGACACGCGCGCCGCGTGAGGGCGAGATCGACGGCGTCCACTATCATTTTATTGATGTCGACCGTTTCCGCGAGATGATCCAGCAGGACGATTTTCTGGAATACGCCGAATATGTCGGCAATTTCTACGGCACGCCAAAGCGCTATGTGGATGAAGCCATGGCGCAGGGCAAGGATGTCATCCTCGACATCGAGGTGCAGGGCGCCTTGCAGGTGATCGGCAAGCGGCCGGAGACTGTGCGCATCTTCATCGCGCCGCCCTCGTGGGAGGCGCTCGAGCAGCGCTTGACCGGACGCGGGACCGACAGCCCCGAGAAGATCCAAAAACGCCTTGTCCGCGCGAAGGTCGAGCTGCAGACCGCCGACACCTACGATTACTTTGTCATCAACGACACGGTGGAGAACGCCGTGCGCGAGATCAACGCTATCATGCTCGCCGAGCACTGCCGCCCGCGCGAGCGCATGGAAATTTTACAGTAAAACCACTCATCTTATCAAATCAGGCCGCACCGCGGCGAAAGGAAGTATACCGTTATGATGCTCTATCCCGCCATGAACACCCTTATCAAGAATGTCCCCAACCGCTATCTGCTGGTCAATGTGGTCGCGCGCCGCGCCCGTCAGATCGCTGAGGACGCCGAGATGGAGGAGATCCATCTGACCGAAAAGCCTGTCACCGAGGCTATCAATGAGGTCGCCGACGGCCGCATCAGCGCGGCGGACATCGACACGCGTGTGAACAAGTAAGAAGAAAACGAGCCGCCGGAGAAGGGGGGACGCAGCATGGAACTTGAGATCGCAAGAGTTGCCCTCTCCGGCGTACCTTACAGCGCCGACAAGCTCTATTCCTATCTCGTCCCGCCTGAGCTGGCAGACGCCTGCCGTGCAGGCGTGCGCGTGACTGTGCCCTTCGGCCGCGGCAATCGCCGCACCGAGGGCTTTGTGCTGGAAACGCTGCGCGAGGCGGCGGATAAGCCGCTCAAGCCGATCCTTGCCGTGCTGGACGAGAGTCCCTTGCTGGACGAGTCGCTGCTGCGCCTTGCCAAATGGATGAAGGCGCGTTATTTCTGCACAGTCTACGACGCTCTGCGCACCATTCTGCCCGCGGGGATCTGGTTCCGCTACCGCGAGACCTACCGCCTGGCAGATGGTGTACAGGAGAGCGACTTGTCAGCACTTGCTGCCGCGAACCAAACCGACGCGCTCCTTTTGCAGGCCATCACCGCCCGCGGAGAGATGGAGCGGAGCGAATTGGAGGGGGTCGGCGGCACGCAGACGGCAAAACGTCTGAAGGCGCTTTGCGAGCAGGGTGTGCTCTATTCCGAAACGCGAGCCATCCGACAGGTGAGCGACAAGTCTGTGCGCATGGTGAGCTTAGCCGTGAGCGCGGAGGACGCGCTCGCCGCGGTCGAGCCGAAGCGCCGCTCCGCGCCGCTGCGCTATGCGGCGGTGGAGATGCTCTGTGCCGAGGGTACGCTTTCCTCGTCGGACATCTGCTACTATACCGGCGCGTCGCTGCAAACGCTGCGCGGACTGGAAAAGGCGGGCATCGTCTCCTTTGCCAAGCAGGAGGTTTTGCGCGTCAGCAGGTATACGCCCGCTGAATTGGCTGTGCCCATCGTACTCAATGAGGAACAGCAGGCGGCTTTCGACGGTATTTTTCCGCTCATTGCCCGCCATGAGGCAGGCGCGGCGCTGCTCCACGGCGTGACCGCCAGCGGCAAAACACAGGTCTATATTCGGCTTATCGAGGAAGTCCTTGCTATGGGCCGCACGGCGATGCTGCTCGTGCCGGAGATCGCGCTCACACCGCAGATGATGGCGAAATTCACCGCCTATTTTGGTGACCGCGTTGCTATGCTCCACAGCGGACTTCAGCTCACGGAGCGCTACGATCAGTGGAAGCGCATCCGCCGCGGCGAGGTCAAGGTCGTGCTCGGTACGCGCAGCGCAGTGTTCGCGCCGATTTCAAACCTCGGCCTTGTCATCATGGATGAGGAGCAGGAGCCGACCTATGTGTCAGAAAACCCGCCGCGCTACCACACGCGCGATGTGGCGCAGTTCCGCTGCGCACAAAGCGGCGCACTGCTGCTGCTCGGCTCGGCAACGCCGACGGTCGAGACTATGTATTACGCAAGGGAAGGGCGCTATCAAGTATTTTCCCTTCACAGACGATACAACGAAAGGGCACTTCCCAAGGTGCTCATCGCCGATCTGCGCGAGGAGCTGCGCGCGGGGAATGAGACCGCGATCAGTGAGCCGCTGCGCCGCGAGCTTGAGGAAAACCTCTCGCGCGGCGAGCAGAGCATCCTCTTTCTCAACCGCCGCGGCAACAGCAGGATGCTGCTGTGCGGCGAGTGCGGCGAGGCGCCCGAGTGCCCGCGCTGCAGCGTTCCGATGACCTACCACAGCGCGAACGGGCGGCTGATGTGTCACTATTGCGGTCACAGCGAGCCGACTATTGAGCGCTGCCCGCAGTGCGGCGGCATCATGAAGCGCATCGGCATCGGCACGCAGAAGGTCGAGGAGGAGCTGAACGCTCTGTTTCCCAAGGCGAAGGTCCTGCGCATGGACACCGACACGGTCGGCGCCTCGCACGGACACGAAAAGCTCCTGCGGCAGTTTGAAGAAGAGAAAATTCCCATTCTCCTTGGCACGCAGATGGTCGCCAAGGGGCTGGATTTTGAAAATGTTACGCTCGTCGGTGTACTCTGCGCCGATTCGTCGCTCTATATCGACAACTACCGCGCGCCGGAGCGCACCTTCAGTCTGCTCTCACAGGTCGTGGGACGCGCAGGGCGCGGCAGCAAGCAGGGGAGAGCTGTCATTCAGACTTTCACGCCGGAAAACGAGGTCATCTGCGCGGCAGCCGCGCAGGATTACGGGGCGTTCTACGCAGGCGAGATCAAAATGCGGCGGCTCCGCCGCTATCCGCCCTTTGCCGACCTTTTTTCCTTCACCGTCACAGGCGCGGACGAGGGGCGCGTCATCCGCGCAGCCAAGGCGCTGCGCGACGCGCTGGAGTATGCCGTTACGCGGCGCGGAGAGCTTTCGGCCCTCGGCATTGAGGTGCTCGGCCCTGCGGGAGCGAGCGTGGTGAAGGTCAACAACCGCTACCGCTACCGCGTCTTTCTCGTGGGGAAGGGCTGCGCGGCGCTTCGGCGGCTGGTGGCGGAATATCTCTACGCTTTTTATCAACACAAGGAAAATCGCGGTCTCGACATTTTTGCCGACTGCAATGCGATACAATAGGAGGAAATACCATGGCCATTCGTGAGATCAGAAAAAAGGGCGATCCGTGCCTGGAAAAGGTCTGCCACCCCGTAACAGAATTCAACGAGCGTCTGCACCTGCTGCTCGACGATCTACGTGAAACGCTGGAGGAGTCCGGCGGCGTCGGCCTTGCCGCGCCGCAGATCGGCATTTTGCGCCGCGTGTGCATCGTGGAGGACAGCGAGGGCGAGATCATCGAGCTGGTGAACCCCGAGATCATCAAGGCCGAGGGGGAGCAGACGGGCCTTGAGGGCTGTCTGAGCCTGCCCGGCCGATGGGGCGTCGTCACCCGACCCTACACCGTGCGCGTGTGCGCGCAGGACCGCGACGGCGCGACCTTCGAGGTCGAGGATGAGGAGCTGACCGCCCGCTGTTTCTGCCATGAGATCGAGCATCTGGACGGGCATCTTTTTAACGAGCATTGCGATGCACTTCTCACCGACGAGGAGCTGGAGCAGTACCTCAGGGAGCATGAGGACGAATACGAAAGGATCGAGGACGACGAATGAGGATCGTATTCATGGGAACGCCTGATTTTGCGGTCGCGTCGCTCCGCCGACTGGTGGAGGACGGACACGAGGTCGTCGGCGTATTCACACAGCCGGACAAGCCGAAAAACCGCGGCATGAAGCTGGCTTTTTCTCCTGTAAAGGAGTATGCCTTAACACAAAACCTACCAGTCTACCAGCCGCTCAAAATGCGAGACGGCGAGGCGCTCAGCATGTTGCACTCTCTTGCGCCCGAGCTGATCGTCGTCGCGGCTTACGGCAGAATTCTGCCGCAGGAGATCCTTGATCTGCCAAAGTACGGCTGTATCAATGTCCATTCTTCGCTGCTGCCGAAGTACCGCGGTGCGGCGCCGATCAACTGGGCGATCCTCAATGGCGAGACGGTCACCGGCGTTTCCATTATGTATATGGTCGCCGCGCTCGACGCGGGTGATGTGATCCGCACCGTTTCGACCGAGATCGGCGAGCAGGAGGACGCCGCCGCGCTGACCGCGCGGCTTGCGGAGCTCGGTGCGCAGGCGCTGAGCGAAACCATTCCGACGCTTGCGGACGGCACTGCGACGCGTACGCCGCAGGACGAGAACGCCTTCACCTATGCGCCCATGCTCGACCGTTCTCTCTCGTCCATCGACTGGAGCCGGAGCGCGCGGGAGATCGGCTGCCAAGTGCGTGGGCTCCTTCCATGGCCCTGTGCCACGACGAGCGTGGACGGCAAGAGCGTCAAGGTCTACGAGACCATTTCCGGGGAAATGACCGCCGACGCCCCCGGCACGATGCGCGCGGTCAAGCGCGGCATCTCCGTCGCCTGCGGCGATGGAAAAAGCCTCATCATCACACAGCTTCAAGCGGAGGGCGGCAAGCGCATGGCGGCTGCCGACTATTTGCGCGGCCACCCGCTCAAGACAGTGGACTAAAGGAGAGAGCGTATGCCTTATTATTCTTACGGTTACGAATCGGCCAACACGATCTATTTCATTTTACTGATCCCCGTTCTCCTGCTCTCGCTCTACGCGCAGGCGCAGGTTAACGGTAATTTTTCCAAATACAGCAAGGTGACAAACCGCCGCGGGCTCACCGGCGCACAGGCGGCCGAGGCTGTGCTGCGCGCACATGGCGTGACCGGCGTGGGCGTCGCCCGCTGCTCGGGCCGGCTGACCGACCACTATGATCCGCGCAATAATACCATCTTTCTCTCCGATTCCGTCTATGGTGCCGCCACGGTCGCGGCGGTCGGTGTTGCTGCGCATGAGGCGGGCCACGCTGTGCAGTATGCTGTGGGCTACGGACCGGTCAAGCTGCGCAGCGCTATCGTGAAAACGACGCAGTTCAGCTCACAGGCGTCATTCATTATTCTGATGCTTGGCCTGATCTTGTACAGCCAAACGATGCTGCTGCTCGGCATCGTCCTCTTCGGTGTGGTCGCGTTCTTCCAGTTCGTCACGCTGCCGGTGGAGTTCAACGCCTCCCGCCGCGCGCTTGAAACGCTGGAGGGGACGCATACCTTAGAGGACGATGAGCTTTCCGGCGCGCGCAAGGTGCTTCGTGCGGCGGCGCTGACCTATGTGGCTGCACTGCTCTCGTCGCTGCTTCAGCTGCTGCGCTATGTGCTCATTTTTCTCAGCCGCTCGAATAACCGCCGCGGAGGCCGCCGATGAGAGTTGACCGCGCGCGGGAGGCTGCGCTGGAAGCACTCGCCGCCTGCCGCCGGAACGGCGCGTGGGTGGACGGCGCGCTCAAGCAGGTACTCAGGCAGAGCGCCTTTTCCGGGCGCGACGCAGCCTTTGCCAGCCGCATTGCCTATGGCGTGATGCAGAATCGCATCTATCTCGACCGCCATATCTCCCGCTGCCTGACGCAGCGCATCGAAAAGCTTGAGCCGCTGCTGCTCGACATTCTGCGCATCGGAGCCTATCAGCTCCTGCTGATGGACAAGGTCCCCGTCAACGCCGCCGTGAACGAGGCGGTGGAGATGGCTAAGGCGCACAGGCTCGCCCGCGCGGCGGGGCTGGTCAACGCCGTGCTGCGCAATATAGACCGCAGAAGGGGAGAACCGCTGATCTTTTCCGATCCGCTCGAAGGGCTCTCCGTGCAAACGAGCCATCCACGCGCGCTCGTTGAGCGCATGACAGCGCTGCTCGGCAAAGAGGAGGCGGAGAGATTTCTCCGCGCGAACAACGAGCCGATCCCGACCGTCATCCAGACCAACACGCTGAAGGTGGACGCTGCGACGCTCCGCGTGTCGCTGGAGGGCGAGGGGGTGCGTGTGACGCCGCACCCGTGGCTTGCGGACTGCTTTGAGATCTCCGGCACTGGGAGCCTTGAGAGCCTGCGCGCGTGGCGCGAGGGCCGGTTCATGGTGCAGGACGCCGCGGCAAAGCTGGCGGCGCTGGCCGCCGCGCCGAAGGCCGGGGATTTTGTGATCGACGCTTGCGCTGCCCCCGGCGGAAAATCCTTTGCCATGGCGATGTGCATGGAGGGGCAGGGGAAGATCCTATCCTGCGATGTGGAGGCGCACAAGCTGCGGCTCATGGAGGCCGGCGCGGAGCGTCTCGGTATCGCCTGCATGGAGGTCCGCCTTGCCAACGGCAGCGTTTTTGACGAAACGCTTGCGGAGAAGGCCGATGTCGTTGTCTGCGATGTGCCCTGCTCGGGGCTCGGCATCATCCGCAAGAAGCCGGACATCCGCTATAAGGATATGGACTCGCTCGTGGGTCTGCCCGCGATCCAAAGCACCATTTTGGACAACGCCTCTCGCTATGTCCGACGCGGCGGAACGCTTATTTACTCCACCTGTACGGTGCTACCAGAGGAAAACGAGGGCGTGACGGACGCTTTTCTGTGTGCGCACCCCGATTTTACTTACGACACCTTTTTACTGCCCGGCCCGATCGGCGCGGTGGCGGGACATATCACACTTTGGCCGCAAAGGCACGGAACAGACGGCTTTTACATCTGCCGCATGACGCGCACATAAGAGGATGACTATGACCGACATCAAATCCATGACACAAGAAGAGATTACCGACGCACTGTGCGCGATGGGCGAGAGCGCCTTTCGCGGCAAGCAGGTGTTTTCTTGGCTCCACAGGGGTGCGACAAGCTTTTCGGAGATGAACAACCTCTCTAAGTCCCTGCGGGAAAGACTTGACAAGGAGTATTACATTACAGCACCGCTTGTCGTGCGCAAGCAGGTTTCAAAGCTCGATGGGACGATCAAATATCTCTGGGAGCTGCGCGACGGCAACTGCATCGAAACGGTACTGATGAGCTATCATCATGGCAATACCGTCTGCATTTCCTCGCAGGTCGGCTGCCGCATGGGCTGTAAATTCTGCGCCTCGACAATAGCCGGCAAGGTAAGAGACTTGACACCATCTGAGATGCTCGATCAAGTGCTTTTCACTCAGCTTGATTCGGGGAAGGACATCTCCAACATCGTCCTCATGGGCATTGGCGAGCCGCTGGACAACCGCGAGAATGTGCTGCGTTTTTTGGAGATAGTCAACCACTCCGACGGACTGAACATCGGGATGCGCCACATCTCGCTTTCGACCTGCGGTATTGTGCCAGCTATCGACACACTGGCGCAGGAGAATTTGCAGCTTACGCTCTCCGTTTCGCTCCACGCACCGGACAGCGTGACGCGCAGCCGCATCATGCCGGTCAACAAGTCCTACGATGTGGAGGAGCTGTTTGCCGCCTGCCATCGCTACTTTAAAAAGACCGGCCGCCGCATCTCGTTTGAATACGCGATGATCGACGGTGTGAACGACCACGACTGGCAGGCCGATCTGCTTGCCGAGCGCATCCACGGGATGCCGGGGCATGTCAACCTCATTCCGCTCAACGATGTGGTCGAGAGCGAGTTCAAGCCCAGCCGCCGCGTGGCGGCGTTTCAGAAGCGATTGGAGTCCCATGGCCTGACGGCGACGGTGCGCCGCAGTCTCGGCGGGGACATTGACGCCTCCTGCGGCCAGCTTCGCCGCAAGGAGATGGAGGCGAGAGGGGGAAACGCGGAATGAAGGCCTGCGGTATCACAGATGTTGGCTTGCAGCGTCATGAAAATCAGGATAGCTTTGCCGTGGAGCGCGGCGTGGCCGACGGTCAGCTCATCGCGGTCGTGTGCGACGGCATGGGCGGCGAGCGCTACGGACAGGTTGCGAGCAGCCTTGCGGTCCATGCCTTTCTTGAGGCGCTGCGCACGGTTTTGTGCACGGAGATGAACGCCGAGCAGCTGCGCGAGGCGCTGTCTTTTTGTGTTTCCAAGGCGAATACCGCCGTTTACAGCCATGCGCTCGCACACGAGGAATGTCACGGCATGGGCACGACGCTCGTTGCCGCCGTGACGGACGGCTCCGGCGTGATGGTCTGCAATGTCGGTGACAGCCGTGCCTATCGTATCGGCGGCGGGAAGATCGAGCGCGTCACGCGCGACCACTCGGTGGTCGAGGGACTGGTCGAAAGCGGAAACATTACCGCCGAACAGGCGCGCACGCACCCAAACCGCAATCTCATCACCCGCGCGCTCGGCCCCGAAGAGCAGCTGGAGTGCGATGTGTATGAGGTGGCGCTCGGTGCGGGTGAAAGTCTGCTGCTCTGCTCGGACGGACTGGTCGTCACGGTTACAGATGATGAGATGTGCGAGGCCGTCACAAACGCCGATACGCCGGCGGAAAGTTTGGAGCGACTGCTTGCGCTCTCGAAGCAGCGCGGTGCACCCGACAATGTCACCGCAGTGCTGCTCTACAACGAATGAGAAGGGAGGGTGCAGTATGGATCAAATGATCGGCAGAATGCTGGATAACCGCTATGAGCTGCTCGAGCTGATCGGCAGCGGCGGCATGGCAATGGTCTACAAGGCCAAGTGCCACCGGCTCAACCGCCTTGTCGCGGTCAAGGTATTGAAAAGCGACTTTGCGAGCGATGCGGACTTCCGCCGCCGCTTTTACGATGAATCACAGGCCATTGCGATGCTCTCCCACCCGAACATCGTTTCGGTCTACGATGTGTCGCGCTCCTCGCCGGAGTACATCGTCATGGAGCTCATCGACGGCATCACGCTCAAGCAATATATGGAGCGGCGCGGCCGCCTCAACTGGCGCGAGTCGCTGCATTTTATCACACAGATCATGAAAGGGCTGAGCCACGCGCACTCGCGCGGCATCGTCCACCGCGACATCAAGCCGCAGAACATCATGGTGCTGCGCGACGGCAGCGTCAAGGTCACGGACTTCGGCATTGCCTGCCTCTCCAATTCCGCCAACACCATGACGCAGGAGGCGCTTGGCTCCGTTCACTACATTTCGCCGGAGCAGGCGAAGGGCAATCGCCCCGACGCACGCTCGGACATCTATTCCGCAGGCGTCGTGCTCTACGAAATGCTCACGGGTCGCCTGCCCTTTGAGGGCGACAACGCTGTGTCCGTTGCGATCCAGCACCTGAGCAGCGTGCCGCTCTCTCCGCGGGAGATCGACCCAGAGGTGCCGGAGGCGCTTGAGAAGATCTGCATGAAGGCAATGGCTTCCGACATCGACCGCCGCTATCCGACGGCGGACGCCATGCTTACCGACCTCGAAGAGTTCCGAAAAAATCCCGATGTGGACCTCGACTTCACCATTGAGGACCTGCGCCGGGCGGACACGGACGAACCGACGCAGTACATTCCCGCTGTGCAGGCGGTCTCGCCGCATCACGATGACGAGATGCCGGAGGAGTCGGTCGGCGAGGTGAAGATGCGCAGAACGCTCATGACGGTCGGCGGCATCGCGCTTGCGGCGGTGATCGTGTTCGCGCTGTGGAATGTCATCATGGGCAGTTTCAAAAAGGACCCCGTGCAGACGGAGTTCACTGTACCGAACCTCCTCGGCATGACCGTGGAGGAGGCCGAAGCCGACGCGCGGGTGAAGGGTATCTTCACCATCACGGAGATGGGCAGCCGCGCGAGCAGCGAGTACGCGGAGGGGGAGATCGTCGAGCAGTCGCCGACCGCAGACAATGTGGTGCGCAGCAACCGCGAGATACAGGTCTTTGTCAGCACCGGCGAGAAGAGCGCCCCGATGGAAAACATCATCGGCCTTGAATGGCGCAGCGCCAAGATCAAGCTGGAAAATCTGGAATTAAACCTGGAATTTAATTTCAAAGACGAGTATTCTGACTCCATCACCTCCGGCTGCATCATTCGCACCGAGCCTGCCGCGGGCGAAACACTGCGTCAGGGCGATGTGATTTTGCTGATCCGAAGCAAGGGCCCCGAGCCGAAGCCGATCACGGTCATCTCCTTTGTGACCTACGAGCTGGAAACGGCGAAGGAAGAGGCTGAGGCGCTGGGGCTGAAGGTCGGTGCGGTCAAGCACACATACAGCGATGCGCCTGCCGGCGTCGTGGTCGAGCAGAGCATTGCGAAGGACACCATTGTCAATACCGGCACGGAGATCGTGTTCACGGTCAGCGACGGCCCGGATCCGTCGCTCTCCGGCATGGAGGGGATGCCTCCGGAGGCACCGTGAGGGGGAGGATCAAAAAGGCCCTCAGCGGCTTTTACTATGTTGATACTGGCGAGGGCATCGTGACCTGCCGCGCGCGCGGACGCTTTCGCAAGGAGGGCGTTTCGCCGCTCGTCGGCGACATGGTCGAGATCACAGTCTCCGGCACGGAGGGCATGGTCGATGCCATCGAGCCGCGGCGCAATGTCTTTGCGCGGCCTGCGGTCGCCAATATCGACCAGCTTGTGATCGTGGCGTCGAATGCCATTCCGCGGACTGATCCCTACCTCATCGACCGTATGACCGCCATTGCAGCGCTCAAAAACTGCGAGGTTCTGCTCTGCATCAACAAGTCCGATCTTGACCGTGCGGATGAGCTGTGCGCCGTCTACGCGCAGGCAGGACTGCCGTTCGTGCTGGTGAGCGCCGAGACCGGCGAGGGCGTTGAGGAACTGAGAGAGCGTATGGCTGGAAAGCTGTCTGCCTTTACAGGCAACTCCGGCGTTGGAAAATCCAGCCTGCTCAATGCGCTCGACCCACACTTTTCCGCGCAGGTCGGCGAGGTCAGCCAAGCGCTCGGCCGCGGCCGCCACACCACGCGCCATGTGGAGCTCTATAAGCTCTCCGGCGGGGCGGAGCTCATCGATACGCCCGGTTTTTCCTCCTTCGATACCGCTGAGCTTGGCTTGGAACTGAAGGAGAAGCTGCCGGAGACCTTTGCGGACTTTGCACCCTATCTCGGCGGCTGCCGCTTTGTCGGGTGCAGCCACACGAAGGAGAAGGGCTGTGCCGTGCTTGCGGCAGTCAAGGCAGGAGAAATATCGCCCTCGCGGCACACGAGCTATCTGCGGCTCTACAATGAGCTCAAGGACTTGCGCGAGTGGAACAAGTGAATCGTCAAAGCGGCGGGAGTTCCCGCCGCTTTTTGTATGTGCCGCCGGCATTGACAGGCTCCATTTTGATGTGCAGCTTTTCGGAAAATCCTCTTTCATTTCTCTCCCTTTTATGGTATGGTAGTGTCAGCGGGGAAGAAGGCCCGCATCGCTGTGCAGCAGGGGAGTGCTGCGCGGCCTATGTTGATTTTCGTTGCCGACGCATTGCGTCGGCAAGCATTGCAATATATTGCAATATTAGGAGGGCGTCCTTATGGCAAAGCCAACGGAACCGAGCGGCGAGAGCTTTATGCTTAAGCTTTCCCGTTTCATCGTCGATAAACGAAATCTTGTCTTTCTTGTCGTCATCATCGGGCTGATCTTCTCCGTCTTTTCCCGCAACTGGGTGCAGGTGGAGAGCGACCTGACCGCCTATCTGCCCGAAAGCTCCGAGACCCGACAGGCACTCGACATCATGGACGGTCAGTTTGTCACCTTTGGCACGGCCAGCGTGATGGTCGCCAACCTCCCGCTCTCCGACGCCTTCGATGTGCAGGAAATGCTGGAGGGGCTCGAGGGCGTGCAGGGCGTGGAGTTTGATGAGTCCGACGCGCACTACGCAAATGTCAGCGCGCTTTTCTCCGTCACCTTTGACTATGATGAGGACGACGAACGCTGCCTCGAGGCACTTGAGCGTGTCAAGGAGGCACTCGCCGGCTGCGACCTCTACATATCCACCGGTCTCGGCAACACGCAGGAGGAGACCATAGACCATGAGATCAGCATCATCATGGTCTATGTCGCCATCGTGATCCTGCTGGTGCTGCTCTTTACCTCGGAGACCTACGGTGAGGTGCCGGTGCTGATCTTGACTTTCGTGGTCGCTCTTGTGCTCAATCAGGGTACGAACTTCATGATGGGCAAAATTTCGTTCATCTCCAACTCCGTGACGAGCATCCTCCAGCTCGCGCTGTCCATCGACTACGCCATCATCTTCTGCAACCGCTTTAAGGAGGAGCATCGCTCCCTGCCGCTGCGCGAGGCCGTCATCGTTTCGCTGAGCAAGTCCATTCCCGAGATCGGGGCCAGCTCGCTGACCACCATCGGCGGTTTGGTCGCCATGCTCTTCATGCAGTTCAAGCTCGGCCCCGATATGGCGCTGTGCCTCATCAAGTCCATCTTCTTCGCGCTGCTCTCGGCCTTTGTTGTCATGCCGGGGCTGCTGATGCTCTTTGGCCCGCTCATTGATAAGACCGGCCACCGCAGCTTTGTTCCGAAGATCCCCTTCGTCGGCAAGCTTGACTACGCCACGCGCCATTTTGTGCCCGTTGTCTTCGTTGTGCTTGCCGTCGTCGGCTTCCGTCTCTCGTCCGACTGCCCGTATGCCTACGGTTACAGCCTGCTCACCACGCCAAAACTCAACGAAACGCAGATCGCCGAGAATATGATCGACGATAACTTCACCTCGAAAAACCTCATGGCGCTCATCGTTCCCGCCGGCGACTACGAAAAGGAGCGCGCCATTCTCGATGAGCTGGAGAGCTATGATGAGATCGACTCCACGCTGGGGCTTTCCAATGTCGAGGCCATGGGCGGTTATATGCTCACCGACAAGCTCACGCCGCGCCGCTTCGCTGAGCTGACCGATCTGGACTACGAGGTTGCCGAGTTCCTTTACGCAGCCTATGCCGCCAACGACGAGAATTACGGCAAGATCATCGGCGGGCTTTCGACCTACTCTGTTCCGCTCATTGATATGTTTCTCTTCCTCTATGATGAGGTGCAGCAGGGCTATGTCACGCTGGACGACGACCTGCAAAGCGATTTGGACGATGCCTATACGCAGATGACAAACGCCAAGCTGCAGCTGCAGGGTGACAAGTACAGCCGTATGCTCGTCTATTCCACGCTGCCTGTCAGCGGCGACGAGACCTACGCCTTTACCGAAAAGATCGCCGCCATCGCGCAGAAGTATTACCCCGGCGAGCGGGTCTACCTTGCCGGCGACTCCACGAACGAGTACGATTTTGAAAAATCCTTTGCCCGCGATAATCAGGTCGTGAGCATCGTTTCGATCCTGATCGTTATGGCGGTGCTGCTTTTCACCTTCAACTCCGCAGGTATGCCGGTGCTGCTGATTTTGGTCATTCAGGGCTGCATTTGGATCAACTTTTCGTTCCCCACGCTCACGGGCAAGTATCTCTTCTTCTTAGGCTACCTGATCGTCAGCTCTATTCAGATGGGCGCGAACATTGACTATGCCATCGTCATCGCCAGCCGCTTTCAGGAGCTCAAGGTCAAGATGGACCACCGCGACGCCATTGTTGAAACGCTCAACTTCGCGTTCCCGACCATCATCACCTCGGGTGCGATCATGTCCATCAGCGGTTTTTTGATCGGCCGCATGACCTCCGAGGCCGTCATCGCCTGCATCGGCGAAAGCCTCGGCCGCGGCACGGTCATCTCCATTCTCATGGTCATGTTTGCCTTGCCGCAGATCCTGCTCATTGGCTCAAAGGTCATCGATAAGACCTCATTCGCCGTGCCGAGCGTCATCCACCGTCACGCGGCGGACGGCCGTATCCGGCTCGACGGTGTGGTCCACGGTGAGATTCGCGGCACCGTCAGCGGTGTGGTCCACGCGGTCGTGGACGGCGATGTGAATGTGACCGTCATTTCCGGCAGCATGGTCGAGGAAGGAGGCGAAGCCGATGAGGTCGAATAAGCGTTTCTCGCGCCTGATCGCGCTCCTGTTGTCGCTCGTAATGGGGTTCTCCCTGTGCCTGCCTGTCCTTGCCGCCGGCGAGGATGAGGTCGTTTACATCCGCACGGCGGAGGATCTGTGCGCGCTGTCCGAGCAATGCGCCTACGATGCGTGGTCGCGCGGCAAGACGGTCGTTCTGACCGCCGACCTTTCGCTCACCGGCGTGGACTTTGAGCCCATCGCCAGCTTCGGCGGCACCTTTGACGGAGGCGGCCACACCATCAGCGGACTGACGCTGACCGGCTCTCTCTCGCCCGCGGGGCTTTTCCTCACGGTCGAGCGCGGCGCGCGCATCCATTCGCTCAAGGTCGAGGGGCAGATCACGCCCGGCGGCACAAAGGAATTCGTCGGCGGTATTGCCGGCCGCAGCTACGGCACGATCGAGGATTGCTCGTTCTTCGGCGTGGTGAAGGGCGACAGCGCTGTCGGCGGCATCGTCGGCCGCAATGAAGAGAGCGGTCTTGTCGCCGGCTGCAGGGCGAGCGGCAGCGTTTCTGCCAGCCGCTACACCGGCGGCATCGTTGGCTATAACCTTGGTACGCTGCGCGCGTGCGTCAACTCCGCCGGTGTGAACACCGCAAGCGTCGATCCCGCGCTCAGTCTTGACGAGCTGAGCATCGATCCCGCCGCCTCCATCACCGACCTCGTTTCCGTCGGTGCTGTGGAGAGCCGCCGATCTACCTCGGACACCGGCGGCGTTACAGGCTATTCCTCCGGCAGTCTGCTCTCCTGTACGAACCGCGGTGCTGTCGGCTATCCGCACTTCGGCTACAATGTCGGTGGTGTCGCCGGCCGCAGCAGCGGCTATGCGGACGCCTGCCTGAACTATGGCATGATCTACGGGCGCAAGGATGTGGGCGGCATCGTCGGCCAGGCGGAGCCGTATCTCCGCCTTTCTCCGCGCGATGACCTGATCGCCCGGCTGCGCCGTGAGCTGAGTAAGCTCAACGCGCTTGTATCCTCCGCGCTGGATGATGTGGACGGCATGAACGAAACGGTCTCCGCGCATCTTGACTCGGTATCGGCCTATACAAATGCCGCGGTGGACGAGGCGGACTCGCTCGCCAGCCAAACGACCGACTTCATCGACAAGAATGTCGGAACACTCAACGACCTGACCGGTCGCGTGGACGATGTGATGGAGGCGCTGCCCGACATTCTTCGCTCTCTTGAGGACGCTGCCGACGACAGCTCTGCTGTCGGCACCGCCTTAGAGAAGTGCAACCGCGACCTTCAATTGAGCGCCGCCGACCGCGCGCAGCTCACGCGGTACAGCGACGATCTTCGGCGGCAGAGCGATACTCTCAGCGGCCTGACCGACGAGCTGCGCGGAGCGATCGAGAGCGGCGATACGGCCAAAGCCCTCGCCTGCCTGACCGAGGCAGCCGATGTGCTGTCCACCATGGCATCCGATGTCTCCGGCATCATGAAGATATTAACGGACTATCTCGAGAACGCCGTGCCCAAGGCGCACGACGACCTCGAACGCGCCCTGCGCGCGCTCGGCAGCGCCTCCGACAGCCTCAGCGCCGCGATGCGCAAAGCGCGCCGCGTCGTCGAGGACCTCAACGGGCGCGGTGAGCTTACCTTCTATCCGCTCGGCGATGGCTATCAGGACACGCTGGACCGCCTTTTCACCAATCTGCGCAGCACGGTGGACGAGCTGGACGCGCTCGGCGACGACCTCTCTGACGACGGAAAGTCGCTCACCGCCGATCTGCGCGCGGTAAACACGCAGATGACTGTGGTGCTCAACCTTTGCCTCGATATCTTTACGGACTTTACCGATGCCGACGCATCCGACCTTTTCAAGGACACCTCCGATGAGAACATCGACGCCGCAACGCTCGGCAAGGTCCGCAGCAGCACGAACTACGGCGCCGTGGAGGCCGATCTGAATGTCGGCGGCATCGCCGGTGCCATGTCCATCGAGTACGAGCTGGACCCCGAGGACGACCAGAAGCAGTCTACCTCCGTGCTCAACCGCGTCTATGAGACAAAGGCCATTGTGCAGCACTGTGTCAACCGCGGCAGCATCACAGGAAAAAAGAACTGCATCGGCGGCATCGTCGGAGAGATGGACCTCGGCATCGTGCTCTCCTGCGAGGCCTACGGCAGCGCGAAGAGCGAGACCGGCAGCTATATCGGCGGCATCGCGGGGCTTTCCTCCTCCAATATCCGCTCGTGCTGGGCAAAGCTCACGCTCTCCGGCAAGAGCAGCGTCGGCGGCATCGTCGGCTCGGGACGCGAGGACGATGCCTCTTTGAGCGGCTCCGGCTGCACGGTGACACTCTGCCGCAGCCTTGTCCTCATCGAGGACTGCGACCAGTTTGCCGGCGCTGTTTCCGGGCGCGACCTCGGCACCTTCCGCGATAACCTCTTTGTTTCCGATACGCTGCGCGGTATCGACCGCCGCAGTCTTGCCGGTCAGGCGGAGCCGCTGGATTATGCGGCATTCTGCGCGCTCGACGGCGTACCCGAGGATTTTCTCCGCTTTACGCTGAAATTCGTCTGCGACGGCGTGGCACTCAAAACGCTGTACTTTGATTACGGCGCGTCGTTTGACTCATCTGTGTTCCCTGACCTGATGGAGAAGGACGGCGGCTACCCCGTTTGGGACCGCACGGACCTCACCGACCTGCGCTTTGACACAGTCGTCAGCGCGGAGTACGATCCCTACCGCGCCTCTCTCCAAAGCGAGGAAACACGCGAGGATGGCCGCAGTATCTTCTTTGTCGAGGGCGAGTTCCATGCGAAGGACAGCTTCACCGCGACCGCGCAGACGCCCGATCCCGACGAATTTCCGCAGCTCGCGGACGACCGCCACACCGCGATCGAGAATTATTTTTCCTTCCTCTCCGAGCGCACGCTGCCCGCCATGACCGTTTATCGCTCCGTGGTCGAGCAGTGGCAGCTTGCCTTTCCGCGCGACGCGCTGGCCGAGCACACGATCCGCTATCTTCCGCCGGACGGCGTGAGCCTGAAGCACTGCGCCGTATTGCTTCGCCAACCGGACGGTAGCTGGCAGCCTGTCGAAACAAAGGCGATGGGCAGCTATCTGCTCTTCACCGCAGAGGGGGAGGCGGTAGAGCTTGCCGCGCTCTCCACCGCCGCTGTATGGTGGCTGTGGGTGATTTTCCTTGCGCTGATTACTGCTGTGCTCTTTCTGCTCCTCCACCTTGTCGGCCGCAGGCTTAGGACAAAACGTGCAAAGAGCGGCAAGACCGCCGGGCCTGAGAAGGTCAGAGCTGCCGTGCCATCTGCGCAAATGGAGAGCGGCGGACATCGTGACGAAAATCTTGATAAATGAACAGGGGAGGGAGGAATGTTATACATTCCTCCCTCTCTTTCACTTGTCGAAGCTTGGGTTGATATAGTAGACGTTCTTTTGATCGAGCTTTTCCTTGGCAAGCCGCAGTCCCTCGCCGAACCTCTGAAAGTGTACGATCTCGCGTTCTCGCAGGAACTTGATGGCGTCGTTGACATCGGGATCGTCGGAAAGGCGCAGGATGTTGTCATAGGTCACGCGGGCCTTCTGCTCGGCGGCAAGGTCCTCGGTAAGATCTGCGATGGTGTCGCCCGTGGACTGCATCGTCGCTGCCGACCAAGGACAGCCGGAGGCAAACTGTGGGTAAACACCGGTGGTATGGTCGACAAAGTAGGCATCGAAGCCGCCTGCCTTGACTTGCTCCACCGTGAGGTTCCGCGTGAGCTGGTGGACGATGGTACCGACCATCTCAAGATGTCCCAGCTCCTCCGTGCCGACTGTGGAAGTCCAAGGGCCACAAGCGCGAAAAAGCCTTGTGCCGCAGTGGTTACAGGCCGAAAAAGAGAGCGAAAACGTGAATGTGCGAAATGCCGGCTGGCTTCATTCCTTTGACGCGGACTACCATTATCGCGGCTCTAACCTTCACTACCATGTGAATGTGTCCGCCGCGCTTTCGGAGGGAGGGGCGACATGGTAAAGGAGTTTATTTCACAGCTCCCGCCGGACAAGCTGTCGCCCTTTGCAAAGCATCCCTATCAAGTGCGGGAGGACGCCGCTATGGACGAGCTGGTGGAAAGCGTCCGCACCTATGGTATCCCGTCGCCCTTACTGGCCCGGCCAAAAGGGGAGGGCTACGAGCTGGTCAGCGGGCATCGGCGGCGTCTGGCGGCGCAGAAATTGGGCCTGCCCACCGTGCCGGTGCTGGTGCGAGAAATGACCGACGATGAAGCAGTGATCCTGATGGTGGACAGCAACCTTCAGCGGGAAAACCTGCTGCCCAGCGAAAAGGCGTTTGCTTACAAGATGAAGTTGGAGGCAATGAAGCGGCAAGGGCAGCGAACAGATTTAACTTCGCCGCAAGTTGCGACAAAGTTGAGGACAGATGATGAAATTGCAAAACAGGCTGGTATAAGCGGCGATACGGTACGTCGCTATATCCGCCTGACCAACCTTGTTCCGCCGCTGCTTCAGATGGTGGACGATGGACGCATCGCCTTTTCTCCCGCCGTGGAGCTGTCCTATCTCACCCGCGATGAACAGGCGGAGCTATGGGACTTGATTGGGCGGGAGGACGCTACACCGTCGCTGTCACAGTCACTCCGCATGAAGCAGATCTCCCGCGAGACAAAGCTGACGCCGGAGGTGCTGTACGCCATTCTTACCGAGGAAAAGCCCAATCAGAAAGAGCAGGTTCGCATCAAAACCGAGTCACTGCGGAAGTATTTCCCGCGCAATTATTCCGCGCAGCAGATGGAGCGGGAGATCATCAAGCTGCTGGAGGCCCGTTACCGCGCGAAGGACAGGGGCGAGCGATGATTTTCGTATACTGGCACTATACAAATTTCTTCCGTACAATAGCGGCAGAAAGGAGCGAGGATTATGGAGCAGAATTTACCGCCATTGCCGCCGGTCATTTTTGAGAACGGTCTTTACTACGAGCTGCGGGGCGAGCAGTATTATCCCTGCCTTTTGCCACCGGAGCCGGACACCACAGAGGACAAGCTGCTGGAAACCATCATCCGCCAGATGGCGGAAGCACAGGGCATCGACGAGGACTTGAAGGCGCGGGATCAAATGGCGTGGGTAGGTGCGATGAACAACATCAAAAGCGCCGCGCTTGAGATCCTGCGAGAGTCCAAATAACGCCCCAAGAAGGAAACAAAAGCAAAAAATCAACGCAAGCGGAGACAGGTCAAATGCCTGCCTCCGCTATTTTTATGCCCCAACGGGCAAGGAGGAACAATATGGATTATTTCTACGAGCATGAATCAGAGCTATTTACATTTTACCGTGTTCCAAAGGTGCTGTTTACGGAGGAACCATTCAAAAACATGAATTGTGAAGCAAAATTGCTTTACGGATTATTGCTGGACAAAATGGGACTTTCCCGCAAAAGCGGGTGGTTCGATAAGCAAGGGCGCGCCTTTGTTTACTATGGCATCAGCCACATTATGGAGGACTTGGGCTGCGCCCACAGCAAGGCGGAGAAGCTGCTATCCGAACTGGAGCAAGCTGGCCTGCTGCGCCGGAAACGGCAGGGGTTGGGGAAGCCGTCTGCACTGTACCCCCTGAAATTCGAAAACCGAATTTCTTGACTTTCGATTTTCGAATTTCAAGAACGCTGAAAATCAGCGCACCTGAACGCTGATTTTCGGCGTCTAATAAGACTGAGTAGAGCGATACTGAGATAAATATATACCAAGCCGAAAAAAGAATAATAGGGAGGATCATCAGATGAAGAACAAAGAGAACTTACGGGAAAAGCAGGTAAATCTCCGCTTGACGCAGGCAGAATATGAGCGGCTCACCCGCACCGCGCAGGACCACGGCATCGGGCGGGCGGCGTATCTCCGCATGGTGCTGCGGGGCGCGTGGCTGCGGGAGGACGGCAGAAAATCAGAATAACTTTTTCCGCTGGAATTTGATGCAGGCCGTCACACGGTCACGGATATAAGGAACATCCCGCTTGGCGTAAAACTCCAGCGGCTCCGAAAGGGAGGCCATGATCTCTTTTTCGGCAAAGTCGCAGCGAAGCTGCGGCCCATAGAGATTTTGGGCCGCATGGGCCTGTCGGACAAAGCCCGTTTTCATGGGCTGAGCCTTGAGCTGCCGCACCAATGCGTCCGGCTCGATCTCCATGGGATAGTCCCGTGTGTTGGACAGCAGGCCCGCACCAAAGTCGAAGATGGGGCAGTAGTCAAAGCCATCACCGCAGCGCAGCACAGCTATGTTGTTCAGATGCCGGTCCTCGTTGCCGAACAGCATATCCACCTCGAACAGCAGCGTCAGATAGGTGCCGAAGCGGTCAAGTCCCGTCAGCCGCTCAACCTGCTCCACCAACCACGCAAGGCGGCTCTGAAGATTGGGCAGGCGGTTTACCGCGGTCTGCCAGTCCGGGCCAACGCCTTTTCGCAGCAGCTCCGCAAGGGTCAGGATGGCCTCGCCCTGACATAGAAAATTGGCACTGGAACAGCCGTTGCGGGTATGATCGTGGACTTCCAGCCGCTCCATGCGGTAGGTCACATAGCGAAAGCCCAACGCGCCGGTATTGGTTTGTGACAGCAGCGCAGAGGTTACGGTTTCTGCCAGCCCTTCATAGCCGAACAGATCCAGCTTATACCAGCGGCCATCTGCCAGCCATTTTTCCTGATTGCCCTTAGACGAGGTTTCCGCGATGCGGCTTCCCGTTGTCAGTCTGATCGACATATTCAGCCCTCCACAATTTTGATCCAGCACGAATCCTCTGCCATGCGCCCTTCGGTCTTGCGTATGATCGCCAGCGGGTCATAGCAGTCCAGTCCCAAGTCAGACAGGTAATATTTCAAACCGTCCCGCTCCTGCGGCACACAGCGGTCTTTCAAGAAGGTTTGCAGATCGTCCCATGTGGGCTTGCGGTTCACGCCGAAAGCGGTGGAAAGGGGAGAACTGACCTCGTTTTCGATGGCAAGTTGATGAGTGGTTTGGTCAGCGCAGATCTTCGTACAGAGCTTGTTCCCATCGTAGTAGTACAGGATCAGGAGGGCGTGAGCGCTGCTTCGGGCATTGGCCAGAAAGACATCGTAATCAGACACGGCAGGGCGGCGGATGGTGATGCTTTCCCCATCGAATTGCAGCGTTACGGTGCGGCTGCCCTCAGAGATGCCCAGGGCCTTCATCCAAGCAGATGGCAGAGCCACGCGGTAGCCCTTGGCATCCGGACCGGCGTTTCCACCCGCCTTGTTGATAAGAATATTTGCAGTTCGTTCCTCGTGTAGCACGGTCATTCACCTCAAAAGTTTCTTGCAATTATTATACCTATTGGACACCAATAAATCAAGAAGTTAATTTTACAACAGCGTTGTCACAAAAATGAAACCGCTATACAGAAGCTGCTTTCGCAAGCATAGCATTTGGCCGTCCAAATGCGCTTGTTAGGGGGCAACCCCTTAAAATCCCCGATGAAAGGAGAATATCTATGCGCCAGAGAAACCATGCGCTTACCTTGCGCTTAAACGACGAAGAACTCAAGCATTTGAAAGATCAGGTCGTCGCGTCCGGACTGACCACGCAGACTTTTTTGCGCCTGTTGATCGCGGGACAGAAAATCAAGCCCCGGCGTCCGGAGGTTTTTATTGACCTTTTGCATGAGTTGTCAGCCATCGGTAACAACATCAACCAGATCGCCCGTGTTGCCAACACCTGCGGCTATGTCCGTCAATCTGATTTGAATGAAATCAAAGAGATGCAGTCACGAATTTGGCAGAAGGTGAAATGGATGTAATCGATAGCAATAAATCATGAAGAGAAAGTAACAATATCGCTTAATGCGAATTTCTCATTGGTTATCCCACACGAGGTAAATTAAGTATGTGTTGACATTCTTGGTGAAAAAGGATATATTGTATATACCCTTATACCACTACGAGGGAAAATCGTGTTACTACGATAAGGTAGAACACCTCGAAGCCCTACCCCGGCCTTATCGGTCGGGGTATCTTCGTATTTTAGGAAAGGAGCCCTCTCAGATGTCGGAATTTCATTATGCGCTTGGATTGGACATTGGCATTGGTTCTGTCGGCTGGGCAGTCCTCCGAAATCAACCGAACGGAGAACCTGACCGGATTCAGGACTTGGGCGTGCGTATTTTTGACAAGGCGGAGCAGCCAAAGACAGGTGCCAGCCTTGCGGCCCCCCGGCGGGACGCAAGAAGCGCCCGGCGCCGTCTGCGCCGCCATCGGCACCGCTTGGAACGCATCCGTTACCTGATGGAGCAGCGCGGCATCATGCCGGTTGCAGATATACAGGCCATGTATGCCGCCGGTGGCTTCCAAAAATCGCCCTACCAGCTGCGCGCCGAGGCACTGGACCGCCCGCTCATCAAGGAGGAAGCGGTTCGGGTGCTGATCCATCTTGCTCAGCGGCGCGGCTACAAGTCCAACAGCACCGCAGAGGCGGCAAAGGACGAAAAAGAGACGGGGAAGGTCAAGACCGCCATCGAGGAAAACCGCCGCTGCATGGCCGAGTACGGCTACCGCACGGTGGGCGAAATGATGTATCGGGATGAGCGGTTCTGGCAGAAGCATCCGGACGGCACGCGCTATCACCAGACCCGCAATAAGGCGGAGGATTACCAGTTCACCGTGGAGCGCGCGGCCATCGTGGACGAGGTGCGGCAGATCTTCGCCGCCCAGAGAAGGCTGGGCACGGTCTGGATGGACGAGGATATGGAGACCGCCTATCTCTCCATTCTGGAGAGCCAGCGCAGCTTTGACGAAGGCCCCGGCGGGGACAGCCCGTTTTCCGGCGGCATTGGGGAAAGGGTGGGTGCTTGCACCTTTGAGCCGGACGAAAAGAGAGCGGCAAAGGCGACCTATACATTTGAGTATTTCAAGCTTTTACAGGACTTGAACCGCATGCGCTTGACCGGCATGGGGATGCCTCCGGAGCCGTTGGATGACGAGCAGCGTGAAGTGCTGAAAAGCGCGGCGCTCCGTTCGGCATCGCTGAGCTATGGACAGATCCGCAAGAAGCTGAATCTGGATGACGATGTGTTCTTTAACGACCTCTATTACGGCGAGAAAACGAAAGAGGAAGCGGAGAAACGCAAGTGGCCGCAGATGCAGTCCTACCACAAGCTGCGGATGGCGCTGGACAAGGTGGGCAAGGGTGCGATCGGCACCTTGACCGAGGAGCAGCTCAATGCCATTGCTACGATTTTGACGGAGTGCAAAAGTGACGCGAAGCGCATAGCGGCGCTGAGGGAAGCCGGTATTCCACCGCAGTTTGACGAGGCGCTGCTGCCGCTGTCCTTCAGCAAATACGGAAGCCTTTCCGTTCGGGCGATGCAGAAGCTCATTCCGCTGTTGGAAGAAGGACTGCGCTACGATGAGGCGTGTACGCGGGTCTACGGCGATCATCGGGGCCTGCGGTCGGAACAGTGGACGAACAGACTGTCCTTGAACGACATGGAGGAGATCACGAACCCGGTGGTCCGCAGAGCGGTATCCCAGACCATCAAGGTCATCAACGCGGTGGTCCGCACCTACGGCCCGCCGGATGTGGTGCGCATCGAACTGGCTCGTGAAATGAGCCGAACCTTCGATGAGCGCCGCAAGATGGAAAAGCGTCAGGATGATAACCGCGCGGCCAACGAGCGGGCAAAGGATCAGATCGCGGAATATAAGGGAGACCATGCCACCGGCCTGGACATCGTAAAATTCAAGCTGTACCGGGAACAGGACGGCGTGTGCCTGTACTCCGGACAGAACCTCGACATTGCCCGCCTGTTTGAGCCGGGCTATGCGGACGTGGATCATATCATTCCATACAGCCGCTGCTTTGACGACAGCTATCAGAACAAGGTCCTGGTGCTGGCCAGCGAAAACCGGCAGAAGGGAAACCGCCTGCCCTACGAGTATTTCGGACAGGACGAAGCACGCTGGCACGGCTACGAGGTGCGGGTGGAAAATTTGATCCACAATTACCGCAAGCGGCAGAAGCTGCTGAAAAGGCGGCTGACCGAGGAGGAAAGCTCTGGGTTTATTGATCGCAACCTCAAGGACACACAGTACATCACAAGAGCCGTCTATAACCTAATTCGGGATCATCTCGCCTTTGCGGAGTCTAACTACCGGAAAAAGCCGGTGCAGGCGGTGAACGGCGCGGTTACATCCATGCTCCGAGGCCGCTGGGGCGTGCAGAAGATCCGAGAGGACGGCGACCTGCATCACTGTCTGGATGCCGCGGTGATCGCCGCGACCACCCCCGGTCTGGTACAGCGCCTAACCGCGTACAACAAGCACCGGGAAACATGGGAAAGACCGCCTGCTGGCTATGTCGATCCCGCCACAGGCGAGCTGATCGAACTGCCGCAGGAAGCGCGGCGCGACCCATTCCCGAAGCCGTGGGAGCGCTTCCGTCAGGAGCTGGAGGCCCGGCTCGACCCCATCGACCCTCGGCATCAAATCGACCTGCTGAAGCTTGAGACGTACGAAAGCGACGAGGAGATCAAGCCTGTTTTTGTTTCCAGAATGCCGAACCATAAGGTGACGGGCGCGGCCCACGCGGAGACCATTCGCAGCAGCAAGGGCGGCGATGGCTTCACTGTGACGAAAACACCGCTGACGAATCTGAAACTCAACAAATTCGGTGAGATCGAGGGGTATTATAATCCGGCAAGTGATACGCTGCTGTACGACGCGCTGCTGGCGCGGCTGAAAGATTTCGGCGGCGATGGCGCGAAGGCCTTTGCCCAGCCGTTTTATAAGCCCAAGAAGGATGGTTCGCCAGGGCCGCGGGTAGACAAGGTGAAGATCTGCGAGAAAGCCACGGTGGGATTGCCGGTTCGCGACGGCATCGCGGCCAATGGCAGCATGATCCGCATTGATGTGTTCTATGTGGAGGATGACGGCTACTATTTCGTTCCCATCTATGTGGCGGATACGAAGAAGGAAAGCCTGCCTAATAAGGCGGTGGTCGCATATAAGGCATACTCGGAATGGAAAGAAATGAAGGACGAAAACTTTATTTTTTCACTTTATCCGGGAGATTTGGTACGCATCCAGAGCCGCAAGGGGATCAAGCTGAATCTTGCCAAGGGCGGTACAGGCGAAAAGGAGATCGTCCGGCAGGAGGGAATGTATTATTACCGCGCGGCAGGAATTACAGTTGGCGCAATACAGATAGAAACCCATGATCGGCGATATTTACAGCCAAGCTTAGGCATTAAGACCTTGCAATCCATCGAAAAATATCAGGTGGACGTATTAGGAAACTATTACAAAGTAGATCTCCCCGAAAAACGGATAACATTTTCCAAGGAGGGCTGAGATGGAATATCGGAATATCTTTTTGGCGAACCCCGCGCGGCTCAGTGTACAGCGAGAACAGCTGGTCATCGAACAGGCGGAAAAAATCACGGTTCCGTTGGAGGATATTTCGTCTGTTCTCATCGAATCTCAGCAGGTCACCCTGTCTGTCCACGCGGCAGCAGCGATGGCCAATCATGGGATCACCGTATTTCTGTGCGACGAGAAGCATTTGCCAAGTTGCCAGTTGCTCCCGATCAACCAGTTCTGCCGTCAGCGAAAGCTGCTGCTATCGCAGTGCGAGATGGGCAAGCCGCTGCAAAAGCAGCTTTGGCAGCAGATCGTCGTCCGGAAAATACAAAATCAGGCGCAGTGCCTGCGTCTGATGGGGAAGGAAGAATGGCAGGAGCTTCAGCAAATGGCCGGAAAAGTCCTTTCCAATGACAGTGATAACCGGGAGGCGGTGGCGGCGGCGCTCTACTTTCCGGCACTGTTCGGAAACGGCTTTTTCAGAGGCTCCGATGATCCACGGAACGTGGCGCTGAATTACGGCTATGCGGTCATGCGGGCCGGAATTGCCAGAAATCTTGTTGTGCATGGCTTGGAGCCCTGCATCGGACTGCACCATCGAAGCGAGTTGAACAACTTCAATCTGGCGGACGACCTGATCGAACCCTTTCGCCCCGTTGTCGATCTCTATGTGACGCAGAATTTCTCCAAAGGCGATGATGTGCTGACACCGCGGCAGAAAGCGGGGCTTTTCAATCTCACCAATTATCTCGTAAAGCAGGCGGGCAGACGATACAGGGTCATGCTGTCGATCGACCGGGTGTGTACGGCTTTGGCCAATAGCGTTACAGCGGGGGAGAATCTGCTGGAATTGCCGGAGCTGATCCCCTTGGAGCTGCATCAGTATGAATAGGCTTATGAGAATACTGGTGATGTTCGACCTGCCGGTCAAAACCAAGGCGGAGCGGCGCAGCGCGACGCAGTTCCGGAATTTTTTGGTGGGCGATGGATACCACATGGTGCAGTACTCTGTGTACGCCCGTATCTGCAACGGCCGGGATTCCGTGGAGACCCACAAGAAAAGAATTCTGCTGGCGCTTCCATCAAAGGGCTCTGTGCGGATGCTGGTGATCACTGAAAAACAGTATAATGCCATTGAACTGCTGGTGGGCAAGCCGACGCCATACGACAAACCGCAGCAATTTGAGCAGCTGATGATTTTTTAAAAAAAATACGGAACGACTTCTCACAGAAATCGTTCCGTATTTTTGTACTTTTGCCTACCTTTTGATAAGAAAGACGTGCTAAAAGCGTTGGATTTGCGTTCACAATTTTCGCCTATTATACCACTACGAGAGAAAATCGGGAACTACGACCAGCTGGCGCTTCGGGTCTTTCTTCACAGTATTATACCACTACGAGAGAAAATCGGGAACTACGACCAGTGATACCAACGAAGATCATTCTAAAGAATTATACCACTACGAGAGAAAATCGGGAACTACGACGGCCGAGGGTGACGGTGTAGCTCTTGATCGATTATACCACTACGAGAGAAAATCGGGAACTACGACGTGCTTTCGCAGCTCCTTGGCGTCGGTGATATTATACCACTACGAGAGAAAATCGGGAACTACGACCAGCCGAGGATCTGCCCGCCCGGCGCCCGGATTATACCACTACGAGAGAAAATCGGGAACTACGACTGCCTCCATCTTCAGCGCCCAATCGCTCAGAATTATACCACTACGAGAGAAAATCGGGAACTACGACGTGTAGGAACGGCGTCCGAGTCTCCGCTCGATTATACCACTACGAGAGAAAATCGGGAACTACGACCTGCGGTCAGCGGAGGCAAAAGCCTCCGCGATTATACCACTACGAGAGAAAATCGGGAACTACGACCGCTCGGGAGAGATCCCGGGCGGGCTTTTTATTATACCACTACGAGAGAAAATCGGGAACTACGACATAAGAAATCCATAGGGTTGCCCTCCTTTCGATTATACCACTACGAGAGAAAATCGGGAACTACGACCGCCTGTCAGAGTAGGCACAATGCCAAACGATTATACCACTACGAGAGAAAATCGGGAACTACGACGTCCTCGTCCGTCACATAGCCGTAGGCAATATTATACCACTACGAGAGAAAATCGGGAACTACGACATCAGTTCGCAAATTAACGGCGGGCTTCCAATTATACCACTACGAGAGAAAATCGGGAACTACGACTCGGCGATGGAGCGCCCGCGCTGTTGACCGATTATACCACTACGAGAGAAAATCGGGAACTACGACGAAGGAGGAGAAAACCATGCCGAAGACAATATTATACCACTACGAGAGAAAATCGGGAACTACGACGTTCAAATATGCCCGCGCGCCCGTGGTTCAATTATACCACTACGAGAGAAAATCGGGAACTACGACAAACTATTGGGTATTTGGTGACAGAATGCAATTATACCACTACGAGAGAAAATCGGGAACTACGACCATCGCGCGCAGCGCCATGCCGTAGATCTTATTATACCACTACGAGAGAAAATCGGGAACTACGACGAGCGGGGCAAGGTAGTGGACCTGAACGAGATTATACCACTACGAGAGAAAATCGGGAACTACGACAGCGTCAATCAGCGCAATGGCGGCGTCGTCATTATACCACTACGAGAGAAAATCGGGAACTACGACCAATGCCACTTGAACTTGATTGGGGCATTGATTATACCACTACGAGAGAAAATCGGGAACTACGACTTGACCGGTGGTCTTGACCGTCAGGGCTGCATTATACCACTACGAGAGAAAATCGGGAACTACGACCTCGGCGCGCTGTGCCTCGACCACCACGTCATTATACCACTACGAGAGAAAATCGGGAACTACGACGCGTTATTGGAGCGAAAAAACGCCCGGCGGATTATACCACTACGAGAGAAAATCGGGAACTACGACGCAAATCAAGCCGTATAAGCGAGGATCAGAAATTATACCACTACGAGAGAAAATCGGGAACTACGACCGTTTCGGTGACAACTGGGAAGCGCTGAGAATTATACCACTACGAGAGAAAATCGGGAACTACGACGCCGAGAGACCATCACCAACGGCATTGTAAATTATACCACTACGAGAGAAAATCGGGAACTACGACCAGCTCGGCTATCAGTGCCCGAAACCCGCGATTATACCACTACGAGAGAAAATCGGGAACTACGACGAAAACCGTGGGCGTCTCATGGCCTATCTTATTATACCACTACGAGAGAAAATCGGGAACTACGACGTGTGCCTACCGGCGTTCCTAATCTTTCCGATTATACCACTACGAGAGAAAATCGGGAACTACGACGGATTGGAGCTTGATGATCTCGTTCCTTATATTATACCACTACGAGAGAAAATCGGGAACTACGACGATGGTACTTCCATCCAGCGAAAGGATGGTATTATACCACTACGAGAGAAAATCGGGAACTACGACAGTCATTGGAAGCAGTTCAACGGTGAGAATATTATACCACTACGAGAGAAAATCGGGAACTACGACAGAATCGGACTACACGTCCGATGCCGATGTATTATACCACTACGAGAGAAAATCGGGAACTACGACCATTCGGGTAAACTCAGGCTCGAGGTTAAAATTATACCACTACGAGAGAAAATTGGGAACTACGACTATGCTTTATTTGTAGACAAGAGGCAAAAAATTATACCACTACGAGAGAAAATTGGGAACTACGACAATGCGACCACATTGAGGAAATAAATTTCCATCATATTGTAATTCTTGCGGCGGCGGGGAGTTGCGCACGAGAGGGGCGCATAGAGCACAAAAAAGAAAACACCGGCACAGTTCTGAACATGGAGGAAAATCTCTCCACAGGTTACACCCAAAGCACCACAGTGCGCTGATGTTTCCTTTCATAATATTTTATCACAGGAGAGCGACGTCAAGGCATCCGGAGGTTCTCATTGTAGATTTGACATTTTCCCTGCTATTTTCTTTCTTTTGCTTGTGGAGATGGCGTTTTATGGTATAATAAATTTGTGAAGTTGTAGGTATGGTAGCAGCTTTGCAGCTCTATCGAAGGGAGTGACGGGATGACGGCGTATGGAATTGAACCAACGGTCATCCGGCAGATTTCCACTTTGACAAAAAAACACCTCTTACAAAAAGTGATTCTTTTTGGCTCCAGAGCACGAGAGAACTTCCACCGCACAAGCGATATTGATCTGGCTGTTCATGGCGGCAATATATACCGCTTCAGGCCGGATGTTGAGGAGGAAACACATACGCTGCTGACCTTTGAGTTTATCATCAGCGGTATCATTGAAGCGTTGGAGAAAAGCATTTGCGAGCGATACGCCGATCTTCTGGATTCGCTCTGAGAAACTATTTTACAAACACATGGAGGCCCACGATGGCACTTGAAAATAAACTTGGCATCACCAACTCTGCCGAGCTTGCCCGCGAGGAGGAGCGCATCAGCAAAAGGAAAGCTGTGGAACTGTTTGAGAGCGGTGCTCTGGACAAGCTGGCCCCCGGCAGATTCGCGTCGCTGCAAGCCATTCACAAGGCGCTTTTCGAGGATATTTATGACTTTGCCGGCGAACTGCGCACGGTGAATCTGGCAAAGGGCAATTTCCGCTTTGCGCCGCTGATGTATCTGGAGGCGGCGCTGGCCAACATCGACAAGATGCCGCAGTCCACCTTTGACGAGATCATCGAAAAGTATGTGGAAATGAATATCGCCCACCCGTTCCGCGAGGGCAACGGCCGCAGTACCCGCCTGTGGCTTGACCAGATGCTGAAAGCCGGCATCGGGCAGGTGGTGGATTGGAGCAAGGTCGATAAAGAGGACTATCTGCTGGCCATGGAGCGCAGCCCCATCAAGGACGTGGAGATCAAGGTGCTGCTGAAGGCGGCCCTGACCGATGACGTGAACAGCCGTGAAGTTTTTATGAAGGGCATCGACCACAGCTACTACTATGAGGGGTATACGACCTTCAAGACGGAAGATCTGAGCAAGGAATGAGGTGCACATTGATTTTGCGGACAAAAGCACTTCCAAAAGTATCAGCCCCAAAGTTTCAAAGTATCAATTTGATACTTTGAACTGCTCGCTGGAGGAACTGGCTGTTTTGGAGCGGGTCGCACAAAACCCGACCATCAATCAGCAGGAGCTTGTGAACGCAACTGGCAAGTCCATTGCAACCGTGAAGCGGATCATGAAGTCCTTGCAGGATAAGAACTATATCCGCCGAGAGAACGGCAAGTGATACGGAAAACAGTCTATTTTATTAGATTGCTTTTGAAAATAAGATGGATAGGAAAATGGAGCTTAAGAAGATTAGAAACTATCTTGCATCACTCGATGTCGCTGACTAAGGAGGATACCGGAGTCTGTTAAGCATTATGAGTTCTATCTGAAAAACATGAAGACGTATTGAATACGCGGAGTATGTAGAGTTAAGACCGCCGGTTTTCACTGGCGGTCTTAACTCTACATATCCAACAATATTCTTGTCCGTTTCTGCACTTGCCGTTCCACCATCCGCAATCTATTTTCAGGCAGGTTATAGCGCGAGTGCTTCTTGAACTTGAAGTTCAGCAGATGCCGCAGCTTCTCGCGCAGCTCCGGTGTCAGCGCGGCCTTGGCTGTACCGAGAAAATCATCATACACGCTGGGGTACAGCGTTTCGATATATTCCTCCAATGCGGTCTCGTTCGCCCAGGCGTCCGCGCCTGCAAAATTAAAGAGGGAATTGCCATGGTCGAACAGGGGAGCGGGGGAGGCAATGGTATTCGTCCGGTTATCGACCATCACGCCGAAGTTTCCAAAATGACGGTCCACATTGCAGATCACCGCATCAAACACCAGCATTTCGTTCAGCGCGTTGACAAACTTATCTCCCATCTTTTCGTAATACGCCCTGACAGCCCCCATGCCGCCCTTAGAAACGAGATGTCCGATTGGGAGGTAGGCATACGCCTTGTCGGTAAAAAGCTCGCAGGTGGAGCAGAGAACGCCCTTCCAACAGGATAAGCCATAGTGGATCGCGTGAACGCCCATGGCGGCGGCGATCTGCGCGGCGTAAAACTCAGAGTATGGCTCGTTGCCTGTGTTGGCCGCGCCCTCCGTGCCGCCCTTATAGAGATACACCTTACCGCCGATGCGCCGCCAGCATTTGCGGAGCATTCCGTTGGTGGTAAACTCCGGGCTGGAGAGTAGGGAAGTGCGGACGCTACTGCCATAGCCGGTAAAGGCAAGCTCGGCCAGAACATTGCTGAATGGGTTGTCGTAGAGATTTACTTTGTCAAAAGAAGCGGTTCCACCGTCCTCGACGACCCAATAGCAATCGTTAAGGGATAGTCCTTTACAAACGCTGATAATACCGAGCGGACGGTTGAGGTTTAAGCCGCATTTTGCCAAAAGGCTATGGACATAGGCGCGATTCTTCGGGATCGTGCGGCGGCGCAGCCAGCGGCTTACTCCCTCCGGCGTCAGCGTCAGATCAAGCGGCAGCAATGCCGCTTTTTCTTCATTTGTCCAAAGAATTTGGATCTCCGGCTCACTGGTATCCGTCGTTGCGGAGAATTTAACGAGCGGTTCATCGAACTGCTTTAAAATATAGTCCATGATAAATCCTCCTCAAAAAGTCACTTCAGACCACACAGAAAATTTTCTACATTCAAATACTGAACACCCTCAGCAAACTTATCTTTTCCGCGATAAAGAACGAATTTACCGCTGATCGGGCCAAAGCGTTTTTCAACGATTTGGCATTTCTCTGCATCACGCAGATGAAGTGTCTGCTTTTCGTTGGTCTCGGTGCTGTGCTTGATTTCATAGATGCGGCAATTCTGACTTGCTTTATCGTAAATCACCATGTCAAACTCGCCGCCGGCATCGAACTTGAATTTGAACGCTTCCATCGTACTGGGCGCGGTTTTGCGGACTTCCAGCAGAACAATGTCCTCCAGCATCCGGCCCTTTACATCGTCCAGAATCTTTCCTGTGATATATGCCTTATCCGCTTCGGGGATCGATGCAAAATAGGCATCCTGCATCAGGGAATAGACCAAAGCCTTTGCGATGGCATAGCGCATACCGGGCTGGGAAAAGACGATATGCTCTGCCTGCTTACCGCTTTCATACCGTTCCGGACAGTTGACGATCAGATCCAGCATAAGCAAATATTTTTTCACTTTGTCGATATGCTCTTGCGTGATCGGGACGGTTGTTTCACTCTTTTCCTTGACCTCAATGATGGCCTTTAATCGCTCCAATATTTGCTTTTCATTGACATCGTAGAGAACAGTTGCCCGTTCCGCAGGGAGATCATGCAGAAGCAGCTCCTTTGCGGAGCCAAAGTCATGGGACTTAAATTCGTCCTCCACCACGCGCAGCACAAAGCGGTGGTTCATGTGCTGCACAATGCGGTTGATAACATTGGTCAGCTCACCTTTTTCGTAAAGCTCACGCAGTTGATTGAAATATTCACCGTAATGGTCATTTTTCAGCGTGTGCTGAATGTTACGGCTGATGGCGGTATCAATATACTTCCGGGTACTTTCATCGTCCCGAAACGCGACCTCGTCAAAGGCGGCATCCGGATCGTCAAAGCTCATATTTTCCATTTTCAGCGTTCCGCCGTATTCAATATAAGAATCGACAGAACAGATGTTCAGGAGCCGCGCATACTCCCGAAAGGGAATAAAAGAGGTGTGGATCGTCACGCTTCTGTCGTACAGTTCATCGCGGTTTGCCATAGCGAAGCCAAGAGAGTCCGTACCGGAAACAACGATTTTCATGCCCATCATGCTGAACACATCGGAAAGCACGGCGGCGGTGTCGATGAAGTCGTTCAGGAGCGTAATTTCATCAATAAACACATAGCGATAACCCAGTTCAAACAGAACTTTCAAGTCCTTTGTCAGCCGCGACATATCATCGGTGGTCTGCACCTTGATGTAGGCCGTTTTTTCTATGGGCAGTTCGGAAAGCATTTGAAACAGAAGTGTTGTCTTTCCGGTCCGGCGGAGACCGTATAAAATACAGATCTTCCCATCATAGGAACCGTTCACAAACTTCTGTAAGGTGCTGAAGCAGTCCCGCTTGCCGTATTTTGCCACGCTGTTTGCCAACGCCTGCAAGCCCGCACCTGTGACAACATTCGTATGAAACTCTGGCATTTGCGAGGGTACAGCGGCTGTGACAACAGGCTGACCATAGCTTTCCAGCTTTTGATAAATCGCATGGTATCTGGCTGTGTTTGCTTTTGCGGCATCGTTTTCGTAATTCTGATAGTTGCGTGTGGACATACCGATGTATTCCGCACATTGGGCCTGATTCAGCCCTTTTGAAATACGCAATTCTTTTAAGGTCACGCTCATCACCTCGCCTTTATTATATCACAGTATACGCAAAGGACAAGAAAAATACGCAAATATTTCGTATTTTCTTCGTCTATTATTCGCCTTTCTTCTTTGGGAGCTGTGTAAGCGCATCTAATTCTTCATAGGTCAATTCACCGTTCACATAGCGGTTTCGTGCATTCTCCGTTTGTGCTTTCCAGATTTGAAATGCAGCATCTGTGTAAATGGCCGGAGTACGGCGAACACGCATATCATAGGTTTTGATCCGCTGCCGGATGAGCTTTAAGCCATCATCGGCAGCGATTTTCTTTTCATGCTTCTCTTTGACTGCGAGTTCTTTGCAGCTTTTTCCGGTATCACCGACTGACCGATCACAATAAAGAGCTTTGGAAGAGAACGGGATAAAGTAACGATGACAATATTCACACTTTTTCAATTCAATTCCTTGCTCGACCATCTCCAGCAGTTCTGTCAGCAGCGTCGCGCCCAAATCGTCCGAGCCCTCGATGCGAGCAAACCGGACGGACTTTGGTGGCGTCGAAATGCGGTCTGCCACCAACACCGGATCAAAATTCTGCTCATCTACATACAGCTTTCGTTCTGCGCGCATCTTCAGGTCCAAACCGGCGATCGCTGTGGCAGCTTGAAAATCGCGGCTCATATAGAGCGCCAAACGCTGCTTGGCGCTCAACTTAGATCTGTCCGGCACGAGCACGGCATCTGCAAAGGCGGAAAGTTCCTTTTGCAGCTTCTCAAAACCTTCCATGCGTTCATCAAGCACGTCTGCCAGCTTTTCTTCAAAAAAGAGGGACTGCACAAAGCGTTCCCCGAAAGGATGGATCGCGCTCAGCGCATTTTTGATCTCGGTAATGGCTTGATTTTCCATCATGGGCGTTGTTCGCACCAGTAATTTCGCCCGTAAAGAAGCGAAATCTGTGGACAAAAAGGCAATAAGGGTTGTCCCGAGACGATATTCCACGGGCTTGAAATCCGTTTCTACATATTCCTTTTTGGGGCCAAAACTCAAGCAATACAAGGCTCTCAAGGCTTTTCCTCCATTCGTGGACACAGCTGTGCAATACGTGTGGTATATCATTTGTAACGCAATTAGTTTACCACATATTGAAATCTCCGTCAACGCTTGCTATCATTTTTGTGGAAGTTGAAATTCGATGCAAACGATCTTCCACAAAATTGAATGACCGCCGGAGCGTTTCTCTTTCGGGGAAGCAGGCCATGACCGTCTGATGACGCGAGCGTGCCAAGGAGCAGAAATCGAGTTTCCGTCAGGCAGGAAACCGCTTCCGGGAAAACGGCAACAAGTTCACCGGTCTCTCCGCATAGTTTCAAGGAAAGGGGGGAGCAGGATGGCAAGCAAACCGGAGTTGCTGCATAATCAGGCGGCAGACGAGATCGGGCAGGACTTTCTTCTCGCGTACCAGCGAGCCGTCCTGCTCGCCTTGCAGCGGCAAGGCTTCCTTAACGAAATGCAGTGTAGGAACTGCGTACAAAAATTAGAAGATCAAAAAAGAAATACAAGAAAATCAAAATCTGTAAAGGAATAGTGCCTTTCAGTATTCGCACAATTGCAAAGACACATTCTGTATCGTATGATACCACGAAAAGGAGGAGTTTTTATGTTACAAGTAGCAGCGTATTGCCGTGTATCCACGGATAAGGAAGACCAGGCAAATTCCTTTGAAGCGCAGCAGCGGTATTTCCGTGAGTACATCCAGCGCCAGCCGGATTGGGAGTTGCAAGGCATCTATGCTGACGAAGGATTTTCCGGCACATCGACCAACAAGCGCGTGGAGTTCAACAAAATGCTCCATGCGGCGGAGCTGGGACAGATCGACCTGATCGTGACCAAGGAGGTCAGCCGTTTTACCCGCAACACGGTGGACGCGCTGCAAATCACCCGCGAGCTGCGGCGGCGCGGTGTAGGCGTGCTGTTTCTCAATGACAGCCTGGATACCCGCACCAACGATGGGGAGCTGCGGCTGACGATCATGAGTTCCTTCGCACAGGACGAAAGCCGAAGGACCTCTGAACGCTCCAAATGGGGACAGATGCGCAGCATGGAGAAGGGCGTCGTTTTTGGCGGCTCGCTGCTGGGTTACGACGTGATCGGCGGCAAAATGACCGTCAACCCGGAGGGCGCAGAAGTTGTCCGGCTCATCTTCCATAAGTATCTGCAAGAGCGCAAAGGGTGCAGCGCCATCGCGCGGGAGCTGCGGGAGGCCGGTATTCTCAGCAGCAAGGGCAACTGCCTTTGGTCGTCTGCCACCGTGACTAAGATCCTAAAGAATGAAAAATACTGCGGTGACCTAATCCAGAAAAAGACCTACACGCCGGACTATCTGACGCACGAAAAGAAGTACAACCACGGCAAGGAACCGCTGGTAGAACTAAAAGATCACCACGAGTCCATCATCGACCGGGAAACGTGGCAGGCGGTGCAGCGGGAGCTGTCCCGCCGCAACCGTGCGACAAGCTGCGGCGGACATGGCAACCGCTATCCGCTCTCAGGTAAAATTCGCTGCGGCGAGTGCGGCAAGAGCTTCTCTCACCGCACAAAAAAGCGGCAGGACGGAAGCTCCTATTATCGCTGGTGCTGCTTCACCGCCACCAACGAAGGCCTGCGGCGCACAGACGGCGCGGGAAATACCATCGGATGCAGCGTCGGGCGGCAGATCCGGGATGACATCGCCATGGACCTTCTGCGGCGCTCCGTGAATACCGTGACACTGGATAAGAAAGCGATCATATCGAACCTCGCCCGCATTGTGGAAAGCGTTCTGATGTCCGGTGAGGACAGCGGCGAGCAGGAGCTGCGGCGGCTGGAGCTTGAGCTTGAAAAGCTGCAAGCCCGCAATGACACCATCCATGACCGCTTTTTCGACGAGAGCATCACCAAGGCTGACTATCAGCGGGCCAAAGCCCGCTGTGAAAGTGAAATGAACCGGGTGCAGGAGAAAATTGCCGCGATCAAACAGCGGCAGACGCTGAACACCGACACGCAGACCCTAAAGCCGGACATTCGCGCCGCCATCACGGGAATCGTCAGCGGACGCACGGCGGACGACGACTTTTACGGTCATCTCCTCCAACAGATGACCGTGTACCGGGACGGCAGGGTAGAGGTGGCGCTCAATCTGCTGCCCGCCAAATGGGTCTATGTGCTGGACGGACTGGAAAAATACCGTGCCAAAATTGGGGGCCATGACGCTTCCTCTGTACCGATGTCGGTCAGCAGGCCCTTCAGCTCCGGATAGGGCATGGAGTAGCGCTGGGAGAGATAGCGCAGAGACGCGCCCAGCTCGCCGTCGGGGCCACCGTAAGCCGAGATGATCGCCGCAGCGAGCTTCGGATTGGGATTGGCGATCTTCACCGGATATTGTAATTTCTTTTCATAGACAAACATCAGTCATTCCCTCCCACATCCCAAGGCCAGGGGTTATCGAGCCACTTATAGCTGCCGGGCGTCAAGTCAGTCTGGAGCAGCGGGCCGTACTTCTCCTGATATTTTTCGCGTCCCTCGCGCGCGAGCTTGATATACGACCAGTAGAGCGCCAGCACCTCCTGATCGTCGCGGTGCGTGGTGAGGTACAATCCCAGCTCGTCGATGGCGAAGTCAAGCGCCATCAGCTCGCTGAGCGCCGTGTTGGCGGCGGGGAAGCGGGTCTCCAGGTCGGCGTGGAAGGGCAGATTCAAGCCGGGGAACAGCGTGCCGGCCTGCAGGGCGTCCTGCTGGGAATAGCGTGCGGGGTTGTCGCACTGCACGGGAACATAGGGAAAGGCCAGCGGCGCACAGCTGCCCGGCAGACGGCCCTCCGTCGTGCCGCAGATCTTCACCGCCGTATCGTTCTTTTCCAAATGGGTCTCCTCCTTCTTGGCATTGAGCATTGCGCTCATACCAGTATACGCCGCGGCAAAAAAGAGGAAACAGGGCTTTTCTTTCCGCCCGATGTCTGCTACAATATGTCCATGGAAGAATAGAAAAAAGTCCCCGCGCATAGCGTTGCACGGGGTGAGAATTTTGATCGTTCTTCTGCGAAAAAAAGTTTTGGCGCTCGCAGCGCTGCTCCTTTTCGGTGTGCTCCTGCTGTGTGGAACACTCGTGCGTGGTGCGCTGCCTGTCTTTCGTCCGGCGGGAGTGCCGGAGCGGCCGGTGATCGTCATTGACGCGGGACACGGCGGGGAGGACGGCGGAGCCATCGCGGCGGACGGCACGGCGGAGAGCGGCATCAACCTTGCCATTGCACAGGATATTGACGCGCTGCTGCGCTTTCTTGGCTGTGAGACAAGGATGACCCGCACGGAGGATGCCGCCATCTATTCCGACGGCGCGAGAACACTGCGGGAGAAGAAGGCCTCCGATCTTAAAAACCGTGTTGCGCTGGTGAACGAGACGCCGAGCGCCGTACTGCTGAGCATCCATCAAAACAGCCTGCCGTCCTCGCGGCGTGTCCACGGCGCGCAGGCGTTTTACGCTCGCACGGAGGGCAGCGAGGCGCTGGCTGAGAGCGTGCAAAGCGCGCTCAACGCAGCGGTCAACCAAGGCAACGAGAAGAGCCAAAAGGCCATTGACAAGAGCGTTTACCTGATGAAAAACATTAACTGTCCCGCGGTGCTGGTCGAGTGCGGCTTTCTCTCCAACGCGGAGGAGACCGAGCGGCTGCGGCAGGCAGACTATCAGCGCAGGCTGGCTGTGACCGTCGCCGCAGGCTTTCTCGCGGGTCTTGCGGGGCAGGGGACAACATGAGAGGGGAGACCCCATGAAAGCAAAATCTGTATTTTACTGCACCGAGTGCGGCAACGAGACCGCAAAGTGGGCGGGACGATGCCCAAGCTGCGGCGCGTGGAACTCCATCGTGGAGCAGGCTGCACCGAAAGCGTCGGCGGCAGGGAAGGGGCGCACAAGAGTGCTCGCACCCGCCAAGGCGCACCCCATTGCCGAGCTGCAAACCGAGCAGGAGCTGCGCTTTTCGACCGGCATGGGCGAGCTGGATCGCGTGCTCGGCGGAGGCGCCGTCAAGGGCTCGCTGGTGCTCGTCGGCGGTGCGCCCGGCATCGGTAAATCGACATTGATGCTGCAAATTTGCGGGCAGCTCTGCCGTTTTGCAAAGGTTCTGTATGTCTCCGGCGAGGAATCGCCGCACCAGCTCAAGATGCGCGCCGAGCGGCTGAAGGTCACGAGCGAAAAGCTCTATGTCCTCTCGGAGACCTGCCTCGGCGACGTGCTCGAGTGCGTCCGTGAGGAACAGCCGGACATTCTGATCGTAGACTCCATTCAAACGCTCTATAATGAGGAGTTGGAGTCGCCCGCCGGCAGCGTCAGTCAGGTCAAGGACTGCACGATGGCGCTCATGCAGCTGGCCAAGGGACAGGGCGTGACGGTGTTTGTGATCGGCCATGTCAACAAGGAAGGTTCCATCGCGGGCCCCAAGGTGCTCGAGCACATGGTGGACTGCGTGCTGTATTTTGAGGGCGACCAGCACATGACCTACCGCATCCTCCGCGCGGCAAAGAACCGCTTCGGCGCGACGAACGAGATCGGCGTCTTTGAAATGGAGAACAATGGGCTTGCGGAAGTCGAAAACCCCTCGGAAATGCTGCTCTCCGGCCGTCCCGACAACGCGCCCGGCACCTGCGTGACCTGCGTGATGGAGGGCGCGCGGCCTGTTTTGGCGGAAATTCAAGCCTTGCTCGCCAGCTCATCCTATCCGACACCGCGGCGCACGAGCAATGGCTTCGACTACAACCGCGCGGCGATGCTGCTGGCGGTGCTGGAAAAGCGCGGGCAGCTCAAGGTATCGCAGTGCGACGCCTATCTGAACATCATCGGCGGGCTGACGCTGGACGAGCCTGCCGCCGACCTTGCCGCAATTTTAGCGCTGGCGTCGAGCTATCTCGATAAGCCCATCGGCACGCAGGTCGCCGCCATCGGCGAGGTCGGCCTGACCGGTGAGTTAAGGAATGTTAATAACCTTTCTCAGCGGCTCAGTGAGGTACGGCGGCTTGGCTTTACCGAGTGCATCATTCCAAAACAGCATGGGAGCCGTCTTGCACGTCCAGACGGCCTAAAGCTGACGGAGGTGCAGAATATCGGTGAAGCGCTGCGTGTGCTGATGAGGTCGTAACGCCGCTGACCGCGGATCGCGGGATATAATGCACACAGGCGTTGCTGCGGCACGACGACGCTCCGTGGGCGGTCGCGTATTGGAAGCCACAATGGCCACCGGACTGAAAAATGCAGTTGGCGCTGCATGATAGCTCGCTCATTCGATCAAGACCTTTTCACAGAGATTTGAGAAAAAGTTTTCCCGAAAGCAGTTTGTGCGAATGCGCGGCAGATTAAACATTGCAGGCTGCCGTAATAATGCAGCAGCTTTAATTCCAAAGCAAAGGAGGTCTGAGCAAAAGCGGCAAAAACAGAGATATGCACGAACCATCGGATGATATAGGCTAAAAATCGCACTCACCGCCCCCCCCGAATTGAACAAAATTTTTATTTTGTTCAATTCAATATCTCAAATAATCGGGAAGCGTCTGCGCTTCCCTTTTTTATGAATTTTATGAAGATGTGGAGCTGAACAAAATTTCCCCGATATTCAAGACATGAGAAAACGCCACTTCTCCATCACTCAGCAACAGGCAGAGAGCATACAGGACGCGCTCTTGATTTCCATTCTCTATCTCACACGACAAAAATAAAAAGCCGAAGAAAGAAACCACGCACCTTACTACGAGAGGAAAATATGGGAATGGAAAAAATCAACTCAGCCCTGACAAACTACAAATGAGAAATTGAGTGAGAGGGGAAATCCCCCCTCTCCCCTTTCCGCACTTGACAAGCATGATATACTGAATTTACATCTACAAGGAGATAAATGCCATGTTAGACGAAAGAGACCTGCAAGCTATCAAAGCATTGTTTAACGAGGAAATGGACAAGAATCTAAATCCTATCAACAGCAGGTTAGACCGCATTGAGGACAGATTAGAAGCCGTGGAGAACTCCCTCGAAGAAGTCAGAGGAGCAACAAACTACATGGTCGAATGGATTGACCGCATCGAGAAAAAGGTAGACGCAACAGCATGAGAAGAAAGAAGCAGTACCCAACTGGGTGCTGCTTCTTTGTGTTCATGCGCCAAGGACGCGCGCAGCTGTGCTGACTGTGGTCTTGGCACAAATGCTTACTCGATCTCAAGCACAGGGATCTTGCGCAGAACCCAATAGATACCTGTTTCATTTGACATGAGGTCAAAACGATTGATATAATAATAATAAAACAAAGAAAGGAAACAAGAGCGGACATGAACGATTACCGCACCGAAGCGCCGCCGATTCTGCGTGACTTTTTATCGTACCATGAAAACATCAAAGCGCACTCGAAAAAAACCGTGGACGAATACTTTCTCGACCTGCGCAATTTCTTCCGCTATCTCAAACAGACGCGAGACCCCTCGCTGCGCGGTCTGGAGCTGAACGAGATCTCTATCATGGATGTTGACCTCGACCTCGTCTCTTCCGTCACGCTCACGGACATCTACGGCTACATGACCTACCTGAGCCGCGAGCGTGTGCTGCATCAAAACAGCGATCTCTCTGGCTATGGCCTCAATGCTGCGTCAAGAGCGCGAAAAATCGCCACGATCCGGTCTTTTTACAACTATTTGACCAATAAAGTGCATCTCATCAAGGAAAATCCTGTCAAGGACCTCGATTCGCCCAAGCTCAAAAAAACGCTGCCGCGCTATCTTACGCTGGAGGAAAGCTTGCAGCTTTTGTCCTCAGTGGACGGACAAAACCGTGAGCGTGACTACTGCATCCTGACGCTGTTTCTCAACTGCGGGCTGCGTATCTCAGAGCTTTGTGGGCTTAATCTCCCGAACATTCAGGACGACGCGCTGCGTGTGCTCGGCAAGGGCAGCAAAGTGCGTGTCGTCTACCTCAACGATGCCTGCAAGGAGGCGCTTTCAGCCTATCTTGCCGTGCGCCGCCCCATCGTCGGGCGCGATCAGAACGCCCTCTTTCTCTCCTCCCGCAACGAGCGCGTCAGCCGCTCGACGGTCCACGCACTGGTGAAAAAGCATCTGAGTGAGGCGGGTCTTGACTCCACGCAGTACTCCTCACACAAGCTGCGCCACACGGCGGCGACACTGATGCTGCAAAACGGCGTGGATGTCAAGGCTGTGCAAGAGGTTTTGGGGCACGAACACCTTAACACAACGGAAATTTACACGCATATTGACAATGAGGCACTGCGTGTAGCTGCAAAGGCAAATCCCTTGTCACGCGTGAAGCCGCCGAAAAAATAAGCTCACTCCTGTCGGTAAACACCGCCGAGGTGCAAAAAGCGTGCGCGGGCAAACTCGTAGGTGGACAGTGGTCGGTTGTCCGCGTCGGCGCTGTGCGCGGCGACCAGAATATCCGCATAGCTGCGCGGCCTGCTTGCCGCTACAACGACCGGCGAGTGCTGCCAGCCGACTCCGTCGAACGAGAGCTGCACGATGTCCCCCGGCTGGAGACGCTCCAATGGGACCTCCCGCGCAAATGGCCCGACGGATGGTTTTCGCCGCGTAAGGAAGTTGTAAAGATACTCTACGCCCGTCCACGCGGGCGCTTTATTGTTGGCGTCGATGTAGTACCAGCCGAAGGTCGGCGTATAATTCATCACACCTGCACCGGCGTATATGCACTGGGACGCGAAATTCGTGCAGTCGCCGCCGAGGTCCTCGTAATCATAGTAGCGCGGGTCGCGCCCGTAGGCCCAGCGGTGCGCGTAGCGCACAGCTGCGGCGCGGTCGTATGGCAGCAAAGCAAGCAATGACCTCTCCCCTTTCTTCTGCTCTCAGCCTATGCGCGACGAGCGTATAAGCGTACCGTTTTTTCTCAGCTAATCTTATGCAGGAACCCTTCCCTGCCGATAACATTATTAGTAGGGAAATCTTCAAGATAAGAGGGGGACTGCAATGAAAATTCAAGACGCGAAAAAGGCTTATGCCGCGCAGATGGATACGCTGTGGACACGGAGACGCGCCCTGTCGCAAGCGCTGAAGAATTGCGGGCAGGGCGGCGCGCCCAATGTGGATCGTGTGGAGATCTCCCGTGAGCTGTCCGCTGTGGACGCGCAATACAACGAGGCCCGGAGCGTGATGGAGAGCATCATCGAGCGAGAAACTGCCATCCACAACGCCGAGGTAGCAAAGCAGCAGGGCAACGCTCTGTCAAAGGCCGCGAAGGAGATGGGCAAGATGCTGGAGATCTACCGCCGCATCGCCTCCGGCGGCCAAGTCCCTCCAGAGGACGAGCGACGGCTGATGGAATACAACCACGAGCTTTACATGGCGGCCAAGACCGCGGCCATGCTGCAAGAGGGCGACGGCGAGAAGTACGACTCTCTCTTTGAGGACGAGGATGAAAAAGGCGAAGAAAAAACCGCCGGCGAGATCGCGGGCGAGGCGGAGATCTCCGTACCTGCCACCGGTAGGAGCGCGGACGCCGGAGCCGTTGAGATCGAGTAAAGGCTGCAGCGCTACCGACAAGCGCAGCACATGCAGGGTACGCCCGATAACACCATCGGGCGTCCTTTTTATTTGCCATGGCGGAATGAAACGGCACTTTGTCAACAGTGGTACAGCGTCTCTCGCAGGAATGAATTGACTTTACATCCATATTTCGCTATACTAAGAAATTGAACGAATGCATTTGTGCAAGGAGGTCACTCATGAACACGCAAGAGCTTTCCAAGGTCTGCCGTCAGGTGCGCCGCGACATCATCACGATGACGGCCAATGCCGGCAGCGGGCATCCCGGCGGCTCTCTTTCTGCCGTTGAGCTGATGACCAGCGTTTTCTTCAACCATATGCGCGTCGATCCCAAGAACCCGCACGATCCCGACCGCGACCGCTTCGTGCTCTCCAAGGGTCACGCCGCACCGTGCTACTACGCGGTGCTCGCCGCCAAGGGCTTCATCTCCCGCGACGAATATGTGAACTTCCGCCAGCTCCACTCCATCCTGCAGGGCCACCCCGACGCTAAAAAGGTCCCGGGCGTGGACGCCTCCACCGGTTCGCTCGGTCAGGGCGTGTCCGTCGCCGTTGGCATGGCGCTCGGTGCAAAGCATCTCGGCAAGGATACCAAGGTCTATGTCCTCGCCGGCGACGGCGAGAGCCAGGAGGGCCAGATCTGGGAGGCCTATATGGCCGCCGCCCATTATAAGCTGGACAATCTTACCGTGATGATCGACAACAACGGCCTGCAGATCGACGGCTCGAACGATCAGGTGATGAGCCTCGGTGATCTCGGCGCAAAGCTGCGCGCTTTCGGCTTCGACCTTGTGGAGCTGCCCGACGGCAATGACCTTGACGCAGTCGAGGCGGCGCTCTCAAAGCCCACGATGCCCGGCAAGCCCAAGGCGATCCTCGCCCATACGGTCAAGGGCAAGGGCGTTTCGTTCATGGAAAATCAGGTCGGCTGGCACGGCAAGGCGCCCAACGCCGAGCAGCGCGAGCAGGCCTTGAAGGAATTGGAGGGCTGATGACATGGCTGATAAAATTGCGACCCGTCAAGCTTACGGCGAAGCGCTGATCGAGCTGGTGGAAAAGAACGATAAGGTCGTCGTGCTCGACGCCGACCTCGCCAATGCGACGCAGACCTGCAAGGTCGCCAAGGCGCACCCCGAAAAATTCTACAACTTCGGCATTGCAGAGGCCAATATGGTCGACGCCGCCGCAGGCATGAGCACGATGGGGCTTGTTCCCTTCTGCTCCACCTTTGCGATGTTCGCCGCCGGCCGCGCCTACGAGCAGATCCGCAACACGGTCGCCTATCCGCACTTCAATGTCAAGATCTGTGCCACCCACGCGGGCGTTTCCGTCGGCGAGGACGGCGGCAGCCACCAGTGCATCGAGGATCTTGCGCTCATGCGCGTCATTCCGGGCATGACGGTCATCTGCCCTGCCGACGCCAACGAGGCCAAGGCCGCAACCATGGCCCTCGCTGACTTCAACGGTCCGGTCTATATGCGCCTTGCGCGCTTGGCTACGCCCGTTTTTGAGGGCGACATGGTCAAGCCCTTTGAGATCGGCAAGGCGAATGTGCTGCGCGAGGGCAAGGATGTTGCGCTCTTTGCCACCGGCCTCATGGTCAACGAGTCTCTCATGGCAGCGGAGGAGCTCGCCAAGGACGGCATCGACGCTGCGGTCATCAATGTTCATACCATCAAGCCCATTGACGCGGCCTGCGTGACCGAATGGGCGGAGAAATGCGGCAAGGTCATCACCGTTGAGGAACACAGCGTCATCGGCGGTCTTGGCGACGCCGTGGCCGATGTCCTCATGGGCAAGGTGAACTGCAAATTCCATAAGATCGGCGTGAATGACCAGTTCGGCCAGTCCGGCAAGGCTGCGGACGTGCTGCGCGAGTACGGCCTTACTGCCGATCAGATCGCCGCGACCGTCAAGGCGAATATCTAACCGAAAAGGAAGAGAGGCAAAGCGTTCCTTTGTCTCTCTTCTTTTGAAAAAAATTTTTTAATGGCCCCCTTGTAATTTCTTTTTTCTGTGCTACAATTCGAATAATACCAAATGTACCAATCATTTGAAATAACTTTGTAAAAGGAGACGATAGTATGCCACTCGTTACCTCAAAGGAAATGTTCCAAAAGGCCTATGACGGCGGCTATGCCATCGGCGCGTTCAACGTCAACAATATGGAGATCGTGCAGGGCATTACCGAGGCTTGTCAGGAGGAGCACGCTCCCGTGATCCTGCAGGTTTCCAAGGGCGCCCGCGCCTATGCCAACCACACCTATCTGGTGAAGCTGGTTGAGGCCGCTGTGGCGTGCTGCCCCGATATCCCCATCGTGCTGCATCTCGACCACGGCCCGGACTTTGAGACCTGCAAGAGCTGCATTGACGGAGGCTTCACCTCCGTCATGATCGACGCTTCTTCCAAGTCCTTTGCCGAGAACATCGAGATCACCAAGAAGGTCGTGGAGTATGCCCACGATCACGGCGTTGTGGTCGAGGCCGAGCTGGGCACTCTGGCCGGCATCGAGGACGATGTGAAGGTCGCCGCGCACGAGGCGTCCTACACCCGCCCCGAGGAGGTCGAGGAGTTCGTTTCCAAGACCGGCTGCGACTCTCTCGCCATCGCCATCGGTACCTCTCACGGCGCTTATAAGTTCAAGCCCGAGCAGTGCACCCGCAATGAAAAGGGCATCCTGGTTCCCCCTCCCCTGCGTTTCGACGTTCTGGAAGAGGTCTCCAAGCGTCTGCCCGGTTTCCCCATCGTGCTCCACGGTTCTTCCTCCGTGCCTCAGGAGTATGTGAAGATGATCAACGAGCACGGCGGCAAGATGCCCAACGCCATCGGCGTGCCTGAGGAGCAGCTGCGCGAGGCCGCGAAGCTCTCGGTCTGCAAGATCAACATCGACTCCGACCTGCGCCTTGCCATGACCGGCACCATCCGCGCCTTCCTCGATGAACACCCCGATAAGTTTGATCCCCGCGAGTACCTCAAGCCCGCCCGCGCCAACATCAAGGAACTGGTCCGTCACAAGCTGGTGGATGTTCTGGGCTGCGCCGGCAAGGCGTAAAGCGGCAAAGGAGAAACGATATGAGTGAATTGAAAGGCGCCTGCATCATCGGCCAGTCCGGCGGCCCGACCTCCGTCATCAACGCCAGCGCCTACGGCGTGATCCGCACGGCGCTCGACGCCGACTGCATCACCGCCGTTTACGGCGCGGAGCACGGCATCAAGGGCGTGCTCGCCGACCGTCTTTTCGACATGAGCAAGGAGGACGCCCGCGAGCTGGAGCTTTTGAAGTACACCCCCTCCTCCGCACTCGGCTCCTGCCGCTACAAGATCGCCGATCCCGACATGGACGACACCGATTATAAGCGCATCCTTGAGGTCTTTAAGAAGCATGACGTCCGCTATTTCTTCTACAACGGCGGCAACGACTCGATGGATACCTGCAACAAGATCAGCAAGTATATGCAGCGCGTCGGCTACGAGTGCCGCGTGATGGGCGTACCCAAGACCATCGACAACGACCTTTTCGGCACCGACCACTGCCCCGGCTATGCCAGCGCCGCGAAGTACATCGCAACGAGCTGCATGGAGGTCTATCAGGACGCGCGCGTGTACGACACCGGTATGATCTGCATCATTGAAATCATGGGGCGTCATGCCGGTTGGCTGACCGCCGCCGCCGCGCTCGCCACCGAATACGGCGCGGGCCCCGACCTCATTTACCTCCCCGAGCGCGACTTCGACATGGACAAATTCCTCGCCGATGTTGAGCGTGTTTACAAGGAAAAAGGCAACTGCATGGTCGCCGTGTCCGAGGGCATCCACTATGCCGACGGCAGCTTTGTTTCCGAGGCCAAGACCAGCGCGACCGACGGCTTCGGCCACGCGCAGCTCGGCGGCCTCGCCGCCCGTCTTGCCGATGTGGTGAAGCAAAAGACCGGCGCGAAGGTGCGCGGCATCGAGCTTTCCCTGCTCCAGCGCTGCGGTGCGCATCTTGCGAGCGAGACCGATATTGAGGAGGCCGTCATGGCGGGCCGCGCGGCGGTGGAGAATGCCGCCGCGGGCATCACTGACAAGATGGTCGCCTTTGAGCGCGGCACGGTCAACGGCCGCTATGCCTGCAAGACCAAGCTCCTGCCGCTCACCGAGGTGGCGAACGCCGAGAAGAAGGTGCCGCAGGAGTGGATCAACGCCGAGGGCAACTTTGTCACGCATGATTTCATCGACTATGCCCTACCGCTCATTCAGGGCGAGCCGAAGCTGCCGAAGGAGGATTCTCTCCCCCGCTTTGCAAAGCTCAAAAAGGTGCTGGCGAAGTAAATCAGCAAAAAAGGAACCGATCCTGCGGATCGGTTCCTTTTTTGTATCTTCCAATCAGACGTCTGTGAACCACTCGCCGAGAATGTCTGTGGTGAGCGGCAGCGTCGTTTCCTTTGTGCCATTTTCCGTGTAGAGCGTCAGCGTGACGGTATTGTCCTCCGCGTGATAGGTCTCCGCCCGCGCGACCGATCCGAGCGGCGCGCTCAGCTTCGCAAGCTGTGCATCCGCTTTCTCCCAGACAATGCCGCTGTGCTGCGAGATTCCCTCCGCGGCGTTCCAGCGGTAGACAAAAACATACGGTACGCCGGTGCCAAAGGTGCTGCGCGTGACCAGCTCGCTGCGCCCATCGCCCGTAAGGTCGAGCGGCCACACGCCGTCGCCCCACTCTGTATCATCAAAGCCAAGACCAAAGGCTTCACCTGCATAGACGAAGCCCTGCTCCGTCAGCGCATAGAAGTAACGAACCGTCATACGCCCGCCTTGGATCGTTTCAAGCTCGAAGCCCGGAAAGCCGAGCACATCGTCCCGTGCGGTCAGGGAGACTTTTTCGGCGGCCTCGTCCTCCCCGATCAAAGTGCGGCGATTCACACCGAACGGTATGTCGATCTCCGTACCGTCCTCATGGAAGAGCGCATAGCGCGCATAGCCCGCCTCATCCAGATCGTAGACTCTCAGCGTGACGGTCTGATCGCCGACCTCCTCGGTCAGCGTAAGGAGCTCGGAGCCGGTGCGGCTCTGCAATTTCTGATCCATCGCAATGGTATAGTCAAGACCGGTGAACGGCAGCGCGCCGATGAGCCGGAAATCCTTATTTTCATAGCTTCGGCTTCCGTTATGCACAAAAAGCAGGGTGCGGTCACGGTCGCGGTCGTTCAGGATATAGCAGCGCGGCGTTTCAGCCGTGCCGTCCACCGTCGTCATGTCCTCGCTGCCATGGCCGGAAAGCAGCACAAAGGAGGCCTTGGAAAAAAGATACTGTTCCTCCCCGGCAGGCCACGCGACGTCGTCCGCCGGCTCGAGCTGGCGGAGCAGGGCACATATCTCCTCCACGTATTTCGCGTCGGTGACAGGGCCTTCGGCGTGATTACTGTCAAGGCGGTCAGGTTGAAAGGAAACGGCGTCAACCGAATCCAGCGCGCCGATGAGCTGCTCCCGCAGCGATGCCGGAGTCAGCTGCTCCGCTTCGATAAAGGACCATACGGCACACAATACGGCAGCGAGCAAGAATACGGGCAGGGCGAGCTTTCGACTCATGACAAACTCCTCCGGTTATTGTTATGTAAACAGCATAGCAGTCGGCGGAGGAAAAAGCAAGTTACAAAGCGGTAACATTCCGGTTACAGACTGTGAGAAAGAGAGGGGAATTTCCCCTCTCTCTGTGGTTTTCACAGGATAATGCAGATCAAGCCGCCGCTGCCCTCGTTGATGATGCGCTCGAGCGTCTGGCGGAGCTTTTGCCGGGCATCATCCGGCATCCGCTTGAGCTTGGCTTGCAGGTCCTCGCTGACGATCTCGTGAAAGCTGCGCCCGAAGATGTTCGACTGCCAGATCTTCGCCGTGTCGCCCTCGAACTCCTGCAGGAGATAATTCACCATGTCCTCGCTCTGCTTTTCGTTGCCGACGATGGGCGAAACGGTCGTTTCGATGTTCGCACGGATGATGTGCAGGCTCGGCGCGCTCGCCTTGAGCCGAACGCCGTAGCGTCCCCCCTGCTTCATGATCTCCGGCTCCTCCAAAAGAAGCTCATCGACCGTCGGCACGACCACGCCGTAGCCTGTTTCGCGGGCGTCCCGAATGGCGGCGGAGACCTTGTCGTAGTCCGCCTTGACGGCGGAAAGCTCCGTGAGCAGACGCATGAGATCGCCGTCGTCCGCCACATCAAAGCCGGACTGCTCGCTGAGCGTCTGATAGAACAGCGCCCGCGGGAGCTGCAATTCGGCGCTCGCCACACCGCTGCCAAGCGAGATGGCGTTGACCTTCGCGCCGCTGATGCCCTCGTAGGCGCACATGGTGTCCACGGCGGGTGAGACCTCGCGGATGCGGTGCAGGCCCTTCGCGCCCTCGCGGATGCTGCGATAAAGCCCGAGCTTGATGGCGTGGTTGGCAGGCAGCGCCGAGACCCACGCGGGGATATGCAGCTCCAGCTCGGTCAGCGGGAACTCATAGAGAATGGCCTTGAGGATCTCCCCCACTGCCGCGTCGTCCAACTCAAGGCAGTTGATGGGCAGGCAGCACACGCCATAGTGTGAAGCAATATCACTTGCCATCGCCTGAACTCTGCTTGATTTCGGGTCAACGGCGTTGAGCAGCACGAGAAAAGGCTTGCCGATCTCCTGCAGCTCACGGATGACGCGCCCCTCGGCTTCGAGGTAGTCCTCGCGCGGAATATCGGTGATGCTGCCGTCTGTCGTGATGACAATGCCGATGGTCGAGTGCTCGCGGATCACGCGCGTGGTGCCCAGCTCCGCGGCCTCCGCCATCGTCACGGGATGATCCGCCCACGGCGTTGTGACCATGCGGGGGCTGTCGCCGTCTAACTGTCCCACCGCACTTGGAACCATATAGCCCACGCAGTCGATGAGCCGCACCGAGCAGCTTGCGCCCTCGTCGAGCGCAATGTCTACGGCCTCTTCGGGCACAAATTTCGGCTCGGAGGTCATCACCGTGCGGCCGCTGCCGCTCTGCGGCAGCTCATCCTTTGCGCGCTCGCGGCGGTAGACATTGTCAATATTTGGAATGATCTGCGTTTCCATAAAGCGCTTGATGAAGGTCGATTTGCCGGCGCGCACTGGGCCGACAACGCCGATATAGATGTCACCCGCCGTGCGCGTGGCGATATCCTGATAGATGCCGGTATTTGTGGTCATAGCGTTCTCCTCCGAATCCTTACCGTTCTTGCTCCACTATATGTCCGTCCGACGCGGGGTATGACAAGCCGCAAAAGAAAAAGAGCCTTGCGGCTCTTCTTCCGGGAAATATTCAGCGGCGGCATGGAATGAGCAGCATTTCGCCGCTCGGCACATCGGCTTCGGCCGACAGCTCGTTGGCGGCAAGAATGTCTGCGATGGTCGTACGGTAGAGCTTGGCGAGATCCCAAAGCCGCTCCTCCGCTCCCTTGGCGCGCAGCACAAGGGAGGGCCGCCTTCCTTCGCTTTCCTGCCGCGGCTCCGCCTTGAGCGCGCAAAGGCAGGCACAGCGCTGCTGAGAGATACATTCGAGCATAAAGACCGCCGGAAAGCGCACCTCGATGCCATCTGCCACTGCGGCGGCGCTGATCTCGCAGGCGCTCACGCCGCGCACCGAGGCGGTGCAGCCGGCGGGCACGGCGATGCGGGAGGCGACCTCCACGCGGCGCTCGACCATCAGCGGTGCGCCGCCCTCATCGAGGTAGATCACGCGGATGAGCGCCGTACAGCGCACATTTGCTGCGCTCTCCTCCTGCACCAGGCTGATACCGCCGAAGTGGACCTCAGCGCACAGCACAGAGGACACCTCCACGCCGGTCTCGATCTGCTCGCGGACGCTCTGCTCCTGTGTAACGGTCTCTACACCGCCGCACAGCTCAAGCGTCTGCATCTGCGGGGAGAGCTCGCAGCTCGTGCTGTAAAGGTCGGTGACGCAGCGCACGCTGCACCTCTGCCGCAGCGCCACGAAGGCGTGCAGGAAAATCTTGGCGGAGATCGTCCGCGCACTGCCGCTCTCGCCGTCAATGCGCAGCTCCGCACCGGTCAGGCGCAGGTCTGCCTCGGCGGAGGTGTCCTCATCCGCATCCTCAAGGCCCTCGATGATCTGCGAGAACGGCAGCTCCGCAGCAGCGCTGCAAAGGTTCCCGACCTCGGAAAGATAAAGGATATTGACGCAGACAACGCCCTTGAGAATGACCTTGCCGCCGATCAGGCGGCACTCTGTCGTGCGGGCCGAAACACTCTCGCGCAGCAACTCTGCCGCCGGCTCCTTGCTGCTGGAGAGCACAAGGTCGTCGGAAAACACAAAGTCCTTGCTGCGCAGCGCCTTGATGATCGAGATCTCCCGCGTCTCGCAGAGCGTTTCGATGCCGTGCTCGGCGCGCTGCGCCACATCGCCGCAGGTCGTAAGCTGCGCGGCGCAGTAGGGTGTAAGCGTCAGCTCGACCGCAGCGCGGGTCATAATCTTGCGCGGGTTGAGCGCGCGGACCTCCAGCGCACTGACGCAGCCGTTCACGCCCGCCTCGGTGCAGCCCTCGCGCAGTCGTCCGTCCAGCGTTTCCTCCACGGGGAGCGTATACGAAAAGCTCCTGAGCCCACCGCTGGCGTCGGCTATGTATAAAAGCGTTACGCGCAGCGAGCCGGAAACGCTCACGCGCCCGTCCGCGATCTCGCGGCTGCGCACGAAGAGGCAGCCGCTCCCCTCCACGATGCGGGCAATGTCGGGGCAGTAATCAGGGATAATGGTCTCGGCGCTCTGCTCGCGCGTTTCTATGAGCGGCGGCAGGGCCTCATAGCAGGAATAAGTCTCTTTGCACAGTTCAAGCTCCATGGCAGTCCTCTCCTTCGGCACAGTCTTGCTGCACTCTATGCAGGAGCGGACAGCTTTATTCCTGCGCGTCCTTGATCCCGAACAACAGCCGCAGCACGCTGCCCAGCGCCTTCGGCGACCGCCACACCACGATCTTCACTCCCTTCACCTCCTTCGGATGCAGCCCCAGCCGCAGACGATGAGGAGCAAGGCGACCAAAAACATCAAAAAGCCCACCGGAAAGATGGCGACGATGAAGATCGCCAGTCCCAGCGCCAGCGCACAGATGCCCAGGCAGTTCCATTTCCTGCCCCACATGGCCGCACCTCCCTCCGTCCGCCTGATACTACATCAGTATATACGCCGCGGCCCTGTCCCGTGCGCAAGGCAGGAAAAAAGCACGACCCTCCGCCCGGCGGCTGGTCGCGCTTACACGGGTAAGGCCCGCTCTCTGTTCACTTTTTGCAGGCTTTCCCGCAGCGGGCGCAGTCGCCGCAGCAGTTCCCGCTTTTTCTCGCTCTGCGCCACGCAAGGGCTGCGCACACGACGACGGCGCCGAGCAGCAGCCAATCAAGCGCGCTCATACGAGCAGCCCTCCGAACACGGTGTAGGCTGCGAGAGCCGCGAGCCACGCGACCGAGCATTGCAGCACGACCACACCAAGTGTCTTGAGCGCGGAGCCAAGCTCGCGTCGGATGGTGGCGACGGCGGCGATGCAGGGCGTGTAGAGCAGCGTAAAGACGAGGAAGCTGACCGCTGAGCGCGTGGTGAAGAGCGCGGCGATCGCCGTGCCGCCAAGCAGCACCTCCAGCGTACTCACGACGCTCTCCTTGGCGATGAAGCCGGAGATGAGCGCGGTGGCACAGCGCCAGTCGGCAAAGCCGAGCGGCGCGAAGACGGGCGCGATGAACTGTCCGATAAGCGCGAGCAGGCTCTCCGCGCTGTCGGAGACGACATTCAAGCGCGTATCGAAGCTCTGCAAAAACCAAATGATGATCGTCGCAAGGAAGATGACTGTGAAAGCGCGCTGGAGGAAGTCCTTCGCCTTTTCCCACAGCAGCAGCGCCACACTTTTAAGCCCCGGCAAGCGGTAGTTCGGCAGCTCCATCACAAACGGGACGGGCTTGCCGCGAAAGGCTGTGTGATCCATCACGAGCGCTGCAAGGATGCCGATAAATATACCGAGCAGGTAGAGCGAGATCATCACGAGCGCACGGTGCGTCGGGAAGAAGGCCGCGGTGAAGAAGGCGTAAATGGAAATTTTCGCCGAGCAGCTCATGTAGGGCGTGAGAAGAATGGTCATCTTGCGGTCGCGGTCACTCGACACCGTGCGCGTCGCCATGATGGCAGGCACCGAGCAGCCGAAGCCGATGAGCATCGGCACGATGCTGCGCCCCGAAAGACCGATACGGCGCAGAGGCTTGTCCATCACAAAAGCGACGCGCGCCATGTAGCCCGTGTCCTCCAAAATGGAGAGGAAGAAAAAGAGCGTCACGATGATGGGCAGGAACACCAACACGCTGCCGACGCCGGCAAAGATACCGTCGATGATGAGGCTGTGTACCACTGGGTTGATGCCGTAGGCACTCAGCGCGCGATCGACCGCGTCGGTCAGCGCGTCTAAGCCGAGGCCCAGCAGGTCGGAGAGCCGCTGACCGATGACATCGAAGGTGAGGTAGAAGGTCAGCAGCATCACTGCGAGGAAGGACGGAATGGCGGTGTAGCGCCCCGTAAGGAGCTTGTCGAGCTTCATCGAGCGGGCGTGCTCTCGGCTTTCGTGGCACTTGACCACCGACGACGCCACCACGCCCTCGATGAAGGTGTAGCGCATATCGGCGAGCGCTGCGTTGCGGTCAAGCCCCGCCTCGCTCTCCATCTGCACAATGCAGTGCTCAAGCAGCTCGCGCTCGTTCAGGTCAAGCGCCAATCGGTCGGCAAGATCGTCGCCGCCCTCAATGAGCTTTGTCGCGCAGAAGCGAGCAGGCACGCCGATGCGGTCGGCGTGGTCGGCGATGAGGTGCGTGACGGCATGAATGCAGCGGTGGACGGCGGAATCGTCGGCGCAGAAGTCCGTGACCTTGGGCAAAATATGCCCGCGGGCTGTGGAGAGAGCCTGCGCGACCAGCTCGCTCACGCCCTCCCCTTTTGCCGCTGTGATGGGAATGACGGGGATGCCGAGCGCGGCGCTCATCTTCTGCACATCAATGGCGCCGCCGTTGGCGCGCACCTCGTCCATCATGTTCAGCGCCAGCACCATCGGCACGCGCAGCTCAAGGAGCTGGAGCGTGAGATACAGGTTGCGCTCGATGTTCGTCGCGTCCACGATGTTGATGAGCCCGTCCGGCTTTTCATTGAGGATGAAGTCGCGCGAAACGATCTCCTCCTGCGTATAGGGGCGTAGAGAGTAGATGCCGGGAAGATCGACCACGGAGCAGTCCTTTTCCCCGCGAATTTCGCCCGATTTCTGATCGACCGTCACGCCGGGAAAGTTGCCGACATGCTGGTTCGAGCCGGTGAGGGCGTTGAAGAGCGTCGTCTTTCCGCAGTTCTGGTTGCCGACAAGAGCAAAGATCATTTCAGCTCACCCTCCACTTCGATCTTCTGCGCTTCCTCCACGCGCAGCGTCAGCTCGTAGCCGCGCACATGGATCTCGATGGGATCGCCCATCGGCGCGACCTTTTGCAGTGTCACGCGCGTGCGCGGGATGAGGCCCATATCCAGCAGCCGGCAGCGCAGTGCGCCGTCCCCGCCCACCGCAGTGATAACGGCGGACGCGCCGACCTTGAGTTCATTCAGTGTCATGCTTCTCGCTCCTTTGCGGTTAGCTCTGTCTAACCCTTGTAAAATAGCACTCGCATGCTCTCTTGTCAAGCGCACCTTTCATCCAACGCACAGCTCGTAATTCACGATGTCGAGATAGCGGCCGAACTTCAGTCCGACCTCATGGAGCGTACCGGAATAAGTGAAGCCGAATTTTTCGTGCAGGCGGACGCTTGCCGCGTTGCCGCCCGCGATGACGGAGACGACTGTGTGGGTGTCCGCGTTCTCGCGCGCCAAACGAAGGATCGCGTCCATCAGTGCGCTTGCCACACCGCGTCCGCGGTGCGCGGGCGCGACGTAGACCGACAACTCGACGGTCTGCAAATAGGCGTCGAAATCACGGTAGGGCGAGAGCGAGGCATAGCCAAGCACCTCCTCACCCTCCTCCGCGACGAGCAGCGGATGGTTGTCGACATTGTGCGAGGTATACCACGCCTCCGCCGCCCGCCCTTCACGCGGGGCAACATCGAAGGTCGCCGTTCCGTTTTTCACTTCATAATTGTAGATGCTGAGCATCACGGCAAGATCGCGGTACTCCGCTGTACGAATAACCATGTGTTCCCCTCCTCAGGAGAAGAGCTCAAGCTGCTTGTCCCCGTTCGTCGTCTCCCCTGCCGCTTCGCCGCCGAGAAGTGTCAAAAACTCGTCCTCGCTGAGTACGGGGATGCCGAGTTCCTGCGCCTTGCGCAGCTTGCTGCCCGCGGCCTCGCCCGCGACCACATAGCTTGTCTTTTTGGAGACCGAGCCGGCGGCCTTGCCGCCGTGGTCGGTGATAAGAGCCTCTGCCTCGTCGCGCGTAAAACGCGTGAGTGAGCCGGTGAGCACGAAGGTCTTACCCGCAAAGCGCAGATCCTGGGGCGTTTCCAGGCTGGTCATATTGACGCCTGCGTTTTTGAGGCTTTCGATCAGATCGCGCGACTGCGCCTCCGCGAACCAGTCGCGCAGAAACTGCGCGGTGATCTCGCCGATGTCGTCCACGGCGGTCAGGTCCTCGACCGAGGCGTTCATCAGCGCGTCCATCGAGCCGAAGCGCTGCGCGAGCACGCGCGCAGCCTTCGCGCCGATCTGACGGATGCCGAGGGCACATAGGAGCCTTGAAAGGTCGTTCTGCTTGGATTTTTCGATGGCGGCAACGGCGTTCTGCGCGGACTTCAGGCCCATACGGTCAAGCTGAGCAAGTGCTTGTACATCGAGACTGTAAAGGTCAGACGCCTTGCGGACAAGCCCTGTGCTGACCAGCTGCTCGAGCAGCGCCGGACCCACGCCGTCAATGTCCATCGCCTCACGAGAGGTGAAGTGTGTGAGGTTGCGCAAGAGCTGCGCGGGACACTCCGCGCCCGTGCAGCGCGCGGCGCTTTCCCCCTCGGCGCGGTAGACGCGCGCGCCGCAGACGGGGCAGCGCTCAGGCAGATGGTAGGGCTTCGTACCGTCGGGGCGCTTGTCCTTCAAAACGCGCACGACCTCGGGAATGATCTCCCCTGCCTTGCGCACGACGATGGCGTCGCCGACGCGGATATCCTTCTCGTCAATGAAGTCCTGATTGTGCAGCGTTGCATTTGTGACGGTCGTGCCCGCCAGATGCACCGGCTCAAAGACTGCCTTCGGCGTCAGCACGCCCGTGCGGCCCACCTGCACAACGATGTCGGTGACGCGGGTTTCCTTCTCCTCGGGAGGATATTTATAGGCGATGGCCCAGCGCGGCACCTTGCTCGTTGAGCCAAGAATTTCGCGGTCTGTAAGGCTGTTGAGCTTTACAACAGCGCCATCCATATCGTAGGGCAGCTCCGCGCGGTGCTCGCCGAGCCGGCGAATTTCCGCAAGAGCATCCTGCACATTTGTGACGACCTTATTGCCGATGACCTTGAACTTCTGAGCGCGCAGATAGTCGAGCGTTTCGGCGTGGGTGGCAAATGTGCGGCCCTCGGCAAGCTGGAGGTTAAAAACGGCGATGTCCAGCCTGCGCTTTGCCGCGATCTTCGGGTCAAGCTGGCGCAGCGAACCTGCGGCGGCATTGCGCGGATTGGCAAAGGTCTGCTCACCGTTTTCCTCGCGCTCGGCGTTGAGCGCGGCAAAGACCTTTTTCGCCATGTAGACCTCGCCGCGCACGATGAGGCGCGGTAGCTTTTCCGGCAGCGTCATGGGAATGGAGGGGATCGTGCGCAGATTTTCTGTCACATCCTCGCCCACGCGGCCGTCGCCGCGCGTCGCACCGCGCACGAACACGCCGTCGCGGTACTCCAGCGCGACGGAAAGACCATCCACCTTCGGCTCCACGCTGTATTCGACATGGTCGAGCTGCTCACGCACCCTTTCGTCGAAGTCCACGACCTCGGCGTCCGAGAAGGAGTCCTGCAAGCTCTCGAGCGGAACGGCGTGCGTCACCGGCTCGAACTTTGTCAACGCCATGCCGCCCACGCGCTGCGTGGGCGAGTCGGGCGTGATCTCTTCGGGGTGATCCTTCTCCAAATTCGCCAGCTCGCGCTGGAGCATATCGTATTCATAGTCGCTGATGCTCGGCTCGTCGAGCACATAGTAGCGGTACGAGTGTGCGTTGAGCGTGTCGCGCAGTTCCTTCATGCGTTCTTTGTAATCCATGGAGCTCTCCCCTTTTATCCGTTGTTCATGATGTAATCCTCCGCGGTGGAGATCATATCCTCGCGCGTATCAAAGTAGGTGTAGGTGTCCGGCACGGAGCCGACGATGACTGTCTCGGCGACGGCGTAGCGGTTCGTGACCTTGGTGACGGTCGAAAAGCCCGGCAGGAGGATGCTCGCATACACATCGACCACCAGCAATATCTCGTGGCGCGTCTGGTTGATGCCGGCGGATAAAAACGCATTCTCAAAATGCGCCGAGGATGAGCCGACTGACTGCATTTTGATGCGGATGAGCGGCCCGCGGCCCGCGAGCAGCGGCGTACCTGTGAGACTGCCGAGCGGAATGGACAGCTCGCGCGTGGAGACCTCCGAGAGCTTTTGCAGCACATCGGCCAGCACGGCGGATTGCAGGCGGTTGAACTCCGCCATGTTGCTCTTGACCGCCGTGATGCGGCCTTCGTTGTCCTTTTCGAGCGAAATCAGGCAGTCGTAGTCCACGCCGGCGCTGTAAAGCGTTTCATTCACCGAGGTGTTCACGACGCGCGTGACGGCATTCGACACCCGCGCGGTGGCGAGGCTCGTGAGAATTGGCTTGAGCTGCGTCATCGCGGCGACAGTGAGCGCGAGCAAAGCGGCGCAGACAACAAGGAGCAGCAGTCCCCGCCGCTCGCGCTTTGTCATACCGCGGCGCATATAGCGGCGCATGGGCGTTCCCCCCTTCGGGAAAGTCTATGTGCCCAAGGCTTTTCCCTATTCCGCGAGAGCGTTGACCATTTCCTTGTAGGCTCTGCCGCGCTCCATGAAGTTTGCGAACTGATCGAAAGCAGCGCAGGCGGGCGAGAGCGTTACGATGTCGCCGCTCTCGGCGCAGAAATAAGCGGCATCCACCGCCTCCTGCAAGCTCTTGCAGCGGATGAGACTCGGGCGCTCCGCAGCGGTTTGGTAGACTTCACTCTCGACCACAGCCTTTTCGATGGCGTCGGCGGTCGCGCCACAGAGAATGAGCGTCTTGACACGCTTGACCACCTCCGGCGCAAGGGGTGCAAAGGGGATATGCTTGTCATAGCCGCCCGCGATCAGAATGATCTTTTGCGGGAAAGCGCGTAACCCCGCGATGGTGCGTGTGGGGCTGGAGGCGATGGAATCATTGTAGTAGCGGACGCCGTGCAGCTCGCGCACAAATTCAATGCGATGCTCCACACCGGCAAAGTCTCGTGCAACACAGCGCACTGTCTCGTCGCACACCAGACCGTCCACGGCGAGCAGCGCCGCCATATAGTTTTCTACATTGTGCCAGCCGGGGAGACGAATGTCCGCGAGCGGGAGCACTGCTCGCTCCCCCGCGCCGTCGCACAGCCAAATGGCGTCATCACGCACGAAGGCGCCATCCGCGACCTTTTCCTGCCGCGAAAACAGCCGCACACGCCCGACAGCCTTGCAGCTCAGCTCGCGCGCGATGGCATTGTCGGCATTGAAAACGGCGGTATCCTGCGCACCTTGGTGCAGGAAAATGTTCTCCTTGGCGGCGACATACTCCGTCATATCGCGGTGCATGTCAAGGTGGTTCGGGGCCAAGTTCGTCAGAACCGCCGTGTGCGGCGAGTACGGCATCTCCATGAGCTGGAACGAGGAAAGCTCCAGCACGGCAAGGTCCTGCGGCGTCACTTGTCCCGCGTCCGCGAGCAGCGGATGCCCGATGTTGCCGCCGAGCCATACCCGCCGTCCCTCGGCCTTCAAAAGCTCTGCGATGATGCTTGCAGTAGTGGTCTTTCCGTCGCTGCCGGTCACGCCGATGATCGGACAGGGGCAGACGGCGAAAAAAGTCTCCATCTCACTTGTGATGACTGCGCCGCGCGCCTTCGCAGCAAGCAGCTCCGGCACATCCGGGCGCATCCCGGGCGTACGGAACACGACATCCGCGTCGAGGTCTCTCAGATAATCCTCACCGAGGTGCAGCGTTGCGCCGAGCGCTTCATAATGCGCCGCCGCGTCGCCGAGTGCCGCGCGTTCCTTGCGGTCGCAGGCGATGACTTTCACACCGTTTTGTGCCAGCAGCTCCACGAGAGGGCGGTTGCTCACGCCGAGCCCGATGACCGCGGCGGTCTTGCCCCTCATGCCTTGCAGATATGTTTGCAGCGTCATACGCACGCTCCTCTCCGCATTTTTATACTTAATAAAATTATACTGCGACCGCGCGATTTTATCAACGCTTTCCCTGCACAATTTTTCTTTTCCTTGACTTTGCCGGCTTCGTCCTTTACAATAAGGAACGCGAGTAAGACAGGCGGTCGCGCGGCAAGGCCGAAAGGCCTGCTGTGAGGAAAGTCCGGGCTCCACAGGGCAAGGATAACGGGTAACGCCCGCCCAGAGCGATCTGAGGAAAAGTGCAACAGAAATAGACTACCTGTAAGGTGAGCCTTGCAGGAAAAGGTGGAAAGGTGCGGTAAGAGCGCACCCGTCGGCTGGAGACTGTCCGACGCTGTAAACTCTATCCGGAGCAACACCGGTATGGGAGCAGGGGCCTCGCGCTCCAAGGTCGGCCCGGCCGCTCCCGGGGTGGCTGGAGCGCCGCGGCAACGCGGCGCGTAGATAGATGACTGCCAGATACAGAACCCGGCTTACAGTTTTGCTCGCATGAATATGGAAAGACCGACGGAATACCGTCGGTCTTTTCGCTTTGTGTATGGACTTACTCCTCGGTTTCCCAGTTGTGGTAGGTGTTCTGCACGTCTTCGTTGTCCTCGAGCATATCAAGCAGCTTTTCCATGTTCTTGATGTCCTCTTCGCTCGTGAGCTTGATGTAGGTCTGCGGAACGAGGCTGATGTCGGCGCTGACGAAGGTGTAGCCCTTGGCTTCGAGCGCGGAGATAACGTCGTTGAAGGCGTCGGGATCGGTGGTGATCTCAAACACGGGACCGTCAGCGGTGAAGTCCGCGGCGCCAGCCTCCAGCGCGTCCATCATGACGGTATCCTCGTCGTAGTCGCCATCCTCATTGTCGATGATGATGACGCCCTTGCGGTCGAAGGACCAGCTCACACAGCCCTGCGCGCCCATGCCCTTGCCGAACTTATCGAAGTAGTGGCGGACCTCGGGCGCCGTGCGCTGGCGGTTATCGGTCAGCGCCTCGACAATAACGGCGACGCCGCCGGGGCCATAGCCCTCGTAGGTGACGGCTTCGTAATCGTCGGTGTTGCCGGAGCCGAGCGCCTTGTCGATGGTGCGCTTGATGTTATCGTTGGGCATATTGTTTGCCTTTGCCTTGGCGATGACGGTGGCAAGGCGGGAGTTGTTCGCGGGGTCGCCGCTGCCGCCCTGCTTGACGGCGACGATGATCTCCTTGGCGATTTTGGTGAACGCCGCGCTGCGCTTGGCGTCAGCCGCGCCCTTGGTCTTTTGGATATTGTGCCATTTGGAATGTCCAGACATAGTAGATTTTCTCCTTACAGATAGTATTGGATGGCGTCGTGATGTGACGCGGAGCATACGACCTCAAGCTGAGGGAAGGACCTCACGAGATACGCGCGGAGCGCCTCGCACACAACATTTTCGGTCGGGAAATGACCGGCGTCGATGAGGTTGAGGCCGCGGGTATCGAGGAAGTCATTGTAGCGCAGGTCGGCGGTGACGAAGGTATCGCAGCCGAGCGCGATAGCCTGCGGGATGTAATCGCGGCACGCACCGCCGCCGACGGCCACGCGATGCACACGCCGTCCGCCGTCGCGGAACCGCAGGCCGGTGCATCCTAATGATTTTACCACAGCGGGCAGGAACTCTTCAAGTGGTATTTCACAAGAAAGCGTACCGACGCGGCCGATTTTTTCCTCGTTGAGCATAGAAAGGCCGGAAAGTCCCAACGCGCGGGCCAGACAATCGTTCACGCCGCCATCCGCCGCATCCAGATTTGTGTGCATACAGCAGGCGGCGAGGTCGTGCCGCACGAGATAGCGCAGGAGCCTCCCCTGCGCGTCGTCCGCGCGGAGGGTCTGCACCTCATGCCACGCACAGTTCATCACCGGATGGTGCGAGACGAGCATCTGAGCGCCGCTCTCGACCGCCTCCTCGGCAACCCCCTGCGTGATGTCCAGCGCAACAAAAATTTTTTTGACCTCCTGCGCCGGATCGCCGACGAGCAGACCCACATTGTCCCACTCTGCCGCGAGCGAGCGCGGCGCCCAGTCGTAGAGACTGCGCTCGATGTCATGTGCCGTTGTCATGTTCCCATTCCCCTTTCTTTGCCTCCAGCGCGTCCGCAAGCGCGGCGAAACGCTCGGCTTCTCCGCTGCCGGAGCGTCGCAGGCCGTCGGCGCGGCGGCGCAGACGCATGATCTGATGGGCGAGATAATCTCCGTAGAGCGCCTCGCGCTCAAGCGCAAGGCCGCCGTAGAGTTGCTCCGCGCTTGGGGTAAAGCTCTCCCCCGCCGTGACGACCATCACGACATAGAGCTTGCCCTTGTCGCGCACGAGGTGCTCACGCGTAACGGTGTAGCCATTCTCGCAGAGCCACATCCGCAGCTCCCCGAGCTTTGTCTGTGGCTGGAGCAGCAGAGTATGTCGTCCGTCGCGCGTCCACGGGGCGATGGCGAGAATGTCGCGGATCGTCTCACCGCCCATGCCGGCAATGAGGATCGTGTCGCACTCCTCCGACGCGATGGCGTCAAGTCCTGCGCAGAGGCGGAAGTCGATGCCGTCAATGCCGTATTCCTCCGCCGTGCGGCGCGCGTGGTCCAATGGTTCACGCCCGATGTCGGACGCGATGGCGCGGTCGATTAGGCCCTTTTGGCGCAGATACACGGGGATATAGCCGTGGTCGGTGCCGACATCCGCGAGCACAGCGCCCTTCGGCACGAGTGATGCGAGCAGCGCGAGCCGCGGCTGAAGCGATAATTCTCTTGTCACGGCTCTTGCCTCCTTTTCAGCAGAAGAAGGCGCATACGAGCGTATGCGCCTTCCGGCTCGCTGTTTTACTCCTCGGCGGGCTTGTTCGCTTCCTCATTCACAAGAGCGAGCAGCTTCTCAACCTCCACACCGTGCACGGCACAGGCTTCCTCGACCGTTTCACCGCGGGACGCGGGGCAGCCGAGGCAGTGCATTCCGATGCCAAAGAAGATCGGCGCGGTCTGCGGCGCGATGTCAAGAATATCACCGATGATGGTGTCTTTCGTAATTTCGACCATGTTCAAATACCTCCGGTCAGATAATATCAGATATAGTTTACCCCATTTCCCGCGTTTTTTCAATAGGAAAAAGCAGATTTGGACGGAAAACGGTGCTAAGCGCAGAAAAGCGGCCGTCCTAAGACGGCCGCTTTCAAAAAGTCAAAGCAATGACTTAGCCCTGCTCCTTCATCTTGGCAAAGCAGTCGCTGCAATAGACGGGACGGTCGGACTTGGGCTCGAAGGGAACCTTCGCCTCGCCGCCGCAGGCAGCGCAGACCGCGGTGAAGTACTCGCGGGGACCGCGGGCGGCGTTCTTGCGAGCGTCGCGGCAGGCCTTGCAGCGCTGGGGCTCGTTCTGGAAGCCGCGCTCCGCGTAGAACTCCTGCTCACCGGCGGTGAACACGAACTCGTTGCCGCACTCTTTGCAAACTAAAGTCTTGTCTTCGTACATGATTTTACCCTCTCTTTGAAATAAAGAAAAATATATGCGTTCAGCGTTTGCTGATATCGCCGGATGAAAGCTGCCGCGCTGCCTTGCGCCGAACGCGCTGCACGGCGTTGTCCACGGACTTGGGGGTCTTCCCTACCGCCTCTGCGATCTCGTGGCAGGAAAGCCCGTCTAAATACAACCCTAAGATCTTCGCCTCGAATTCGGACAACTGCTTTCTGGTACTCTCAAGCAGATCAGACACGCGGTCGCGGTCGATGATCAGCTCCTCCGGATCGGTGGAGGAGGCGCGCAGAGCGCCGAGCGGATAGGAATTGCCATCAAAGAAAGGGGTATCTAAGGGAACGGACTGATTGAGCGGAGTGTGCTTGTCGCGCGAAGCCGCGCGAAGAGCGGAGATCAGGCGGTTGCGGATACAGACCTCTGCAAAGGTACGGAAAGACGCGGCCTTTGTGCCGTCGTACTCGCGGATCGCCCGCAGGAGACCGAACATCCCCTCCTGGATCAGATCCTCGCCGTCGCCGCCCGCCAAAAAGAGCGGGCGTGCGCACGAGCGCACAAGACCGTAGTAGCGCCGGACGAGCTGTTCCTCGGCCTCGCCTCCGCCCTCGGCGGCGAGACGGCAAAGCGCTTCGTCCGATGGTTCCACGGGGGTATTTCTATCCTCTGCCATATACTCCATACTGTATTATACCTGTGCTGATAGTGTTTTGTCAAGTATTTACGAAAATAAAGTGAAAAAAAGATAAAATTACAGCGATTTGATGACCTTCACCAAACGCTCGGCGACCAGCTTTGCGTTGTTCTCCGTCTTGGCCTCGACCATTATGCGGATCAGCGCCTCGGTGCCGGAGGGTCGGACCAGAATGCGGCCCTCTCCGCGCAGGAACTTTTCCTCGTCGGCGACGGCGGATTTGAGCGCGTCGCTTGCCATGATGCACTCCTTCACGCCGCGCTCGTGGCTGACCTCGACATTCAGCAGCACCTGCGGGTACTGCGGGCAGTCGGCGGTGAGGACGGAGGCCGTCTTGCCGGAGAGGGCGAGAATTTGCAGGAATTGGAGCGCGGAGAGCTGACCGTCGCCGGTGGTGGCATAGTCGGTGAAGATCATGTGTCCCGACTGCTCGCCGCCAAGCTTGTAGCCGCACTCCACCATCTTCTCGAGCACATTGCGGTCGCCCACATTGGTGCAGACAAGGTCGATGCCGTTCTTTTGGCAGAACTCATGCAGTCCGAGATTGCTCATCACAGTTGCCACGATGGTGTTGCCGCTGAGCCTGCCGTTGCGCTTCATGTAGGCCCCGCAGGCCGCCATGATCTTGTCGCCGTCGATCTCGTGTCCCAGCTCGTCGACCATCAGACAGCGGTCGGCATCGCCGTCGAAGGCTACGCCGATGTCGTACTTCCCTGCCACGACGCGGCGGGCAAGGTCGTCGAGATGTGTCGAGCCGCAGCGGTCGTTGATGTTTGTTCCGTTCGGCTCATGGTGGATGAAGTCGGCATAGCACTTAAAGCGGCCGAACAGCTCCGGCGCGGTGGCGCTTGCCGCGCCGTTCGCGCAGTCCACCAGCACGCGCAGGCCGGAGAGGTCGGAGTCGATGGTGGTCGTAAGGTGGTGGATGTATTCGAGCTTCGACTGCTTGAGCCCATGGTGCAGCACGCCGATCTCGCCGCGCGTGGCGACGGGGATCATTTCGCCGGAGAGAATCTTCTCCTCGATCTTCGCCTCCGTTGCGTCGGGCAGCTTGTAGCCCTTTTCGTTGAAGACCTTGATGCCGTTATGCTCAAAGGGGTTGTGGCTCGCGGAGATCACGATGCCCGCGTCCGCGCTCTTGAGGACGGTCAGATATGCGACGGCGGGAGTCGGCAGCACGCCGAAGGGCATCACATCGCCGCCGACGGAGCAGATGCCGCAGATGAGTGCGGATTCGAGCATATCGGAGGAGATGCGCGTATCCTTGCCGATGGTGATGAGGGGCGCTCTGCCCTTTTCTTCCTTCAAAACGGCGGCGATCGCCTGACCAGTGTGGAACGCCAGCTCAACAGTCAGATTTTCGCCCACAATGCCGCGGATGCCGTCGGTGCCAAAGAGTTTGCCCATGAAAAAAGTCTCCTTATGAAATCAATTTAAGCGCAGCTGCTCCGGCGCGTCGGCCATGGACGCGGGAACGCCCAGCCCAAGGTGCTCATAGGCCTTGCGCGTCACGCAGCGACCGCGCGGCGTGCGCGTCAAAAAGCCGAGCTGCATGAGATACGGCTCGTAGACATCCTCGAGCGTGACGGATTCCTCGCCGATGGTCGCGGCGAGCGTGTCGAGCCCCACGGGGCCGCCGCCGTAATTCTCGATGATGGCGTGGAGCATTCGGTGGTCGATGGGATCGAGGCCGAGCGCGTCGATCTCCAGCGCGCGGAGCGCCTCGTCGGCTACCTTGCGCGTGATAACACCGTCGGCGCGGACCTCGGCAAAGTCGCGCACACGGCGCAGCATACGGTTGGCGATGCGCGGTGTGCCGCGTGAGCGGCGCGCAATTTCCATCGCGCCCTCCGGCGCGATGCTCACATTCAAAATACCTGCCGAGCGCGTGACGATCTCGGAAAGCTCCGCGGGCGTGTACAGCTCCAGCCGGAGCGTGACGCCGAAGCGGTCGCGCAGCGGCGCGGAGAGCTGGCCCGCGCGTGTGGTCGCGCCGATGAGCGTGAAGTGCGGCAGGTCGAGGCGGATGGAGTTTGCGCTCGGCCCCTTGCCGATGATGATGTCGATGGCATGATCCTCCATCGCTGGGTACAAAATTTCCTCCACCGCGCGGTTGAGGCGGTGAATCTCATCGACAAAAAGGATGTCGTTCTCATTCAGGTTCGTCAAAAGCGCCGCGAGATCGCCCGCCTTTTCAATGGCGGGGCCGGAGGTGATGCGGATATTGACGCCCATCTCAGCGGCGATGATGCCCGCGAGCGTCGTTTTGCCGAGCCCCGGTGGGCCGTGGAGCAGAACATGGTCGAGCGACTCATTGCGCCGCTTCGCCGCCTCGATAAAGACCGCAAGGTTGCCCTTGGCCTTCTCCTGCCCGATGTATTCTCGGAGCGTTTTCGGGCGCAGAGAACCCTCCTGCGCGTCCTCGCTCAGGAAGGTCTTGGCTACGATCGGCTCTTCATAAATGTCGGTCCCAAAGTCAATGCTCAAAGTGTCACTTCCCTTTTTGTGCTTTGCGAAAAATCATCCGTAAATGAGAAGAAAGTAGAGCACATACAGCCAGCCTAAAATGCCGTGTACGATAGCCCATCCAATGCTATGCCAGTTTACATAAGAAATAACCATAGCAAGACAGGTTCCGAAGGTGATACCATTTTTAGCGGCTTTTTTTGTGTTTTCCTTCATCCCGCTCTCCCTTTCCCTACCTTGCCATTTTTTTGAGGCTCTGGCGCACGATCTCCTCCAGCGGCAGAGCCTCCACATCGACGCCGCGGAACGCAACGGAAATGTCTTGCTGCGTGTAGCCGAGCACCGCGAGAGCAGCCGCGGCCTCCGCCGCCTTGCCGCCCACGCCGGCGGCCGCGCTGCCGGTGACAGAGGGCAGACCGATCTCCTGCGTTTCCTTGGCGATCTTGTCCTTCAGCTCCAGAATGATGCGCTGGGCGAGCTTTTTGCCGACGCCCGGTGCGGCGGTCAGCGCCTTCTCGTCGCCCGTAATGACCGCCATGGTAAGAGTCTCCGGCGTTCCGACCGAGAGAATGGCGAGCGCTGCCTTCGGCCCCACGCCGGAAACGCCGATGAGCAGCTTGAAGCTGTTCAATTCCTGCTCTGTGGCAAAGCCGTAGAGATCAAAAATGCCGTCGCCAACATGGAGATAGGTGTAAAGCCGTTTGACTTCACCCTTTTTGAGCTGACGGATGGTGTGGTTCGTTGTGCGGCAGGCGTAGCCCACGCCGCCGCAGTCGATGACTGCGAGGTAGGGCTCGACGTGCGCGACCTTGCCTTCGAGATAATAGAACATGGAGCGTCCTCCTTAGACGGTTTGCTTGACCGGATTTTGTGCGCGCGCGAGCAGCGAGGTCGCACTGCGCGCGTGGCAGAGGGCGATGGCCAGCGCGTCCGCCGCATCGTCGGGACGCGGGACGCTGCGCAGCTTCAAAAGCCGCTTGACCATGTCCATCACCTGCCGCTTTTCAGCTAAGCCGTAGCCCACGACCGCCTGCTTGACCTGCATGGGCGTGTATTCATAGAGCGGGATGCCGCTCTTTGCCGCGGTGCAGAGCAGGATGCCGCGCGCATGTGCGACGGCGATGCCGGTGGTGATGTTGTTGGAGAAGAACAGCTCCTCAATGGCGATGGCGTCGGGCCTGAGCTGCGCGAGCAGTTCCTCCGTGTCGCGCTCAAGCTGCACGAGGCGGTCCGACAGCGGGAGGCCGGCAGGCGTGGTGACCGTGCCGTATTGAAGCAGCTGCGTCCTGCCCGCATCCGCTTCGATCAGGCCGAAACCGACGATGGCAAGCCCCGGGTCGATGCCGAGTATCCGCATGATGCTCCCTCCTCCCCCGCCTGCGCTGTGTTACTGCGTGACGGCCTTGTGGAAGACCTTCTTGCCCTTGCGGATGATAACGCCCTCGCCGGAGAATTTCTCCTGCGGAAGAACGGCGTCGATGCTTGCGACCTTCTCATCATCCACGACGATGCCGCCCTGCTGGACGAGACGGCGCGCCTCGCCGCGGCTCGCGCACAGCCCCGTGGCAACGAGCAGCGAGAGAATATTGATGCCGCCGTTTTCAAAGTCAGCGTCAGAGAGCGTGGTGGTGGGCATATTGGCGCTGTCGCCACCCGCGCCGAAGAGCGCCTTGGCGGCCTCCTCGGCCTTCTTGGCCTCCTCTTCGCCGTGAACGAGCTCGGTGAGCTCATAGGCCAGAATTTCCTTGGCGCGATTGAGCTGGCTGCCCTCCCAGCCGTCCATCTCGTCGATCTGCTCGAGCGGCAGGAAGGTGAGCATACGGATGCACTTGAGCACATCCTGATCGCCGACATTGCGCCAATACTGGTAGAAATCGTAGGGGCTGGTCTTATTCGGATCGAGCCACACCGCGCCGTTGGCGGTCTTGCCCATCTTCTTGCCCTCGCTGTTCATCAGCAGCGTGATGGTCATGGCGTGGGCGTCCTTGCCGAGCTTGCGGCGGATCAACTCCGTGCCGCCGAGCATATTGCTCCACTGGTCGTCGCCGCCGAACTGCATATTGCAGCCGTAATTCTGATAGAGGTAGTAGAAGTCGTAGCTCTGCATGATCATGTAGTTGAACTCGAGGAAGCTCAGACCCTTTTCCATGCGCTGCTTGTAGCACTCGGCGCGGAGCATATTGTTGACGCTGAAGCACGCGCCCACGTCGCGCAGGAGGTCGATGTAGTTGAGCTTCAGCAGCCAGTCGGCGTTGTTGACCATGATGGCCTTGCCCTCGCCGAAGTCGATGAAACGCTCCATCTGGCGCTTGAAGCAGTCGCAGTTGTGCTGAATGGTCTCGGGCGTCATCATGCTGCGCATATCGCTGCGGCCGGAGGGGTCGCCGATGTAGCCGGTGCCGCCGCCCACGAGCACGACCGGACGGTTGCCCGCCATCTGCAAACGCTTCATCAGGCACAGCGCCATGAAGTGACCCACGTGCAGGCTGTCCGCCGTGGGGTCAAAGCCGATGTAGAAGGTCGCCTTGCCGGCGTTGACCATCTCGCGGATCTCCGGTTCGTTGGTCACCTGCGCGATCAGACCGCGCGCTTGCAGTTCTTCGTAAATACCCATTGTGATTTTCTCCCGTTACTTTTTGATTTGATAGGCCGCGGCGAGCTTGACAAGGCCACGGCTGAGAAGGTCTAAATTTTCATCGTCGATGCGGTTGTCCTTTCCCGTCGGACGGATGAGTCGTCCAAAGCCGGAGACATGGCGCACCGCACAGATGGCGACACCCTGCCGGAAGGCACGCTGGTCGCCGGGAAAATGCACAAGGCCGTCCACCTTATCGTAGCAGGTCTTGCGCTCGGAATTTTCAAAGCTTCCATTGATGGCGTCAAGCAGATCGCCGTTCCAGCGGGCGCTCTTGCCCGGCAGGATCAGCAGCTCGTCGCCGCTGCCAACGCAGTCGAGGCAGAGGACGGGCTTTTCCTTTGCGCTCGGATAGCGCTTGCGAAAGCCCTTGGCGCCGCGCATATTCTCGCTGCCGCCGTCAAGGAAGAGGAAGCAGACATCATTTCGGTAGCGCGGCGTGAGTTGTTCAGCGGTGCGCAGCAGCGCCGCGACGCCGGAGGCGTTGTCGTTGATGTTGTTCTGCTCCGAGGGTCCGTATCGCAGATATGCCAGCGCGCCGAGCAGCAGAATGAGAAAGAGCGGCAGCGTCAGGTTTGGCGCGCTGAGCAAAAAGGTCACACCGACCGAAAATACAAAGCAGGCCGCAAGCGTCAGCACCGGCGTGAGCGCCTGATAGAGTAGATATGTCGCGGGCCGCGTCGGGCAGAGGATCGGCGGCAGAGGCTCACGCAGCGGCGTATCGTAGTGCGCCGCATAGATGATGTTCGCCCGCTCCGGGTCACCCGCGATGACATTCACAGCCTTGCCGCAGTCGTCGAGCTTCGCATCATAGCCGAGTGCGCGCAGCTGTCCCATGAGGTAGGCACGCATATTCTCTTTTTCCTGCGCCTTACGCCGCACGGGATAGTCCTGTGTGATGCGCTGTGCATACTGGTCCATCGGCAGTGGTTCTCCTTTTTTCAAGTCAAGGCATATTGTACCGCCAGAGGGCGGAAAATGCAATCTTTTTTACTTTAACGCAGCGAATTTTTGAACTGCTCCGCCGCAGCAAGCAGCTCCTCCGCGCCGCGAAGCTGCGTTTCGGTCGCCTCTCCGCCGCCGGTGAGCCGCGCCAGCTCCGTGCGGCGCTGCGCGCGGTCCAGCTCCGCGACGCAAGTGAAGGTGCGGCCGTTTTCCTCGCCTTTCTCGACGGAAAAATGCGTATCCGCCATCGCGGCAAGCTGCGGCAGATGCGTGACGCAAAGCACCTGCCGCTTTTGCGAGAGCTTTGCGAGCTTTTCCGCCACGCGCTGGGCCGCGCGTCCTGAAACGCCGGTATCCACCTCATCGAACACCATCGTCATCACATGGTCCTGCTCGGCGAGCACATTTTTGAGCGCGAGCATGATGCGCGCCAGCTCGCCGCCCGAGGCGATCTTGTGAATGGGCTTGAGATCTTCGCCCACATTCGCGCTCATGAGAAAGCGCACCGTGTCGATACCTGTCGCGTCAGGCTCTTTTTCGATAAAGTCGATGGCAAAGCGGACCTTGTTCATGTCCAGCTCGTGCAGCTCCTGCAAAATGCGCTCTTCGAGCGTCCTTGCCGCGGTCTTGCGCGCGTCGGAGAGGGCTCGCGCTGCGCTGAGCAGTTCCTTTTTCTGCTTGTCGAGCTTGCCTTGCAGCTGCACGATGCGGTCATCCGCGTACTCGATCTCGTCCAGCTCCTTCTTGCTGCGCTCAAGGTAGTCGAGCATCTCGCCCACCGTCGCGCCGTATTTCTTCTTCAAGCGGTAGAGCTGGTCGGCGCGGCTCTCCACCGCGTCAAGCTCCTGTGGAGAGAAATCCATCTCGCTGCGCAGGTCACGCACCGTTTCGGCAAGGTCGTAGACCTCGGAATACAGCCCCTCCAGCCACTCGCACAGCTCGGAAAAGCGCGCGCCAAGGGTGCGCACGCTATGCAGCGCGTTTTCCGCGTTTTTGAGCTGGCTCACCGCGCCGAGGCCGTCCTCCCCGCCGGAGAGGGCGTAGTCCGCCGCGGCGAAGGCTTCCATAAATTTTTCGGCGTTGCGCAGCAGCTCGCGCCGTTCGAGCAGCTCCTCCTCTTCACCGCCGCGCAGCTCCGCACGCTCCAGCTCGGCGATCTGATGGCGCAGCGTATCCACGCGGCGGGCCTTTTCCGCCTCGTCCATCTGCAGTTCATCAATCTGCCGCCGCGTTTCGCGCACAGCCTGATAACGCACCGTATAGGCGTCTAAAGGGTCGTTTACCTGCGCGAAACGGTCGAGATACGCGCCATGCTGCTCCTCGTCCAAAAGCTGTGTGCCCTCGTGCTGGCCGTGGATGTTCAAAAGACTTGTGCCGAGCGCGCGCAGCTGCGCGACCGTAACTGGCCGCCCGTTCACGCGGCAGAGGTTCCTGCCGTCGGCGTAAATATCGCGCTGGAGCAGCAGCACACCGTCCTCCGGCTCGACGCCCAGCTCTGCGAGCGCGCCGAGCGAGGTGTCAACCGCGTCAAACTCCGCGCTCACAAAGGCCTTGTCTGCGCCTGTGCGGATGAGATCGCGCGAGGTGCGCGCGCCGAGCACCGCGCTGAGCGAGTCAATGACGATGGACTTGCCCGCGCCGGTCTCACCTGTGAGCGCGTTGAAGCCCGCGCGGAACGAGATGTCCGCGCACTCGATCACGGCAATATTTTCGATGTGGAGAAGCTGAAGCATTGCGGCTTCCTCCCCTTTTATTTGATCATCTCAGTCAGCTCAGTGCAGAATTCCACTGCGCTCGCGTCGTCGCGCAGCACGACCAGCACCGTGTCATCGCCGCTGACCGTGCCGACGATGGCAGGGATCTCCATGCCGTCGAAGGCGGCACCCGCTGCGGGGCCGAGGCCCGGCATCATCTTGACGACCACGAGGTTCTGTGCGCGCTCGGCGCTGAGAATGCTCTCGCGCAGGATCACCTGAAGGCGGCCGGCGAAGTTGAGCTTGATCTTCTGCGCACTCACGGCATAGCGGTAGCGCCCGCCGCCGACCGGCTCCTTGATCAGGTGGAGCTGCTTGATGTCGCGCGAGATGGTCGCCTGCGTGCTCTCAACACCCTGTTCCTGCAGCTCGGATAAGAGCTGCTCCTGTGTTTCGATCGGTTTGGCCTCAATGATGGCCAGAATTTTTTCCTGTCGGTCATTCTTCATGTCCCAACACTCCCATCAGCATTTTTTTTTGCAGAATATCGCAAAAACTCTTGTTGGAGAGCCTTACGAGCCTGGTTTCGTATTTGGAGCGTCTGATCTCCACGGCGTCGCCGTTTTTGAGCGAGAACGCCTTGCCGCCGTCGACAGAGAGAAAGATGGGCTTGTAGCCGGTCTTTTCCGTCTGCACGGTGATGTTGCGCTCGGGCGAGAGCACATAGGAATTGGCGTGTACGCTGTGCGCGCAGATAGGACTGACGATCAGATTGCGCGCGGTCGGCTCGACGACGGGCCCGCCCGCCGAGAGCGAATAGGCCGTGGAGCCGGTGGGCGTGGCGACGATCACGCCGTCGCCCGTGACATCGAGCAGCCGCCCTTGCTCGGTGTGGATGTGCAGCCGGATCACGCGGGAAACGGCCCCGCGCGTGACGACCGCCTCGTTGAGCGCAAGATTTGAATAGATAACGCGCCCGTCGCGCACTACACTGACATCGAGCATCATGCGGCTCTCGACCGTGTATTTTTGCTCGATCAGCTCGGCAAGGCGGCCCAGCTCTCGCTGCTCCAGCTCGGCCATGAAGCCGAGTGAGCCGAGGTTCACGCCCAGCACGGGAATGTCGCGGTGCGCCGCCGTTTTGGAAAGGTGCAGGATCGTGCCGTCGCCGCCGAAGGCGATGATCATGTCCGCGCCGCGCAGCTCCTGCGTGAGGGGCCTGATGTCAAGGCCAAAGCCCTCGGGCTTTTCCTCGTTACGGAAGGGAACGCACACGACATTCGGGCAGCGCACACTGTCGAGGATGCGCTTGGCCTCCTTGGCGACGGACAACTCACGGTCGCGGTAGGGATTGGGACACAAAATAACTTTTTTAAGCATCGGTTTCACCCCTCTTTTCCTCCAGCGCCGCATGGGACGAGTCGACAAGGGCCTTCAGATCGTGCGTTGGCTGCGCTTCTCCCGCGCGGGAGAGATAGCCGAGATATTCGATGTTTCCCTCGGGCCCGCGAATGGGAGAATAAGTCAGGCCAAGGACTGTAAAGTGGCTTTCCTTTGCGTGCTCGAGGAAGTGCTCCAGCACCTCTAAATGCACCGCGGGATCGCGCACGACGCCCTTCTTACCGACCTTCTCGCGCCCCGCCTCAAACTGAGGCTTGACGAGGCAGACGGCGTGACCGTTAGGCTTCAACAGCCCTGCGAGCGCGGGCAGGATGAGCTTTAATGAGATAAACGACACATCCACAGAGGCGAAATCCAGCTCGTCGGGAATCTGCTCATGCGTGAGGTAGCGGGCATTCGTGCGCTCCATACACACCACGCGCGCATCGCTGCGGAGCTTCCAGTCGAGCTGGCCGTAGCCGACATCCACGGCATAGACCTTCCGCGCGCCGTTTTGCAGCATACAATCGGTAAAGCCGCCGGTGGAGGCGCCGATGTCGGCGCAGATACAGTCTGCGAGCGTGATGGGAAATTCCGTCATCGCCTTTTCGAGCTTGAGCCCGCCGCGGCTGACATAGCGCAGTGTGGAGCCGCGCAGCTCGATCGCCGCATCGGCGGCGACCGGCGTGCCCGCCTTGTCGCAGCGCTGGCCGTTGACAAACACGATGCCGCTCATGATGCTCGACTGCGCCTTGGCCCGCGTTTCGGCAAGTCCGCGCTCAACGAGCGCGACATCCAATCTGATCTTTCCGCTCATTGGCACATCTCCTTTGCCGTGTGCGCCAGACTCTCCGCGTCCAGTCCGCACTGGCAGTAGAGTTCGGGAACACTCCCCTGCTCGATGAATTTGCGTCCGAGGTTGCAGAGCATCAGTTTTTGCGGCTCGTGTCCCTCCTCAGCCAGAATCGCCGCGATGCGCTGGCCGATGCAGCCGACGCCCGAACACTCCTCCGCGACCAGCAGCCGCTTTGTCTTGCCGAACACGCGGGAAAGCTCGCCGCCGCAAAACGGCGTGATGCGCCCCAGCTTCACAACGCGGGCCTCAATACCCTGCTTGTGCAGCAGCGCAGCCGCGTCAAGCACATTGTTGACCATCGTGCCGTAGGCGCAGAGGGTAATGTCCTCGCCCGCGCGCAGCTCAGCAAAATCCTCTGCGCTCGTGTCGGCGGTGAAGGCGCCCTCGCCGCCGCGCGGATAGCGGATGGCGACAGGGCTGTTCATTTCCAGCACGGCGCGGCGCAGCATGGCGCGCAGCTCGGCGAAGTTCGCCGGGCAGAGCACCGTCATATTCGGGATACCGGATAAAAACACCGCGTCCATCACGCCGTGGTGCGTTGCGCCGTCCGCGCCGACCAGTCCTGCACGATCCACGGCAAAGACAATGTGCAGGCCGCTCAGCGCCACATCGTGCAGCAGCTGGTCGTAGGCGCGCTGAAGAAAGCTCGAATATACGGCAAAGACCGGAACAGCCCCCTGCTTGGCAAGGCCCGCCGCCATCGCGGCGGCGTGGCTCTCGGCGATGCCGACATCGAAAAAGCGGTCGGGGAAACGATGGGCGAAGGGCGTGAGCCCCGTGCCGTCTTCCATCGCCGCAGTGATCGCGCATACGCGCGGGTCCCGCGCCGCCAGCTCTGTGAGGGCCTTGCCGAAAACAGAGGAAAAGCTCTCCTTTGCGCTCGGCACCACGCCGGTCGGCGCATCAAACGGCCCGACGCCGTGGAACTTCCAAGGCTCCTTTTCCGCAGGCGCATAGCCGCGCCCCTTCTGCGTACGGACATGGACCAGAACAGGTCGCTTCATCTCCCTCGCCCACTCGAGCGTGGTGGTGAGCTGCGCGAGGTCGTGTCCGTCCACAGGACCGAGGTAGGAAAAGCCCATGTCCTCGAACATCGTGGCGTTGGGCAGCATGGCTTTTTTGATGCCGGTCTTGAGCGAGTGGTTGAAGCGATAGAGCGCACGGCCTGCGGCTGTGCTGCCCAGCGCACTGTGATATGCTTTCTTGAAAGCGAAATACTCCGGCTTCGTGCGCAGGCGCGAGAGATGCTCGCTCATCGCGCCGACGTTGCGGTCGATGGACATCCCGTTGTCGTTCAGGATCACGATCAGCGGTTCGCCGGAAGCGCCCGCGTTGTTGAGTCCCTCATAGGCAAGGCCGCCGGTGAGCGCACCGTCGCCGATGAGGGCGAGCACACTGTAATCCTCGTGCAGCATTGTGCGGGCGCGTGCCATGCCGAGCGCCACGGAAACGGAGTTGGAGGCATGGCCGGCGATGAAAGCGTCGTGTACGCTCTCACAGGGCTTGGGAAAGCCCGAGATACCGCCGAGCTGGCGCAGCGTCGGAAAGCGCTCGGCGCGGCCAGTGAGGATCTTATGGATATAGCATTGGTGTCCCACGTCGAACACAAGGCGGTCGCGCTCCGTATCAAACACGCGGTGGATGGCGACGGTCAGCTCCACCACGCCGAGGTTCGAGGCGAGGTGCCCGCCGGTGTGCGAGACCTGCTCGACAAGAAACGCGCGCAGCTCATCGCACAGCGCCGAAAGCTCCGCTTGGTCGAGCGCCTTGACATCGCGCGGGGAATGGATTTGGTCTAAGATCAAGGTGAATTACTCCTTAAATTGCAGATACATTGTCATTATAGACCATCGCGCGGAAATATACAAGATATGCAGGCCGATATTCACTGCAAAATTTTTGTGAACGGCGCAAAAAAGCAGAGCGGAGCACTTTGCCTCTCCGCCCTGCCGAAATTTAGCTGTTTCGCGTTTCCATGCCGCGCGAGAGCGTGGTGAGGAAGTCCGCCTCGCTGCCAAAAATACCGAGCGCGGAGACCGCCTCGTCTGTCAGGCGCGTGACCTCACGCGCGCAGCCGTCGAGACCAAGGAGATCTACGAAGGTGGTCTTTTCCTCCGTTTTGTCCGAGCCGATGGGCTTACCGAAGGTTGCCTCGTCGCCAATGATGTCGAGCATATCATCTCTGATCTGGAACGCGAGGCCGAGTGAATCGGCATAGCGCCGCGCCGCGTCCTCCTGTGCCGCCGTGCCGCCCGCGGCGGCAACGCCCATCAGGCAGGCTGCGCGGATGAGCGCGCTCGTTTTGCGCAGGTGTATCTCCAGCAACTCATCGCGGTCGAGCTTTTTCCCCTCCCACGCAAGGTCGAGCTGTTGCCCGCCGCAGATGCCCGCGTGGCCTGCCGCATGTGTCAAAATCTGGGCGCAGCGCAGCGCGCGCTCCGGTGCGAGCGGCGCGGAGAGCACCGTTTCAAAGGCGAGAGCCTGCAGCGCGTCGCCCGCGAGCACCGCCGTCGCCTCGCCGAACACCCTGTGGTTTGAGGGCCTGCCGCGGCGCAGATCGTCGTCGTCCATGCACGGCAGATCGTCGTGGATGAGCGAATAGGTATGCAGCAGCTCCACGCCGCAGGCAGCAGGGAGCGCGGCTTCGATGTCGCCGCCGCACAGTCGGCAGAATTCCAGTGTCAGGATCGGGCGCAGGCGCTTGCCGCCCGCTGTGAGGCTGTACCGCATGGCGTCCAGCAGCCGCGCATAGGGTTCGTCCGCTGCAACGCACTGCGTGGCGATAAAGTCTTCGACCATCGTGCGGTGACGCTCCATGTGCAGAGAGAAAATCTCCTGTTCCATTGCCATCATCCCTCCGTATCAAAAGGCGTTTCGACCGGCGCGCCGTCCGCGCCCTTCGTCAGACGAACGACCTTTTGCTCCGCCTCGTCGAGCATTTTCCCGCAGGAGGCGGCGAGCTTCGTCCCCTCCTCGAAAAGCTTGAGCGAGTCCGCCAATTTTGCGTCCCCGCGCTCCAGCTGCGACACGATCTCCTCGAGCCGTGCGATATTATCCTCAAAGCTTTTGGCCATCGTTATTTTCTCCTCTCGTTTCGTTGACCGTGCAGACAAGCGCACCGCGCGCGAGCGTGATGTCGACCGTATCGCCGACCGCGACCTCGTCCGCGCCTTTGAGCACCGTGCCGTCTGCAGTCCGTGCGACGGCGTAGCCGCGCGAGAGCACCGCGAGCGGGCTCATCGCATGGAGCGACGCGCACAGCGCCGCAAATTTCCGCCGCCGCTCCCCCACCTGCCGCTCGGCGAGCGCGGCGAGGTTCTTCTGCGTGTAGTCGAGCAGCAAGCGCTTGTCCGCGATGAAGGCCATCGGGTCGCGCAGCACACGCTTTTGCTCCAGTGCCGCAAGCCGCTCTTGCAGCGCGGAAAGACGGTCTCCCTCGATTTTTGCCATGTGCCGCTGCGTGGCGGCAAGCCGCGCGCGCATATCCCCCTGATCGGGCACAGCAAGCTCCGCGGCGTTCGAGGGCGTGGACGCCCGCGCGTCGGCGACATAGTCGGCGATTGTGACATCCGGCTCATGCCCGACCGCGGAGATGACCGGAATTTCCGAGTCATAGATGGCGCGCGCCACGCGCTCGTCATTGAAAGCCCACAGATCCTCGATCGAGCCGCCGCCGCGGCCCGTGATGATGAGGTCCGCGACCTTGTATTTATTCGCGTAGCGCAGCGCGCCGACGATCTCCGCAGGCGCCTCTGCTCCCTGCACACGCACGCCGAGAAGCCTGACCTCCGTGAGCGGCCAGCGCGCGCGGAGGATGCGGAGCATATCGTGCACCGCCGCGCCCGCGGGCGAGGTGATGACGGCGATACGCTTGGGGTATTTCGGCAGCGGCTTTTTGTGCGCGGGGTCGAACAGTCTCTCGCCCGCAAGCTTTGCCTTGAGCTGCTCGAAGGCGATGTGCAGGTCGCCCGCGCCTTGCACGGAAAGCTCGGAGACATAGAGCTGATACGCGCCGTCGCGCGGGAACACACCGATGCGCCCGAAGGCGATGACCTTCATGCCGTTCTCCGGCCGGAAACGCAGGCGCACGGCATTCCCCTTGAAGAGCACGCAGCGCATCGCGCCCTCCGCGTCCTTGAGCGTGAAGTAGTGATGGCCCGAGGGGTAGAGCTTATAATTGGAAATTTCGCCGCGCACAAATATCTCCTGTAACTGCGGGACCTGCTCAAGCAGCGCCTTGATGAAATTGTTGGCTTCGCTGACCGAAAAAATCCTCTGCTGTTCCATGCGTTCTCCTGTAAAGTGGTTTTCCTTCGCACTATCTGAATATACAAAGCAGAGCGCCGCAAATGCAGTGCTCTGCTTCTTCGTTTACTCGGCGCTGATCTCCGCGCGCACGAACGAGCCGAGAATGCCGTTGATGAATTTCACGGTCTCCGGCGTTTCGTACTTTTTGGCGATCTCCACCGCCTCGTTGATGGCGACGGAGTTCGGCACATCGCGGCAGTAGAGGATCTCGTACATCGCTACGCGCATGATGGCGGAGGCGACGAGCGGGATGCGGTCAAAGCTCCAGCCCTTGGCGTATTTGGCGATGAATTCGTCCAGCTCCGGCGCATGATCGGCCACACCGCACACGAGCGTGCGGATATACTCCGCCTGCTTGGCGTTTGGCGCGTCGGTGTAAAGCTCATCCTCCGGCGCAAGCTCGGCAAAGCTCTCGCTGCTCAGACGCTCCGCGACCAGCTCCTCCGCCGTTTTGTCGGTAAAGCTCAGCTCATAGGCCAGATGCACGGCGATCTCTCTTGCGGTGTTGCGAACCATAGATGTTTCGTCCTTTTCTCTTTCTCGTTAGTTGAAACTGATGCCGCCAACATGAACATTGACCGCCTTGACGGAAAAGCCCGTCATGGTCTCGACCGCATTCATCACAGCGTCCTGCACCTTGGCGGCGGTTTCCGGAATGGTAAAGCCGTACTTCACCGTCAGGTAAATATCCAGCGTGATCTCGCCGTTGTTGACCTCGATGCGGATGCCGCGCGTGGGCTTTTTCCCCATGAACTGCTCGGTGAGCTGCTCGGTCATGGAGGTCATCATATCGCCGACGCCCTCGACCTCACTGATGGCACCGGAAGCGATCGTGACTACAACATCCTCAGAGATGTTGATGCTGCCGTCGTTCGCGCTCTGCGTCAGATACTCTCGGTTTTCACCCATTGCTGTCTCTCCTTGCTGTACGGTAGTGATACTCGGCATAGTGATGCTCAATTACCTGTATTCTACCATCTTCCGGCGCAAATTACAACAGCTAATTTACTTCTAATATTTTGATGCGGTCCGCGCTGAGGTCTGTTTCCTGCTTGACGATGTCGGTGATGCGGGCGATGTCCTCGGTCTGAAGCCCGTCCTCGCCGGCCGAGACCACCACGCTCACGCCGTCGTCCGCCATGAACACCACGCAGTCCGCATAGCCCTTGGCCGTGACCATATTTTCGATCTGCGCCTCGGCGAGCGTGTAGGCCGCGAGCGTCTGGATGCTCTGCGCCGCCTTGCTCGCCGTTTCCTCATCGACCTCTGCCGTGCCGCTCGCCTCCTTGAGAAGGCTCAGCGCGCTGTCGCGGGCCTGCTCGCGCGTGAGGCGCGCGGCGGCAAAGTAATCGTCCGGCTGCGCCCCGCCGGAGACCGCCGACACCTCGCCCTCCGTACCGTCCACCAGCGTTGCCTGGCCGAGGATCTTGTCGGTCTGCTCCACCTTCTCTGCGTAGCGCCCGTTCAGAAAGATCGCCGCGCACACCAGCAGCAGGACCGCTCCGGCCACCATGTTCCGTTTCCACAGCTTACTCATGTTCTTCCTCCCAAAAATAATGATTTTCATGGCTTCCCCTGTAAAACAGTAATCTTGTCGCTCGGCAGGGCTGTGAGCGCACCCACTGCCCTCGTCACGGCAAGGCGCACGCTTGCGCTGCCCCCGCCCTCGCAGACCACGAGCGCACCGACATAGCGCGGATAGACGCTGTTCGTCACCACGACCTCCTGCGTTCCGCTGCCCGCGCCGACGATGACCGTTTCGCTCTTATGCCGTACCTCCTCCGTGCCGCTGCGCTCGGCGGTCGTATCCTGCGCCAGCTCGCGCCTTGTGCCGGAATCCACGGTGAGCATCAGCCGCAGTGCGCCCACGCCGTCGATGGTACGCAGGATGTTCTCCATCTCGCCCTGCACCGCCGCGCGGTCGAAGGCTTCCTCGGCGTCCTCTCCGGGCGCGGGGATCGCCTCTCCCCTGCCGCTCGGCAGCAGCATCAGCGCCACGCCGAGCAGCACCACCAGCGCCGCAAGACGGTATTTTTTCAGCGCCTCCAACCGCTTTTTGATTTCTCCGCTCAAGGCATCGACCTCCATTCCTGCTTTTCCGGCGCGATCCCCAGCTCACGCGTGATCAGCGCGGCGAGCGCCGCACTTTCCTCACCCGTCAGCACGACCGAGTCGGGGAGAAAGGTTCCGTCCTCCTCGCGCAGCGTCACCTCAGCGGTGACGGACACGCCGAGGGCGTGTGCTTTGTCCTCAATATATGCGCCCGCCCGCGCGGCTATGACCGCGGCGAGCGACTGTTCACGCTCCGCCTGATACTGCTCCTCCAGCGCCGCGCGCTCGGAGAAGAGGCCGTCGAGGTCGAGCGTCAGCTCCTTGAGCTCAACCGTCCCCAGCGGGCGCAGCATACAAAGCAGGAGCACCAGCGCGCTGGTAAAGCGCGCGAGCTTTTGCACCGCGCCTTCGGGCGTAAGCTGGTCGACAAGGCTCACGAGAAAGGCGCAGCAGACTACGCCGAGGAGCCATTGGCGTAAAAATGCCATCACATCACCACCATTGAAATGGATACCAGCAGCGCCGCGAGCAGCAAAAGCGCGCAGGCCGCCGTCATGCCGAGCACGAGCGCAAAGGCGTCTCCAAGCTGCTCTAAGAGCCGCTCAAGCGGCTTGACGCCGCTGACCGCCGAGACGAATGCCGCCGCACGGTAGAGCAAAAACTGCACGCTCAGGCGCACGAGCGGCGCAAGGCAGACGAGCAGCACGCCCACCACGCCGACGGCGCCGATGGCTGCGCGCAGAGAGTGCGCCGCGCTGAGCAGCGCCTCGGCGGACTCGGCGAGAATATCGCCCACGACCGGCACCGCACCGGAGACTGCCGCCCGCGCTGCCTTGACCGCCGCGCGGTCCGCGCTGCCGCTCAGCACGCCGCTGACCGAGAGGTAGAGCGTGAAGACCGTCACCGTGCCGCACAGCAGCCACGCGATGAGCTTTTTCAGCCCATCCGCCAGCTTGTCCAGGCCGCTCTCCGGCAAGGCCGCGCCCGCCGCAGCAAGGGCGATGTGGCAATAGACCAGCGGGAGCAGCAGCTCGTGAATGAGCGTGGTGAGCGCGTCGGCGGCAAAAAGTGTGCCGACCTGCCATGCGCTGGCGGTAAATACCCCGCCGCAGCCCGCGAGCGCCGCTGCCATCGTCGGCAGCAGGAGCTTTGTGAGGTCGGCAAGGCTCTGCATCGTCGCCGTACCGAGGCCGATGAGCGAGCCGAGGTCGCCCGCCGAGAGCGTCGTCACGCCGAGCACACCCACGAGCGGCACAAAGCGCGAGGCGCTCTCGCCGAGTGAGGCCGCAAAGCCGTCCGCCACTCCCGTGAGCAGCGCCGCCAGCGTGAGCAGGACCGCGCCGCGCAGAGAGTCCGTAAGAGTTGCGCGCAGCGTGTCAAAAAAACGCTGCACGATGAGCCGCGCGCCGCCCTCCGCGATATTTTCACTCTCTGCAAGCTCCGTCAGCTCCGGCGGCAGAGCGTCGGAAAGCGTCTCCGGCAGCTCGGCAGCACGAGCCGGCACACTCAGCAGCACCAGCGCGAGCAGAAGGAACACCGCCCGCCTCACAGCCATGCCTCCACCAGCTCCACCACCGCAAGCAGCAGCGGCGCGGCGCATAGCAGCGCGCAGACCGCGCCGGCGGTCTCGAGCACCGAAGCGAGCGCGCCCTGCGCGGCGTCGCGGCAGAACGCGCCCCCCACGCGCACTGTCAGCGCGATGGCAAGCACCTTCCCCAGCGGCAGGAACACTGCGGGCGCAAGCCCCGTTTTATCCGCCAGCGTGTGAAAGAGCGCGACCAGTGGTTCCCCCGCCGCGATCAGCAGCGCGACGGCACAGGCCGCGGCGCACAGCGCCAGCAGCAGCGCCAGCTCGCCCTCGCTCCGCTGCAAGAGCGAGGCGGTCACCGCCGCGATGACGCACAGCGCGAACACTTTTAATAATAGCTCCATCGCTCAGAACCCAAAGAGCGTTTTGACCAGCTCAAAGAGCGAGCTGATCTCGCGCACGAGCAGCATCATCGTTGTCACCAGCCCCGCAAGGCTCACGAGCATCGCCTGGTCGGGCCGGTCGGAGCGCACAAGCAGCTGATTGAGCACTGCGACCACAATGCCGATGGCGGCGATCTTGAATACCAGATCAATGTCCATAGCTCTCTCCTATGTAAAGTGTTTTCCCTGTTCAGATCAGCAGTATCGTGATGAGAAGGCTCAGACTAAAGCAGAGCGTCGTTACGAGCCGTCCCTCCCGCGCGCTGTCGTGCTCACGCTCGCGGAGCGCGTCGCGCAGCGACTGTGAAGCCGCGCGCAGGGCGCGCAGCAGGTCGTCCTCCTCCCCGCCGAAGGCATCGGCAAGGCAGGAGAGGACCGCCCGTTCCCGCTCGGCGAGCGGAGCAAGCGCGGCGGCCTCGCGCCAGCCGTCGGGCAGCGGAGCTCCTTCTCTCAGCCGAGCGAGAACAGCACTGAAAAAGGCATCGGCATACTGCCCCGCTCCGCGCCGCTCAATCAGCCGCGGCAGCGGCGTGAGCGAGGCACGGACGCTGCGCTCCAAGCCCTCCAGCGCGGCAGAGAATTGACGCAGGGCGTCCCGCTCACGCTTGCGCGCTGCGAGCAGCACGCGGCACTGGAGCGCCGCGCCGCATAGGATCAGCATAGCACCGAGCAGCTTCACGGCGTCAGCGCCTCCACGCGATAGCGCCGCTCCTCGCCAGCCCCCTCGATGATGACGGCGCGCGAGAACACACAGGACTCCCACAGCAGCGGCCAAAGCGGCTTTTGCCGCAGCTCGTCGAGATCGGCCGCGTGCATCGTCGCCAGCAGCGCCGCGCCGCAGTTGGCAGCGTACGCCATCGCCGCGATGTCCTCCGCCGTCGTGATCTCATCGACCGCGATGACCTGCGGGTTCATCGTGCGCAGCACCATGCCGATGCCCTGCGCCTTGGGGCAGAGTGTGAGTACATCGGTGTGTGTTCCGAGCGACATCTGCGCTTCACCGCCTGCACAGACGGCGATCTCCCCGCGCTCGTCCACCACCGCGACGCGCAGCGCAGCGCGCTCCTCGCTGCCGAGCGAGAGAATGCGGATCAGGTCGCGCAGGAGCGTCGTTTTTCCGCCGCCCGGCGGCGAGAGCAGGAGCGTACTTTGAAAGGAGCCGCCGGAAAAAAGTGCTCCCGCCGTCGGCTCAGCAAGCCCGACGCGCTCGGTGACAATGCGCAGCGAGAGCGAGGAGATGTCCCGCAGGCTTGCGACCGCGCCGTTTCGCAGCACCGCCGTGCCGCACACGCCGAGGCGGAAGCCGCCGTGCAGACACAAAAAGCCCTGCCGCAGCGTTTCCGCGCAGGCATAGCGCGAATAGTCCGTCACCGTGTCGACCATCTGTGCGAGGTCGCGCGGCGTGACGCGGCTATCCGCGCCGAAATACGGCAGCGAGACCTCCCCCTCTGGCAGCAGCGCCGTGGGCGGCTGGCCGACACGCAGGCGGAATTCCTCTGTGCGCTGCTTGCGATGGTCGGGCATTTGCAGCGCCGCGCGGCGGAACCGCGGCGGCAGCAGCGCCGCCGCCTCCTCGCAGCGCGCGATGGCCTTCGCTTCATTCATACGCGCCCCTCCTTGTCCGTTCGGATACCCCACTCTATGAAGGAAACGGACAGGTCATGCCTGCCGCGGCAAAAAAAGCGGCGGGAGCTCCCGCCGCTTTGCGCGTATATCGGTTTATTTGCCGCCGCAGTTGCAGCAGTTGGTCGGCGTGTCCGCACCGCTCTCCGAGGCGGGCGCGGGGAAGAAATCGTCCACAGGGAAGCAAACGCTCTCGAACAGTTCGCAGGGATCGTCGCAGGAATTGCAGGCAATGCTGCCGACCGGCTGGCAGCTCCCGCTCGGGATGCAGTAGTCAAAAACGGGGATCAGCAGCTGTGTGCCGCGCTCGAGGCGCACGATGGAAAACTGGCCGATGGAGATGCACACGCGCTTGGTCTGCGGCTCAAAAATGAGCGGCTCGTCGAATGCCTCGGCGATGCCCGTGGGCACGCCCGTTAGTGTCGTGCAATCGCAGCAGCTGCCGCAGGAGCAGTCAAGAATGCGCGCGCACAGCAGCAGCGGATCGACTGCCTCGACCGCCGCGGTAGGCAGGTTCGCCGTCAGGTCGATCGGGTAATCGAGGCCGCCGGCGATGGGATACGAGGAAAACACCTTCGCGCGGCTCTCGCCGCCGAAGAGCATCACGCGCTTATCAAAGGTCGCAAGGCCCTCGATCTCCGTCGCGCGCATCCCATTATTCACTGCTTGCAGAACCACGCGGTAGTAATAGCGCATATCGACCGTAAAAAAGCCGCGGTTGAAGTTCACAGGTTCGACATCCACGCCGACATGCAGCAGCTCCACGCGGCCGCCGCGGATGCTCTGCGAGGTGTTGAGGATGCTCTGCGCCGTCGCGGTGGGATAAAAGGTCAGATCCTCGATGCAGTCCTTATCCTTGCAGGACGAGAAGATCTTTTTCGTATGGATACAGACCGCTTCGCGCACGCCGTTGGCGCTTGAGATCGGGCCTGCGGTCACTTTTTCAGCCATGAAAATACCTCCTGATCTAAGTACTGATGAAAGATTGGCTTTCTTTCAGTCCAGTCTATGCCGGGGGCGCGGAATGGTGAAAAATCCACTATACAAATTCGGGGAAACGCGCTATAATAAAGAAAATATCGGACAGGAGGGCTGCTTCATGGCGCGCATGGGCTTTATTCAGGATAAGCTCGAGATCAAATTTCTACTTCTCTATATCGCCTCCCGTCTCATCGAGCCGGTGCCCTTCGAGGCCATGCAGGAGCTGGCGATGATCGACGAGGGTGTGGATTTCTTTGATTTTTCCGAGTGCATGAATGATCTCGTCACCTCCGACCACTTCACGCTCTCCGATGACGGGCTGTACGCCATCACGGAAAAGGGACTGCGCAACGGTCAGATCTGCGAGTCGAGCCTTCCCTACTCTGTGCGCCTTGCGGCCGATAAGAGCATCACACTATTCAATCAGAAGCTGCGCCGCCGCGCGCAGATCCAATCCGAGATCACGCCGCGCGCCAACGGCACCTACACCGTCTCCCTCGCCTTCTGTGACGAGCAGGACAGCCCGCTTTTGAAGATGGAGCTGATGGTTCCGAAGGAGGTCATGGCAAAGGACCTTGCTGAGCGCTTCCAGAAGAACACTGAGCAGCTTTATGCCAGCGTCATCAACGCGCTCTTTGAAGCGCCAACGGAGGAAAAAGAGGAATAAGGACAGCAAAAGGAGGACGCGGCGCGTCCTCCTTTTATCGTATGTCGCTTTACTCCAGCCTGAGCCAGTCCTCGTAGTGAGAAAGCTCATAGTCGGCGAGGGCTCGCATCCTCCGCCACTCGTCCTCCCCTGCCGCGCCGCCGACGGCGACCGCGCGGAAGCCCGCTGCCTTCGCGGACTCCACGCCAGCGAGCGTACCTGTGAAAACCACGGTATCCGCCTTCTGCGACCGCAGCCGCCGCATGGCCTTTTCAAGCATCGCTTCGCCGGTGACGGCGCAGCCCGCTTCTTCCTCGGTCAGAGTGCCGCGGAAATACCCTTCCAGCCCCACCGCGCGAAGCTGCTTCTCCGCGTCGGTGCGCGAAAGCGCAGTGACGGCATACAGCCACACGCTCTCCATCTTCAAAATTGAGAGTACCTTGTCCGCGCCCGCGCGCAGAGTACCGCCATCATAGAGAGCGTCTGGCAGGGTAAAGATCGCGCTTTGCAAACGCATAACGTATTCGTCTCCTTTTTATTTCAGCACAACATTCTCGTCGCCGAGCAGCTCGCGCATTGCGCGGACAAAGGCGGGGTGCAGCGCCGCAGTCGTACCGATGAGCTTGCCGCTGTCGGCCAGCCGGATGCGCACCGGCTCCTTTCCCTCAAAGAGGTAAGCGATGCGGCGCAGCTGCGTCATTTCTCGACTATCCATCGACGGCAGGCGCAGGTAGAGCGTCCGCCACCCCTCCCCCGCCGCGCTCTCCGTTTCCGCTCCGGCGCTGCCTTCCAGCGGACGAGCCGTATCACACATGAGCTGCGGGGCCTTTTCGTCGCGCACGCTCAGTCGACCGGAGGCGAGGACGATCTGTCCTTCCTTGAGATAGCTGCCGCTATTTTCCAGCGTTTTGGAAAAGCAGAGCAGCTCCATCGCGCCGCTGCTGTCCTCGAGCGTCACATAGGCCATGAGCGTATTGCTGCGCGTCATCTTTGTCTTGCTTGAGGTCACAACGCCCGCGACGCTCACGCGCTGACCGTCCGAAAAGCGGACCGGGCCGGTCTCTTGGGCGAAATCCTCCATGATGCGGCCGATCGGCGCCGCGCCGAGCCGACGCGCAAGCTCCCGATAGGCGTCCATCGGGTGGCCGGAGAGATAGAGGCCCGTGGTCTCCTTCTCCATGCGCATAAGCTCCTGCGCGGAAAACTCCGGAATGTCCGGCAGATGCAGCGGCTCACGCTGCGCCGCGCCGCCGCCCATGCCGAAGAAGTCAAGCTGGCCCTCGACATTTACGCGGTTGCCGTTGGCGATGCCGTCCATGACCTTTTCGTACACCGCGACGAGCTGCGCGCGGTGTACGCCCATCGAGTCGAACGCGCCCGCGCGGATGAGGTTTTCTACCGCGCGCTTGTTCATGTCGCTGCCGTCCATGCGGATACAGAAGTCCTGAAAATCAGCAAAGGGACCGTTCACCTCGCGCTCGCGCATGAGCCGCGCGATCAGCCCGCGGCCGATGTTCTTGATAGCGACGAGGCCGAAGCGGATGCCCTCCGGCTCGACCGTGAAGCGGTCGCTGGAGCGGTTGACATCCGGCGGCAGGAGCTTGATGGCGCACTCGCGGCACTCGCCGATGTATTCCGCGATCTTCTCGCTGCTGTCCAGTACGCTCGTGAGCAGCGCCGCCATATATTCCTTCGGGAAATGGCACTTGAAATACGCCGTCTGGTACGCGATGACCGCATAGGCCGCGGCGTGCGCCTTGTTGAAGGCGTAGTTCGCGAAGGCGTAGATATCGTCGTAAATGGCCTGCGCGGCGCTCTCGCTGATCCCGTTCGCGATGCAGCCCTTGATGCCCCGGCTCGGGTCGCCGTGCAGGAACGCGCCGCGCTCCTTTTCAATGTCCTTGACCTTTTTCTTGCTCATGGCGCGGCGGAGCATATCCGCCTGCCCGAGCGAGTAGCCGGCAAGCTGCTGGAAGATCTGGATGACCTGCTCCTGATAGACGATGCAGCCGTAGGTGATCGACAGGATCGGCTCGAGCTGCGGAATGAGGTATGTCACCTTGCTCGGATCGTGCTTGCAGGCGATGAACTTCGGAATGGAGTCCATCGGGCCGGGGCGATAGAGCGCGATGAGCGCCGTGATATCCTCGATATTCTGCGGCTTGAGGCTGACGCACACGCCCGTCATGCCGCTGGACTCCAACTGAAAGACACCGGAGGTCCTGCCCGAAGCCAGCATCTCATAGGTCGCCGCGTCGTCCTCGGGAATGTCGGCAAGCGCGAAGTTCGGCTGCGACCTCTGCACGGTCTTGACCGCGTCGTCGAGCACCGTGAGGTTGCGAAGGCCGAGAAAGTCCATCTTGAGAAGGCCCAGCTCCTCCAGCGTTGTCATCACATACTGGCACACGACCGCGTCGTCGTTCGTCGCGAGCGGAACGTAATCGACCACGGGGCGCTTGGTGATGACCACGCCCGCCGCGTGCGTTGAGGCGTGGCGCGGCATTCCCTCAAGGGCGCGCGCCGTGTCGATCAGCTTTTTCACCTGCTCGTCGTTTTCATATTTTTCGCGCAGCTCGCGTGAGAGCTTGAGCGCATCGTCAAGCGTGATGTGCAGCGCAAAGGGCACGAGCTTGGCGATAACGTCGCAGTCGGCGTAGCTCATGTTGAGCGCGCGTCCCACATCACGGATCGCGCCGCGCGCAGCCATCGTGCCGAAGGTGACGATCTGCGCGACGTGGTCGTCGCCGTACTTGCGGCGCACATAGTCCACGACCTCGCCGCGGCGGGTGTCGCCGAAGTCCATGTCAATATCGGGCATGGACACGCGCTCGGGATTCAAAAAGCGCTCAAAAAAGAGGCCGTATTTCATCGGCTCGATGTCCGTGATGTGCAGGCAGTAGCTCACGATGCTGCCCGCCGCGCTGCCGCGCCCCGGGCCGACGGGGATGCCGACGCTCTTGGCATAGCGCACAAAATCGGAAACGATGAGGAAGTAATCGACGAAGCCCATCTTCTCGATCATGTTCTCCTCGTATTCAAGCTGGGCGCGCTGCTTGTCCGTGCCCGCGCCGTAGCGCTCGGCAAAGCCGTCCGCGCAGAGCTTTTTGAAGTAGGTCTGCGCGGTGTACCCCTCCGGCACCTTGAATTCCGGCAGGTGGTACTTGCCGAAGGTGAACTCCAGGCTGCACATCTCCGCGATCTTGCCCGTATTTTCAATGGCGTCGGGATACTGCGCAAAGAGCGCCTCCATCTCCTCGGTCGAGCGGAGGTAGAAGTTCTGCGGCTCGTAGCGCATCCGATTCTCATCGTCCACGGTCTTGCCCGTCTGGATACAGAGCAGGACGTCATGCGCATAGGCGTCGGACTTGGCAAGGTAGTGCGCGTCGTTCGTGCAAACGAGCGGCAGCCCCGTTTCCTCATGGATCTGAAGAAGGCCCTTGTTCACCACCGCCTGATCGCGGATGCCGTGGTCCTGCAGCTCAAGATAGAAGTGATCCTCCCCAAATATTTCAGCAAGTGTCAAGGCATAAGCCTTTGCATTGTCATACTCGCCGTTGCGCAGCCGGCGGGGAATCTCGCCCGCAAGGCAGGCCGAGAGCGCAATGAGCCCCTTGGAATGAGTGCGCAGCAAATCAAGGTCGATGCGCGGCTTGATGTAAAAGCCCTCGGTGAAGGCCTTGGAGACCATGTAGGAGAGGTTGCGATAGCCCTCCTCATTCTCGCACAGGAGCACCAAATGGCGCGCCTCGGCGTCAAACTCGTGCTGCTTATCAAAGCGCGTGCGCGGCGCGACATAGACCTCGCAGCCGATGATGGGCTTGACGCCCTCGGCCTTGCAGGCGCGGTAAAAGTCGATCGCGCCGTACATCACGCCGTGGTCGGTCACAGCCACCGCCGTCTGCCCCAGCTCGCGGACGCGCTTGGCAAGCCCCTTGATGCGGCACGCGCCGTCAAGGAGGCTGTATTCCGTATGGACATGCAGATGGGCAAACGGCATGGCGGTATCCTCTCTTTATGTTTTCTCTTTTCCTGCAAGCTCCATGAGCTTGCGCATGCGGTGGTTGAGGCAGGATTTGGTCAGCGGCGGGTCAAAGGTCTCCGCCAGCTCGCTGAGCGACAGCTCCGGCTGCAAAAGACGCGCGACCGCGACCTCCTGCAATTTAACGGGCAGCGTTGAGACGATGCCCGCGTCGGTCAAGCGCGTGAGCGCCTCGACCTGCTCGCGTGAGGCGGCGACGGCCTTGTCCACATTCGCGGCGTCGCAGTTGACGCGGCGGTTGACGGTGTTGCGCATCTCCTTTTCGACCTTCGCGGCCATGACCTCCATCGCAGCGGCAGGCGCGCCGATGCGCGTGAGCAATTCCTCAATGTGATTGCTTTGCTTGAAATAGGTCACGCCGTTGCCCTGCCGCAGGACATTTTTCGGCTCGCAGCCCATGTCGCGCAGCAGCGCCTCTACCTCGCGTCCCACCTGTAAATGCGGCGTGGCCAATTCAAGGTGATAGCGCTTGAGCGGATCGGTCACACTGCCGCCCGCGAGAAAGGCACCGCGCAGGAACGACGCGCGGCAGCACTCGTCCTCGAGCAGGGCGAAGTTGACATGGAGCGCGTAGTGCTGGTCAGCATCGTAGCCGAGCGTTTCCAAAATGGTGGAAAGCTTGTGCTCATCCGTGACGCGGAAGATGCTCTTTCCGCCGTTTTCCTGCGCATCGAAGCGGAGAGAGAACGCCTTGTGAAAGAGCTTGGGCAGTCGTGCGGCAAAGTCCTCGCTCTCGGTGACGATGCGCACCTCTACGGTGGAAAAGATGCCCGCGTAGAGCAGCACGCCGTAGGCCTCGGCGAGGGCGCAGCAGCGCCGCGTAAGCGGCACGCGGCAAAGCTCTGCCTTAGCGTCAGAGGAAAATGACATGGGCGGCCCTCCTTTCAGCCGCGGGTGATGTCGCGGTGGTTCTCGTAAGCGGCGTAGCCGAGCTTATTTATGTACTCCGTCACTGCCCGCGCGATGGACACCGAGCGATGCCGCCCGCCGGTACAGCCGACGGCCACGACCAGCACAGCCTTGCCCTCGTCCTGATAAAGCGGGAGCAAAAAGGCAAGCATCTGCTCAAGCTTTGCAAGAAACTCCTTCGTCTGCGGGAAGGAGAAGACATAGTTATATACCTCGTCGTCCATACCGGTCTTGTAGCGCAGTTCCGGCACATAGAAGGGATTGGGCATGAAGCGCACATCGAACACAAGGTCGGCCTCGAGCGGCACGCCGTACTTGTAGCCAAAGGAGAGAACATTGACGCTCATGCGGCTCTGCTGCCCCTTTTCGGCAAAGAGCCGGTAGAGCTCTCCGCGCAGCTTTGCGGCGGAGAGCTGCGTGGTGTCGATCACAAAATCCGCGCGCTCGCGCAGCGGGCGCAGCAGCTCGGTCTCGCGCTTTACCGCGTCTTCGATGGTCGCGCCGTCCTCCAAAAGCGGGTGGCGGCGGCGCGTTTCCTTGTAGCGCTTGATGATGCTCTGCGTATCGGCCTCCAGATAGAGCAGACGACAGACTGTACCGCCCTCGCGCAAGCGGTCAATGACCTCCAGAAGCTCTTGAAAGCTGTCCACGCCGCCGCGAATGTCATTCACCAACGCAACGCGGTCATAGCGTCCGTCGCTCTCTGCGGAAAACTCCGCAAACTTGGGGATAATGGCGGCGGGCATATTGTCCACCGTGTAGTAGCCGATGTCCTCAAGGCAGGACGCGGCGCTGGACTTTCCCGCGCCGGACAGGCCCGAAATGACAAGGATCTCCATGCTTCGTCCCCCTTTATTGAATGATCTTTACTTCCTGTTCAAGTGTGACACCGGTCGCCGTGAAAACAGTATCCTGTACCTTTTGGATGAGCGCGAGCACATCGGCACACTTCGCGCCGCCGACATTGACGACAAAGCCTGCGTGCTTCCGGCTGACCTCCGCCCCGCCGACGCGCGTACCCTTGAGGCCGCACTGGTCGATGAGCGCGGCGGCAAAATAGCCCTCGGGCCGCTTGAAGGTGCTGCCGGCGCTGGGCAGCTCGAGCGGTTGGCTCGCGCGGCGCTTGGCTGCAAGTTCATCCATGCGCGCTTTGATCTGCTCCGCGCTGCCGCTTTGCAGCGCAAGCTTCGCGCGCAGCACGACGGCCTCTGGATGATCGGTGAAGAGGCTGCGGCGGTAGCCGAGCGCAAGCTCCTCCCCGCGCAGCGTCCGCACACCGTCTGGAAAGAGCGCCGTGACCTCGGTGAGAACATCCTTCAGCTCGCCGCCGTAGGCGCCTGCGTTCATTACGACCCCGCCGCCGAGGCTGCCGGGGATGCCGTGGGCAAATTCCAGCCCTGTGAGGCTGTGCTGCCACGCGAACACGCCCAGCCGCGCGAGCGAAACGCCTGCGTCCGCGATGATCGTCTCACCATCGAGCGAGATGCGGTTGAGCCCCTCGCCCGTCTGAAGGACGAGCGTATCCAGCCCCTCGTCTGCAACGAGCAGATTGGTGCCGTTGCCAAGCAGGAGCGGCGTGACGCCGCATTCCTCCGCAAAGCCCATGAGCAGCACGAGCTGCTCGCACGAGGTCGGAAACGTCATGCGCGCCGCCGGACCACCGATGCGAAATGAGGTATGCCGCGCGAGCGGTTCGTCATGCGTATATTTGAGGTCCGGCAGATAGTCCGCGACCTTTCGATCCAGCAGTGCCGCCCAGCCGGGGCGGTTTTTTGAAAACATGGACTCCATCACCGCTCCTTACTGATTTCTTTCCTTCGCCGCCTCGCGGTCCACATGACTGTCGATCTGCTCGACAAACTCGCGGGCGGAATTGATGCCGTACTTCTTCTGACGGTTGTTCATCACTGCCAGCTCCACGATACCGGCGAGGTTTCGACCTGCCGAGACCGGAATGGTCAGCAGCGGGACCGGGACGCCCATGATCTGCGTGTGTGCCTCGTCGAGGCCGAGCCGGTCGTAGAACTTTTCGTCGTTCCAGCGCTCAAACTGAATGACAAGGTCGATCTGCGTCGTGGCCTTGACGCCGCTCATGCCGAAGAGCTTCTGCACATCGACAACGCCGATGCCGCGCACCTCCAGATAGTGTCGGATCAGCTCCGGCGCCGTGCCGATGAGCGTGTCACCGATGCGGCGGATCTCCACCGCGTCGTCCGCGACCAGCCGATGGCCGCGCTTGATGAGCTCAATGGCGGTCTCGCTCTTGCCGATGCCGCTGTCGCCGAGGATCAGCACGCCCTCGCCGTACACATCCATCAGCACGCCGTGGCGCGTGATCATGGGCGCCAGCTCATGGTTGAGATAGTCGATGGTCATGCTCGTAAATTCGACTGAGGTATACTCCGTGCGCAGGAGCGTCCGACCATACTTCTGCGCCATCTCCATGCACTCAGGGAACACATCGAGTCCGCGCGAGACGACCAGCGCCGGGATCTCATGCTTGAACAGCGCCTCAAATTTCGCCCGCCGTTCGTCGGCGGAATAGCCCTTGAGGAACATCGTCTCGCCCTTGCCGATGATCTGGAGCCGCCGCGGGTCGAAATAATCAAAAAAGCCGACAAATTGCAGCCCCGGACGGTTGACATCCGTGATGGTCAGTATTTCCGTGTCATAATCAGTACCGCGGTAGAGCACCTCAAGTTGAAATTTTTCAACAATATCCTTTACCTTTACGCTTCGATCGGTGTTCATGTCACTTCTCCCATCAGGTAAAATTTTTCCATATATATTATATCGGCTTTTCCCTGTTTTTACAAGGGCGGCGGCGATCATTTTTTTGCGCTGCGGCCTGCGGAGACAGCTGAAAGAGAAAAACGCAAAAAAATCCGAGAAATTGAAAAATTTTGCTTGCAATTTCTTTTGAAATCTGCTATCATAGCCAATGCTTGCAATGCGCAAGTCTCGATTTGATTACAGCAAGGAGGTGCAACGGATGGCAAAGTGTGAGTTTTGCGACAAGGGCGTGACCTTTGGTATTCAGGTCTCCCACTCCCACAGACGCTCCAATCGTCCTTGGAAGCCCAATGTCAAGCGCGTCAAGGCGATGGTCAACGGTACGCCCCGCCATGTCTATGTTTGTACCCGCTGTCTGCGTTCCGGTAAGGTTACCCGCGCGATCTAAAAGATAGCAGTGAAAGCCGCTCACCATCTGTGAGCGGCTTTTTTCTCTGCCTTCTCCTTATTGCAGCGCGGCGAGCTTGGCGTTGAGCTTTTTGTAGATGCGCTCACGGAACCACGGCTCGCTGCTTGCCTCCACCGCGCCATCCGGCGTGAACCAGCGCACACCGCTGTTCTCATCCGGCTTGACGGTCAGTGCCTCGGCATCGTCCGCGATGATGAGGTAGGTCACATTCAGGTGCAGGTGTGAGGAAACATATCTCCCGCGCTTCTCGTGCCCGTCCACGGTCAGCACCTCAACGGAAAAGATGTCCTCCGACGCGGGGCGCAGCCGCGTCAGGCCGCTCTCCTCGCGCACCTCGCGCAGCGCGACGGCGAGCAGGTCGCACTCGCCGTCGGCGTGTCCGCCGAGCCACGCCCAGGAAGCATAGATATTATGGTAGGCCATCAGCACGCGGTCGTGCGCTTCATTCGTCACCCACGCCGAGGCCGTCATGTGCATCCGCTCGTTTTCGCGCGTGAACACATTTTCTTCCTCGCGCAGGGCGCGCAGCAGCAGTGCGCGATCGCGCGCCTCCTGCTCATTATACGGCGTATAGCGTCCCAGTTGTTCGATCAGCTCCATATATATTCTCCCTGTCGGAAAAAGCGGCCTGTACGGGCCGCCTTTTTCATAGCCAGTTGTTGTCGCTCTCGCGCTTCGGCGCGCGCCCCATCAACCGATGGACCATACCGCCGACCTCCGCACCATTGTAGAGAATGTCATACATCGCCTCGCAGATCGGCAGCTCGACACCCACCTCGTCCGCCAGCTCCTTCGCACTGACGGCGGCATAATAGCCCTCAACCACGCCGCCCATGTCGGCGACGACCTCCTGCGGCGTGCGCCCCTCGCCGATGGCAATGCCCGCGCGGTGATTGCGTGAGTGCATCGAAGTGCAGGTGACGATCAGGTCGCCCATGCCGGCAAGGCCCGCGAGCGTTTCCTTGCGCCCGCCGAGCCGCTCTGCCAGGCGCGAGGTCTCCGCCATCGCGCGCGTGATGAGCAGTGCCTTGGTGTTGTCGCCGAGGCCGAGACCGTCGCTCACGCCGCAGCATAGCGCCGCCACGTTCTTGAGCGCGCCGGCCAGCTCCACACCAACCATGTCGTCGTGTGTGTAGACGCGGAAGCATTCATTGGTGAACACACGCTGGATGAGCCGCGCGGTCTCCTCGTCGCAGGACGCTGCGACCACGCCCGTCGGCATACCGCGCGCGACCTCCTCGGCGTGTGAGGGGCCGGAGAGCACGGCAATGGGGTGTCCCCCGCCGGTCTCCTGTGCGATGACTTGCGACATCCGCAGATGCGTGCCGCGCTCGATGCCCTTGGTCAGCGAAAGAAGCACAGCACCCTCGGGAATGTGCGGTGCGGAGAGCGCCGCGACGCTGCGCAGCGCGTAGGATGGCGAGGCGAACACGACCAGTTCCGCGTCCTTCAGGCAGGCAAGGTCGTTTGTCGCCGTGATCCCCTGCGGGAGCGGCACGCCAACGAGTAAAGGATTTTTCCTTGTCCCCTCCAGCTGCTTCGCCTTCTGCGCATTGTGCGACCACAGCGTAACACGATATCCGTTCTTGTGCAGCAGTATGGCATTTGCGGTACCCCAGCCGCCGCTGCCGAGTACGACAATGTTCATGCTTCCTCCTCCGTTTTGGGTGCGTTGACATGGAAATGGAACTTGTTTTCCGTTCCGTTCAGCAGTCTCCTGATGTTCTCGCGGTGCGCCCAGATGACAAGCGCCGCCATGCACACAGCCAGCACCGTAACCAGCGTGTCGCCGAAGACGAGCTGCGTCACGATCGGAAAAACCGCCGCTGCGCACACCGAGCCGAGCGACACATAGCGGGTCGTCAGCCACAGCAGGGCGAACAGCCCCCAGGACACCAGCGCGATGCGCCAGTCGAGCAGCAGCGTGAGCGTCGCGGAGCACAAAATACCCTTGCCGCCCTTGAATTTTGCCGTGCAGGGAAACATATGGCCCAGTACGCAAAAGAGTCCCGCCCAGTATTTAAAGTGCAGCAGATACTCCGCCTGCTCCGCCGCGGTCAGCGGAAGATCCGGCAGGATGCGCGGGTCAAAGCGCGCACCGAGCCATGCCGCAAAGCCCACCGCCACGACCGCCTTGAGCATATCGCAGGCAATGACGAGCAGCGCGTACCTCGCGCCGTAGGTGCGGTAGAAATTCGTCAGCCCCGCGTTGCCGCTGCCGTGGGTGCGCACATCATCGTGAAAGAAGAGCCGCGAGGTGAAGAGCGCCCCGTTAAAGCAGCCGCAGAAATAGGCAGCGACCGCTGCGTAAAGATAGTCCAAATGCGTCATAAACTCTATAAAAACAAGAGCGAGCAAGTACATTTCCTTTACTCCTCCTTATCCCCCTTCTGCCGAATGGAGAGGATGATGGGCGTGCCTTCCAAGCCGAACACATTGCGGATGCAGTTTTCAAGGTAGCGCTGATAGGAAAAGTGGAAGAGCTGCCTGTCGTTGCAGAAGACGACGAAGTGCGGCGGGCAGACACCCACCTGCGTCATGTAGTAAATTTTCAAGCGCTTACCCTTGTCCGTGGGCGGCTGCACTCTTGTCTGCGCGTCTTCAAGGACATTGTTGAGCATACCCGTCGTGATGCGGGTGCAGGCCTGCGTGTGAACATAGTTGATGAGCTCAAAGAGCCGCGGCACACGCTGACCGGTCGCCGCCGAGATGAAGAGAATGGGCGCGTAGGTCATGTAGCTCAAGTCGCGGCGAATGTCCTCGCGCATTTTATCCATGGTCTTGCCGTCCTTTTCGACAAGATCCCACTTGTTGACGACGATGATGCTCGCCTTGCCCGCTTCGTGTGCAAGGCCGGCGACCTTGGTATCCTGCTCGGTCACGCCCTCGGTGGCGTCGATCATGATGAGGCAGACATCCGCGCGGTCAATGGCCATGGTCGCGCGCAGGACGCTGTATTTTTCAATGCTTTCCTCGATCCTCGACTTTTTACGCATACCGGCGGTGTCGATAAAGACATATTTGCCGCTCTCGTTTTCAAAGTAGGAGTCGATGGCGTCGCGCGTCGTGCCCGCGACATTGGAGACAATGACGCGCTCCTGTCCTAAAATGCGGTTCGTGAGCGAGGATTTTCCGACATTCGGCTTGCCGATGATGGCGACCTTGAGCACGTCGCTTTCCTCATCCTGCTCCTCCTCATCGGGGAAGTAAGCAACGCAGGCATCGAGCAGGTCGCCCGTGCCGTGACCGTGGACGGCGGAAACGGCCACAGGATCGCCGAGGCCGAGGTTGTAAAACTCATAATAATCGGGGTTCGGCGCGCCGACGGAGTCCATTTTATTGACCGCCAGCACGATTGGCTTGCGCGAGCGCAGGAGCATATTGGCGACCTCCTGATCGAAGGCCGTGAGACCGGTCTTGATGTCGGTGAGGAAGATGATGACCGTCGCGTTTTCAATGGCGATCTGTGCCTGCTCGCGCATGAAGGTCAATATCTGGCTGTCGGTGCGCGGCTCGATGCCGCCTGTATCGACCAGCGTAAATTTGCGGCCGCACCACTCGCACTCGCCGTAGATGCGGTCGCGCGTGACGCCGGGCGTATCCTCCACAATGGAAAGACGCTGGCCGATGAGCTTATTGAAGAGCATCGACTTGCCGACATTCGGTCGGCCAACGATGGCAACGATGGGCTTGGACATATTGGATTCCTCCTGTCGGGGGTAGATTTTCAAGTTAAGCTTCCTGCTGAAAAACAGCGTCGCAAAGGGAGTAGCCGTCGGTCTCGGAGATCGTCAGCGTGCGGCCGAGCGCCTGCTCGACCTGCTCGACGGTGTAATCGTCGAGGAACACACCCTCGCCGTGGCGGAGCATATTCGCGGGGATCAGCACACGCTCGCCGAGTGTGGGACGATCCTTGAGCTGCGCAATGAGGTCCTGTGCGGTGACAAGACCGGAGACCGTGATGGTATGTCCGAAGAAGTCGTTCACAATGCCGACGACCTCGCCGCGCAGCTGCGGAAATTTCTTCTTCGCCGCCTCCACGAGCCGCGCGATAAACGGCTCAGCAGCACAGCCGGTCGCAACGGTGAAGCTTGGCACATCGCCGCTCTCCACATCCTCCAGTCCGCTGAGAAATTCATTCATGGTGCTGCGCAGCATCCCCACGCCGTTGTCGAGCTGCTGGTAGTCCTCGTAGTAGTCGTCATCGGGCAGCGGGCGCTCGGCCTTGATGTAGAATTCATCCGCGCAGAAGAACATTCGCGTACCGTACTTCTCCAGGCACTTCGCACCGTACTCATCCACAAGGTCGATGATCTCCCCCGCCTTTTCCTTTGTCACGGGCTCAAGCCTTGCAAGACCCTTTCGAAACTTTGTCAGCCCAACGGGAACGATGGAACAGGAATTGAAGCCGATGTCCATCAGGTCCTCGATGCTGCGGCGCAGGTGCGCGCCGTCGTTCCAGCCGGGGCAGACGACGATCTGGCCGTTCATCTCGATACCCGCCTCACCGAAGGCGCGCATATATTCGAGGCTCCTGTCGGCGTCCTTGTTGCCAAGCAGCGTGCGCCGCAGCTGCGGCTCGGTCGCCTGCACGGAGACATTGATGGGGCTGATGCGCAGATCGATGATGCGCTGCGCCTCGCGCTCGGTGAGATTGGTGAGCGTGATGTAATTGCCCATGAGAAAGCTCAGGCGCGCGTCGTCGTCCTTAAAATAGAGCGTGTCGCGCATATTCGGCGGCATCTGATCGACAAAACAGAACAGGCAGTGGTTTGAGCAGGGGCGCGGCTCATCCATCAGGTAGGTGTCAAAGTTGAGGCCGAGGTCCTCGCCCTCTTCTTTGCGGATGGTCTTGTGATAGATCGCGCCGCAGCCCTCCTTCACCTCGACCGTCACGACCGGATCGTAGCAGAAAAAGCGATAGTCCAGCACATCGACGACCCGGTGGCCGTTGAGCTTCAAAAGCTGCTCGCCGGTCTTGATGCCGGCGCGCTCGGCGGGCGAGCCCGCGTCGACGGAGGTGATGATCGTGCTCACGCGGCAGCTCCCCTTTCACGCATAATCTAACTTATATAGTATAGCGTATCCTTTCCGTTTTCGCAAGGAAAACGACGCCATTTTCGCGCAAAGTTTGCAATTCTCCCATGCGCGCAAAAAAGCAAGCGGGAAGATCGCTCCTCCCGCTTGTTTTTTGGTAGATGTTTTCCGATGTGCTTACTCAGCGACAACGCTGGACTTGATGACCTTGACCTGACGGCCGTTGTAGGTACCGCACTCCTTGCACATTCTGTGAGGCAGGCGCAGCGCGCCGCACTTCGGGCAAGCGACGAGGCCCGGAGTTTCCAGTTTCCAGTGAGAAGAACGCCTCTTATCGCGTCTTGCGCGGGATACTTTCCCCTTGGGGACTGCCATGTTGACACCTCCTTGATCGAAAACTGCGAAACGCAGTAAAAATTACTTGTTTTTGCTCTACTTGAGCAGCTCTGCCAGCTTTGCCAGCCGCGGGTCCACTTCCTTTTTGCAGCGGCAGACCTCCTCGTTGAGGTCTACGCCGCAGCCGGGACAAAGGCCCTTGCAGTCCTCTCGGCAAAGCAGCTTTGTGGGCATATTGAGGATAAACACCTCGCGGGAGAACTCTCCCAGATCGACCGTGCCGTTCTCCAGCAGCAGTATTTCGTCGTTTTCCTCATCCTCCAGCTCCTCGGCGAGCAGATACTCGCAGTTGAGGCGAAAGGTCTTGTCAAACGGCTTGCCGCAGCGGTCGCACACAGCCGCAAGGGTCGTATCAAGCGCCAGCTCCAAGCGAAGCATCCCTGCAATGTTCTGCACCTGCCCTACCACTAAGACAGGCCGAATGGCCGGACACACGCCGCCGAAGTCCACATCAGAAAAGTCCTCTGAAAACTCAAAGGGGATCCTGCCTCCGGGGGTGTTAATGATTCGTTTGATGTCTAAAAGCATGATACACCTCGCAATGACACGAGTAGTATTATAGAGGACTTGCCCCGGATTGTCAAACATTTTTTGAGGATTTTTTACAACTTTTTTCTCTGCTTTTCTTTACATTTGACGAATGGTATCGTAGAATGACTGCAAAGTGTTTTGACGCACGAAAGGAGCGGCACCATGCGAGAGCTCATCATCCATAAAAATGACGCCGGCCAGCGGCTCGACCGCTTTCTGCTCAAGGCCGTTCCCCTGCTGCCTGCCTCACTGGCGCAGAAGTATATCCGCCTGAAGCGCATCAAGGTAAACGGTACGCGCGCCGAGCGCGACTACCGCCTGTGCGAGGGGGACACGCTCCAGCTCTATCTCAACGACGAGTTTTTTGAAACGCCGAGCGAGGAGAACGCCTATCTCACCATCGCCAATCCCAGGCTGCACATTATTTATGAGGACGAGAACATCATGCTGCTCGATAAACCCGCCGGCATGGTCGTCCACGCCGATGAGAACGAGCAGGTCAACACGCTCGTCAACCACATGCTCGCCTATCTCTACCAGAGGCGCGAGTGGAGGCCCCGCGAGGAGAACGCCTTCACGCCCGCCCTGTGCAACCGCATCGACCGCAACACAGGCGGCATCGTTATCGCGGCGAAGAACGCGGAGGCCCTGCGCATTTTGAATGAGAAGCTCCGCGAGCGCGAGCTGTCCAAGTTCTATCTCTGCATCTGTCTTGGACGCCCCGAACCGCCGAAGGGGCGCATCGAGTGCTTTTTGCGCAAGGATGAAAAGACCAACACCGTGCGCGTCTATCACCACCCGGTGGCGGATGGGCGCAGTGCCGTCACGCTCTATGAAACGCTCGAAACGCGCGAGCGGCTCTCGCTCGTCGAGGTCGAGCTGCTCACCGGTCGGACGCACCAGATCCGCGCGAGCTTTGCTGACATGGGTCACCCCCTGCTCGGTGACGGCAAATACGGTGTCGGCAGTATTAACCGCCGCTATGGAGAAACGCAGCAAGCGCTCTACTCCTACCGCCTGCGCTTTGACTTCCCAACTGACGCCGGCATCCTGAATTATCTGCGCGGGCGCGAGTTCATCGCCGACGAGATCCCCTTCCGCCGAAAATATTTTACTTGAACGGCAGAGCGGCAAAAAAACAGTTGGGGAGATTAAATAATTTTCCATTTTTTCGACAATTTACCGTCTGAATATGTGCAAATAGTACATAAAATCGCAGGAGTATCTCCGCGGATTTTTGTTGTTTTTGTCGCTTGTACTTTTCGTTGATGGTGCTATGATATGGGCGATGACTGGAAGCAAATCCATTCATTGCAGCCCCATGCCTGCCATGGGGAAGAATAAGGAGGAGAGTACAAATGCTTAGCTTTTTTCTCTGTCTGGCACTGCTGATCGGCGGCTACCTCGTCTACGGCAAGATCGTGGAAAACACCTTCGGCCCGGACGACCGTGAGACCCCTGCCGTGAAGATCAACGACGGCGTGGACTATGTGGTCCTTCCCCAGTGGAAGCTCTTCATGATCCAGCTTTTGAACATCGCCGGACTCGGCCCGATCTTCGGCGCTCTGAGCGGCGCGCTGTGGGGCCCTGTGGTCTTTTTGTGGATCACCTTCGGTACCGTCTTCGCCGGTGCGGTTCACGACTATTTCTCCGGCATGATGAGCGAGCGTAATGAAGGCGCGTCCATCTCCGAGATCTCCGGCATCTATCTCGGCGGCGCGATGAAGAATGTCATGCGCGTGTTCAGCGTCGTGCTTCTCGTCATGGTCGGCACCGTGTTTGCGGTCGGTCCTGCCGGCCTGCTCCAGCTGCTTTGCTCCAAGGGCGGCAGCGAAGGCATCTTTGCCAGCAAGATGTTCTGGCTGATCCTGATCCTTGTCTACTACTTCATTGCGACCTTTCTCTCCATCGATAAGATCATCGGCAAGATCTACCCCGTGTTCGGCATCTGCCTGATCGTCATGGCAGTCGGTGTTGCGCTCGGCATCTTTACCAAGGGCTACACCATCCCCGAGATTTGGAACAACTTTGCGAACCTGCACCCGCAGGGTACGCCTATTTGGAGCTTCATGTTCATCACCGTTGCCTGCGGCGCGATCTCCGGCTTCCATGCCACGCAGAGCCCCTTGATGGCCCGCTGCATGAAGAGCGAGAAGCAGGGCCACTTCGTTTTCTATGGCGCGATGGTCTCTGAGGGCATCATCGCCCTGATTTGGGCAGCTGCCGGCTGCGCGCTCTACACCGGTGAGGAGCTGCTTGCCCTCGGCGGCGGCGGTTCCACCGCGGTCTACGATGTCTGCTCCAAGACCATGGGCGGCGTGGGCATCGCGCTGGCCATGCTCGGCGTCATCGCCTGCCCCATCACCTCCGGCGATACGGCCTTCCGTTCCGCCCGTCTGGTGCTGGCCGACTGGTTCAAGATGGACCAGAAGGGCTGGAAGAACCGTCTGCTGCTCTGCGTCCCCGTGCTGGGCGTCGGCGCGATCCTCGGCATCGGCAATGCGCTCGGCAAGATCGACTACACCATCATTTGGCGTTACTTCAGCTGGACCAACCAGACGCTCGCCATGATCGTCCTGTGGGCCGCCTCCATGTACCTCTTCTATGAGAAGAAGAATTACTGGATCACCGCCGTCCCCGCCACCTTCATGAGTGCTGTGTCCATTACCTACTTCATGCTCGGCAACGAGTGCCTCGGCCAGTTCTTCAACCACAAGACCGCTGAGGGCGCTACCGTGTACAACACCGCGCTGGCCTACCCCATCGGCATTCTCGCCGCGGCGCTGTTCCTCGGCATCTTCCTCTACACCATCAAGAAGCGCCACACCAGCCCTCACTACGAAACTCTGCATCAGTAAGCATCATTCCGCAAAGCGGCGAGAGCATCCCTCCCGCCGCTTTGCGCACCTTGGAGGAGAGCGTTATGAGCTTTGCACCTGTCCGCATCGGAAATACCGTTTTAGAACCGGAGAGCGTGGGCGCGGACCGAAAGTCCTGCCGCCGCTTCGGAAACAGCGGCGTGGGCGAAAAGGCTATCTATCTCGGCGGGGCGCTGCTTGACCGACACTACTATGTGGCCTTTGTCTCCGTGCGCCGTGTCTTCAAGCGCATCGCCATGAGCCGTGGCGGTTTTACCGGCAAGGGCGCGTTCGGCTCGATCCCCTACCTCGTCGTACAGTACGACGACGGGCTGGAGCGGCAGTGTACCTTCAAGCATGAGGAGGATGTGGACGCGCTGCTTGCCTATCTGGCGCAGGTGCGGCCGGAGATCCCTCTTCTGAGCGCGGAGGGCGAGCGCAGACTTGCTGAAAACCGCGCACGCGAGGAGCGGCGTTACCTTACGGAGCTGACGCCTGCGGCACAGAGTGCGCGCGAGGAATTGGAGCGCTCTCGCAAATTCCTTTCCGGCTACCCAGAGCTGACCGCACAGCTCTCCAAGGCTGCCAAGGCCAAGCGCATCAACGAGCACAGCAACCCATCCTACCGCTGGGTGGCGCTGGCGATCGTCATCGCGGGCGCCGCCGCACTGGTGTATGGTATCCTTTCGTGGCGCAGGGGTGCAGACTTCGGCATCTACTTCGCCCTCTTCGGCTTTGCCGCCGTGTTCTTTTTCTCCGGCGCAAATGTGCTGCCCACAGCGAAGAATAACCGCAAAGCAGTCGCGCGCGCCTGGGACGAAGCGCAGGCAGCCCTTGCAAGCATCCTGCCCGAAGACTTCCCTCTCCCCGCCCGCTACGCGCATCCGGTCGTGCTTGAGCGCATGATCCGTATCCTGCGCGAGGGACGCGCGCAGAGCGTGAGCGAGGCGCTCGAGGTGCTCAAAGCCGACTTGAAAGCACTCACCGCCGAGGTCCAGGTCGAACAGGCCGAGCACGACGAGGTCGTGGCGATCAAGCCCCTGTTCCTTGTGAGCGATTATCAGTGAGATAAAATGTTGAACTGCTCTGTGCAAGCTGCACAGAGCGGTTTTCTTTTCACCCTTCGCAGCTGTTGAAGTTCAAAATATTAAACTTTTTGTTTATTTTATGCTTGCAATCCCGCGCGCTTTGTGTATAATAAATTCGGTTTAGCAAAAAGCTACCAAAAGTTTAATATTTTGAACACAGACGGGAGGTCGGTTTTATGGACATTGGCAATAAGATCAAAGAGCTGCGAACGCGCAAGGGACTGACTCTGGAGGAGCTCGCCAGCCGAAGCGAGCTGACGAAGGGGTTTTTGTCCCAATTGGAGCGCGACCTCACCTCCCCGTCCATCGACTCTCTGAGCGACATTTTGGAGGCGCTCGGCACGAACCTCGCCGAGTTCTTTCAGGAGGATAAAAACGACCAGTTCATCTTCCGCGCCGACGATTTTTTTGTCGACGAGCGCGAGGACTGCACAGTCAACTGGATCGTTCCCAACACGCAGAGAAATCAGATGGAGCCGATCCTGCTTGAGCTGCCCGAGGGCGGCGAGAGCTTTACGGTCGAGCCGCACGACGGCGAGGAATTCGGCTATGTCGTCGAGGGCAGCATCGTGCTGGTCTGCGACGGCGAGGAGCAGGCGGTGCGCCGCGGCGAGACCTTTTATCTCCACGGGCGCAGCTTTCACCAGCTCAAAAACACGCGCAAGACCACCGCGCGCGTGCTGTGGGTCTCGACCCCTCCCCTGTTTTAACAACATAAGGAAAGGATATTGAAATCATGCCGGAACAGAAGAAGCTGATCCAGTTCAAAAATATCGTCAAGAGCTTTGAGGATGGGCAGGTCGTCCTCAAGGGCGTCAGCCTTGACATCTATGAAAACGAATTCGTCACCCTGCTCGGCCCATCGGGCTGCGGCAAAACGACGCTGCTGCGCATCCTCGGCGGCTTTTTGCAGCCGAGCGAGGGCAAGGTGCTCTTTGACGGCGAGGACATTGTGAATGTCCCCGCCTACAAGCGCGAGATCAACACCGTGTTTCAGAAGTACGCGCTATTTCCGCACATGAACGTCTACGACAACATCGCCTTCGGCCTGACCATCAAGAAGGAGCCGAAGGACGTTATCGCGCAGAAGGTCATGCGTATGCTGCGCCTTGTGAGTCTTGAGGATTACGCCGACCGCAATGTGACCGAGCTTTCCGGTGGCCAGCAGCAGCGCATCGCCATTGCCCGCGCGCTCGTCAACGAGCCGAGTGTTCTGCTGCTCGACGAGCCGCTCGGCGCGCTCGACCTGAAGCTGCGCAAGGAGATGCAGGAGGAGCTCAAGTACATCCAGCAAGAGGTCGGCATCACCTTCATCTTTGTCACGCACGATCAGGAGGAGGCGCTGACGATGTCCGACAAGATCGTCGTGATGAACGCAGGCGAGATCCAGCAGATCGGCACGCCGACCGAGATCTACCGCTACCCTGTCAACGAGTTCGTTGCCAACTTCATCGGCGAGACGAACATCATCGACGGCGTGATGCAGAGCGACGACCTTGTGGTCTTTGAGGACAAGAAATTCCCCTGCCGCGCCCGCGGCTTCAGCAAGAATGAAAAGGTCGATGTCGTGATCCGTCCCGAGCATCTTGACATCGTCCCCCGCGCCGAGGGCATGCTCAAGGGTGTAGTAAAGTCGCAGCTCTTCAAGGGGATGCACTACGATACCGTCGTCGAAACGCGCGTCGGCACGACCATCACCGTCAAGATGCAGGTCTCGCAGGACCGCCCCGTGTTCAACGAAGAGGCGGGCGAGAAGATCAGCGCCAACTCCTTCCTTCTCGATGTGGAGGACGTCGGCGAGCTGGACGAGGCCAAGATCGTCACCCTCGCCTCCGCCGAGGCGTGGGACAGCGAGACCGAAGACTACATCTCCATCAAGAGCGTCGAGCACGACATTAAGCCCGAGGTCGGCAGCTACTCCGTCACCTTCTCCACCGCCGCCGGCACCGCCATCACGGTCAAGGCCGCGGTCATGGCGGAAAACCGCGTGGAGAGCAAGGTCTATCAGGAAGAAATCTACGCGATGAACTTCTTCAAAAAGGTCGAGGACATTCAGGAAAGCATGGCGCTCGACACCGACCTTGAGACCTGGGCGAGCGCGTCCGCGTGGTCCCTCGAGGACGGCGAGCAGGTCGAGATCACCGATGTGAAGTACGACTTCGACCCCGAGACCATCGAACCGGGCGTCTATGATGTGACCTTCTCCACCGAAGGCTATGAGTATAAGGTCTCCACCACCCGCGCCTGCGAGGAGGGCGCCGAGGTCGGTCTCATCTTCCGTCCCGAGGACATCCATGTGATGAAGAAGGAGGGCCAGTGGTGAAGCAGTTTCGTTCCATGACATACCCTTATGTTGCATGGATCAGCGTGATGATCGTGCTGCCGATGCTGCTCATCGTGCTCTACGCCTTCACCGTTTCCGGCAACGAGGTGCTGACCTTCCAGTTCACCTTTGATAACTTCAAGCGCTTTGTCACCGACGCCGTATTCATGGAGGTGCTCGGCCGCTCGCTCTACATTGCCGTGCTCACGACGCTTTTGTGCATCGTGCTCGGCTATCCCGTCGCCTATGCCATCGCGCAGATGCCGAGCCGCTCGAACACCATCATGATCCTGCTCATCACCATGCCGACATGGGTGAATATGCTCGTGCGCACCTATGCGTGGATGGGCATTTTGCAGGATGAGGGCATCCTTAACACCTTTCTCGGCTTTTTTGGTATCGGTCCGGTCAATATGATCCACACCAGCTTTGCCGTTATTCTCGGTATGGTGTATAACTTCGTTCCCTTTATGATTTTGCAGATCCACACCTCGCTCGCCAAGATGGACAAGAGCCTGCTCGAGGCGGCGAATGACCTCGGCGCAACTCCCGCGCAGGCCTTTCTGCGCGTGACGCTGCCGCTCTCCCTGCCCGGCGTCATCTCCGGCATCACGCTCGTGTTCCTGCCCGCTGTTTCCAGCTTCTTTATCCCGAAGCTCCTCGGCGGCGGACAGTTCGTGCTTGTCGGCAACATCATCGAGTCGCAGTTCCTCACCTCCGGCGACTGGAACTTCGGCAGCGCCATTTCCCTCATCATGGCCATCATCATCATGCTCTCGATGTGGCTCACGCGCAAGGTCGATGTGCAGCCCGCGAGCCGCGGAAAGGAGTGAGAGACGATGAAAAAGAAAACCGCACTTTTCTCAAAGATCATCCTCGCGCTGACGATGCTGTTCTTCTATCTTCCCATTCTCTACATCATCGTCTTTTCCTTCAATGATTCCCGCTCGCTCACAAAATTCGGCGGCTTTTCGCTGCGCTGGTATGAGAAGATGTTCGCGGACTCTACGATGATGGAGGCCGTGCTCTACACCATGCTCATCGCTGTGATCGCAACGATCGTTTCCACCGTGATCGGCACCATCACCGCCATCGGCCTCTCCAAGTCCAGAAGGGTCGTGCAGGCGATGGTCGAGCGCGTGAACGACCTGCCCGTGATGAACCCCGACATAGTCACCGGCATCAGCCTGCTGATGTTCTTCAGCGTGTTGGCGGTGAAAAAGGGCTTCCTCACGCTGCTGCTCGCACATATCATGTTCTGCATCCCCTATGTCATGCTCTCGGTCACGCCGAAGCTGCGCTCACTCGACCCGAATCTGATCGATGCGGCGATGGACCTCGGCGCGACGCCCTTTCAGGCGCTCATGAAGGTCATCGTGCCGCAGATCCGCCCCGGCATCATCTCCGGCGCGCTGATCGCCTTTACGATGAGCTTTGACGATTTCGTCATCTCCTACTTTACCACGGGCAACGGCGTGAACAACATTTCCATTCTCGTCTACACCATGTCCAAGCGCGTCAACCCCTCCATCAACGCGCTCTCCACGCTGGTGATCGTTGCCATCACGCTGGTGCTCGGCATCGTCAATCTGGTGCCGATCCTGCATGAAAAGCGCGCAAAAACAGATGGTGAAAAGGGAAATTCCTTTGCAGTAAACCGCAAGCTGACGGCCGCCATCGCCGCTGTGCTGGTGCTCGCTGTGCTCGGCGGGACGGTCGGCGCGGGCATGGCCCGACAGCACAAGAACGCCGCTGCCATTGAAAAATACGGCAGCAATGTTTTGAAGCTCTACCTCCCCGGCGAATACCTCGGTGAGAATGTCATCGGCGACTTTGAAAAGCAGTTCGGCGTGAAGGTCATCGTGGAGAATTTCGACTCCAACGAAATGATGTATACCAAGCTCATGGCAGGCGACCGCTACGATGTGGTCATTCCCTCGGACTACATGATCGAGCGCTTGATGAAGGAGGACTTCCTTCAGCCGCTCAACCACAGCCTGCTCCCGAACCTTGAGAACATGGACGACGCCGTGCGCGGCATGAGCTACGACCCCGATAACGAGTGGTCCGTCCCCTACTTTTGGGGCAGCGTCGGCATCGTCTACAACCACGAGAATGTCGATCCCGTCGTGGTCGAGGCACAGGGCTGGGAGGTGCTGCGCAACACCGACTACGCCGGCCATCTCTACATCTACGACTCCGAGCGTGACTCGTTTATGATGGCCTTCAAGGCGCTCGGCTACTCGATGAACACCTCCGATCCCGACGAGATCAACGCCGCCTATGAGTGGCTGCTGCAGCTCAACAACACCATGTCCCCCGTCTATGTGACCGACGAGGTCATCGACGGCATGATGAACGGCTACAAAGACCTCGCGGTCGTCTACTCCGGAGACGCCACCGTCATTCTCGACGAGAACGAGGACATGAGCTTCTTCATGCCGAGCGAGGGCACGAACATCTGGTGCGACGCGATGGTCGTGCCTGCGAACGCGGAGAACCCCGCCCTCGCGCACGAGTTCATCAACTATATGCTCACCTATGAGGCTGCATTTGACAATACGGAAACAGTGGGGTATACTTCTCCCAATGCAGAGGTATTCGAGGAGATGACCTCCTCCGAGGATCTCTATGCAGAAAATGCCGCCTACCTGCCCCGCTCCGGCTATGAGAAGGATGAGATGTTCCATGACAATCAAATTCTCATGCGCGAGCTGAGCAAGCTCTGGATCAAGGTCAAGGCGGCCAAGTAAAAAACACCGCACAAAAGAAAGGAAGCATACCCATGCAGATCGGAGACACCTACGAGTACAAAAATGTTGTCACCAAGGAGCGGACCGCTGGCGCGCTCGGCTCCGGCGGGCTGGACATCTTCGCCACCCCCTTCCTCATTTGCTGGATGGAGGCCGCGGCCTACTACTACATGAAGGAGCATCTGAGCGAGGATAAGAGCAGCGTCGGCACGATGGTCAACATCCGCCATGTCTCCCCCTCCCCCATCGGTGTGGAGATCACAGCGAAGGCCGAGCTGATCGCCATCTCCGAAAACGGCAAGATGTATACCTTCAAGGTTTCGGCATACGATAACAAGGGTCTCATCGGCGAAGGCACGCACGAGCGCGCCATCATCGACTGCGAGCGCTTCATGAAGAAGTGTCAGGCCAAGCTGGAAGCATAAGAAATAAGGAGGAAGCCCATGCATTACTACGGAGCCGTCTACCGTCCGCCGAGCGAGGCATACAGCCTGATCGTGCAGTGCACGCTCGGATGCAGCCACAACAAATGCGCGTTCTGCAATATGTACAAGGAGAAGAAATTCTCCATCCGTCCGGTGGAGGACATTCTGCGCGACCTCGCCGAGGTGCGCAGCTACGAGCGGCGCATTGAGCGCATCTTTCTCGCCGACGGCGATGCGCTGATTTTGCCGATGGACTATCTTCTGAAGGTGCTGGACTTTATCCGCGAATACTTCCCCGAGTGTACGCGCGTGGCGGCCTACGCAACCACCAAGGCAATCGTACGCAAGACCGACGAGGAGCTGCGCACCCTGCGTGAGCACGGGCTGGCGCTCGTCTACATCGGTCTGGAAAGCGGCAATGAGGAGCTGCTCTTGAAGTTCAACAAGGGCGTCACAGCCGCCGAGACCGTTGAAAATGCTCTTCGCTGCAAGGCAGCGGGCATCGCAATCTCCGTCACCGCCATCAACGGCATGGCGGGGCTCAACGGCGACTGGCAGTCCCACGCCATCGACACGGCGAAGGCCGTGAGCGCCATGAAACCGGAGTTCATCGCCTTTCTGACGCTGCGCGTCTACTCCGGCACGCCCCTGCACGACTGGATCGAAGCGGGCGACTTTGTGATGATGGAGCCTGCCGACCTGATGCGCGAAACGCGGCTTTTCCTCAAGCACATCGACTCCGAGGGGAGCGTCTTCCGCTCCAATCACGCCTCGAACTACCTTCCCCTCGGCGGTACGCTCAACCGCGACCGCGAGGCTCTTATTCAAACCATCGACGCCGCACTCGACGGCAAGGTCCGTCTGCGCCGCGCGGTGGAGCTGGGACTGTAAGCATCTTTTGAATGACAGCATGAAAAACGCAAGACCTGCCATTGGCAGGTCTTGCGTTTTCTTATCAGAACAGCGTCATCTGGCTGGTGTCCGCCATGCCGGCGAAGGAGCCGAGCGCGCGGAGCTGCTCGATGTGCGTCTTGGAAAGCTTATTGCAGCACATGGAGAATTCCTCGACCGAGATGAACTCCTTGCCCTGCCGCTTCTCGACCGTGTCGAGCGCCGCGGCCTCGCCGAGACCGTGCACCGAGGTGAACGGCGGCAGGAGCCCGCCCTCCGTGACGGTGAATTTCGTCGCGTCGGAGCGGTAGATGTCGATGGTATCGAAGTGAAAGCCGCGGCGGTAGAACTCGTAGCAGACCTCGAGCGTAGTCATCAGGTCCTGCTCGGCGGCGGAGGCGTCCTTATTGTTTTCGATCTCGCGGATCTTGCGCTTGACCGCGTCAATGCCTGCGCAGCAGTATTCCGCGTCAAAGGCCTTCGCGCGGACGGTGAAAAAGGTCGCGTAGAATGCCAGCGGCTCATGCACCTTGAACCACGCGATGCGAAACGCCATCATCACATAGGCGACCGCGTGCGCCTTCGGGAAGAGATAGCCGATTTTGGCGAGCGACTCGATGTACCACTGCGGCACATCGTGCTCCTGCATTGCCTCGACCCAACCGTCCTGAAAGCCGCCCTTTTTGACCTTGCCCTTGCGCACGGCCTCCATGATCTTGAAGCTCATCTTCGGGTCAAGACCCATCGAGATGAGGTAGAGCATGATGTCGTCACGGCAGCCGACCGTTTCCAGAACGCTTGCCGTACCGCTGACGATCAGCTCGCGCGCGTTGCCGAGCCACACATCCGTGCCGTGCGAAAAGCCGGAGAGACGCACGAGCGTGTTGAAATCCTTCGGCTGTGTATCAACGAGCATCTGGCGCGTGAAGCGCGTGTTGAACTCGGGAATGGCGACCGCGCCGGTGGGACCGAGCAGGTCGTCGTCTTCAAAGCCAAGCACCTTCGACGAGGTGAAAATGCTCATCGTGTCGGGGTCGTCAAGCGGGATCTCGCGGGCGTTCACGCCGGTAAGATCCTCGAGCATACGAATCATGGTGGGGTCATCGTGCCCGAGCATATCGAGCTTGAGCAGATTGTCCTCCATGCAGTGGTATTCAAAGTGCGTGGTGACGGTTTCGCTGTCCTCCGCGTCGGCGGGATGCTGGACAGGACAGAAATCCTCGATCTCCATATCGTCCGGCACGACGACCAATCCACCGGGATGCTGGCCGGTCGTGCGGCGCACGCCGACGCAGCCCGCCGTCAGGCGGTCGATCTCCGCCGCGCCCGACTGGATGCCGTTTTCCTCCAGATATTTCTTGACAAAACCGAAGGCGGTCTTTTCCGCCAGCGTACCGATGGTGCCCGCACGAAATACCTGCGTTTCGCCGAACATCTCGATCGCGTGGCGATGCGCCCGCGCCTGATATTCGCCCGAGAAGTTCAGGTCGATGTCCGGTACCTTGCCGCCGCCGAAGCCAAGGAAAGTCTCGAACGGAATATCGAAGCCGTCCTTAACATACTTCGTGCCGCAGACGGGGCAGTTTTTATCCGGCATATCCGCACCGCAGCCGTAGCTGCCGTCGGTGACGAACTCACTGTTGCGGCACTTCGGACAGCGGTAGTGCGGTGGGAGCGAGTTGACCTCGGTGATGCCGGACATATAGGCGACGAGCGACGAGCCGACGCTGCCTCGTGAGCCGACGAGATAACCGCACTCCAAACTGCGCTGGACAAGCTTCTGCGCCGACATATAGACCACATCGTACTTGCCGAGGATGCCGCCCAGCTCGATGTCCAAACGGTCCTTGATGAGCTTTGGCGGCTCGTCGCCATAGAGCGCGTGGACCTTATCCCACACAAGGCGGTTGAGGTCCTCCTCGGAGTTTTCGAGGCGCGGCGGGAAGAGCTTACCCTTCGGCAGCAGCTCGATCTCCTCCACCTCGTCGGCGATGGCGCGCGTGTTGGTCACAACCACCTCGTAGGCCTTCTCCTTGCCGAGGTATTCAAATTCCCTAAGCATTTCGTCCGTCGTGCGGAAGTAAAGCGGCAGCGGCGCGTTGGCGTCGGGGAATTTCTTCGAGGCGAGCAGAATATGGCGGTAGACCTCGTCCTCCGGCTCCTGAAAATGCACGTCACCGGTGGCGACCACTCTTTTGCCCAGCTCCTCACCAAGCCGGACGATGGTGCGGTTATAGTCGCGCAGCTCCTCCTCGCTCTTGACCGCGCCCTCGCGCAGCATGAAGAGGTTATTGCAGATGGGCTGAATTTCGAGATAGTCGTAGAAGGACGCGATGCGCTTGAGCTCGTCCCAATCCTTGTGGTCCGCGACGGCGCGGAACAGCTCGCCCGCCTCGCAGGCCGAGCCGACGATCAGCCCCTCGCGGTGCGCGATCAGCTCGCTTTTCGGAATGATCGGCACGCGCTTGAAGTATTTGAGGTTCGAGAGCGAAATGAGCTGATAGAGATTTTTAAGTCCCGTCTTGTTCTTGGCGAGCAGGATGATGTGCTTGGGAAAACGATTGGACTTGCTCCCCAGCGGGCGCAGCTTGACCATCTCTGCGTTGATCTGCTGCAAGCGCGTCACGCCGCGCTCTGCGAGCATGGGGAAAAACTTCGTGAGCATCTGTGCCACCGGCACGGCGTCGTCCGACGCGCGGTGGTGGTTGAACTGCGGCAGCTGCAAATGGTCGGCGACAATGTCGAGCTTATATTTTCCCAGCCCCGGCAGCAGATTTTGCGCCAAAATGAGCGTGTCGATATAGGTCGGCTCAAATGGGATGCCGCACCTTTGGCAGCCCGCGCGGATAAAGCTGATGTCGAACTCCGCATTGTGCGCCGCAAGCGGCGCGTCGCCCGCGAAGGCGAGAAACGCCGCGAGCGCGTCGGCGAGCTTCGGCGCGCCGCGCAGCATTTCGTCCGTGATGCCGGTGAGGCCGATGATCTCCGGCGTGAGCCGCCGCTCGGGGTCCACAAAGGTCTGGAAGGTCTCGACGATCTCGCCGTCTCTCAGCCGCACGGCGCCGATCTCGGTGATAGCCTCCTGCATGACCTTGAGACCGGTCGTCTCGATGTCAAAGCAGACGATCTCATCGGAAAAGCCGATGTCCCGCTTCCCGTGAATGGCGATGCGGTCGTCGAGGTTATTGACGAAGTAGCCCTCGCAGCCGTAAAGGACTTTTATTTTACCCTCTCCGGCATGCCAGGCGTCCGGGAAGGACTGTGCGACGCCGTGGTCGGTGATGGCGATGGCTGGCATTCCCCACTTTGCCGCGAGCTTGACGACGCTGCCCGTGTCGGTCAGCGCGTCCATGTTGGACATTCGCGTATGCAGGTGCAGCTCCACGCGCTTGACCTCGGCGGTGTCCTGTCGGCTCTCGTGCGTGATCTCGGTGATGTCGCGCGGGTTGAGCTGCATATCGTGGCCGTCGTAGGTCAGCTCCATCGTACCCGCGACGCGCAGCCACATACCGCTGGAAATGCGGTCGCGCAGCGGCGCGACCTCGCGCTCGAGCATCCGCTTGCGCACGATGACCGAGCCCTCGTAGTCGGTCATCTCAATAAGCGCCAGCCACATACCCGGCTGGCGCAGCTCGCGGAACTCGCACTTGAAGACCTTGCCCTCGACCACGACATTGCCCGCCTTCGGGTTCAGCTCGGTCATCGGCACGGGGTGGCCCTTGATCTCGCGCCCCATGATGAGCTTGCCCGCAGGGCGCACCTTCTTCGCGCTGCCGCCGGCGTTAGCACTAAGCTGCTCCTGCTTGGGAAAGCCGCCTTGCGTGAGCGAAATATGCACGGCGTTGAGCGCAAAGCGCTCAGCCAAAAGCTGCTCCAACACGCTGCGCTCGGTGTCTGTGACCTCCTGCAGCACCGTCAGCGCAAGCGTCATCGTGCGGCTCTCCTGCTCCACCGTAACATCGCTCACGCGGGCATCGGTGAGCAGCACGCGCAGGCCGATCGGCGGCGCAAAGCCCTCAAATAATTCAAAAAACGGTATTCTTTGTGCCATTTCTCCGCTTCTCTCTTATAATTTCTCGATCTCGTCCATGAGCGCATCCAGCAGCTTCTCCTGCGGTACCTTGTATAAAATCTCGCCGCGGCGGAAGATGAGCCCCTCGCCCTTGCCGCCCGCGACGCCGATGTCCGCCGCGCTCGCCTCGCCGGGGCCGTTGACGATGCAGCCCATGACCGCGACGGTGATGGGCTTGTCGCAGTCCTCAAGGCGGCGCTCCAGCTCCTCCGCCAGCGGGATCATATCGTAAGCCGTGCGTCCGCAGGTCGGGCAGGAGATGAGGTTCACACCGCTTTTGCGCAGCCCACAGGCGCGCAAAATGCGCTTGGCGGCATAGACCTCCTCCACCGGGTCGGCGGTCAGCGAAACGCGCATCGTGTCGCCGATGCCCTCGCAGAGAAGTCCGCCGATGCCGATGGCGGACTTCAAAAGGCCCATTGAGGGTGTACCCGCCTCGGTCACGCCGAGGTGCAGCGGATAGTCCACCCGCTCGTGCAGCAGACGGTACGCCGCCATGTTGAGCGGCACATCGGAGCTTTTGACCGAGAGGCATATATCCGTAAAGTCAAATTTCTCCAGCAGCGCAACATGGCGCAGCGCGCTTTCGACGAGCGCCTCCGGCGTCACGCGGCCGTACTTTGCCAGCAGCTCCTTTTCGAGCGAGCCGCCGTTCACGCCAATGCGGATGGGGACGGCGTGCGTGCGGCAGCAGTCCACGACCGCCTTCACGCGCTCCTCCCCGCCGATGTTGCCGGGGTTGATGCGGATTTTGTCTGCGCCGCGCTCCGCGGCGGCGATGGCAAGACGATAGTCGAAATGGATGTCCGCCACGAGCGGAATATGGATGCGGCTCTTGATGGTCTCGACCGCATCGGCAGCCTCTATCGTCGGCACGGTCACGCGGACGATCTCGCAGCCCGCCTGTTCCAATCGTAAAATTTGCTCGATGGTCGCATGCGCGTCCTCGGTTTTCGTGTTGCACATCGACTGGATGGTGACCGGCGCGCCGCCGCCGATCGCCACGCCGCCGACCATGATCCTCTTCGTCATGCCTCTCCCCTCCTCACAGCAGCTTCATCACATCGCGGAAGGTGATGAAGAGCATCAGCGTCATCAGCAGGGCAAAGCCCGCCATGTGGATATAGTTCTCATATTTCGGCGGGATCTGACGCTTGAAGAGCGCCAGTGCCGCGGCGTTGACCACGAGGAAAAACACCTTGCCGCCGTCGAGTGCGGGGAACGGGATCAGGTTCATCACGGCAAGGTTGACCGCGATGAGCGCGGCAAAGTAGAGAATACTCTCCGCCGCCGCGGCAAGACCGTTCTCGTTGTTCGCCTCGGCCTCCTCCTGCGCCGTTTCTCCCACATCCTTGATGGTCGAAACGATGCCGACCGGCCCACTCAGATCGTCGATCCCCGCCGAGCCGTTCACCAGCATCTTGAGGCTCATGCGCACGAGACGCACGAAGTCGAGCGTGTTGTACCAGCTGTATTGCAGGCGAATGAGCGGCGTTGCCTCGACCACACCGCCGTATGTGAAGCCGTAGCGGCGGCTCTCTTTACCGTTTTCGTCCGTATAGGTCTGAAGCGTCAGGGTGCGCTTGAGCTTTTCGCCTCCGCGCTTGACCGTCAGCTCAATGGCGCCGTCCTCTCCCATGTCGGTGACGCCCAGCACCGTCCCCACATCGCTTTTGAGATAGATGCGCTCGCCGTTGATGGCGTAGATCACATCGCCGACCATCAGCCCGCTCTCGCCCTGCTGGGGAAACGCGGGGTCAAGGGCCACGATCTCCGCCGTATAGAAGCCCTGCGCGCCCGCATAGAGGCAGAGCATGATGACAAAGCCGGTGAGAAAGTTCATCGCCGCGCCCGCAACAAAGATGAAGAGCTTTTTCCAAAAGCCCTGCTTTTCCAGCGCGCGCGGATCGTCGCTCGCCTCGTCCTCGCCCTCCATGGCGCAGTAGCCGCCGATGGGAAGAATACGCAGCGAGTACTCCGTCTCGCCCTTTGTCTTATGAAAGATCGCGGGTCCCATGCCGATGGAAAATTCATTGACGCGCACGCCGCAGGCTTTTGCGGCGAGGAAATGCCCCAGCTCATGCACGGCGATGAGCACGCCGAAGATCAAAATGGCAGCGATGATATACATGAAATAACTCCTTATGGAACTTGCTTATTGGATGCGCGCGGCCACAGCCTCGCGCGCGCGGCGGTCCGCGCTTAGAATCTCCTCCAGCGTCGGCTCGGCGCGCTGCTCGACCGTTTCGAGCGCCGCCTCCACGAGCGCGGGAATATCGTTGAAGCCGATGCGGTCTTGCAAAAACGCACCGACCGCGGCCTCATTCGCGCCGTTGAGCACGGCACAGGCTGTGCCGCCGACTGCGGCGCACTGCTTTGCGAGCTTCAGACAGCGAAAGGCCTCCTCATCGGGGGCGGCAAAGGTCAGCGGCGGACAGGAGAGCAGGTCGAGCGTCCGGTCGGGCGTTTCGGCGCGGTTGGGATAGGTCATCGCATAGCGGATGGGCAGCTTCATATCGGGCGTGCCGAGCTGCGCGAGCATCGCGCCGTCGCAATATTCCACGAGCGAGTGGACGATGCTCTGGCGATGGATGACCGCCTCCACCTGCCGCAGCGGCAGACGGTAGAGCCGCATGGCCTCGATGAGCTCAAGGCCCTTGTTCATCAGCGTCGCAGAATCGACGGTGATCTTCGCGCCCATTGTCCAGTTGGGATGGCGCAGCGCGTCGGCGCGCGTCTTGCACGCAAGCGCCTCATGTGAAAGCCCGTAGAACGGCCCGCCGGAGCAGGTGAGAATGAGGCGCTTGATCTCGCCGCGGTCGCGGCAGCCCTGCACGCACTGGAAAATAGCGCTGTGCTCGCTGTCCACGGGCACGATCTCTGCGCCGTACCGCTCCGCCGCATCCATCACGAGCGTACCCGCGCAGACCAGCGTTTCCTTGTTCGCCAGCGCGATGCGCTTGCCCTTTTCGATGGCGGCAAGCGTCGGCCGCAGGCCGATCATGCCGACCACGGCGGTCACCACCGTGTCCGCGTCCTCCGCGGTCGCGGCGGCAAGAAGCCCCTCCATACCGGAGAGGACTTGCGTTTTCGTATCACGCAGCCGCTCGCGCAGAACGGCGGCGGCGGCCTCGTCATAAAGCACGGCAAGACGCGGGGAAAATTCCCGCGCCTGCTGTTCAATGAGGTCAACGCTCGAATGGGCGCTCAGTGCCGCGACGCGCAGGCCAAGCTCGCGCGCGACCTCCAAGGTCTGGCGGCCGATGGAGCCGGTCGAGCCGAGTAAAGCAATACTCCTTGTCATAGAAAGCCACCCGCCACAAAGAAGTACACGACAGGCGCGATGAAGAGCGTAGAATCAAAGCGGTCGAGCATTCCGCCATGCGTGAGGAAGAGGTGGCTATAATCCTTGATGCCCGCCTCGCGCTTGATGAGCGACATGGAGAGATCACCCAACTGACCAAAGACATTCGCCACCACGCCGACAAGAACAAGCATGAGGTAATTGGGCGCGTAGCCGAGCCACTTATGCCCGACTATGCCGAGCAGCACCAGCGCAAGGGCGCTGCCAACAGGCCCGCCGATCGCGCCCGCCCAGGTCTTGTGCGGGCTGACATGCGGTGCCATCTTGCGCTTGCCGAACCACATACCGAAGTACATCGACAGCGCGTCGCCCACGAAGGCGACGCAGAACGGCGCGAGCACATAGAGCTTGCCGTAGCTTTCGTCCATGCGCAGCAGGAAAATGCAGCTGTACATCGCCGGGAACACGATGCCGCCGACGGCGGCGGTGCAGAGCGTGGAAAACGCAAATGGCTCCTCTCGGCCAAAGCGATGCACGGCAGTGAAGAACAGCAGCATCAAAAATGCCCAGCGCAGCACCGTTACGGTCTGAATCGTGCCGAAAAATGTCCACTCACTGTAATAGGCCAGCACCTCGTATGCCGCGGCTGCGGCGACTGTAAGCGCATATACGCCCTTTGGCACATTTTTCCCTGCCGTATGCAGCAGCTCATAGGCTGCGATGCCCGCGATGGCACAGACGACATACATCGTCGCCCACGCCGGACAGGCCAGCAAAACCAGCAGCAGTAAAGGCAGACCGATTGCCACGACCAACCATCTTTGTTTCATATAGCTTTCCCCTTTCGGGATAGATTTTACGGCTTCACGCCGCCGAAGCGCCGCTCCCGGTGCTGATAGGCGGCGAGCGCCTTGTCGAACTCTTTTTCGTCAAAATCGGGCCAGAGCGTATCGCAGAAGTAGAACTCGCTGTACGCGCACTGCCACAAAAGATAGTTGCTGATACGCTTCTCCCCACCGGGGCGAATGAGCAGGTCGGGGTCTGGCAGGCCGTCGGAGTAGAGGTAATGCGCAAGCTCCTTCTCCGTCAGCTCGTTGGACTGCCTCTCCCCCGCCGCGCAGTCGCGCGCGAAGGCGCGGGCGGCGTGGACGATCTCGTCCCGCCCGCCGTAGTTGAGGCAGACATTTGCCTGAAAGCCCGTAACGCGCGCGGAGATCTCGTTCGTCTCGCGGATCAGCTTCTTGAGGTCGTCGTCCAGCACCGAGAGGTCACCGAGAAAGCGCAGGCGGTTGCCGTCGCGCTCCATCGTGTCGATGCACTCGTGGAGATAGCGGCGCAAAAGCTGCATGATGCCCTCGATCTCGTCCTGCGGGCGCTTCCAGTTCTCGGTCGAAAAGGCGTAGACCGTCAGATAATCGATGCCCAGTTCTTTGCAGTAGGTGCCGAGGCGGCGGAAGCTCTCCGCTCCCGCCTTGTGGCCCGCCGAGCGCGGAAGGCCGCGCTTTTGCGCCCAGCGGCCGTTGCCGTCCATGATGACGGCAACATGACGAGGCAGGTTGTTTTTGTCAACCTGCCCCGCAGTCTGTCGTTTGCTGAAGAGTCCCATCAGACCTCCATCAGTTCCTTTTCCTTCTTCTCAAGCAGGGCGTCAAGCTCCTTACACATATCGTCGGTGAGCTTTTGCAGATCCTTTTCGGCGATCTTCAGATCGTCCTCTGTGATCTCACTGGCCTTCTGCTTTTTCTTAAAGGTCTCCATCGCGTCGCGGCGGATGTTGCGGATGGCGACCTTGCCGCCCTCGGCGTACTTGCGGATCTGCTTGACCAGCTCCTTGCGGCGCTCCTCGGTGAGCTGCGGGAAGGTCAGGCGGATCGCCTTGCCGTCGTTCTGCGGAGTGATGCCGAGCTCGGAGTTCAGAATGGCCTTTTCGATGAGCTTCACCGCGCCCGCGTCCCACGGCTGAATAAGCAGCTGGCGCGGGTCGGGCGAGGCGATGGACGCGATCTGCTGGATGGGCGTGGGCGTGCCGTAATAGTCCACGCTGATGCGGTCGAGCACGGCGGCGTTGGCGCGGCCCGCGCGCACGGAAGCGAAGTCCGCCGCGACAGAGTCGATGCTCTTTTTCATTTTATCTTCGTAAATCTTGTATTCGTCCTTCAACATGGGGATAGCCTCCTCAAATTTTGATTTTGGAATGTATCTTGCGACGCCGACTCATTCGCCGACGATCGTACCGATCTTTTCGCCCATCACGGCGCGCAGGATGTTCTTGGGGTCCTTGAGCGCGAACACGAGCACGGGAATGTGATTGTCCATCGACAGCGAGGTCGCTGTGGAGTCCATCACCGCAAGGTGCTGCGCCAGCACATCCTCATAGGAGATGGCGTCATACTTCACCGCGTCCGCGACCTTGGCGGGGTCGGCGCTGTACACGCCGTCGATGTTCTTCGCCAGCAGAATGACGTCCGCGTTGATCTCCGCCGCGCGGAGCACCGCCGCCGTGTCGGTGGAAAAGAACGGAGAGCCGATGCCGCAGCCGAAGATGACCACGCGGCCCTTCTCAAGGTGCCTGATGGCGCGGGCGCGGATATAAGGCTCCGCGACCTCCTTAATTTCCAGCGCGGTCTGGATGCGCACATCCACGCCCTTCTGCTCCAGAACGTCCGCAACCGCCATGCAGTTCATCGCCGTAGCGAGCATCCCCATGTGGTCGGCGCGGGTGCGCTCAATGTAGCCCTCGCCGTTCTTCACGCCGCGCCAGAAGTTGCCGCCGCCGATGACGACGCCCATCTCTACGCCCGCCTCCACACACTCCTTGATCACATCGGTGACCTGACCGATGACGCCGAAATCAAGACCGAAGTGCTTGTCGCCCGCAAGCGCCTCGCCGCTGATCTTGAGCAGGACGCGCTTATATTTCGGTTTCTCCATTTCTGTCTCTTCCTCCCTGTGAGCGGTTCATATTTTAACGAATACATTGTAGCGTATTTTTTCCGTTTTGCATAGGGGGTAAATTGAAAACTTTTCTTTTTTCGGCGCAGGGAAAAGCCGCGGGCAAGTCGCCCGCGGCCCGTCTGATTTTTTCATTCCTCCTGCGGTGTGTCGCTCAGCACGACCGTTTCGCCGGTGGCGAGGTCAACGCGCAGAGGAATTTGATCCATTGGCTGCGCGTCCTCGTTCCATGTGGAGGTATCCACGCCGTCGGTGTAAAGGTAGCCGTCCTCCATCCTGAAGACAGTTGACAGCGAGCTGTAACTCCAATTTCCATCTTCATCGGCAACCATGAAAATGCGATTATAGATATACTTCGGATCGCCGAGAGACTCCCATGTCTTTCCGCGGTCACGGGAAATATGCAGATTGTTCGGCGTCGGCGCGGCAAAGCTGTCGGTCTTGACGACCGTGTCCCCGTCGATCAAAAAATCGGCGCAGTCGGCAAGCTTGTAGGCCAGCTTTCCCGTTTTGCTGTTGAACAGACATTGCCAGGTGGTCCCCATGGTGGCGCCGCCCACACGATAGCAGAGATGGACCATGTCCTTGTAAACATCGAACCCCTCCATCAAGGCCAGAAAAATATCGCCGCTTGGCAGATCGTAGATCCGCTCGATGCTGCCGTTCGCATCGCAGCGGCTGAGCGTTCTGTCTGCGATGTACCAGAGATAGCCGCCATGCTCAAGCGTTTTGTCCGCCGTTTTCCGAATGTCGGCGCGGATCTCCTCAGGCGTCTTTTCCGCCGCCTGCGGCTTGACCGGCTCCTCGTTGTTCTCCGGCTCCTCCGACTGATGCTGCTCGGCCTCCTCCGGTGCATACGCCTCTTCCCTGCTCTTCAGCCCCGGCGCGACCGTGAAGCTCTGCGCCATCCCACGCAGCCAGATCGCCTCGCGCTCCACCTGCGCGCCCTTGTCCCACTCGCCCCACTGGTTCGTCACGATCTCGTCGGTCGGCACCCAGTAGGTCGAGATGATGTAGCAGCCGCCCTCGGCGGTATTTTCGGCAAGATAGTTTGCAAACTGCGTGCCGCTCTCCGCATCATAGCGCAGCCACGGACCGCTGAGCGCCGCGCCCTCGCGATACTGCTTGAGTGTAAAGCCGCTGTCGCGGTAGAAGTCCTCCATCGCCTTCACGCTGTCGTAGCTCTTGTCCACGCGCAGGGCGCTGCCGGTATAATAGCCGGAGTACCAGCTGTCCTCGCCCTTCGTTTTTTTCCATACGACGGTAGAAAGATAGATGTACCAGCCGTCGCCGTCATAGCGGCGCGCCTCGCAGTCGTCGCTGGTCTGCGCCACATTCTCGCGGCTGAGCTCATCGCCGTTGAAATAGACATGGATCATATAGCGCGGCACATCAAGGCCCGCATAGTCGGCGTAGAAGTCGTAGAGGTATTCGTAGGTATTCTCGTAGCCGCAGCCGTTGTACCACAAGCCATCGTTCGCCATGTGGCTGTCGAGCAGCTTGTAGACGCTCGGCTCGTCGTTTGTGCGGAGCATAGTGAGGTAGTAATAAAAGCCGTCGGAGATGTAGCCGTCGTCGGTGATGTTGTTGCCGCCGGCCCAGCTGAAGCGGTCGGGCAGCGCGCCCGCCTTGTCCTCGGGCTTGACCTCGTAGCTGAAGCTCCACAGCTCGAGCACGCCGTCCGACGCAAGACCTGCGCAGTCGCCGCGCTTTTCCAGCCTTGTTACGCGCACATCGGCCGCCGCCTCGGTGACCTCGACCGGCAGACCGTCCGTGCTGCCCTTTTCCGGGAGGATATAATAGGTGTAGCCGTTCGGCTGCTTGAGCGCGTTGATGACGGAGAGGGCGTAGGCCTCCATGCTCTCGTAGGTCGGCGCGACCTTTTCGCTCAGGCGGAACAGCCAGCGGAAGGAGTGCATCCCGTCGGGGAATTTCTCCGAGCTCTCCCAATCATAGCCCATGACGAGGTAAAGCGAGCCGTCCTTTTGCTGGAGAAGGTAGATCTCCTCCGGCCACGAGGGCTCCTCCGCCGCCGTGCAGTGCCACGCCTTCGCGTTTTCGCGGCGCAGCGACGCGGCCTGCGAGCTCCCGCTCTCCCAGCCGAGCTGATCGTCGAGGAAGCGCTCGTCGAAATTCTCCTTCGTAAGTGTGTAGACCTCCAGTGCGCCGTAGGCGCTCTCCGCGTTCGCGCCGTCGTTGCTGAGGTCAACGACCGTAAGGCTCTCGCCGTTCGCTGCGATGCGGAACCAGGGCGCAGTGTCGGTCGTCAGGGCAAAGCTGTATACAGACGGCTGATACACGACCTCCGCCACCTCGTAGCTCTTGCCGAAGGGCTCGGGCAGCGCAGCCTGCTTGCCGGTGAAGGTGCAGGCGACCGAAAGCCCCGCGATGAGCAGCACGGCGACCGCCGTATACGCCGCCGTTTTCGGCTTCTTCACCAACAGGGAAATGCGCTCTTTGAGACCCTTGCCGCTGTCGGTCATCATCGTGGCGGTGACGAGCAGCGCGGGACGCTTTTCGCAAGTCATGCGAACGAGCGTGCGGCCGTAGGCGGCGCGCTCGTTCTCGCCGAGGCGGCGGACCGTCGATTCGTCGCAGGCCATCTCCGCGTCGCGTCGGGAAAGCTCCGCCGCCCACCACACGAGCGGGTTGTACCAGTGCAGCGCCAGACACACGCCGCGCAGCACCGCCCAAAGGCTGTCGCCGTGGCGGTAGTGCGTCTGCTCATGCGCGAGCGAGTAGCGCAGCGTGTCCGCATCGGCAAGCGTGTCGGGTGTAACATAGATGCACGGGCGCAGCAGGCCGAAGAGACAGGGCGTCTCCGTCGCGCCGCTCTCGTAGACCGGCAGGGCCGCGCCGGCGTCGTCCACGCTGCGGCGCGAGCGGCGCAGCCGTCTGCCAAAGCGCAGATTTGCGAGCAGGAACGCCGCGCCCACGAGCCCCACGCCGATAAGCCACACCGTTTTGATGAGCTGCGCCCAGTCGGTCCTTTCGACCGTCGGCACGGTGGTCGTGACGGTGATATTCTGCACAAGGTCCGGCGGGATCGGCTCATTCATGCTCTGCGCCGGCACGCCGACCGTTCCTGTCGCAGCAGGTGTATTGGTGTTTTCCTTTACAGTAGTTGAGGGCATGACCGCGCTCTGCTGCGCAGTCGGCACGCGCTCGGGCACTGCGTTCATCACGCTCAGTCCGCTCGCGCCGAAACTCATCGGCACGAGCAGGCGCACGAGCACCAGCAGCCACAGCGCATACTGCATCCGAAGGCTGATCTTCCCGCGCAGCAGATAGCGCAGGGCGATGACCGTTACGATCAAAACGGCGGACGAAATGCTCCACTGCATCATTTTGCTCCCTCCTCCATCTGCCGCAGCAGCTCATAAAGCTCGTCGATCTCTTCTTTGGAGATGGCCTTTTTCTGTGTCATGGCGCTGACCATCATGGAAAGACTCCCTTGGTAGACGCGGTCTAAAAAGGTCTCCGTTTCGGCAAGCGCCGCGTCCTCGCGGCGCACCGCGGGAGAAAAGGTGTTCTTCACGCCCTCCGTATCACAGGTCACAGCGCCCTTGGCGACCATGCGGCGCAGCAGCGTGAGCGTGGTGCTGCGGCTCCAGCCGACGGACTTTTCCATCTGCTCGGTCAGCTCACGCCCGGTCTGCGGCGCCTGCTCCCACAGACTCTCCATGATGTTCCACTCGGCCGGGGCAAGGTCAAATCGCTCCATTCTGCCATCCTCCTTTTTCGCTGTTTGGTTACTCTTGTAAACACAATATAGCATAGCTGATTACACTTGTCAACAATTTGTTTGAGAAAAGAGCCATGCGGCGTTTGCCGCATGGCTCTCTCCCCTGTTTTCTTATTCCTTCACATAGCTGACGTGCAGCAGCTCGTGGCAGCATTCTTCGCCGTAGTTCTGCATCATCTGCGTGACGATGGGGTTGCGCTCCGCACGCTTGAACATCGCCTGATTGTCCGCCGCGTGCAGGCCGTCGCCGCGCTGCTCCTTGATCTTTCGCAGGCCGTGGGGCTGTCCCGCTCCGCCGACGCAGCCGCCCTGACAGGTCATGACCTCGATGAGGTGGTAGAACTTCTTCCCCTCGTCGATCTCCTTCAAGAGCTTTCTCGCGTTGGCAAGGCCGTTGACCACAGCGAGCTTGAGCTCGGTGTCGCCGATGGTGACGCTCGTTTCCTTGATCGGCGCATCACCGCGCAGACCGAGGATACTGATCGCGCGCAGGGCGTTCTTACTCTTGTCGGGCAGGCAGTGACGCACGACCGCCTCGGCGACGCCGCCGGTGGTGCCGTAGATCACCGCCGCGCCGGAGCCGAGACCGAAAGGCAGGTCGGGCGACTCCAGCTCCAGCTCGCCGAGCTGGATGCCGGTCTCCTCGATCATCTCGATGACCTCATGCGTGGTGAGTACGAGGTCGACATCGGGGCGTCCGTCGTGGGTGAACTCAGGGCGCGCGGCTTCCATCTTCTTCGCCGTGCAGGGCATGATGGCGATGTGGTAGGTCGTGCGGCCGTCGGCGGCATCCTTTTTCGCGTACTTGTCGCGCAGGATCGCGCCGAACATCTCCATCGGCGACTTGCAGGTGGAGATATTTTTGAGGTACTTCGGGTTCTCATTCTCGAGGTATTTCACCCATGCGGGGCAGCAGGATGTGAACATCGGGAACGGGCCGCCGTTCTTCAGCCGCTCAAGGAACTCCTCAGACTCGGCGATGGTGGTGAAGTCCGCACCGAAGGTGGTGTCGTAGATCTCGTCCACGCCCATGAGCTTGAGCGCCGTGACAAGCTTATCAAGCGTGTTGACGCCAGCGGGAATGCCGAATGCCTCGCCGACCGCCACGCGCACGGCGGGCGCAATCTGCACGACCACGCGCTTTTGCGGATCGTGGATGGCGCGCCACGCGTCGCCGATCTGGTTGCGCACCGTGATCGCGCCGGTGGTGCAGACCGCCGCGCACTGGCCGCAGCTCACGCACTTCGTCTCGGCCAGCTTGCGGTCGAAGGCGGGCATGACCTGTAAATTGCTGCCGCGGTAGGCAAAGTTCAGGATGCCCATGCCCTGCATCTCCTCGCACACGCGCACACAGTCGCCGCAGAGGATGCACTTGTTCGGGTCACGCAGCACCGCGGGCGAGGTGTTGTCGATCTCATAGCGCTCGCGCGTATCCGGGAAGCGGATGCGGCGCACGCCGAACTGCTGCGCCAGCTCCTGCAGGCGGCAGCGGCCGCTCTTCTCGCAGGTGGTGCAGTTGCAGTCGTGGGAGGCGAGCAGCAGCTCAAGGATCACGCGGCGGTGCTTGAGCAGGCGCGCGCTGTTTGTGCGCAGGTGCAGGCCGTCGCGCGGCTCCATGGAGCAGCTCGCGTCGATCTTGCCGGTCTTTTCGTCTTCGACCACGCACATACGGCATGCGCCGTAGACGGACAGATCGGAATAGTAGCAGAAGGTCGGCATCTCAATTCCGGCCTTGCGAATGACGGACAGGACATTCTTTTCCCCGTCGAAGGGCACGCGCTGGCCGTCGATAAACATAACTCCCTTTGCCATCGCTTAACCCTCCTCTTCAATGGCGTCGATCGCGCCGAACGGGCACGCGCCCCAGCACGCGCCGCAGTGGATGCACAGCGTCGTATCAATGGTGTGCGGCATACGGATCTCACCGGAAATGGCGTTCATCGGGCAGTTGCGCTTGCACTTGCCGCAGCCCTTGCACAGCTCGGCATTGATCTCCAGGTGGCGCTTGCGGCCGTTGCAGATCGGGCAGTGATGCTCGACCACATGGTGAAGATAATCCTCGCGGAAGTGGCGCAGCGTGCTCTGCACAGGCTTGCAGGCGCTTTGGCCGAGGCCGCACAGGGCTGTTTCGGTGATGGTCTTGGAAAGCTCCTCGAGCATGTCCAGATCCTCCAGCGTGCCCTCGTTGGCGATGATGCGGTCGAGGATCTCGAGCATACGCTTCGTGCCCTCGCGGCACGGTACGCACTTGCCGCAGGACTCGTTCTGCGTGAAGTGCATGAAGAAGCGGGCGGTCTCGACCATGCAGGTGTCCTCGTCCATGACGACGAGGCCGCCGGAGCCGATCATCGCGCCGATGCTCTTGAGTGAATCGAAGTCGAGCGGCAGGTCGAGGTGCTCGTCGCTCGCGGTGGTCGCGCCGCCGCTCGGGCCGCCGATCTGCACAGCCTTGAACTTCTTGCCGTTCTTGATGCCGCCGCCGATGTCAAACACGACCTCGCGGATGGTGGTGCCCATGGGAACCTCGATCAAGCCTGTGTTGTTGACATTGCCGGTGAGGGCAAATGCCTTCGTGCCGGGGCTCTTCTCCGTGCCGATGCCGCGATACCACTCCACGCCGTTTTTGATGATGAGCGGCACATTGGCAAATGTCTCAACGTTGTTGAGCACCGTCGGCTCCGCCCAAAGGCCGTGCTCAATGGTGCGCGGAGGCTTGACGCGCGGCATACCGCGGTTGCCCTCGATGGAGGCGGTCAGGGCGCTGCCCTCGCCGCAGACAAATGCGCCCGCGCCCTTGTTGACATGGATGCGGAAGCTGAAATCGCTGCCTAAAATATTGTCGCCGAGCAGACCCAGCTCCTCCGCCTTGGCGATGGCTGACTTCAGGCGGTTGACGGCCAGCGGATACTCCGCGCGGACATAGATATAGCCCTCGTCACTGCCGACGGCGCAGCCCGCGATCATCATGCCCTCGAGCACGCTGTGGGGGTTGCCCTCCATCACGCTGCGGTCCATAAATGCGCCGGGGTCGCCCTCGTCGCCGTTGCAGACGATGTACTTCTTTTTGCTCGTCTGCTTGCGCGCGCCGTCCCACTTGCGGCCGGCGGGGAATCCGCCGCCGCCGCGGCCGCGCAGGCCGGAGTCGAGGATATCCTTGCAGATCTCCTCGTCGGTCATCTCAAAGAGAGCCTTTTCAAAGGCGGAGTAGCCGCCCTTGGCAATGTACTCTTCAATGTCCTCGGCATCGCTCGTGCCGCAATTCTCCAGCACAACGCGATGCTGCTTTTTGTAGAACGGAATATCCTCCTGACGCGGATAGGCCACACCGTCGAGGTGATAGGTCAGGCGGTCGATGATCTCGCCGCCGAGCACGGTCTTTCCCAGAATTTCGTGGCAGTCCTCAGGCTTGACATGGATGTACATCACGCCCAGCGGCTCGATGTGGACCAGCGGGCCCATCTCGCAAAAGCCGTGGCAGCCGCTCATCTTGACGTGCAGGCTCTTCTCCTCGTCGGTATCATGCTTGAGGCCGACATAGACCTTCAGCCCGCGCGCCTCGCACTCGGCCTTGAAATTGTCGTAAATTTTCATCGCACCGCCGGCGATGCAGCCGGTGCCGGCGCAGATCAGAATGGCGGGAGACTCCTTGCTTTGGGCAAGGTCATGCTCTGCCTTCGCGCGCAGGGTGCGGAAATCCTCTCTTGTCAGCTTGCTCATTCCTGCGCCTCCTTCTTGCGGATGTCCTCGAGCAGCGCGAGCGCCGTTTCGGGGTCCATCTTCGCGTGGACCTCACCGTCAACGGTCATGACCGGCGCGAGGCCGCAGGCACCGAGACAGGCGACTGTTTCAAGTGTGAACATCCCGTCGTCCGAGGTCTTTTTCTTGCCGTGCAGGCCGAGGTACTCATAAATGGCGTCGTAGATCGGGCCGGACTTGCGCACATGGCAGGCCGTACCGGCGCAGACCTTGATGATGTGCTTTCCCTTAGCCTCGAGCGAGAAATTCTCGTAGAAGGTCGCCACACTGTAAACCTTGGAAACGCTCAAGCCGAGGGTATCGGCGATGAGCGTGAGGTTTTCTTCGCTCAGGTAGTTGTACTCCGCCTGAACATCCTGCAAAATGGCGATCAGGTTGGCGCCATCGTTCCCATATCCGGCAAGGATCTCCAGCACCCTTTCTTTGCTTGCGTTCATTTTCTTCCTCCATTGCATGGCTCTGCCATGTCGTTCTGCCGGCATTATACCGTAGGAAAACCATTTCTTTCAATCCATTTCTCTGAATTTCTTTATTGATTATTTAAATAGATGTGCCTTCTTTACGCTTTTTTTATGGCTTCTGCCGATTGTTCTCCTGTTCTTTTTATGATATGGTATGTTCCATACACCCATCCGCCGGCTGCGGGACAGCCCGCAGCCGCAAAAGGAGAAAAGGAGAAAAGAAAATGAAACAGAAACTAAGTCATCGCGAGTACATCTATGTTGCCAGTATGCTCTTCGGTATGTTCTTCGGCGCCGGTAACCTCATTTTTCCCGTACACATGGGGCAGATGGCCGGCAGCAACATTTGGCCTGCGATCATTGGTTTCTGTGTAACCGGCGTAGGATTGCCGCTGCTCGGTGTAGCGGCGCTCGGCATCAGCCGCTCGAACGGCCTTTTTGAGCTGGGCAGCCGCGTGAGCCGCCCCTATTCGATGTTCTTCACCTGCCTACTGTACCTGACCATCGGGCCGTTTTTCGCCATCCCCCGCTGCGCGACGACCTCGTTTACCGTCGGCCTTGAGCAGGTGCTGCCGCAGGACGGAAACATGAAGCTCTATCTGCTCATCTTCTCCCTCGTGTTCTTCGCCTTCGCGCTGTTCTTCTCGCTCAAACCCGGCAGGATCCTCGTCTGGGTCGGCAAGGTGCTCAATCCCTCCTTCTTGGTCTTCCTCGGCATCCTTGTCGTGGTGGCGATGCTTGATCCCGGCGCTGCCGTCAGCGCGGTCGCGCCGGAGGGCGCTTATGTTTCCCAGCCCTTCTTCACCGGCTTTTTGGAGGGCTACAACACGATGGACGCGCTGGCGAGCCTCGCCTTCGGCATCGTGGTGGTGCAGGTCATCCGCGATCTCGGCGTGAGCGATCCGGACGCCGTTGCGGGCAGCACTGTTCGCGCGGGCATCTTCAGCTGCCTGCTGATGGCGCTCATCTATGTCGCCGTCACCATGGTCGGCGTGCAGAGCCGCGGCCTTTTTGAGACCTCGGAGAATGGCGGCATCACCCTCGCGCAGATCGCACAGCACTACCTCGGCGGCGCGGGGCTGTTCATTCTTGCCGCCACCGTGACGCTCGCCTGCCTCAAGACCTCCGTCGGCCTTATCACGAGCTGCGCGGAGACCTTCACCGGCCTCTTCCCCAAGGGCCCTACCTACCGCGTGTGGGCAGTCGTTTTCAGCCTCGTTTCGCTGCTCTTCGCCAACTTCGGCCTCAGCTCCATCATCGGCTACTCTGTCCCCGTGCTGATGTTCCTCTATCCCCTCGCCATCACGCTGATCCTGCTGTCCCTCTTCGGTCGGTTCTTCCAGTATGACCGCGCGGTCTTTGTTTGGACGACTACGCTGACGCTCATCGCCGCGCTCTATGACTTTGCCGCCGCGCTGCCCGCGTCGCTGCGCGCCGCCTGCCATTTGGACGGCGTCCTCGCAGTGCTGAAGGAGACACTGCCCCTGGCCAAGCTGGGGCTGTTCTGGGTGCTTCCCGCGCTGCTGGGCCTCGTAATCGGCCTTGCAGTCCACTTCACCCGCGGCTCAAAGACCGCCTAAGCGCATTGCAAAGCGCCCGCCTCAGTAATGAGGCGGGCGCTGCTTTTATATTTGGCTGCGATGTCCGTTTTTTCAGGCTAACCGTTCTATTGCTCGACTTGCTGCCAAAAGGAGCCGATGATCTCCGCAAGCACCTTCGGGTTGTCGGTATTGACCTCGTGCGCTGCGCCGCGAACAATTTGAAACGAGCTGCCTTTTATCTCCTCGCACAGCATTTTCGCATCTTTTTTATTCTGACGGTCCTTTGCGCCGCACAGCAGCAAAACCTTACACCGTATCGTCTCCAGCCCACTCGCAAGCTCTAAATGACGCATGGAATGGACAAGAGAGATCAATTCTTTTTTCCCGATCCCCATTTTCTCAAAGCTCTCGGACGGCATAAGACGAAATACCGCGCTCTGAATCGCAAAGAGAAAGCGGGGAATCCGGTAGGGTACGCCGATGAGGATCATGCTGTGTACCCGATCGGGAAACCTTTTGGCGTAATCCAGCGCCAGTATTCCGCCAAGAGAAAGCCCGCATAAATTCAGCCGTCCGTCAAATGCGTTGCAGTAATCGGTAAACCCTTGGAGCAGCGCGGCATAGTCTGCCTCGTTCGCCCTTACCATCGCATATAAATTTGGCGCCTCGGCTTCTATGCAGTCTCTCTCCAATTCTGTCCGGCACAGACTCCAGCCAGTCTCGTTCTGCCCCAAGCCATGGACCAGGATATTCGTTGTTCTCATTCGCTATCAAGCCCCTTTGTTCACCGTTAGGCACGGGGCGGCTCCTGCTCCTGCTGCGCCATGCGTTTCTTCTCCGGCAGCTGCGAGAAAATGACCGCCGTGAGCATCAGCGCGCAGCCGAGGTACTCCCTGCCGCTCATGCGCTCATGCAGAATGAGCGCTCCGCAGACCACGGCAAAGAAGGCTTCGAGGCTCAAAAGCAGCGAGACCACCGTCGGGTCGCCGTCCTTCTGCGCGAGGATCTGCAGCGTATAGCCCACTGCGCTCGAGAGCACACCGACATAGAGGATATATAACCAGCACTCGGCAATGACACCGAGATCCACCGTTTCAATGGCAAAGGCACAAGCCGCGGAAACGACCGCCATCACAGTGAACTGTACGCAGGAGAGCGCCACGCCATCCACCTTCTGTATAAAGTGATCGACAACAAGGATGTGTCCCGTGAATGCAAAGGCGCAGAGAAAGACGAGAAAGTCGCCGCGGCCGAAATGCATTGCTCCATCGCCGCCCTTAAAGCATAGAAAGTAGAGACCTGCGACGGCGATGGCCACACAGAGGATCATGCGGCGGCTCACCTTTTTTCCGAGAAAAATGCCGGCAAGCGGCACGAGCACGATATAGAGCGTTGTGATAAAGCCGGCCTTTCCCGCGCTTGTCTCCGCAATGCCAAACTGCTGAAGGTTCGTGCCGAGCGTGATGAATGCGCCGCAGATAAGGCCGCCTTTAAGCAGATCTTTCCACTGCTGCGCGGTGTACTTCGGTTCGTGCTTCATGCGCCGCGCGACCATCCATATAAGAAATAGCGCCACAGCCGCCGGCAACGCGCGCGCGGCGGAAAAGGTGAATCCACCCAGCTTATCCGCGCCGAGGCTCTGCGCCACGAAGGAGCTGCCCCAGATAAATGCCGTGATGAGCGGCAGAACGATCTGCTTGACATTTCTTTTTTCCATAGTACTTGCCCGCCTGTTAAAAAAATGGTAGAATACTCTCGTATTCCGTAGCAATGTTGACTATCCTAACAAACTTCAAGGGGTTTGACAAGCCCCTTGCAAAAATATTTTCACAGGAGCTTTTCCCATGTATCTCTTCGATTTAGACGGTACGCTCATCGACTCCAACGGCATCTGGGCAGAGGTGGACAAGACCTTCCTCGCCCGCCGCGGCTTCCCCTACACAAAGGAATATTATGAGGGCGTGGCGCATACGATCTTCCCCCTCGCCGCCGTGTTCACAAGGGAATACTGCCGACTCTCCGAAAGCCCGGAGGAGATCATGGCGGAGTGGATGGAGCTGGCGAAGGACAACTATGCCCATGTCGCGCTCAAGCCCCATGTGCGCGAGTACCTTGAAGTCCTCCGCGCAAGGGGCGAGCGCATGGCGATCTTCACGAGCTGCGTTCCCGCGCACTGCAGGACAGCCCTCGCCGTGCATGATCTTGACCAATACTTCGAGCGCGTTGTTTTCGCACAGGAGCTTGGCATGGACAAGAGCGACCCCGCCATTTTTGAAAGGGCGACCGCGCTGCTCGGTGTGAAGCCGAACGAGTGCATTTTCTTCGATGACTCCGTGAAGTCCTGCCGCAGCGCGAAGGAGAGCGGCATGACCGTCATCGGCGTGTACGATCCGTTTTTCGATGGTACGAAGGACGAGATGCCGCTCGTCTGCGACCGATTCATCCATGATTTCGGAGAAATGCTGTAAAGGGAACTACATATACAGTACAAGGAGAAGCGCAGAGGTCATTGACCTCTGCGCTTCTCCTGTTCCCTTCTCTGCTTTCGGGCAAACCGCTGCGGCGGCACCGCTTGTTACTTCTTTGTCATGTGGATGCCGGCGGTCTTGAGCATGAGCTTCTTCGTGCCGACCTGCTCGAACGCGACCTCAATGAGCGCGTCGCCGCCCATCGGCGCGACCGAGAGCACCATGCCGTCGCCAAAGGTCTTATGGTTGACCTGATCGCCCGCCGCAAGCTGTAAAGCCGTTTTGCTTGCAGTCGGCTTTGCTGCGGCGCTCGGTGCGCTTTTCGGGTGCGTCGGGCGCGTGACCGTGCCGGAAAAGCCGGTCGTCACCGCGCTGCGTCCGCCATATCCGCCGCCGAAGCCCGAGCTTCTGCCGAAGCTGCCGTAGCCGTCGGCGTAATCCTCATCAAAGCGGCTGCGCGGCTCCGCCGAGGGCTTCGAGAGCCAGTTCATATTTTCTTCTGGGATCTCATTCAAAAAACGCGAGGGCGCATTCGGCGTCGTGCGTCCGAAGAGCATACGCTGTTTCGCGTTCGTGAGCGTCAGCTTTTCCTTCGCGCGCGTCATGGCAACATAGCACAGCCGCCGCTCCTCCTCCAGCTCCTCTTCGTCGCCGAGCGCACGATTGCCGGGGAAGATCCCCTCCTCCATGCCGACGACATAGACGCAGGGAAATTCCAGCCCCTTCGCGCTGTGCATCGTCATGAGCGTCACGCAGTTTTCGCTCGATGCGCTGTCGAGGTCGGTGTAGAGCGCGATCTCATTGAGGAAGCCCGCGAGCGTGGCATCCTCCGGCTCATTCTCCAAAAAGGCGTAAATGTTGGATTTCAGTTCCTGCACATTCTCCAGCCGTCCGCGGCTGTCCATATCGCCCTTGTCCTCCAGCGCGCGGGTATAGCCCGTCTGCTCGCACACAAGGTCGTAGAAGTCCAGCAGGTCCATGTCCGCCGCCTTCGCGCGCAGCGCGTCGATCATGGCGGCAAATTTCTCCAGCTTCGCGGCAGCGGTCTTGAGCACTGCGTGGTCCCCCGCCGTGCGCAGCACGCTCATCATCGGCACATTCTGCTCGGCAGCGATCGTCTGTACGCGCTCAAGACTTGCATTGCCGATGCCGCGTGATGGCGTGTTGATGACGCGGCGCAGGCGCAGATCGTCCGCAGGATTGTTGATGAGCGCAAGGTAGGCCAGCATATCCTTGACCTCGGCACGCTCGAAGAACTTCATGCCGCCGACGACCTGATACGGGATGCCGTTTCGCTTGAGCGCGTATTCCAGCGCGTTCGACTGCGCGTTCATGCGATAGAGCACCGCGTTGTCGCGCCAGTTTTTGCCGCGGTTGAAGTCCGTCATCATGCCCGAGACGACGAAATTCGCCTCGTCCTGCTCGTTGAAGGTGGTCTTGACGGTCACCTTCTCGCCGCTGCCAGCGTCAGTCCATAGTGTTTTGCCCTTGCGCCCGAGGTTATTTTTGATGACCGCGTTCGCCGCGTCAAGGATATTCTGTGTCGAGCGGTAGTTCTGCTCGAGGCGGATGGTGCGCGTCCCCTTATACTCCTTTTCAAAGTTCAGAATGTTCGAGATGTCCGCACCGCGGAAGCGGTAGATGCTCTGGTCATCGTCGCCGACGACGCAGATGTTGCGGTGTCCATCTGCAAGCAGGCGCACCAGCTCGTACTGCATTCGGTTCGTGTCCTGATACTCGTCGATGAGGATGTAGCGGAATTTGTGGCGGTAGTAGTCCCGCACCTCCGCCTCGTTTTGCAGCAGCCGCACCGTGTGAAGAATGAGGTCGTCGAAGTCCAGCGCGTTCGCCTCGCAGAGGATGCGGTCGTAGCGCGCATAAATTTTGGCGATGCGCTCGCGCTTCCAGTCTCCGCTGCCCGCCCATTTCTTCGAGAAATCCTGCGGCGAGAGCAGCTCGTCCTTTGCCTTGGAGATGACCGAGAGCACCTCGCGCGGAGAAAAAGTCTTTTCGTCCAGCTCCATCTCCTTGAGAATGTCCTTCACCACGCGCTTGCAGTCGTCGGTGTCATAGATGGTGAAGTCGTTGGAGAAACCGAGCTTATCAATATCGCGGCGCAGAATGCGCACGCAGGCGGAGTGGAAGGTCAGCGCCCAGATGTCGCCCGCACCCGCAATGCCAAAGGCCGTAAGGCGCTCGCGCAGCTCCTTTGCCGCCTTGTTGGTAAAGGTCACGGCGAGCACCTGCCACGGGGCGGGCGGCTCCACCGCGCAGAGGCGGCGCATCCGACGGCGCTCGTCCGCGGACGGCTGCGCAGGATAGCCTTCAAGGAAGGCGAGGTCTTCCTCCGTCGCGCCCGAAGGGACCTCTTCGCAGTCGCTCCCGCGGCCATAGGTCAAAAGATTGGCGATGCGGTTGATGAGCACGGTCGTCTTGCCGCTGCCCGCGCCCGCGAGCAGCAGCAGCGGTCCCTCGGTCGTCAGCACGCCGCGGCGCTGCTCCGGATTCAGTCTTGCGAAATCCCGCGTGATGCATGCGCGGCGCGCGGCACAGTAGCGGGAGGAAAAGTCTTTCATGCGTTCCACCTGTTTTCTTAAATTTCTCCTTGATTTTACCGCATCTCCCCTGTTCGGTCAACCTGTTTTCCGCAAATTCGTGAAAAAAGTAAAAAATTTGTTCGATTTTCTATTGACAAGCACATCCGTTCGATTTATAATGCAAATCGAACAAGAGTTTTATGGTATCAGGAGGGTTTCAAAATGGCTGCTTCCACCACGATCTTTGTGCTGCTCGGCATCACCGCTGCCACTGTGAATATGATGAAGGTCATTCTCTACTTCGACCAGCCGCATCCGAGGGCCCGCCGCACACGCGCGCATTGACGGAAGATGGAGCTTTTAGACAAGCTCGCGATTTTGGCGGATGCTGCAAAGTATGACGCGGCCTGCACCTCCAGCGGTGCGAAACGCGGATTTCAGTCCGGCAAGATCGGCTGCACCTCATCAGGTGTCATGGGCTGCTGCCATAGCTTCTCCGCCGACGGGCGCTGCATCACGCTGCTCAAGGTGCTGATGACGAACCGCTGCGTTTACGACTGCAAATATTGCGTCAACCGCCGTTCGAACGATACGCGCCGCGCGATGTTTTCGCCCGAGGAGCTGGCCGAGCTGACCATTCAATTTTATCGGCGCAATTATATCGAGGGGCTGTTCCTCTCCTCCGGTGTGCTGCGCTCGCCGGACTACACGACTGAGCTGATGATCCGTGCGCTGTCGATCCTGCGCAATGAGTATCGTTTCAACGGCTATATCCACGCCAAGGCCATCCCCGGTGCCTCGCCGGAGCTGGTCGAGCAGCTCGGAATGCTCGCCGACCGCCTGAGCGTCAACATCGAGCTGCCGAGCGAGGCATCGCTGCGCGCCCTTGCGCCGAACAAAACGAAGGACGCTGTGCTGCGCCCCATGCGCTTTATCGCCGAGCGCGGGCAGGAAAACCGGCGCGAGCTGGTGAAGTATCGTCACGCGCCGCGCTTTGCTCCCGCCGGACAGAGCACGCAGATGATCGTCGGCGCGACCAAAGAGAGCGACCGTCACATCCTGACGCTGACGCAGTCGCTCTATGATACCTACCATCTCAAGCGTGTTTTCTACTCGGCCTATGTGCCGGTGGTGGAAAATACGCTGCTGCCGTCTTTGGACACCAAGCCGCCGCTGCTGCGTGAGCATCGGCTCTATCAGGCCGACTGGCTGCTGCGTTTCTACGGTTTCCGCGCCGACGAGCTGCTTGACGAGAGCCAGCCGGACTTCGATCCCCTGCTCGACCCCAAGTGCTGCTGGGCACTGCGCCATCCCGACTTCTTCCCCGTCGAGGTCAACCGCGCTGACTATGAGGCGCTGCTGCGCGTTCCCGGCATCGGCGTTGTGAGCGCAAAGCGACTCCTCGTTGCGCGCCGCGCCGGCGCACTGCGTGCAGAAGATCTCAAAAAGCTCGGCGTCGTGATGAAGCGGGCGCAGTATTTTCTCACCTGCTCCGGCCAAAGCGCAGCGCCGCTGCGGCTCTCGCTCGAGGGCGTCCGGCGCAATCTGACCACAGTAGAGCGCAGCTCGCTCCCCGCCGAATCACTTGACCAGCTTTCGCTCTTTGAGGCCGGTTGAGAGCATTTTTTACGCAGACAAAGGAGGCTCCCATGGCATGGCGTGAGGTCTTTTACGAATATGACGGCAGCTTTGAGGGACTTCTTTGCTGCATCTACGAAAGCTACACGCAAAAAGAGCTCCCCGCCGCATTCTTTCTCGACGGAGAGCCGGAGCCATGTTTATATGAGGTGCGCGCCGTTGTGACAGACGCCGCGCACGCGCGGCGCGTCTATCAAAGCTTCCGCCGCTTTTCGTCGGAGGTCGGTCCCTTCCTGCGACGCGCCCATCTGACCTGCCTGCCGGACAGGGAAATGGCCATCTATCGCTTTGCTGCCAAGCTCTACCGCGAGGGTAAGCCGCTGCTGCGGCGGCTTGCCGACGAGACCTACCATCCGCTGCTCAGGGCGGTGCGTCAGCTCGGCGGCGAGGTCGAGCAATATCGCGGCTTTATCCGTTTTTCCGACATCGACGGCGTACTCGCCGCTGAGATTGAGCCGAAAAACCGCGTTCTGCCGCTCCTGCGCGCTCATTTCTGCCAGCGCTGCCACGATGAGACCTTTTTCCTCTATGACCGCACGCACCGCGAGGCGCTGCTCTACGCCAACGGCCGCTCTGCCATCGTGCCGCTGGAGGATTTCATCATGTCTTCGCCCAACGAAACGGAAATGCAATACCGCCGGCTTTGGCGCTGCTTTTACGACACCATCGCCATTCGGGAGCGGGAAAATCCCAAGCTGCGCATGAGCCACATGCCCAAGCGCTATTGGCCGCTGCTGACGGAATTTCAGTCTGAGCCGGACACTATGCCTCTGTCGCCATCGCAGCACGCAGCTTTTGCAGTGCCCGACGCTCCAGCCGCGACACCTGCACCTGCGATACGCCCAGCACCCGCGCCGCCTGCTCCTGCGTCAGCGCCTTGAAAAAGCGCAGCAGAATGGTCATGCGTTCCTTCTCCGGCAGCGCATCGACCGCCGTGCGCAGGGTAAGTCGCTCGATCATACCTTCCTCCGGGCTCTCCGTTCCGAAGAGCGTTTCAAGCGTCACGCCGTCGCCCAGCTCCTGCTGGAAGGACTCCGGTGCGGCAGAGGCGAGGTCGGCGTCCGCGATCTCCTCGACGCTCAATCCGGTCTCCTCCGCGAGCTCGGAGAGCACCGGCTCGCGCCCAAGCTGCACGCGCAGCCTTTCCCGCGCGCCATAGATGCTCTGTGACCGCTCGCGCAAAGTCCGGCTGACCTTCACCGCGCCGTCATCGCGCAGAAAGCGTCGGATCTCGCCCGCGATCTTCGGCACAGCGTAGGTGGAGAACTGTGTTCCATATGTAAGGTCAAATCCCTTAACAGCCTTTAGAAATCCAATGCATCCAAGCTGATAAAGGTCATCTGTGTCCACGCCGCGCCCGTTGTAACGGCGCACGACGCTCCAGATGAGCCCGTTATTTTCGCGCAGCATCCGCTCGCCGGCGACCTCGTCGCCGCTTTGCGCTGCCTCCAGCAGGGCAAAGGTTTCCGCTGCGCTCATATGTGGTTCATGCGCTGTGCGATTTTCTTTCGCATGGTCACGACCGTCCCCTTGTCCGGGCGGGATCGGACGCGAAGCGTGTCCATAAAGCTCTCCATGATGGTGAAACCCATGCCGCTGCGCTCCTCGCCGCCGGTCGTAAAGAGTGGCTCGCGCGCCTTCTCCACATCCGCAATGCCGCGCCCCCAGTCATGCACCGCGATCTCCAGTACGCCGCCGTCAAGCAGGCGCACGCGCACGACGATCTTTCCAAGCGTGTCGGGATAGGCGTGGACGATGGCGTTCGTCACCGCCTCGCTCGCTGCCGTTTTGATGTCGCCGAGCTCATCGAGCGTCGGATCGAGCTGCGACGCGAAAGCTGCGACCGCGCTGCGGGCAAAGCCCTCGTTCGCGCTGCGGCTGAGAAATTCCAGCTTTATGTAGTTGCTGCTCTTTTTCATGGTCTTCCTCCTTATTGTATCGTGACGAGGCGCGGCACGCCTGCCGCGTCGAACACCTTTTTTGCCTGTGCCGGCACACCGGTGACGACCAAATTACCGCCGAGCGCCGCCATGCGCCGATGCGCGCGCAGCACCACAGCAATGCCGGACGAGTCCATGAAGGACACGCCGGACAGGTCCAGTGTCATGCTCAGCGGCAGCGCCGCGTCCAGCGCGTGGTCGATCTGCTGCATCGCGCCATGCGCACCGTGGTGATCCAGCTCACCGCTGATTTTTAGTGTCAGCTCTCTTCCATTTGTTCTTGTCAGAACCTCCATATCCCGACCTCCTCATGCTCGTTCTGCACCTCTGTGCTTTCCCAAGTATAGCCTGTCCGCCGCGCTCTTTTTGTCGAAGGGAGGCTCCATTTCCGTTTCTTTTTTCCCATCCTGTCATTTTTCGTTTGCACTTTTTCCACCGGCATTGTATGATAATGGCAGAAAAAGAGCCGGAGTATCCGGCTTGCAGCAAGGAGGCAGCGTTATGCGCAGAAGCGACCGCGAGATCACCGACAGCAGTGAGATCCTCTCCATCATCAACGATTGTAAAGTTATTTGGCTTGCTATGCTTGACGAACAGGGCCTTCCCTACATTGTTCCGCTCAATTTCGGCTGCCGCTTTGAGGTCGGTGCGTTCACCTTTTACTGCCACAGCGCAAAGGAGGGGCGCAAGATAGATCTGCTGCGGCGCGATCCGCGCGTCGCCTTTGAGCTGGATTGCCGCGGCGAGCTGGAGACCGCCGACCGCGCCTGCGGGTACGGCTATTACTACGCCTCGGTCACCGGAAGCGGCACGGCAGAATTCCTTGAGGGCGAGGAAAAGCTTGACGGCCTCTCCGCACTCATGCGCCACATGGCGGGGCGCGAGGACCGCTTCACCGAAGAGCAGGCGCGCGGGGTCGCCGTGCTTGCCATTCGCGTGAGGTCGCTGTCTGCAAAGGCGAAAAGGCATTGAAAAAGCGCAGGGCATCGCCCAATGTCATTAAGTTAAGCTGAAAGCACGGCTGTTGGGGAGCGGGAAGAGAGTTTCCGCTCCTTAACAGTCGCGCCGTTTTTCACTCATTCTGTTAAGCCGATTATCTTTTGTGAACCGTTTGTAAAAAACTACTGTGTTCTGTTGACATTTTTAGAAATTCCAGCTATCCTTATATTAACGCCGTGGTGAACGGTGTTCGCAAGCAGTATGTGAGACAGCCAAAATGTGAGAGTTTAGCCGAAATTGATTGAATTTTAGAAGTTTTTGATTGCTTTTGTTTGAGAGTTAGCCTGAATTTGAGAGAATAAACACACAGCCAAAGGAAAAGTAGCGAGCATTTTGAACATCAAGCGTACACGCCCTGTTATAGGCGTGCGTTTGGTGTTTTCTTCTTTCATCCGGCGAATTTTCGTTCGGAGGCACTCTCATGTCAATACAATCTATTCGCGTGGCACTCAACGCCGCAATTAGAGCCGCCGCACAGCGCATCGGGGGCAAGAGTTTTTCCCGCAAGAGCACGCTGACAGCGGAAACCGTCATACGCCTTTTGATTAGCGCAGAGGGCGGTAGTTTAGCTAAGATTTTGCACGATGCAGGTATTAAAGTCACCGCGTCTGCGGTCACGCAGCGCCGCGCTCAAATCCCGCCCGAAGTGTTCCGTTCTGTTTTCGAGAACTTCAATTCGTCCTGCACCGATGGCGACCTATTTCGTGGCTATAAATTGCTGGCGGTTGACGGAACGGCGGTCAATCTGCCGCGTAACTCAAAATCGCCCTCCTTCGTTCAGAATGACGGTATTCCAAACGGCGTAAATCAACTTCATGTCACGCCGCTTTATGACATTCTCAACCGTACCTTTGCCGATGTCATCATTCAACCGGAGCCAAAGAAAGATGAAATCAGCGCGTTGGTTGAAATGCTGAAACGCAACACATTCGCGCAAAAAACGCTGATAATAGCCGATAGAGGTTTTGAAAGCTACAATCTCATAGCGCATATTCTTGAAAAACCGAACACAGATTTTCTCATTCGCATCAAGCAAAGCCGCTCTGCCATGCGCGAGGTGGCGAAGCTGCCCTTGTGCGAACTGGATTGCGACATCAGCTTTACCATCACTACCACGCAGACCAACGCGGACAAGAAAAGCGGTTATGTCTTTCTGCAAGTGCCGAAGAAAAGCAAGGCAGGCTCCAAGACGCGGCGCGGACGCTGGGACTTCCCATCGCCCTATCCGATGAAACTCCGCGTTTGCCGTTTTCTGCTGGACAACGGCGAGTTTGAAACGGTTACAACCTCTCTGCCGCGTTCGTTCAGCTTGGATGATATAAGAGA